>JBBARG010000002.1:520739-548350 GCA_040399905.1 Burkholderiaceae bacterium
ACGCAGGCACAAGTGGATGCGGGCTCGCTGCAGAACACCGTCACGGCCAAGGCGATGGATCCGGCCCAGACAGTCTTGAGCGACACCGACAGCAACACGGTCAAGCTAGTGGGTAAGTCGAGTATTTCCATCGACAAAATCACCATTATCGGTAGCCAAACTGGAGACGGACTTACCAATGTCGCAGTAGGAGCACCAGTTACCTGGCAATACACCGTCACCAATACAGGTAACGTCAGCTTGAACACTGTCAAAGTAAAAGATGACGCTGGAACAATCTCGAACCTCACCGATGATTTCCCTGCGACCTATCTAAGCGGCGACACCGGTAGCGATAGCATCATGAGTCCGGGTGAAATCTGGATTTTCAAAGCTAGCGGTACGACTGTAGCTGGCAATTACACTAACATTGCCACTGTTAGTGCCGCTGCGCCAGATTCGAGCTTTGTAACAAAATCGGATTCCAGCTCTTTCTCTGCAATCCCCAAAGACTACGGCCTGATCGCCCCAACCGCCACAACGGTAAGCCAGTACATCAGCGGAACCGCCAGCACTTTTGAATCCTATTACGCATCGCAAGGCGGCGACGTGCAATACGGTGTCAAGGGTGGCCTGATCAGCCAGACTAACCCCGGCGTATTTTTCTACTTCACTGGTTTGTCGAACGGGCTTGTAGGTGTTGATGTCGACGGCAAAGCAGGTGTAGACAAGATGTCGATTCTTATAGACCAGTCAGATACAAGCTTAAAAACTGGTGCATTCATGCCTGTCTTCAGCGATGTGAAGCTCTACAAAATCACTGACCTAGATAATAATGGTATCGACGCTGGCGACACAATCACTTCGGTCACCTTGACCAAGAGCCAGGTAACGATCACGTCTGATGGCGATGTCACAATCAACTTCACGCCGGATCAGGTTGGTTCGCTGTATGTGGTGGCAATCAAATACAGCACGGCTAGCGTGATTAACTCGAATGTCGGCACCCAAGCTGCGGGCTGGCCTACGGTGGACTATAGCTTCGTTACCAAAATGGGCGGTTCGTTACTGAACGGTGAGAATGGCAGCATCACTCTCGCACCAAAAGTCAAACCGTTAATGCTCGATGGTGAAGTCGGCGATGGTGCCAGGGCAGTCAACGATGCGCAGCTCGATCACGTCATTAATCAGGCAGTGAAGTATTGGGCAGCGCATGGTGCTACTGCTGATGAAGTCAGCATGCTTAAGGCAACGGAAGTCACCATCAGCGACCTTGGCGGCAAAATGCTGTCGATGACGGATGGCACCTCAATCACTATCGACGACGACGCAGACGGCCATGGCTGGTCACTGGGACTGGGCGGTGTGGCGGCTCAAAAGGTCGACCTGTTCTCTGCGCTCGTGCACGAGATGGGTCACTTACTGGGCTACGAGCATGATGTGCTGGATGAAGACCTTGCCGTCGGCGAGCGCTTCCTGCCGTTCTCTACAGATGATGATGGTCATGGTGTGCCGGACTTCATCGGTTCGGTGCCGCCCGTGGAGTTGGTTGGCGTACCGGAAGAGCAGCAATTTCACTTTGCCTGATAGGGCCTGCTCAAGCTGTACGTAAACAGGCCGGGTGACGAAAGTCTCCCGGTCTTTTTTTAATATGTGACTTTAAGAGTCAGCGCAATGCATCTCGAATGCGCTATCTGTTCGGCTGCTGCGTTAGTACATGCTTAGTGCATTGCATCGTCAAAACACCCTAAAGCCTTCAAGCTGCATTGGCGACCCCGTTGTGACTGCAGACTGCCAACAACAAACTGTCACATCTCATCCACTTTCGGTATCGCGCGTGAAGCTTCACTGACTTGCGGGCATTGCTGCTAATTGATTAATATTATTGCAACAAAGTTCTGCTTCACCCACCACCGCAAACAAAGGAAAAAAATGAGCGAAGTTCAACACGATGAAGATCAGATCAACTCTTCAAACGGCGCAGCCAACGCCGCCCAACCCACCCAGGCCACAACGCACGAGGTGCAGGTTAGCGTAAGGCTGCGCGCCACCGATCATTCCGATCGAGCCATCGTCGCCAATGTCAGCGCCGTGCAGCCGGGCTCGGGCATGGTGTTTATTGACTTTGGTTTTATTGAGCAGCACGCTATTGCTGCACTAGGCAAGCATGCACTCAATGGCGAAAAAACACCTGAAATTCTCGACGCTCGTCTCGAATGCCGTATCGCCATGAGCCTGGAAAATCTGGCGCAGCTTGCCCAGCAGTTGAATCAAACCCTGGCCGGCCTCAGACCTAACCGCGTGCAGCACGCGCCAGTTGATACGCAGTTGCAGTGAGTCTTTGTAGGCATCTACTCGCAAATATGATTGAACAGCATGCCGCGCAGCGATCCCGCTGTCGCGTCATGCCATTCGCCGGCGCCAGTGGTTTCCTTGACCACCTTCCCACCAGCCATAGCATCAGCCATCCACGCCGAACTCAACACGCGGTATTGCCTGGGGCGGCAGTTGTATTCAAGCGCAAACAGCACAGACCGCGATGCGCCATCAGCATCCGGCTTTTGCAGGTCATGCAAATCCCAGACAAACGCAGTGTCTCCCATTTTACGGGTGCGCAGGCTGTCAAAATAATGCGTCGCTTCAGTGGTTTGCGCATAGCGCACCCAGCCTTGCGCGTAGGAGGGGAGGGCAGCGACAAGCAGGCAGAGAGCGAGAAATTTTTTCATGAAATTCAATGAGTGAAACAAATGTGATCGTAGATAGTACAGTGTCAGCAGGATACAAAAATAATGTTCATTAATGCAAAGGCCCTGCTATGCAACTGACATTCCTCGGTGCGACCGATACCGTAACCGGCTCCAAATACCTGATCGCTTCTGATCAGTCTCGCATACTGGTGGATTGCGGCCTCTTTCAGGGTTACAAGCAGCTGCGTTTGCGTAACTGGCAAGCGCTGCCTTTGCCACCAGCTGCCATTCATGCCGTCGTACTGACGCATGCGCATTTGGACCATAGCGGTTATCTGCCGCTGTTGGTGCGCGATGGTTTCAAGGGCAAGATCATTTGCACCGAAGCCACCTTCGATTTGTGCAAGCTGCTGCTGACAGACAGTGGACGCATACAGGAAGAAGACGCTGCCTTTGCGAACCGCCACGGTTTTTCCAAACATCAGCCGGCGCTGCCGCTTTATACCGAAAAAGACGCGCTGCGCTCGCTGGAATATTTTCATCCGGTCGCGTTTGGCCAGACGGTAGAGCTTGACGGTGGTTTGAGTGTCGTGCTGCATCCGGCCGGCCATATTCTGGGTGCGGCAACGGCGCTTGTCAGCAACGGCAGCACCAGCATTGCGTTTTCCGGTGACCTTGGCCGAAGTGACGATCCCATCACGCCTGAGCCCGAGCCAATTGCCAAGGCTGATTATCTGGTCGTTGAATCCACCTATGGCAACCGGCTGCATGAAGGCGACGATCCGTTGTCAAAGCTGGGTCTGCTCATCAGCGAGACGGCCAAGCGCGGCGGCGTGGTGGTGATTCCTGCGTTTGCTGTCGGTCGTGTGCAATCCATGCTGTACTACCTGAGCGTGTTGAAACAGACAGGCGCCATACCGGCGAGCTTGCCGATCTTCCTCGACAGCCCGATGGCAAAAGATGCCACGGCGCTGTACCTGAAACATAAAGCAATTCACCGACTGACAGCGGCGCAATGCAAGGCGCTGCATGATGTGGCGCGCATCATTAATTCAGTCGATGAATCCATGGCGCTGGATCAGCAGCACATGCCGATGGTGATCGTCTCTGCCAGTGGCATGGCCACGGGCGGGCGCGTGCTGCATCACCTGAAAGTATTTGCGCCTGACCCGCGCAACATGATCATCTTTGCCGGCTTCCAGGCCGGCGGCACCCGTGGCGCGACCATGGTCGCCGGAGTGCCGACGGTAAAAATACATGGTCAGCAAGTTGCCGTACGCGCGCAAGTCGAGCAGATCAGTAACCTGTCTGCACATGCCGACTACAGTGAAATCCTGCGCTGGATGGCAGGCTTCAAACAAGCGCCGCGCAAAACCTTCATCACCCATGGCGAACCCGAAGCGGCGGATGAAATGCGCAAGCACATCGAAAGCGAATTGGGCTGGCAGTGCGAAGTGCCGCATTATTTACAGAGCGTTGAGCTTTGAGTTGAACTTTGATTCTAGCTATTTAAAGCCTCTAACAAGATGCCACTGAACTCAAAACGTCATCCCAGCGAAGGCTGGGATCCAGCGGCGTCTGGCGGTACACAATGAAAGCCACTGGGTCCCAGCTTTCGCTCACTGGTGTCCGGAAGATTTTGGTGTCGCTTTTCTTTGCCTCTGCACTACTCGAATTATTGCCCCTGAAGCAGTAGATTTTTCTTGCACAACGAAAGACGCTGGATTCCGGCGTTCGCCGGAATGACGGTAGTGGTTGAGGCGACCTCAAAATTCCTACCGTCATCACCTGCATGTGATGACTGCTGCGTGGGCGGGCTGCGTGCAGTCCGAATTCCCCACTACGCTCCCAGCGCAGGGTGAGGCAGGGGTTGCGTAACGCCTGCGTTACGCCTGCCGAAGCGGACTGGCTTGCAAGCCAGTCCGTGGCCCGAAGGGGGATCCAGTGTCTTTCGTCGTGAACCTGAAAAAGTTCGTGCTAAAGAAAGCCAAAAAATGAATTTGCCAATCAAATTAAGTCAATTGTCCTTCATTCAAAAATCTTCCGGAAACCAGTGAGCTTTCGCTGGGACGACGATGGTGGTTATTTTGTTAGAGTCGTTTAGGTGCAGGGCACAGCCGCTGTATCATCTGAGCCCATGCAAAACCTAATCTTTTTAGCCCTGTTAATCCTGCTCCCCTCTGTGGTGCTGGCCAACGACCTCAACTACGATTGTCGCGGCCAGACACGCTTCGTGCATCGCGGCGCAGCGTCAACTTACCCGGCAGATGACAAACGTAGTTACCTCATTGCGAACAAACAGCTAGACGGCATGCAATGCGAGTCTACTGAAAATGGGTTCGCCTGCTTCGGCTTGACCGGGCAACAGGCAATGCGCCGCGTGCTGATTGATACGAGCGCAAAGACAGTCAGCGACAAACTCGAGTTGCCGACTTCGGAATTAATTTTTGAAGGCCGTTGCGACTAGTGGCTTTACCTCAATCGTCATCAATTAGTAAAGTTATCGTCATCGGCGCCGGCATAGCCGGTGCCAGCGTGGCGCACGCCTTCGCACGCCGCGGCATAGCTGTCACCGTGCTCGAGCGTACGCAGCCCGCCAGCGGCGGCTCTGGCAATCCGGTGGCGGTGGTACGACCCGAGCCCGCCGGTGCGCACAACCCCATCGCTGCGCTTTCCGCTGCCGGCGTCAAGTGGTTGATAGACTGGATTGCGCAACATGGGCAGTCAGTGCAGCATGATTTTTGCGGTGTACTACGCTTGACGCGCGACGCACGTCGTCACCAGAAACTGGCAGAGCTTGCCCGCACTGCGCCCGCCGACTGGCTGCGCGAACTTGGTCAGGAAGAAGCCAGCGCCCTGTGCGGCCAGACGGTGGCAGATGCCGGCTTCCTGCTGCCGCAGGCAGGCTGGGTCCAGCCAGTTGCTTTGGTCAATGCCTTGCTCGCGCATCCGTTGGTCACGCTGCAAACAGATACCGCCGTCGACTCGCTGCAGCAAGACGACGCGCAACGCTGGCACCTGACACTCAATGATGGTCGGAAAATCGAATCTGAACTGGTCGTGCTCGCATCCGCCTTCGCTACTCCGCTGATGTCGGAGTCGTATGGCATTGCCAGCGCCCGCGGCCAGTTATCCAGCCTGCCCGAACGCGCTGGCAAATCACTGCACCTGATTATCTGCCGCGACGGCTACGTCACGCCGGCTATTAACGGCATGCATACGATAGGCGCGACCATCCAGACCCATGACGACGATGCGCACGCACGGCTTGCCGACGATGCTGAAAATTTCGCGCGCCTGCAAAGTGTGCTGCCGGACTTTGCCACTGATGCAGCCCAGCTTCAAAGCGGCCGCGTCAGTTGGCGCGGCGTCACGCAAGACCGGCTGCCGCTGGTAGGGAAGATGGCCGAAGGTTTGTACGCAAGCCTCGCACACGGCGCACGTGGCATCACCTGCGCGCCGCTGTGCGGGGAATGGCTGGCGGCTAGCGTGTTGGGTGAGGACTCGCCGCTACCTGCAGAATGGCAGGGCTTGCTGGATCCATTGCGATTTTTTTGAATTGATTGCGGGGTAGTGCGCAGCAATGCTCATTGTTTCGTTAGAATGACCGAAAACAAAAGGAGACAAGCATGCCCGCATTTATTTCATCCCGCCGTCCATCCGCCAGCCTGATCGGCGCACTCGTACTGAGCCTATGCGCAAGCGTTCCTGCCTACAGTGCAGACCTGCCTAGCGGCGCACCGCAGGCGCAGGGTCTGTCGGCTACACGGCTGGCGCGTATTCGTGACGTCATTCAATCTGAAATCAACACCGACCGTATGCCCGGTGCTGTCGTGCTGGTGGCACGCAAGGGTGTGATTTCCTACGCCGACACTATCGGCTTTCAAGACAAAGCCGCGGGCAAGCCTTTGCAGCGCGATGCCATCTTCCGCGCTTACTCCATGACCAAGCCGCTGGTATCTGTTCTCACGATGATGCTGGCCGAAGAAGGCAAGCTGCAGCTGGCTGACCCAGTCTCCAAATATTTGCCGGCGATGAGCAAGATGCAGGTCATGGCCAACCCTGCCGACGCCAGCGGTGCGACAGTTGCTGCGAACCGTGCCATTACCATTCAGGATCTGCTGCGCCATACCTCCGGCCTGACTTATCCTGAATTCACCCGCTTCGACAGCATGCGCAAGGCTTATCAGGAAGCCGGTCTGTTTGCGACCGACATTCCAGCCAAATGGATTACGCTTACGCCAGCGCAGCAGGTCGATGCATTCTCGAAAGCGCCTTTGCAGTGGCAGCCGGGCAGCACATGGGAATACAGCCTGTCGACGGACATGCTCGGACGTGTGCTCGAAGTCGTGACGAACAAACCTCTGAGCGCGCTGTTGAATGAAAAACTCATTCAGCCGCTGGGTATGAAAGACACCAGCTTCGTAGTGCCAGCTTCCAAAGTTTCGCGCATTGCCGAACCATTGCTGATCGAGCCGCTGACAGGCGGCCCCATGGCCAAGGTGCTGGACCTGACCAAGCCAATGGGCAATGAATCGGGCGGCGCAGGCCTTGCCACCACGGCTGACGACTATCTGCGCTTTTGCCAGATGCTGCTCAATGGCGGCACGCTCGATGGCAAGCGCTACCTGAGCCGCACCACGATTGCGTTGATGACGTCAGACCAGCTCGGACCTAAAGTCGCCACGCCCGTGCAGCCGGGTGAATTGCTGATGGGTGTGCAGGGTTATACCTTCGGCCTCGGCTTCATGGTGCGACAAGGCGCCGGTCTGGCCAGCGTGCCGGGTTCGGAAGGCGACTATGCGTGGGCCGGTCTTGGAGGCACGTTTTTCTGGGTTGATCCGAAAGAGCAGTTGATCGGGATTTTGATGACGCAAACGCCGGGCGCAATTCGCCAGTACTACCGTCGCATGATTAAGCAGTTGGTATATCAGGCAATCGACTAAATAGTTAGGTCGACCAGCAGCGCCTCGAAAGCCTGCTGGTCAAACTGCAGATTGTCAAAGCGATGCAGATGGCGGTGGACCGGTGGTTCCACGCGCCGCTGCAGATACGTATCCCAATGCGCGAGCTTCCATGCATCACGCGGGTCAGCGCGATGCATGATGCGCCGCTTCGCTTCTGCACTGTCCAGATCAATCCACGCAATGCGGCATGCGGTCGTTGCCGGTAGCCCTAGAAGTTCAGGCTGAAAAAATTTGCCAGACATGATCTCGCGAGTGAAAGGCCCAACCAGAATCACGCTCACGCCGAGCTCCAGATTTTCGCGCACGATATCAATCAGCCCTGCGTATTCCTGATCCCGGATATGTTCAAGGTAGGCGGGACTGTCACGGTCCTGTGGATCGCCAGTCAGCAAGCCCATCATGTGCGAGCTGAATGCGCCGTAGGCGGTGTCTTTATCGAGAAAGAAGTAATCTTTGCCGGTGCTGGCAGCAATCAAAGGCAGGGCCTTTTTTGCCAGCGAGGTTTTACCGGTGCCTGCATGGCCGGCGAACAGGATCAGGCGTGGTGCAGCAGAGAGCATAGGGGTGCCTGAAAAAATGCGGTTTTCAAAAAAGCACTAAGCGGTATTTTCTGTAATTAGCTTGTATGATGGACGTTCTTTCATTCAAACTTTCATAAATAAAATAACATGTCAGATACGAATCCAGCTGGTACTTTGTTAGTCGGAGAAGGCGTTCTAATGAATGGCACGATCAAAGTGCCGGGCCTGGCCACCATTGATGGCAAGATCGAAGGCGCCATTACGGCAGACACCATTTACATTACAGCCAACGGCGGCATTAAGGGTAAGACCACCGCCAATCATATCCGCGTAGGCGGTGAGCTAGCCGACACCACCGTCGCCAACAAGACGCTGGTGATTGAATCGGTAGGGGTCATTACAGGTTCGATTACCTATGCCGATCTGGAAATCAAAAAAGGCGGCTCGCTGCAAGGCACTATCCTGAAGATCAAGGATGGACGTACGCCAAGCTATCAACGGCCGGAGCCGGAAGAGCCAGTCAAGCTCTAAGCAAGCCCTAAGCAAGCCCTAAGCAAGCCCTAAGCAAGCCCTAAGCAAGCCCTAAGCAAGCCCTAAGCAAGCTCTGACCTGCCGCTTCCCGTAAAGATCAAACAGCGCGCTCAACCCCGGTTGAGCGCGTTTTGTTTTTCAGCCGCACATACAGCGTCTTGCAAACGCGCGCCACGATCTCGCCCTGCTGGTCTTTTACCTCGACCGTAAAATCACGCAAGACCTTCGCACCGTTGCTGGCTGCTTGCTGTATGTCCTCGAGTTCATGCGCATGAATCGTGAAATGCGCCATGACCTTGCCGGTGCCGGGCTTGATGAAGTCGATCTTTGCTGCCTGATCCCACACCCGGTATTCGCGTCCCAGATTGTGCTGGACCATCACCATAAAAAACGGGTCTGTCATTGCAAACAGGCTACCGCCGAAATGCACGCCCACCGAGTTACGGTTCCACAGCCCCAGCCGCAGACGAACTTTTGCTTCCCGGTAGTCGGGAGACAGATGCGTGACATGAATGCCGGAACCCACAAATGGGCCCCACAGGTTCATGCCGAAGCGCAGTAATTTAGCGTTCATGTAGCGCCTGATTTGAAGAAAAGTGACACGATTCTAATTTGAATCGATTAATAAAAAAAACAGAATAATTTGATCTGACCACATCTTTTTATCAAACGGGCACAGTATTTTATTAATTCAAAAACCTATAAGGAGGCGCGTCATGAAAAAACACCTAATGCTGGCAGCTTTATTAATCGGCTGGGCCGTAACAGGTCTGGCAGCGCCATTGGACATGAATGCGGCAAGACAGGCGTTTATTAATAACAGCTGCAGCTCCTGCCATGACGCCAGCACGACCATTATCGGCCCGTCCCTGAATGAAATTGGCCAGCGTTACAAAGGCAAAAAAGTGGTTAATGAACTCGCCGCTCGCATACGCGGAGGCAGTGAAGGGCGCTGGGGCACAACGCCGCATCCTCCGTATGAAGCCATGACGCAGCAACAGGCGAGCATGCTGGCCCAATGGATTATGGCGCGCAAAAAAATGGATGGCTTATGAAAATTCGTGTGAGGCTAACGGCACTGTTTATTTAATGACTACCAAAAGCACGTTTCGCCACGACCGCACCAATTAATCAATAACTTTTGCGCGCGCCGCCTTGATCATCCCGCGGCTGCTTTTAGTCTCCAGCCGCTTCTTCTGCGAGCTGCGGGTGGGCTTAGTGGCGCGGCGTACACGCGGCAGGTGGGCGATGCTTTCCACCATTTCCTGTAGCCGTTGTAATGCCTCGTCCTTATTTTTTTCCTGACTACGGTGCGACTGCGCCTTAATGATGATCACGCCATCTTTGGTGACGCGCTGATCCTGCAGACCGAGCAAGCGTTCCTTCAAGACTTCCGGCAAGGAAGAGGCGTGTATATCAAAACGCAGATGAATCGCGCTCGATACCTTATTGACGTTCTGGCCGCCCGCGCCTTGTGCACGGATAGCCGTCAAGCTGATTTCGCTGGCAGGGATGGCGGGAGGGCGGATGATCGTGTTCCGGTAAGGGCGGCCAATAATGTTGAGCTAGTTTAACGGGTGCCGCCTCCGACACGAAAATTTTTCATAAAGTGAAGCTTGAAATAAAGAAACGCTTGCGTTGCTACCGATCTCGTAGCAGCGCAAGCGCTTGATTGCTTGCAGCAGTATTACTATTGATTTTTATGGCTTTGGCTACCTGCTTTTGCGTGCTGTTCCGACGTTCCGCCACGCGTTGCAGGATGCGAACCGGAAGACTCATCACCTTCTTCGCTACTTTCTTCTTCGCCTTCTTTTGAACCGGCAGACTGACTCGATTGCGAGCGCTCTTCCTGCATGCGGGCGGCACGGCTTTCTGCACCTTTGCGGCCGATTTCAGCCATATGCTCGCGGTCACTACTCACTTCTTCGCCGCCTTTCTGACCAGCTTTGCGCGCTTCTTCCGAATCAAATTCATGCGCAGTACCTTTCTCATGCGCGGCTTGACCTCCTTTGCTGGCAATGGCGCGCTGCTTCTCTTCGTCCATTGCTGCAAACCCGCGCTCTTGCTTGCCTTGTTCCTTGCCGCCGCTCTCTTGGTTGGTTGCCATCATTTTCTCCTTTAGAAAAAATAGATAAGACTCCACCTTACTTACAGACTTATTTACTAATTTAAGTACTGATGAAGTTTGGAATTAATTACGTTTCGTGAAACTGTCGCTCACGGTTATTAGAAGAGCATCAACCGTATTGGTTCCGGCTCTGATGCAATGAGCAAGTCGATTCGCTAGGACAAGCTGTCGCGCACGAGACGATCATTTTGCCGCTGCAAGTTCTCGCCGATAAGTTCGACACGTTCAAACCATGCATTGGCAAGGTCAGGGTCGAGGTGGCTAATTAATACGCTATGAAACAGCGTCTTCCAGTCACGCAAAAGTTCGCCTGTAAAGCCGGCTGCAAAATGTTTGGCAACGGGGTCGTAGCGGAACGCAGCAGTTGGCTTGCCGCCGAGGACAACGAACCAGAACTGCGCGATTTTGAACTTGTGTTCATCCCAATGCGCAACAGTGCCAAAAGGACCAGCCAAGCTTGGATGCGTCTGGATTAAATCGTAGAAGTCGTTGACCACTCGGAAAACGTTGTCGTAGCCAATACGATCTGCGAGCGTGATTTTTTCTTGTGGCTTAATCAGTGTCATACAGATAGGTTAAGTCATCAAAGGTGATTCGGTAATGGTAGGGACATTTCCTGAGCGTGCTATTTTTGCTGTCACAATTGGTTTGAATTGGCTTTGAATTGAGTCGGGTCGCTAAAGTTCTTAAATTTGAAATGCTTATCCATCTCCCATGAAAAAAAACTACGACGTCATTATTTTCGGCGCAACCGGCTTCACTGGCCGACTGGTAGCGGAGTATTTGCATGCAGTTAGCCAGACAGATACCAGCCTGCGCTGGGCAATGGCCGGGCGCAGCATCAGCAAGCTTGAAGAGGTTCGGTCTCTGTTGAACATTCTGGCGTCAGTCTCGCTGATAGAGGCAGATGCATCGGACGCCGCTGCTATGTCGGCGCTGGTGAAGCAAGCCAAGGTCATCATCACCACTGTCGGGCCGTATCAGCGTTATGGCGAAGCACTGGCCACCGCCTGCGCGCAGGAAGGAACGGATTATGTCGACCTGTGCGGCGAGCCTGCGTGGATGGCGCAGATGATCCCCAAGCTGGAAGGGCCTGCCAAAGCCAGCGGCGCGCGTATTGTTTTCTCTTGCGGTTTTGATTCAATACCGTTTGACCTTGGCGTGGTCTTTTTGCAGAACGAGGCACAAAAACAATTCGGTGCGCCCGCGACGCACGTGCACGGGCGCGTGCGCGTCATGAAAGGCGGCGTCTCTGGTGGCACCATTGCCAGCGCGATAGCGACGATAGAAAAAATCGCGCAGGATCCCGAACAGGGAAAGGTCATGACCAATCCGTTTGCATTGACGCCGGGGTTCCGTGGCCCGCGCCAACCCAATGGCTCTCTGGCTGCCTATGATGCGCTGGCACAGTCGTGGACGGGGCCGTTTGTGATGGCTGTCATCAATACCAAAAACGTCCATAGAACCAATGCCTTGCTAGGCCATGCATGGGGACGCGATTTTACCTATGACGAGCGAATGATCTGTGGCGATGGTGCCAGCGGTAAACGGCGCGCCATAAAAATGCAGCGACAAGCGAAGCTGCAAAACATGCTCTTGTGGTTCCGTCCTACCCGCGCGTTGCTGCGCTACTTTGTGCTGCCCAAGCCGGGTCAGGGTCCGACTCTGGAGCAGCGCACCAACGGCAGGTATGACGTGCTCTTCATCGGGGAGACGGCAGATAAAAAAATCGTGGAAGTATCTGTCACTGGCGATCGCGATCCTGGTTATGGATCAACCGCAAAAATGATTGCGCAGAGTGCGCTCTGTCTGGCGCAAGATGTAGACCATGCTAAAACAGGTGGCGGGGTCTGGACGCCGGGCTCTGCAATGGGCGTGACGCTGATTCAGCGGCTGGAAAAATATGCTGGCCTGACTTTTAAGCTCGAAAACTAAAAAACCAGTTTTATTCGTTTGTAAGGGAGTGCACCTATGGCGACATTCAGTCCTGATCCTATAGCCACTCAGCAAAGCCTTATCGCATTTGTGAAAGTCAGTGATGATCATTAAAGAACGAATGACAGCCTCGCTAGAGGGCGATTTTGTCGTCTTCATGATTGGTATGCGTTTTAACCAGCTATGGAAAATTCATCGTTGGTTGCCGGTTGTAAGAGCAATGGGCCGTATGCTGCGAGAACTCTACGCCCATCCAGAAATGGGATTGCTGCATCACGAGATGGGGTTTTCAAGAACGCTGATTCTGGTGCAATATTGGCGCTCGACAGATCAACTGCTGGCGTATGCAAGAAACAAAGACGCTACGCATTTGCCGGCGTGGCGCGACTTCAACCGCGCAATTGGAACCGATGGCACGGTGGGTATCTGGCATGAAACTTATTCAATCAAAGCCGGTGCTTATGAAAGCATCTACGCGAACATGCCGCCGTTCGGGCTTGGCAAAGCGGGGACGCTGGAGAAAATTGGCGGCAGCCGGGAAACTGCGGCGGGCAGGCTGGGTCCGTGAGTATCGATAACTGATTGGGCAGGTTTTAAATAGTGTAGTGACGGTGGGTTTCGCTGTGCTCTACCCACCCTACTGACCATAGCGCACAAAGAATGGTAGGGTGAATAGAGCACAGCGAAACCCACAGAAAATCACTTTTGAAAAAGCCTTCAATACAGAGACATCCATTTCATCATGCTGATAAATTGCGCTTCCTATAAAGACGGCAAGAAGATTGCCGACATTGCGATCGATGATATTAGTGATCATCTCAAAGACAAGGATTCGTTTGTCTGGGTGGCGCTTTCCAATCCTGCGTCGGATGTCATTTCAAAAATGCAGGAGGAATTTTCTCTGCATCCTCTGGCTGTTGAAGATGCGCTCAAAGGTTATCAGCGGCCCAAGATCGAGGAATATGGCGACAGCCTTTTCTGCGTCGCGCATGTACTGACATTCGACGACGAGATAACGGTGGGCGAACTGAACATTTTTGTCGCGCCTCACTATGTGCTCTCTGTGCGCAATCGCTCTGACGTGAAATTTCTGGGCGTGCGCGAGCGCTGCGAGAGCGAGCCTGAGTTGTTGAGTCAGGGTGCAGGTTTTGTGCTGTATGCGCTGCTGGATGCTGTTGTGGACCGCTACTTTCCCATTATTGAAAAGCTGGAGGAGGAGCTGGAAGATATTGAAGAAACTATTTTCGAGAAAAATTCTACCAAGTCGAATATTGAAAGACTCTTTGTTCTGAAAAGAAAAGTGAAGCTGCTCAAGCATGCCGTTGCGCCGCTGATGGAAGATGTGGGCAAACTCACTAACGGACGCGTGCCCGCCATCTGTGCCAACAGCACGGAATATTTTCGGGATGTCTACGATCACCTGACGCGCATTAATACTGCCGTTGACAGCATCAGGGATACGATTGGCACCGCGCTTCAGGTCAGTATTTCTGCTATCGCGCTAGAACAGAACAATGTTCAAAAAAGGCTTGCCTCATGGGCAGCCATCTTTGGTGTGGCAACCGCCTTTGCCGGCATCTGGGGTATGAATTTTGAAAAAATGCCCGAGCTGAAATGGGCTTTTGGCTATCCGTTTGCACTCGGGGTGATTGTGTCTGCCTGCACTTTTTTATATTGGCGCTTCAAGAAGTCAGGCTGGCTGTGATGCCAGTATCCAGCGTAGTGGGCATGTTGCTCGACGTAAGTTCGAAACGCGACGGCACTGGCAACAAGCGCTCAAGGTTGATTTGTATGCGCTGAAGTTCTGGCATGTCAGCTTCCAGTTCGTCGCTGGTGTCGTTGATGCAGAAAAAAAGCAAACTGCCGAAGCAGGCGGCTAATTGCTTGAATTGGTCTTCGGCGTCTTCATCGCCGCTGCACAGATAAATGGAATCAGCCTGCTGCAGTATCGCGCGGCCGGTTTCCAGCATCCAGCGCGGTACCAGATCCGGTATCAGCGGCGGTGCCGCCCAAGACCGGAAGACAGTGCTGCGTACCTGAGCAAACAATTCGGGTGCCGCAGATTCGAGTTCAAGCATGACGCTCTTGAACATGGGGCGTGGCGAATGCGTGAAGATACGGCTGGCATGACGATAGGCCAGATCTCTGGCTGATAACCATTCCTGCGAAAGCAGCGACGCGTTTACCAGCGGATCTTCATTCGGCTGCAGGCAGTCGTAATCCGGTACGGTCAGGTCGTCATGGAATACGGCCACGCCATCAAGTCCGAACCAGAAGCTGGTATCGACTGGCGCGCCGAAAAAGACATCATCATTCAGGTAGAAAAAGCGCTCGGATAGTCCGGGAATATGATGCAGATAAGACTCGATATGGCCGGAATCAAAAACCGGCAAGGCGGCTGCAGGCAGCAGGTCGCGATGATCTATCAATGTGAGTCCGGCACTCGGTTTTAGCCATTGCGGAGTTTGGCCGTCGGTAATGATAAAAATATGGCCGTGCTGCGGGAAGAAACGTTCGAGTGCGCGCAGGTTAAAGCGTAGTTCACCGTTATCCCGATAACGCCCTTGCACATCGCCATAGCGCCCCAGTGTTTCATGACTTGCTTTGCTGGCCTGACGGCGGCTCGCTTGCCATTGCGGATCGGCACCGTCTACCCACAGATAGACAATGTCGATTTGGCTGCCTGTATTTTCCGCAGTCCTTGCGACAGTCTTTGGCATCACGCTTTACCCGCTGGTTTGGCGTCTATGCAAATGGCGCTTGCGTATGCTGCGCGCAGAAGAAGGTGATGAGTCGGCATATGGAATTATTTAGTAAACCGGAACTTCAAAATAGAGAGCGGCAAATAAAAAGCCATCCTTAGATGGCTTGAATAGTGACTAATGGCTAGCAAAGTCAGGATGGTACGCTATTGAGCGCTTTTATTCCCAGGAACACGACGGCAAGAAATAAAATAATGATCGCTATTGTGATTGTTAAAAATTAGCCAAGGTTTTTTTGAAACCCTGATGATTATTGAATTGCTATCGGCGTCGTTGGGCGCATCTTCATGAGCCGGGATTCAAATTGATCGGCAGGCAGTGCCGCGCCATACAAAAAGCCTTGCGTATAGTCGCAGCCGCCATCGCGCAGCAAGCGCTCCTGCGCTAAATTTTCAACGCCTTCAGCGATGACTTTCATATGTAGTTTATGCGCCATGATAATGATGGCTTCGCAGAGCGCCTGATTTTCAAGATCATTTTCAAGGTTGACTACGAATGAGCGGTCAATCTTGAGGTAGTCGAGTTTGAAGCGACGCAAGTAGGATAGCGAAGAGTAACCGGTGCCAAAGTCGTCAAGGGCCAGCTTCACGCCTGCCGCTTGAAATGCTTGCAGTTGCTCCGTCACAGACTGCGTGGCGCCAAGCAGCAGACCTTCTGTGATCTCCAATTCGACTAGCGACTTGCCACCATTTGCAGCATTCCTTGTCAGGTGATGGCTAGCTAATTTGTTGAGTATGGCCAGCCCACCGTTTTCGTCGTGCAGCTGAACTGGTGAAATATTGATACTGATCGTCAGCTCCGGCATATGTTCGTTCCAGCGCGAGACTTGCTGCGCTACTTTATCAATGACCCAGTTGCCAATTGAAATAATCAGTCCGGAGTGCTCTGCGATAGGAATAAATTCGACCGGGCTGATTGATCCGTACTGCGGGTGGACCCAGCGTATCAGTGCCTCTGCTTTGCAGAGTCTGCCGGTGCTCAGATCAATGATAGGTTGATAGTGCACGCTAAGTTGCTGCTCATCGAGAGCCTTGCGCAAGTCGCTGCTCAGACACAGATGCAGCTGAGCTGTCATTTGCATGCTTTGCTTGAAATAGATGAAACGATTGCGTCCCTTGGCCTTCGCGTCATACATGGCTTGATCGGCATTGCGCAGCAGATCACTGGCATTGGTAGCGTCTTGCGGGTACAGAGCGATGCCAATGCTGGCTGAGATATAAGCCACGTGGCCATTGAGTTTGATGGGCTTGGCAAGGTCATTTAATACTTGGTTGGCGATGTCCGCAATCCTGCTCGGGTCTTTCAATTCGCCTAAAGTAATTGTGAATTCGTCCCCGCCCAGTCGGGTAATCGTAT
This sequence comes from Burkholderiaceae bacterium, assembly GCA_040399905.1. GTDB lineage: Bacteria > Pseudomonadota > Gammaproteobacteria > Burkholderiales > Burkholderiaceae_D > Pernthalerella. The sequence goes on from JBBARG010000002.1 coordinate 537,606, forward strand.
CGCTCTCGCGGATATGCTGACCAAGACGTTTGCCTGCCTCCTTGAGCAGCGCGTCGCCAGCCGCATGCCCGAGCGTATCGTTAATTTCCTTGAAGTGATCCAGATCGATGAAGAGCAGGGCCAGAGGAAGTTGCCTGCGGCGTGCACGTTTGATATCGACTTCAAGACGATCATGAAATAACTTGCGGTTGGGTAGTCCCGTAATGTCATCGATATTAACTTCCTGCATTGCTTGCTCGATTTTGATGCGATCTTCGGCTTCAGACCGAATGGAATAAGCTTTTTGCTCGAACAGGGCAAGCTCGCGTTGGGCCATGTCGTGTGCATGCCAGAATTCGACTGCATCTGTTGGCAATACGCTGGAATGCAGATCGCAAATAGTCTTGAATTGTTCGGAATCGCTGGTGCGCGGGAATGTGCTCAAGGGATAGGCGCACATCAGCGAAAAAGGAACATGCTCGATTAATCGATTGAAGTAGCGTTCGATTTCAATGGCGGCGGCATAGCGATCCACATCGGGCGCAGCCGCTTTCAGATTCGACACGATCGCCACCATTTCGCCAAAGACGAAGATGTCGCCTTGATGCCGCTTTGTGGCCAGTTGAATCAGGTTGCCGATGTTTCGGTGAAAGCGGGCTTCGACCGGCATACCGTTTTCCATGAACGACGACAGTTGTTGTTCTGCCTCGACAGCCTGGTAGTGACCGCATCGTGCATGGCCATCGCCATCGAGTAGTTCCTTGCCAAGCAAAATCTTGTTCAACTGCTCCAGATGATCTTTGGTCGCGATGGCTATGGCAATGTTGCCGCTCTTGATGGCAGCGCCAATATAGTTACCTAGTTTTTCGACAAGGTACGCATCGTCTTCGTAAAAGTGAACCAGATGATCTTGCATGTGGTTGACGAATACTTAAGTTAAATAACTCAATTAGAAGATGATTTATCTCGCTAGTTCCCGGTCAAGGGATGTTCAATCTCTGTTTGCGGCATCTCATCGAGAGTCAAATTGCGGCCCAAAAATGGAACGCCAGAGCGGTCAATTTTTACTTCCTTGATTGCCCATGTCAGATGACGATCAGCTGCCAAAGTTAATTTGAGTAGCCAGCCTGTTCTAGTGTCCTTGTCTGTAAAGCCGTCGAAGACGAAATTGCCGAGACTATAAAAAATTGGTTTGCCTTGGTAGATTTCAATGTTCTGGGTAACGTGAGGATGTCCGCCCACGACGGCATCAGCGCCGCTGTCTATCATCAGGTGCGCCATGCGCTGCTGTCGATCAGACGCTGTCTTCTGGTATTCCCATCCCCAGTGCGGATAGACGATTAGGAAATCAACGCCTAGTTGCTGCTTTGCCCGTTTGATCCCTGCCGTCACGTAGTCGTCGTCTAGCCAGGCGCTGCCCGGTGAGTTTGTCAGCGCTTCGAAGCTGCGCGGAAAAAATCCGTTATAGGCCAGAATGCCTATGCGTTTCCCATTTACTTCTTTAATAAAGGGCTGGTTCGCATCGCGAATGTTGCGCCCGCCGCCGAAGTAGGCAATTTGACGTTGGTCGAGCAATTCCAGCATGTCGCCGAATGCGGTCTTTCCAAAATCCCCCGCGTGGTTGTTCGCAAGCGAGACTGCGCTAAAGTATTTTTTTAATAAAGGCAAAGCGCGTTTCGGTGCGCGAAACGTGTAGGGCTTTGGCTCGGGCTTTCCCTTTAAAGAAATCACGCATTCCAGATTGCCAATCGTAATGTCGGCATCTCGAAAGATGGAGGCAAAGTGAATAAACGGGTCACGTCCTGCACGAATCAATTTGCCGGGCCCATCGGCAAGCATGACGTCACCAACCAGCACGATTGTGATGTCGCGCTCGTCCGCTATGGCGAATGGATGAACAAGGCATGCCAGTATTAATACGAGTAGAAAATAAGTGCGTCGCATGGGTTTACTCGCAATCCGCGATACAGCGGAAAAACATTTCGCGCTCAAGGTCTGACGAATATAGTTTGTTCAAGCCAAAATCGCTTGGCGGACTCGCGCAAATGTTTGGAGTTAGCTGATACTCGCCCGCATGAATCAGCGTAGGGGAGCGCTCGCGTAACTCATAAACGAAAGTTTTCAGCTTGGATTGTGGTTCCAGATGCTGCGCGAGAAACCGGAACCGCGTACCTACATCGACTGAATGGAATAGGAAGACATCACTGCTTGGAAGAACGTTGATACGTTCAGTTCGTCCGCCATATTCTGCTTCGCAAGTCACTCTGATCGAGGTCGCATATGCACCAGGCGCGATGCAAAACAAGGTGAAGGCCAAGTGCAGGAAAGTTCTCATCTGGTCATTAAATGGCGAACGGAATCCTATTTATACCAGCTTGCCGAGTCCGGTCTCCATTCGTCGATATGGAAGCCACGCAGACATACAGGATTTAGCGAAGTCTTCGTAAGAAATTAACTGCTTTTTCTGAAGCCTCGCATTCACTCATGATGAGTCGTCATGTATGTATACGGCTATGCTGAAAATGCAAAATTGATATTTTTACGGAGGCGAAATTGGAAAGACCCAGAACCTTAGTTGCAAATCGAGCCCGTGCCGGAATGGAAGCTGCTCAGCGCGGGAATGCTTTCACGGCCCTGTCTTCAGATGTGCAGCGGGTACTGCGCAACACCTACGCGCTGCTATCCATGACACTGTTGTTTGCCGCAGGCACGGCGGCTCTCAGCATAAGCCTGGCGCTGCCCGCGCCCGGCATTATCTTCACGCTGGTTGGCTATTTTGGATTGCTGTTTGCGGTTCATAAGCTCAAAAACAGTGGCTGGGCTCTGCCGGCTGTGTTTGCTCTCACCGGCTTCATGGGCTACACGCTGGGGCCGGTGCTGTCACGCACGCTAAGCTTGCCAGGCGGCGCGACCACGATTGCCATGGCGCTTGCGGCGACTGGCGCGATCTTCCTTGCTTTGTCAGCTTGGGTGCTTGCCACACGGCGCGACTTCAGCTGGATGGGCGGCATGCTCTTCGCCGGCATGGTGGTTGCCATCCTTACTGGCTTGGCTGCGATTTTCTTTCAGATGCCGGCTCTTGGCTTGGCAGTGTCAGCGATGGTTGCGCTGTTGTCGGCTGGGCTGATCTTGTACGAGACGAGCGAAATAGTGAACGGCGGCGAGACCAATTATGTAATGGCTACCGTCAGCCTGTTTGTGTCGCTCTTTAATTTGTTCACCAGTCTGCTTCACTTGTTCGGCATTGGTTCGAACGATTAATCAGACGCATTGAAGGAAACAGCTATGAAATGTCCAACCTGTGTCAACGCATTGCTCGTGATGAGCGAGCGTCAAGGTGTAGAGATCGACTATTGCCAACAGTGCCGTGGCATATGGCTGGATCGCGGCGAGCTCGACAAGCTACTTGAACGCGCTGCTTCTCAGACTCCTGTATCGCCGCCTGCACAAGCTGCGCAGTACCGAAGCGAGCAACATCAGCCTTCTTATCCATCGAGGGACTACGACCACTCTCACTCTGGACATAAGAAGCACTACAAGCACAAATCATGGCTCAGCGAGATCTTCGATTGATATCTGCAGAGCTTATAAGATTTGTTTTATTCGTAATGAGTCCACATTCTCAAAATACGAACGGTCTTTTCTTTGCGAATGATTTCGTAAACAAGCGATGCTGAATGTTGATCCTGCGTGAATAAGCCCCTTTAAAGAGTCTTAGCTGACTACTCATATCTCATATTTCTTTGCGACTTTTGCAAGAGCCTCGGCAGATACGAATTCCCCAGCGTCGGCAATGCCAGTCAGTTAAGGCGAAATTGTTTCGTCTGCAACGAAAGACACTGGGTTCCGGCCTACGCCGGAACGACGGTAGTAGTTGAGATGACATCAAAATTACTACCGTCATCCCAGCGAAGGCTGGGATCCAGCGTCTTTCGTTGTGTGGCTGAAAAAAATTTAGCTAGCGAACGCAAAAAATCTATTCGCAAATCAAGCTAAATTCAGCTCCTGCGCTTAACTGACTGGCATTGCCAGCGTCGGCTTCTTTCAGGGCTTTTTTGATTTCCTTGATTCGCGCTGATGCAAACTCAATGAGGCGTTCTTTTTGCCTTGATGGGTAGGGATTATTACGTGCCCCATCAAAATCATACTCATCGCGCATAGATTTCGTCATTTTGATCTAGCTATTAGCTAACTTACCCGTAGTGATATCGGCAGGCGATCACGACAATCTGGTCTTTCTCAATTGCATAGACTAGGCGATGTGTGTCATCGATACGTCTTGACCAAAACCCCGACAGGTTTTCTCGCAAAGGCTCGGGCTTGCCAATGCCTACTTCTGGATCTCGCATCGCTTCTTTCACAAGCAGGTTAATGCGCTTGAGCGTTTTTTTATCCTGGCTTTGCCAGTACACATAGTCTTCCCAAGCGGCGTTGGTCCAGACCAGCTTACTCCGCATCGACCAGCCCTTTGGTTTTGGTCTGACCTTTGCGGTATTGGGCGATGGATTTTTCTATGTGCTTGGCGTTAGCAGGACTTTTCATCAGATGGAGTGTTTCCATCAAGCTGTTGAATGTGTCCAGAGACATCACCACGGCATCCTGTGCATCGCGTCTGGCGATCACAGTAAAGTCAGCGTCATCGACGACTTGATCAATGACTTGCTTGAATTGGTTTCTTGCATCTGAAAAGTTGATCACTCGCATAGAGCCTCCGGCAGTACTTGTTCAATAAGTCGTACAAGTATACGGATTGCGAAGTGAGCTAACAAGGGACAAATAAAAAAACCACCCGAAGGTGGTTTTTATACATCTTGGTGGCCCGGGGCGGAATCGAACCACCGACACAAGGATTTTCAATCCTCACAAAATTCCTAAAATTCCAGTTGATGAACGTTGCGAATTTCATGAAAAACGATAATAAACAAGTAGTTATGGTTATTTAATCCTTGTATCATATTGATAAGTATTGCCGAATATGCACCAGAATTGGTTACATACTGGTTACATGGATTGGTTCGGGAGGGTTCGATGATGTCGAGAGTAAATTTCACTGCTGGCCGTATTGCGTACCACCAATGCAAACCTGGGGCCGCTCAGACCTTCTTGTGGGATACAGCGGCGCCCGGTTTGGGCTTGCGTGCAACCGCTAATGGTGCGAAGGCTTACATTTTCCAGAGCAAGCTAAACGGCAAGACGTTGCGCGTTACGATAGGGGCGCCTTCCGTTTGGACAATTGATCAAGCCCAAGCCGAAGCGCGCCGCCTTAAAGTTATTGTGGATAACGGTCAAGACCCACGTCATGTGAAAGCCGAGGCACTAGAAGCCAAGCAAGCCGCCCGTGATACCCGCCAAGCGGAAAAAGTCGCACAGCAATTAAGGGAAGTTAGCGAGTCCGTAACGCTTGGAGACGTGTGGGTCGAATACGTTACCGACCGTTCTCCTCTGTGGTCTGCGCTTCATAAACGCGACCATGCACGGATTATTCAGGCCGGCGGCGTACCACGTACTCGCAGTAGAAAAGTAACCGAACCTGGCCCGCTTGCGTCACTGTCTAGTGTGCGGCTGGTTGACCTTACGGCTGAGCGCATTGAAGCGTGGGCCAAGCTGGAAGCCAAAACTCGCGCCACCCGCGCCCGTCTTGCTTTGCGGTTGTTGAAAGCCTGCCTATTCTGGTGTGCAGCCCATCCGGCCTATGCCGGAATCAGTTCCGGCAATGCTGCCCAAAGCAAGAAGGCCCGGGAGAGCCTTGGCCGAACGAAGGTTAAGAACGACGTTATTCAGCGGGAGCAGTTGCCGGATTGGTTCGCAGCAGTCCGGAAAATTGGAAACCCTGTAATCAGCGCTTACCTTCAGTGCCTGCTACTTACTGGAGCAAGACGTGAGGAGCTGGCACGGTTGAAATGGGATGACGTGGATTTCCAATGGAACAGCCTTAAGCTGAATGACAAGGTAGACGATTTCCGCATGGTGCCACTGACGCCTTACGTGTCATCGCTTCTGGCCGAATTGAAGCGGCAAAATGAAACGCCGCCGAATGTTCGTAAGATGCGTATCTTGGAAGCACAGGGTAAGCCGTGGAAGCCGTCGATATGGGTTTTTAAAAGCGAAAAATCAGCGTCTGGACGCTTGACCGACCCCAGCATCGCACATCGAGGCGCATGTGCCGTCGCTGACTTAGACGTGTCATTACACGGCTTGCGGCGGTCATTTGCAACTTTGTGCGAGTGGACTGAAACGCCATCCGGAATCGCCGCGCAGATACAAGGTCATGCTCCACAAGGAGTAAGGGAGCAGAACTACATTCGTCGCCCGTTAGACTTGTTGCGAATGTGGCACATCAAAATTGAAGTGTGGATGCTAACGCAAGCGAAAGTAGAAATGCAGCTAATGCGACCGAACTTTCGTGTTGCTGTAGGAAAGGAGCATGCTTTAATTGCAATTTCCAATTAACGGGAGCGCAAAATGCGACGAGTAGCAATGGTCTATTTTTTTGCATGTGGCGTTGCTTTTGCCGATGAGAACCCAGCCCCTCTTTGTTATAGAGAGCTAGCAGCAGAGACGCATTTTGCGTCGATAGCTAAGAAGTTACCTCTAGCAGACTTTAGAGAAATAAGTTTTGAGAATCTGGCCGATAAAACGCTTCCTACAGAAAAAGAGCGGAAATTAATTGTTGAATGGGTGGAAGCCCGCAAACCTTGTTTCCAGAAGGGACTGACATATTCAAACGAAAATTATCCGTCACAAATTTCTGCGATTGCAGTCGAGGCCGATAACAATCTGACTGCAATTATCGCCAGTCTGTTTAATAAAGAAATTTCGTATGGAGCCGCAAATAAAAAGATTCAAGCAGTCGTTGATGGGGTGCGTAATCGCGTCACCATCATAATGGACCAAATTCGTCGCGAAAATAATGCGAAAGATGAGGCAATAGCTCAGCTTCAGATTCAACACGATAACCAAGAGCGAATACAACGAGATATTGAAAAAAGATTTGAGGAGCAAATGCGAGCCAATTCTGAAATCAGAATGCAGCAACAACAGGCTCAAGCAAATTACGAGCGACGCCAACATGCGATTCAAATGTTGAAGAACTTTCAGCCATATCAAGCGCCCGCCCCATATCAAATCCCTATACGCCCGAATGTGACCACAAACTGTAGTCAGATAGGCAATCAATGGACTTGTAATAGCCGGTAGTAAGGCATGAGCGTCTGGCAATCTAGGCGGGGAAATGTAAGTTCATTCACCTTCCTGTCTGTAGGATAGTTGAGCAACATGCCCAAACAATACGTATTGTTGTTGTTTATTCTTTCTGGTACATTATTGATAAGTTGCAGCTAGGGTTAACGACCTAGTAGATTTATAGTGAACAGGCTTTGCATCCTGAACAGACGCATTCCGGTGAGATTCCGGGAAACAAATTGTAGCTAGTCCCTACGCGTTAGCGCCCGCACGGCGTTATTCGTATATTGAGGGCTAGTTATGTCTTTTTCTCCAGTAAGTCACATATCACTCCCAGAAGTATTTACCACCAGCGAAGCTGCCGCTGCAATTAATCGTAAGCCACAAACTCTGCGTAAATGGGCATGTCTTGAAAATGGACCAATTCGTCCATTGCGTATTAATGGTCGTTTGGCTTGGCGCGTATCAGACCTGCAATCTTTACTTGGCGGGGTGCAGGAATGAAAAAAGCTGACCGCATTCATTCAAAACCGGACCTATTCGAAACTGCCGAACCTGCTGTTAAATCTAATTCGAGTGTTAAATTTAACGGCACTGATAACCCGCGTTATCTGCGCGTCATTCATGCTCTGAGGGTGCGACCCATATCGCGTGAGCAATTGGACCGTATAGCTGGATGCAGCAATGGCCCGGCACTAGTTGCCAAGTTGCGCGATTTAGGACTGGGCAAGGTTGGCTTGCCTTGCACAAAAGTGCCTGACCATGACCGAGATGGGTTTCCAATTCGCCGTGGGGTGTATTTTCTTTCTGATGTGGGCCGCCGCGCCATTTATACATGGCTGCGTAAGCGGAAGGGAGGTGCCAATTGATGCCGCAATATAAATTCGCCGCGTCGGTGCAGCCCAATTTCGTAAATGCTGGCTCTGATGATGCTCGCAAGGGCGAGTCCATGATGAGCGAACTGAACCGCGCTTCATCCGCCCTGATGCACCTTGACTCAGGTTGCTCGCGTGAGGAATGGGTTAAGGCTGGAATGGCTGCGAAAGCTGCCGGGCTTTGCTTTGATGATTTCCATTCATGGAGCATGCCTGCGCATAATTACAAAGGAGAGAGCGATTGTCGGGCTGTATGGAAATCATTTAATGAATCGGGAGGGGTTACGTCTGCATCACTCTATAGGATGGCATTTGCGAAACATTGGCAAGACCCCGCCAAACGCCAGCATACAGGGAGCGGTGGTAGGGCGAGCTTTATCCCCGCAGCATCAAAAAAAGCGTTTGCCAAGCCGATTAAAAAACCTGAGAGTACAAAGGCTGCCGAAATCTTGAATTGCTGTAAACCTGCTCAGGAAAATCATTCGTACGTCATCCGGAAAAGTGGCCTACCTGATGGTCTGCGCATTTATCCTTTTGATGCGCCGCCACTGTTAATTCGTGGCGAGAATGTAGCTGGGTGGCTTGTAGTGCCTTGCAATGACCTGAGAGGCAATATTCAAACGCTGCAATTCATTTCAGAGAATGGCCTAAAGCTAAATCTTCCCGGTGCTAGTTTTAAGAATGGCTGCTATGTATTAGGAGATATAGGCAACAGGGTCTATATCGTGGAGGGTATCGGGCAAGCTTGGGCCGTTCATGCTGCGACCAATGCTGCCGTCGTTGTTAGTTTTGGTGCTAGTCGTATGGGGGCAGTAGCCACTTCATTGCGTGAACAGTATCAGGCTGCCTGCTTGGTGATAATGCCTGACCGTGGAAAAGAAATCCAAGCCGAAGCAATAGCTGTCGCCGTCAATGGAGCATGGTGTGAGCTTCCTAATGATAAGCCCAATAACTATGATGCAAGCGATTACGCGATGGAGTGTGGAATTGATGCGCTAGCAAAGCTGCTGAGTCGCACAAAAGCGTCCCGAATGCGGTTTAACTTGTTGTCTGGCACCGAGCTATCTAATACGCAGCCAATGCACTGGATGGTGCGCGGTGTATTGCCTATGAAAGGCTTGGCCGCGCTGTATGGTCCTAGCGGTTCTGGTAAATCGTTTATTGCGCTGGATGTAGCCGCATCCGTGGCCGGTGGGGATTGCTCTTGGTTTGGTCACCGTGTCACGGAATGCCCCGTTACCTATTGCGCTTTGGAAGGAGAAGTCGGAATGGGCAAGCGTGTTGCTGCTTGGAGCCTACATCATAAAAAATCTCTACCCGATTCCCTGCGGTTCATTATCCAGCCGTTCAACCTGCTAGATAGTAGCGACGTGAATGAGCTTGCTAAGGCAATTCAAGCAAATGATGGTAACAGTGGGTTGGTGATATTGGACACCTTGAACCGTGCCGTGCCAGGTGCTGATGAAAATTCAAGCGTGGATATGGGAAACATCATCGTCGCTGTCAAGCGATTGCAAGATATTACCGGCGGGCTGGTGCTGTTAATACACCATACTGGGAAGGATGCAACAAAAGGATTGCGAGGACATTCCAGCCTATACGCTGCGCTCGATGGTGCCATTGAAGTTACAAGAACTGATGCGAGCCGCGAATGGTGCATTGCTAAATCTAAGGATGACGAAACCGGGGCCGCCCATGCTTTCAAACTAGAAGTGGTGGCGATGGGTGTTGATGAGGATGGCGAAGAAATCACTTCATGTGTAACACTGCCGGATGACTCAAAAGGAATAGTAAGCAGGATTAAACTTCCCCAAGGCGGCAATCAATTGCTGGCGCTGAAAGCATTGGCGGAGCCTTTTAGAAAATCTCAAAATTTCAATAAGGCAGCAGCAATACCGGGCCGCCCGTGCCTTGAGCTAGAAGTCGCCGTAATCGCTATTGCCGACAACCTTTCGTGTGAGCCGAAGCGCAAGAATGAGCGCGCCAGAAAAGCATTGACTGGATTGATAGAGCGTGGAATCTACGCAGTCAATGATGGATGGATATGGCGATGTGATTAAACTCTGTTGACCCTACCCAGAGTCCTTCCCGTTTTTTCCCTGCCCTTATAAGGGCAGGGGGAAATTTCGGGAAAGGTGGACCACCGAATAATCCCGAAAAAGGTAAAAACGGGAAATTTCGGGATATATATGAATATGACATCGTGAAAACTACCAACGCTGAACGCCTGCGGACTTATAAAACCAAAATGAGTGAAGCTGGATTTAAACGGCTGTCAGTCTATGTGCATCCTGAATTAGTCGCATTTCTGTTGCGAGAGCGTAGGTCTTACGAATGCGGAGGCCGCACCTTGGAGCGGCTGCTATTGGGAGAGGCAAGGAAGCGTCCTCCACATCGTTAGCAGGAAATCTCTGACCAATACGCGCGCGCGCGATGGTGGAAATTAACCAGATACGCAAAGATAAATTTCCTGCGAAGCGTTGAAAATGCAATCGAAGGAAATTAAAATCTCACGAGTGGTTATTCCACAGAAACCTGGAATGCCTTCCTAAAGTAGTAGGCTTCGATAGGTTGGCGGGGTGAGTCTGAAAATAGACTAAAAACAGAATGGAATTACTTCGAAAGGGTCAAAGCTTTTTAACTGCCATGACAAGCGGTAATCCCCCCACAAAAGAACAGTCTTCAAAGGTAGAATTTTCTCGTAATGCA
>JBBARG010000003.1:0-545301 GCA_040399905.1 Burkholderiaceae bacterium
ACCGGCCTGTCACGCCGGGGGTCGCGGGTTCGAGTCCCGTCCACTCCGCCAAAAAACTAAAAGGCGAACTTTGTTCGCCTTTTTTCATATGCAGCGTGACTAGTAAAATCAAGTCATTTTGCTTTTACAATAAATGATCCGGAACCTGATTCCGGTTCAGAGACAACTTCTCGAGTAGCGAACCATGCTTGAATTTATCCGTACCCATCGTCGCCTGATGCAGTTTTTGCTGCTGCTGATTATTTTCCCATCGTTCGCCTTCTTCGGCCTCGAGAGCTACACGCGCATGAGTGACCGCGACGAGCCCGTAGCCAAGGTCGCCGGCCAGAGCATCAGCCAGCAAGAATGGAACGCTGCGCAAAGCCGTCAGCTCGATCGCTTCCGTCAAATGTTTGGCGAACAATTCAATCCGGCCATGTTTGATACGCCAGAAGCGCGGCAGGGCGTGCTCGATAACCTTATCGCACAAAAAGCACTGGCTGCTTACGTCGCCGACAATCACCTGACTGTGTCCGACGACACCGTGCGCAAGACCATCGTCGAGATTCAGGGCCTGACCGGCGCTGATGGAAAATTCGATAAAGAACGCTACAAGGCGCTGCTCGCCGCGCAGGGCATGACGCCGGATAAATTCGAAGCCGGCCTGCGCCGCGACCTCGCCATCCAGCAAACCAATGCCGTCATTCAGGGCACGGCGTTCTCGCCAAAGACTGTTGCAACCCGCATCGCTACGCTGAACCAGCAAGTGCGCAACGTGCAGGAATTGCCGTTCACACCAGCGGCCTTCAAGTCGCAAGTCAAGCTGACCGACGCCATGCTGGAAGAGTATTACAAAAAGAATGCAGCTCAGTTTGAAATCCCCGAGACTGTCAAAGCCGAATACGTGGTCTTGTCCGGCGAACTAGTCGAGTCGCAAATCAAGGTTGACGACGCTGATATCAAAAGCTATTACGAGCAAAACCTTGCGCGTTACAAAACCGAAGAGCAGCGTCGCGCCAGCCACATCTTGATCTCGGCCGGCAAGGCTGCTTCCGTTGGTGAAAAAGCCAACGCCAAAGCCAAGGCAGAAAAACTGCTCGCGCAATTACGCAAGATCCCAGCTGACTTCGCCAAGCTGGCAAAAGAAAATTCACAAGACCCAGGCTCAGCCGAACGTGGCGGCGACCTTGATTTCTTTGGCAAGGGCATGATGGTCAAGCCTTTCGAAGATATCGCTTACAAATTGAAGGAAGGCGAGATCAGCGATCTGGTCGAGTCCGATTTCGGTTACCACATCATTCGCCTGACTGCGATTAAGCCGGCTGCAACCCGCAGCATGGCCGAAGTCAAAGACAACATCGTTGACGAGATCAAGCGCCAGCAAGCCGGCAAGAAATTCGCCGAGATGTCGGAGCAGTTCACCAACATGGTCTACGAGCAGTCCGACAGCTTGAAGCCGGTCGCAGACAAACTGGGCCTGAAAATTGAAACCGTCGCCAGCCTGACGCGCAAGCCGAACCCGGCCTTGCCGAAAGGTGCTGCTTTCAACCAGCCGAAATTCCTCGCAGTGCTGTTTGCCGACGAAGCCACGCGTAACAAGCGCAATACCGAAGCCGTTGAAGTCGCGCCAAATGTGCTCGTCGCTGGCCGTGTGCTTGAATACAAGCCGGTGACGAAGAGCCCGCTGGCTGAAGTCAAGCCGGTGGTGGAAGACCGTGTCACCAACATCGAAGCCGAACAGCTGGCAAAGAAAGCCGGCGAAGCAAAGCTGGTCGAAGTGCGCGGTGGTGCTGTAGCCGAATTTGGCGCAAACCTTGCTGTGTCACGCAATAAGGCCGATGGAATTCCGGGTCAGGCCATGGCCGCCATCATGAAAGCTGACATCACCACACTGCCTGCATATGTCGGTGTGAGCTTGCCAGGTCGTGGATACAGTATCTACCGTATCAATTCGGTCGCCGCTGACGCAGTTGATGAAGTCAACATGAAGGCCGAGCAACAGCAGGTTGATGAATTCCTCGCTGCGCAGGAAATGGCAGCTTACCTGGGCGTGGTCAAGAAGCGTGCAAAGGCTGAAATCCTGAAGCCGGTTGCTGCGGCCAAGCCAGCGCCAGCTGCACAGTAAAACTACAACAGCAAATCAGCAGTGGTGCCAGCAGGCTCTACATGCTGATCCTGCATTAAGGTCTCTGCGGCTGCGTCAAACGCCGCTGCAGAGATATCTTCCAGATCCAGTTTGCGTGCGGTGCCATAGCGCGTGAAATTGCGGTCTATCGAACGTAAATAAGCCGGATCATAATGCTGCTCAAGCAGCTCATGCACCAGCGTCGGCATCTCGCCCGCGCTTGCCATGGCCTGCCAGCCTTTGATCTTGTCGTGCCCGTGCAATGCCACCAGATGCTGCAACTGCTCGCCCAGCAGCGCAGCGTCATGTACGAAGTGTGTGTAGTCCTCCATCAGCAGCGCAACCCGCAAAGGGGTTGGCGTGTTGAGAGCAATGCAGTCAGACGCCCGAATTTTTTCCATTAGCTTTTCTGGCACACGCAGGTTGCCGACCTTTTTACTCTCGGATTCGACAAACACCACGCGCTCCGGTGAGCAGTGCCTGAGCACTTGCCAGATGCGCGTCTCGAACATTTTCTGCGAAGGTTGCGGCTCCTGCGGCAAATTGCCTAGCACTGAACCGCGATGCGCAGCGAGCTGTTCCAGATCCAGCACTTGCGCGCCGGCAGCCGCCAGCGTTTCCAGCAAGCGGCTCTTGCCGCTGCCGGTGGTGCCGCAGATAACTTTGAACGTCAATCCTTGCGGTACCGTCTCCAGCAGGCTGTTTACGGCGCGCCGGTATTCTTTGTAGCCGCCATCGAGCTGCACAGCGTGCCAGCCTATCTTGGCCAGGATGTGTGCCATCGCGCCGCTGCGGTTGCCGCCACGCCAGCAATAGACCAGCGGTTTCCAGTCGCGCGGCTTGTCATGAAAATGCTTGAGCAAGGCATTCGCAATATTTTGTGCGACCAGAGCCGCACCGCGCCGCTTGGCATCGAAGGCGCTGGTTTGCTTGTAGAGCGTGCCGATCTCTACGCGCTCGTCATCATTGAGTACAGGGCAGTTAATCGCACCCGGAATATGGTCGAGCGCGAACTCGGATTCGGAACGCACATCGATGATGCTGTCAAAGGCATCGAGCTGCGCGAGCACATCATCGGCGGGCAGCAGTGCCGGATATTTCATTGCTTGTTGTCCTGAGTTATTTGAAAAAGGATTTCAGTTGCGGCCATACATTGTCGAGCAACAGCGGCTGCGCCTGCTGGTTGGGATGAATCCGGTCTGACTGGAAAAAATCTTCTGAATCTTCCATGCCAGCGAGCAGAAACGGCACCAGCTTCACGCCTTTTTCGCGGCCCAGTCCGGTAAACATCGCAGCGAAACGTTTACTGTAATCCACACCATAGTTCGGCGGTATCTGCATGCCGACCAGCAGCACCTGTGCGCCACTGGCTGTCGACAGCCTGACCATTTCACGCAGGTTGGCCTGCGTTGCTGCCAGCGACAATCCGCGCAAGCCATCATTGCCGCCGAGTTCAAGAATCACGACGGCAGGGCGTTGCTGCTGCAATAGCGCCGGCAGCCTTGCCTTGCCACCGGACGTGGTCTCGCCGCTGATGCTGGCATTGACGACATTGGCGTCAATTTTTTCAGCGCGCAAGCGATTTTGCATCAGCGAGACCCAACCGCTGCCGCGTGGCAGTCCGTATTCAGCCGACAGGCTATCGCCGAGCACCAGCACAGTTTTTGATGCAGAATACGCAGGCAGTGAAGTCAACATCAGCATTCCCAGCAGCAGGGCAAGCCATGCGGCTGCCTTGTATCCTAGTTGCCTACGCATACCTTGTTTAGCTTGCATGACAGAACACTCCCTGACTTTGCCCATGATAGAAGTAAACGCTCTCACCAAAAAAGTGGCCGATGCCAGTGGTGAGTTGACCATACTTAACGATGTCAATTTTACCGTGCGCGCCGGGGGTACGCTGGCTATTGTCGGTGCTTCCGGTTCGGGCAAGTCAACCTTGCTCGGCTTGCTGGCAGGACTAGACACACCAAGTTCCGGTTCGGTGTGCATCAATGGCACCGACTTGTTTACGCTGGACGAAGACGGCCGCGCTGCTGTTCGTAAAACTGGTCTTGGCTTTGTATTTCAATCATTTCAATTACTGGCGCATCTGACTGCACTCGAAAACGTCATGCTGCCGCTGGAATTGCGTGCCGATCCTGACGCACGCAGCAAAGCGCAAGCCATGCTGGCGCGCGTAGGCTTGCAACAGCGGCTAGGCCACTATCCCAAATTCATGTCCGGTGGCGAGCAGCAGCGCGTGGCTCTGGCGCGCGCTTTCGTGACCGAGCCGCCATTGCTGCTGGCAGACGAGCCGACTGGCAGCCTTGACGCCGTCACCGGCGCTGCCGTGATTCAATTGATGTTCGAACTCAACCGCGAGCATGGCTCGACACTGGTGCTGGTGACGCACGATGCCGCCATCGCCGCCTTATGCCAGCGCACCATCACCATTGCAGCCGGTCAGCTAGTTGAAGCGCAAACAGCATGAATAAGTCACGCTATCGAATCGGGCTCGCAGCCAATCGTGCGCATTTGAGTAATACAAATTCTGCGCTGGCAAAGCTACTTCAAGGTTCGCGCGCAGCCATCGTCGAGCACTTACAGCCTCAGCTGATGGTGGTCGGTCGTACGCTCGATGCCATGCGCAGTCAGCAGCTGCTGGAAGGCTATCCGCATATTGAGGGATTGCCCTACGGTCGTGAAGGTGGACTGATGCGACTGGTAGCGCGTGTAGTGGACAGCGATGCATCCCGCGGACTCGATGCGGTAATTTATCTGATTGACCCGGTCGACCCTTCTTCTACTTTCCCGGAAGCCGTCGCATTGAAACGCCAGTGCATCATTCACGGCAAACCTTTTTTGTCGACACTGGCAGGAGCGCGAGAATTTTTCGAGCTAGAAGCGATTGCACTGGGCGCAGCGCCTGACCCTACTTTGGATTCTGTTTTCGATCTCGGCAGCGAAGCTATCGCACTGGTCGCGCATGATGCAATGAAGGCTTCTATGCTTGCACTGGTTGAACAGCATTTTGAATTATTTGACCGCTTCGCCAACCGTTTTGCTACTGGCACTACCGGCGGCTTGCTCAATGAACTGGCCATGCGCATCAAAGGTAAAGATGCAGGCCGCAACTGGGTCAAGCCTTTGCTGTCTGGCCCGCTCGGAGGCGACGCGCAAATTGCCGAACTGATTCTGGACCGGCAATGCCGCCGTATGCTGTTTCTGGAAGACCCGCATGTCGCTCGTCAGCATGAAGCCGATATCCAATTGCTGGAACGCGCAGCGCGCACTTTTACTGATTACGCCAGTTGTGTGACGGACTTGAAATTTGCCCAGCGCTGGTGCCGGCTGATGCAGTTACGCTGTCAGACTCAGCCTGTTTAGGCCGGCACGTATCACCGGCAGTAATTCACTGGCGGTCAGCCCCGCTGGCCCCGTACCTTGCGCAACCAGTTCATCTGCAGCAGCGCCATGCAGATAGGGCGCAGCAAGCGCCGCCTCCCACAAAGGCCAGTGCTGCGCGAGTAGCGCACCGCACAAGCCAGCGAGCACGTCGCCGCTACCGGCTGTTGCCAGCGCCGGATTGCCGGTGCTGTTGATGACGAGACGTCCATCCGGATGCGCAATGACACTCCCCGAACCCTTGAGTATGACGACCGCCTGCAGTTTTTTTGCCAGCGTCGCTGCGGCATGCAAACGGTCAGCCTGAATGTTTTCTGCGCTGCAGGTTAGCAAGCGTGCAGCTTCCAGTGGATGCGGCGTCAGCAATGCAGGAGCGCGCCGCGCTGCCAGCTTGGCTTGCAATGCAGGCTCGGCCGCCAGTAGATTAAGCGCGTCTGCATCCAGCACCAGTGGTAGTGTCGAAGCCAGTGCCTTGGACAGCAAATCATTTGCTGTTCGTGAGGTTCCCATACCGGGGCCAAGCACCAGCACGCCACGGTTCATGTCAACCGCATCAGCGGCGCGACACATCAGTTCCGGCTGCATGCTGTCATAGCTAGCAGCAGGGACAACGAAGCCGGCGAACACGCGACCGGCTCCCGCATAGGCTGCCATGCGTGCCGACAGGATTACGGCGCCTGCCATGCCTTCTGCGCCGCCTACAATCGCAACGTCGCCATAGCTGCCTTTGTGCGAGGCATGCGTTCGAGGATGGGCGGCGGCAGCAAAGAGAGAAGGACGGTTCAATTCAGCGCAAGGTTTGCCTATGCCATGCAGATCAATCTGCAGATCATTGACGTCAACCACGCCAGCAAAATCACGACCGTGTGCCGTATGCAGCCCCGGTTTGTTGGCAATAAAAGTCAACGTCTTGCTGGCGACAACTGCTATGCCGTCGGGGCCGACGATGGTGCCAGTGTCTGCATCAAGACCGCTTGGTATGTCGATGGCCAGCACAGGGCAGGACAGTGTATTAATGAAGGCAACCAATTGCTGATACGGGCCTTGCAAAGGACGCGTCAAGCCGATGCCGAACAAGCCATCGAGCACCAGACTCCAGTGCAGATTGCCACAGGCTGTTTGCAGGTCAATGAAGTCGGCGCTGCTGGAACGTGCCCGCGCTAGTGCAGCCTGCGCATCAACTGGCAAGGCTAGCGGGTCTGCCAGCAGCACGACGGCTACATGGTGCCCTGCCTGCGCGAGCAGGGCAGCTGCTTCCAATGCATCGCCCCCGTTATTGCCAGGGCCGGCTGCAACCAGCACGGGTAGTTTGTCGTGAGCAGATAGCATCAGCCGTGCCGCATCGGCAACAGCGCGGCCGGCACGCTGCATCAAATTATAGGGAGGAACGACAGCGAAAGCGGCCTGCTCAATGGCGCGCACTTGTGCCACGGAATAGAGCAGGTCGCTGTTCATTGCAATGTCAGCGTGCGCGATCGCCGTAACGCGCCAGCGTCAGGCCGTCGGTATCAATATCGGTGCGACGACCTGAAATCATATCGGCTATCAGCTTGCCGCTACCAGCAGCCATGGCCCAGGCGCCGCTGCCGTGTCCTGCGTTGACGAAGACATTCGCGTAACGTGTCGCGCCCAGCAGCGGCACACCTTCCGGCAGCATGCCGGTCGGGCCGCACCAGAAGTTGGCAGTACGGTAGTTCGCTGCGTTTGGAAACCAGTCGTCGCCGACCTTGACCAGCGTGTTGATCGCTTTCTGATGCAGGTTGACGCTGGAGGAACCAAGTTCGGCGCAACCGGCAATGCGAATGCGCTTGCCCAGGCGCGTCAACGCGACGCGATAAGTGTCGTCGTACACGGACAGTTGCGGTGCAAGTTCGAATTCCTGAATGGCGGTTGAAGCCGAATAAACCTTGACCGGATACAGCGGCAGGTTAACGCCTATGGGCTTGAGCAGACGCGAGCTATCGCTGCCTGCGGCCACGACGATGGCATCGACATCAATGCTGCGTCCGTCAACCTGAAAACTGACGCCGCCAATTTCTGGGCGTATAGATTGAACTTCATTATTAAAATGGAATTCAACACCGAGATTTTGCGCCAGCGTTTTCATCTGCCGCACGAACAGCGGGCAATTGCCTGCTTCATCCTCCGGCACATATAACGCCGAATGAAAACTCGTTTCGGGCGAGAGCGCCGGCTCCATTAGTCGTGCGGCATCGGGGTCGAGCAATTCGTGACGTGTACCGAGTTCACCCAGCAATTCAATTGCCGGTTGCGCGAGCTGCAATTCGCGTGCAGTGCGGAACATCATCAAGACGCCGCTTCTTTGCTGGAAATCGAGGCTATGCGTATGCGCAAGCTGCTCCATCAATTCTTTGCTGTAGTTCGACAACCGACGCATGCGCATCTGGTTGAGTTTCAGGCGCGGCAGCTTGCACTCGCCAACCCAGCGCCGTATCCAGCCCCACATGGCCGGCTCGAAGCGTGAGCTGAACGCCACTGGCGACTCGGGGCGAAACAGCATGGACAGGATCTTTGAAGGTGTGCCGGGCATGGCCCACGGGCGCGGGGAAGCCGGTCCCATCAGATCCAGATTTCCAAAGCTGGCCTCTTGGGCCACATTGCCATAGCGCTCAATAACAGCGACTTCGTGGCCGGCTTCGGCCAGGTAATAGGCGGTGCAGACTCCAACCACACCCCCACCAATCACAGCAACTCGCATTGGACTCCAGATATCAACGTACCGGGCAGGTCGGTGCCTGCATTCTTGAAAAACTCTTGGTATTACAAAAAGCCGCTATAGGGTAGCCGCAAATCAGTCTCAAAACAATCAGTCTCGCTGATCGCGCATCTTATCGGTGCAGTGACAGATTCAGAATGGCGCATCTATTTTCGCACGTTCAATGGCCGTGCAGATTTGTGGAAGCGATACGACGCGCATTCCTTAATGGCACCAGCGACACAGATTGCGTTATTCGAGCAGGCTTGGCACGCGACTTGCAAAAAAGGAAATGCGCGCTTCTTTTGAATACTCCAAAAAAAGAGCACCGTTTCAACGTTGACACCCCATAGGGAGATAGATCATGTCACCGATTCTTTGCAGAGCAGCCATGGTTCGCCGCCACGCCGTCAAACATGAGCAACACGTCCTTCACTTCCAGCAAACCCAGCCGCGTATGGTTCAGAAAGAACGTGACCGTTCCATTCTTACTCAGGCGCGTTTTTATGCATCAGACCGCATCCAGCCAGAGCGCATTTATAAACTGACTGAACCATTGCAACCTACGAGCACCGTGATGCCACCGGAAAAAATAATTGTCGTTCCTGAAAGTGAGCTGCCGCATGGCAGGCCGGATGATAATTTCTGGGGAATTGGCGCGCTGAGCTTTCCTGTAAAAACAGAGCCTGAAGATGATTACGACACGCATCGCGCATTGGACGTCAAATCATTTTTACCCGGTGACGAACCACCGAAAAAATTATTCAGGAACGCGTACGACATCCGCGCTTACAAGTATCTTTGGACGCTGGATCAAAAGGGACTCAATATTTGCCGCGAAATGAAAAAATGCGCCAGTTCACGCGGCATTGTCCTGCACTCGAAAATAAGCCCCATGGCAGTCGCTGGCGGCGAAGCGTGGTTCTCTCCTGAAGAAGATGCCATCTATATAAATTTCTGCTCCGGTCGCTATCCATTAAAAGACAAAGCGGCAATCCCCAAGCTGGCCAAGTTGTGGCTGCAATTTTTCAAGAAAGTCTACGTTGTGGAACCACCTGAACGTTACGGCACTATTACGCCGACCTTGTTTGAAAGGGCAGAAGTTCAAGCCTTGTAAGCAGCGTCTTTCAGTGCTGATTCTATGGCACCGGCAACTGCCATTACGCGTGCATCATGCATTGCGGGACCGGCCACCATCAAGCCAACCGGCAGACTGCCGCGCGCATGACAAGGCAGCGAGACCGCACAGCCATCAAGCAAGTTAATCAGCGCTGGGTTGCGCAGCAAGAGTCGGTTCGCTTCAAAAAATGCTTCATGCGTTGCTTCCAGATCGGCAATCAGCGGGGCCACGATGGGTACCGTTGGCATCAGCATCGCATCAAAGGGCAGTAGAGCCTGCTCCATGCGGGCTATCCAGTCCTGTCGCGCCAGCTTTGCCTGTGCATAGCTGTCTGCAGAATAATTCGCGCCAAACAGCATGCGCGTAGAGACCCGGCTGTCATATTCTGCGCTGTGGCTGGCGAGCAAATCCTTATGCCACGCATAGGCTTCAACGGTTGCAAACAGATTGATCTTGCGCGCTTCGGCAAGCATCTCAAGCGGCAGTTCAATTAACTGCGCGCCAGCTGCCGACAGCATCGTCAGCGTTGCTGCAAACGTCGCTGCGACATGCGCATCCATTTCATCTAGCACGATGGTTTGTGGCACCGCCAGCCGCAAGCCCGATAGCGATACTGGCGACACTTGCAGCGGCGCGTCGGCAATTACGGCATCAACCAGCAGACAATCTTGCACTGAACGCGTCATCGCGCAAGCCGTATCAAGCGAAGATGACAATGGCACCGTGCCCGTAACCGGCACGCGTCGCATGGTCGGTTTGAACCCGACGAGCCCACACAGCGCTGCCGGAACGCGGATGGAGCCGCCCGTATCCGATCCGATAGCAGCTACGCAAATGCCGGCTGCCACTGATACGGCTGCGCCGGACGAAGAGCCTCCCGGTATTCGTGCCACAGACGTGTCTGCAGGATTGGCCGGCGTGCCGTAATGCGGATTGAGTCCTACGCCTGAAAAAGCAAATTCGGTCATGTTGGTCTTACCGACGATGGCAGCGCCTGCTGCACGCAGCCGCGCTACGACCGCCGCATCCTGTGTCGCCGGTTGGGCATCGCGTAGCACCAATGAGCCCGCCAGCGTGGTTTCGCCGGCGACATCAAGCAAGTCCTTGATAGAAACCGGCAAGCCGGCCAGAGGCGAGACCTTGATACCTGCCGCACGTTGTTCATCGGCGTGGGCAGCAGCGGCGATTGCAGACTCGGGATAGAGGCGCGTAAATACGGAAATCGATGCGCTGGCTCGCTGCAGGCAAGTCTGTAAAAGTGGCAGGCGCATGCTGTCAGCAAGCTCGGTAATCAAGGGCAGTGTAGGTGCAGACATGGGAAGGTATGCGAATGAACAATTCATCAGCATACATCAGCTTGCTAAGGGCGCTTGCCACTGGCACTTGCTAATGCAGCGTGCGTACCTTCTCAACAATCTCCTTCCAAGGTTGCAGACCGGGACTGCCGTCGTCGGTAAAGCGTACGCTGTGCTGATGCCCATCGTCACTGACCGTGATTTCCCATTGCATCATGTCAGCACCAATAGCCTGTGTGGCGAGCTCTGGAGCCTCGTCGAAAAAATGCACGTCCTGCAGCAGTTCTTGTAGTTCATGTGCATCAGCCGGATTGCAATCGGAAGTATCGAGCTCAAAGACTTCAGACAAGCCTGTATAGCCGCCGTTTCCATTAATGGTGATCTGCATGTTGTTAAGCCTGTTTTCTGCGCTCATGCTTGAGCGAATGCATGAGCGCTTCAAGCTCATCGTTAAGCAGATCGGCCATGCCAAAATATTCGGCATGGTTCATAGTGCCGCAGCAGGTTCTTCTGTCTTGCACTGCGTCGGGCTGGTCTTGCACTGCGGCCTGTAGCGTCAGGTTGTCTTCCATATCTTCCGTCAGCGGCGTAGGCGAAACGACGACTTCTCTGACGGTGAAGCGATTGCGGATGAAATTGCGATAAGCCTGCGGCTTGCCATCGGCGTTAGCAATACTGAGCATCTGGTTGGCGACATCGGCATAGGTGGCTGCGCTGGCAGGAGCAGCAATCAGCGCGCGCAGCAACAGGCTGCGTACATATTCCGCTACCTGATGCAGGGTCAGCGCATCGTCGCGCACGCCCGGCTTGCGTTCGAATGAAAATATATCAGCCAAAATGTCATAGATGGCGCCCGTGAATACCTGCGATATCGCATGTACCTCGGTGCCGGTCTGTGACAGCTTCAAGTCGTTATCGGCATTGCGCAAACCATTCGGCCGGCCCAATGCCAGACCGAACTGTTCAGCAAGATCAGAGAGAAAAGTCTTGTCATGCAAATTTGCCTTGGTCTGTGTGATCACAGCCTCAACCTGATCTAGCTGCGACAGCGCAAGGAAGATCGCTGTCAAGTCACCAAATGACTCATGCAGGCCGCCCGTTTGTGGCGGGCTGTTGGACAGTATCCAGTTCGGCTTGAGGCCATCGAGTATGGCGTGACCAGTCTCATGCGAAACAATATCAAGTGAGCGACAAGTGTAAAGCCGTGCACTGCTGTTGGTCGGCACGAAGTCGCCAAACCTGACGCACTTTTGATTGCGGCTATAAAACGCATTCATGGTATCGGGCAAACCATGTGGAAAAACCTGCAAGGCTTCGCTATTGCTGCTGCTATTCCATTGCCACGGCAGCGGGGCCGGGCTGCTGCCAATTGCCAGAGCACGCTGATACATCGTCAGTGTTTCGCGTACGACTGCGAAGGTATGAACGGCATCGAACTGGTCGGTGCCGGGCGTCTGCACAAAATCGCCAAAGGCGTTCGGACTCACTGGCGGAATGCCGGGTGTTCCGTGCGTGACGCGCGCATCGCGCGGTCCTTCAAGCACCATGCCGGGCAAAAAGGCCTTGCGGGTACCGATCTCGGCTACAGACGGATCTTGTTTCCATATCAGCACGCGCGCGCCGAAAAATAGCGGTCGCGGCGGAATCGGTATCGGTAGTGGTCCTACCTTTGGCATGCCAGGCTCCACCAGCAACTGGGCGCTTTTGCGATGGGTGCGGTAATTTTCGGTAGGGGTAGGTACATAACCAACCGGAATTGGGTTGGCAGTGTGGGTGCTGGCCGGACTCCCATTTGCCAAAGCACTGGCAGGCATGTCGGCTGCGACGCCGGGTTGACGTTCCATGATGAACTCTCCTCAAACAGGGTTGAGTAAAAATCAGCAATAGTCATAGCCGAACTGCGAACAGGGCTTCCAACGGGGCTGTGACATAAGCCGAACATAGGAAAATCATCACCCTATTGTGTAAAGACTGGTTGAGGAGGCTCAAGCCGGAGCAGGGTGACAGGGTATAATCACGCCTTTCCGATTCAACCTGCGTGAAGGCATTTTTTCTACTGCTTTTGCGCCATTAAGCCACCATTGCCATGCTGATTTTGCCGGGCTGTAGCGCCCTGTCACCTTTTCGTTCCCAACGCCTATTGTCACAACTGAAAGAGATCGATGCTGCCATTACCGGCGTATCGGCGCGTTTCTATCATTTCATCGACGCTGCTTCGGCACCGACTGACGAAGACGTCACTCGTCTGCAAGCACTGCTGACTTATGGCGAACCGTTCGACGGCGAATCTGATGGCGAACAGTTTGTCGTCATTCCGCGCTTCGGCACTATTTCACCGTGGGCCAGCAAAGCGACTGACATCGCGCACAACTGCGGCATGTCGCAGATTCATCGCATCGAGCGCGGCGTGACGTATTACGTGCAACGCAAAGCCGGCCTGCTCGGTGGCGTCAAAAAACTGGACCTCGACAGCGCAGCGGCTGTCACGTCACTGCTGCATGACCGCATGACTGAGATCGTGTTGCGCGAACCGCAAGAAGCAGCCGGCCTGTTCACTGAATTGCAGGCGCAGCCGATGGCGGCCATCGACATCAAAGCGGGCGGCAAGGCCGCACTGGCTCTGGCAAATGTGGAGCTCGGTCTGGCGATGTCGGACGAGGAAATCGACTACCTGTATCAGGCGTTTACGCAGGCAAAGCGCAATCCTACCGACGTCGAACTGATGATGTTCGCGCAGGCAAACAGCGAGCATTGCCGTCACAAGATTTTCAACGCCGACTGGACGATAGACGGCGAAGGGCAGACCAAGTCGCTGTTTGCCATGATCAAAAATACGCATCAGCTGCAGCCTAAAGGCACCGTGGTGGCGTACTCGGATAACTCATCCATCATCGAAGGCGCGCTGGTCTCGCGGTTTTATCCGCGCGCCGAACAGGGCAATGTGTATCAGGCCAGTGAAGAACTCACGCACATCCTGATGAAGGTCGAGACGCATAACCATCCGACGGCGATCTCGCCGTATCCGGGCGCGTCAACCGGCGCAGGTGGCGAGATTCGCGACGAAGGTGCAACCGGTCGCGGTGCCAAGCCCAAAGCCGGCCTGACCGGTTTCACCGTTTCCAACCTGATGCTCACGCATGCAGTGCGCCAATGGGAAAACGCCCGCGACGTCAATCAGGCTGCGGCTGAACGCCAGCCGGGCAACGCCACCATCACCGGCAAGCCTGAGCGCATCGCGTCTCCGTTGCAAATCATGCTGGACGGACCGCTCGGTGGCGCGGCCTTCAACAATGAATTTGGCCGTCCTAACCTGACCGGCTACTTCCGCACCTATGAACAGAACGTGGCCGGTACTGTTTACGGCTATCACAAGCCAATCATGATCGCGGGCGGTCTCGGCAATATCTCGGCGCTGCATACGAAGAAAAATGATCTGCCTGTCGGCAGCCTATTGATACAGCTGGGTGGTCGCGGTATGCGCATCGGCATGGGCGGCAGTGCGGCGTCGTCGATGACGACCGGCTCTAACACGGCCGACCTCGATTTTGATTCTGTCCAGCGTGGCAATCCCGAGATGGAAAGACGCGCGCAGGAAGTCATCAATGCGTGCTGGGCGCTGGCCAATGACAATCCTATCTTGTCGATTCATGATGTCGGCGCGGGCGGCCTGTCGAATGCCTTCCCTGAAATTACCAATGACGCTGGTCGCGGCGCGATCTTTGACTTGCGCAAAGTACCGCTGGAAGAAAGCGGCCTTGCGCCGAAAGAAATCTGGAGCAATGAATCGCAGGAACGTTATGTGCTCGGCATTGCGCCTGCTAGTTTGGCTTTGTTCAGGAGCATGTGCGAGCGCGAGCGTTGTCCGTTTGCCGTCGTCGGTCTGGCAACGGAAGAACGTCAGCTGCGCGTTATCGACCCGGAAAATGACAACTACCCGGTTGATATGGCGATGGATGTCTTGCTCGGCAAGCCACCTAAAATGCATCGCGAAGTCACGCATGTAAACAACACGTTCGCCGCGCTTGACCTGACCGGCATACAACTCGACGACGCAGCAGAGCGCGTGCTGCATCTGCCTACTGTTGCCGACAAATCCTTCCTCATTACCATTGGCGACCGCAGCGTCGGCGCGCACACCGTGCGCGACCAGATGGTCGGCCCCTGGCAAGTGCCGGTCGCCGATTGTGCCGTCACCACCATGAGCCTCGAAGGCTATCTGGGCGAAGCGATGGCCATGGGCGAGAGAACGCCACTGGCCGTCATCAACGCAGCGGCCTCCGGTCGTATGGCCGTCGGTGAATCCATTACCAATATCGCTGCGGCTGCCATTGCCGATATTTCGGATATCAAGCTGTCGGCCAACTGGATGGCAGCCTGCGGTCAGCCGGGTCAGGATGCTGCGCTGTTCGATACCGTCAAGGCAGTTGGCATGGAATTGTGTCCGGCACTGGGCATCAGTATCCCCGTCGGCAAGGATTCGCTGTCCATGCGCACCACCTGGCAAGACGGCGACGCGGCTAAAGCCGTGACGTCGCCGGTGTCGCTGATTGTGACGGCTTTTGCGCCTGTTTCCGACGTGCGTCTGACCACGACGCCGCAATTGCGCACCGATGCCGGCGAGACCTCATTGATCCTCATCGACCTTGGCCGTGGCAAGAACCGCATGGGCGCGTCGGCGCTCGCGCAAGTGATGCAGCAATTGGGCAATGATGCGCCGGACGTCGATAGCGCTGACGACCTGAAAGCCTTCTTCGCAGCGGTGCAGCAACTGATGCGTGAACAAAAAATTCTGGCTTATCATGACCGCTCCGATGGCGGCCTGTATGCGACGCTTTGTGAAATGGCTTTTGCCGGCCACGCCGGTGTCTCGGTCAATCTCGATATCCTGACCATGGAAAGCGAGCATGCCGCCGACTGGGGTGATTCGAAAAACTGGGCCTCGCAAGTTGGCGAGCGCCGCAATGACATGACGCTGCGTGCACTGTTCAATGAAGAGCTGGGCGCAGTGATTCAGGTTCGCGCTGAACAAAAATCCGAGGTCATGAATGTGCTGCGCGAGTTTGGGCTCGGAGCCTGCAGCCACATCATCGGCAAGCACAACGACCGCGACGTGATTGAATTCACGCGCGATGCCAAACTTATTTACACCAAGTCGCGCAGCAGCTTGCACCGGCTATGGAGCGAGACCAGCTGGCGCATGGCGCGGCTGCGTGACAATCCGGCCTGTGCCGATGCCGAATACGAGCGCTTGCTGGATGTAAGCGACCCGGGCATGTCGCCCGTTATCACCTTCGATACGACAGAAAATATTGCTGCGCCTTTCATCGCCACTGGCGTCAGGCCGCGGGTTGCGATCCTGCGCGAGCAGGGCGTTAATTCGCATATCGAAACCGCTTATGTCATGCATCAGGCCGGCTTTGAAGCGGTGGACGTGCACATGAGTGACCTGATTGCCGGTCGCGCCAAACTGGCTGACTTCCACGGCGTCATAGCCGTGGGCGGATTTTCGTATGGCGACGTGCTGGGCGCCGGTGAAGGCTGGGCGAAAACGATTTTGTTCAATGCCAGCCTGTCGGACCAGTTCGCCGAATTTTTCCGGCGCACTGATACCTTTGGCTTGGGTATCTGCAATGGATGCCAGATGATGAGCAACCTGAAATCGATTATTCCGGGTGCGAACGCATGGCCTAAGTTCACGCGCAACAAATCAGAGCAATTCGAAGCGCGATTCGTGATGGTCGAAGTTGCTGATTCACCGTCTATTTTCTTTAGCGGCATGGCCGGCACGCAGACACCGATCGCGGTTTCGCATGGTGAAGGCTTTGCAAATTTTGCGCATACCGGCAGCGAAACGGATGCGTTGGTCGCCTTGCGCTTCGTCGACAACAAGGGTGTGGCGACCGAGAGCTATCCACTGAATCCGAACGGCTCAGCGAATGGAACAACCGCAGTCACAACGCCAGACGGGCGCTTCACGGTCATGATGCCGCATGCAGAACGCGTGTTCCGCACGGTGCAGCATTCATGGCATCCGCAGCAGTGGAGCGATGACGCACCGTGGATGCGTATGTTCCGCAATGCGCGCAAGTGGGTCGGCTAGTTCACTTCCCGTTTACGCCAGCGCGGCTCTGCGCTGGCGATTCCTTTCATGCTGTGGGCGGTATACCAAGCAGGTTTGCGGCCCGTTGTGCTGAGGCTCGTCTGCGTCTTTATTTGCAGCGCTTCGGGTATAAGAATCACTTCACCAAGGGACTTTCCCAGTTTGGTATGGAACAGTCCGACATCAATGCCGGACGCCGTGTGGATGACAATTTCGGCGTCTTCATCGCGCTCGGCATTACGCGTAAAGGACTGGCTGGCAATGCGTGAGGTCGAGATGGCATGTGGCGGTATCACGATGCCATTTTTTTCGGCAAGAAAATCGAGCATCAGCTTATCGTGCCGATAAGCCAGTGCTTGCGCGTTGAAACCCTTGTAGTAGATGCCGCTGCGGTCGGTGAACTGTTCATTCTGCTGCAACTTCTGCAGAGCGCGATTAAATGGCTCAGACAATACTTGTCCTGCATCCGCAATGCCGTCTATACCCCAGAATGCCTTTAGCCTCGCGCCGCCATTGACGATAATGAAATGTGCGCTGTAAGGGTCAAGGTAATCAAATAGCGCCAATGCTTCATCGAGATCCAGCACGGCCGGATGCTCTGCACGCAGTAATTCGATGCGGTTTAATTCATCCCGACTCATGGGAACACGCGCCCACTGCAGAACGGCTTGATCCATGACTGACGCAAGCAAGCGTTGCTGTTCATTCGAGTTGTTCTCAAACGCCGATCTGATGGAATTCCGTAATTTCGCAGCATGCCTTTCTGTTATTGACTGCGATAAGGATTTACCTTCCTGGATATCGTAGTTAACGAGAAAATTCGAATCGAATACATTCAAGACGGTATGCAATTCTTTTGCAAAACGCAGGTTAGCCAGATCTTTAATCGATAAAGTTTCGCGCAGTTTATTCAACGGATAGCGACCACTATAGTGTTCAAGCTCCTGACAGACTTCAAGACGAAGATCGCAGCGATCATCGCGGTGCGTTTTCCAGTCCGGATTGGCGACAAGTAAATTACCGATCTGTTGGCGGATTGCTTCAGCCTTTGGGGCTAGCGTGCGTAATGGTGAACGCCTGATTAGTTTGCGCGGCTTGATTAACGGCGCACGCGGCTTGCGTACCGTTGCTTGCTCGCCCAGACTGCCATGCTGTATGCGTCGGGACAGAGCTCGTATTTTATGGAACATAAGATTTTTATTTCATTGGCATGCTGATACGGCCGTGCAGGGTAGCGACTATTGCTGTTGTGTGGGGCTGGCTTGACCTGCTACTGCAAGTGCTGTGTCATCGGACCTTTCAAATGAAGAACTGTTGGGTTTTGACGAACAAAAAAATAACTGGCTTGCGCCAGTTATTCAATCCTGCAGATTTTTAAGGCTTGTCAGGAATTGACGATTCTTGCCGTACCGGCCGGCGTCGTGCCAATTAGCATATGCTCGTCAGCGACCAAGGCGTAATAGACAGAGCGTTCGCGATCGGTCCATTTTCCATTCGGATCAACGCCATGTTGGAGCAGCAGATTTGCCATCTTCGGCATATCGGTACCGTTTGATTCCTGAAAATGCTTACGCCATTTATTTTCTTTCGGCTTATTGATATCGTTATTTTTTTGGGTATCGTCACTCGTGGCTGCAAACAGGACCATGGCAGCGATATAGCTACTTGAGACGCTATTGGTACTGTGTGCGTCGACTTCTATATATTCATCATTTTCGCCCCAGGTTTTAAGATTATCTTCGATCAAGGAATTGCCCGTAGTGGTCGATGTAATCGGTGAACCACTGCAGAGTTCCTCCTCAAGTTTGCTCATCAGATCAAGCTTGGAACGTGCTTTTTCTTCATCTGTGGCGCTCTCAGGTAGCTTTCCAGTGGCTTTGACCTTGTTCTTTTCGTTCAGATGCTCATAGCTCAGATACGCAAGGGAGCGGGGATAATCTTCCGTCCAGACCGATTCAGGCAGATTGCCTACCGGAAGCAAATGCCCTTTTTGTGTCAGGCAGCTTTTCGCTGATGCAGCAAGAACAGAGTCCGGTTTTTCAATGACGCTGATCATGTCGCCCGGGTTTCGTGCATAGCGGCGGGTTGTGTAGGTAGGACTGGAGTGATGTCGAAAACGATTGGCCGGATTGATGTCGAAAATAGATTCAAACTGGTTTTGCTGAACGACCTCTCCCAGAAAACGCTCCTTCAATTTATGGCGATTCAATGCAGCCTCGTTAGGGAACCACTGCTCTTTGCCGAAAATGATCTGATGTAAGGTAGGAGCTACGGCTTTCAGAAGGGGAGCCTGGGTCTTTTGTTTAACGCCCTTATAAGTTGAAGAACGGACAGGTTTGCTATTAGCAGAACGGCTTGAGTGTTGAAGTGACCTCATGAAAACAACTCCTCATTTAAATGATTTGTCATTGCATTTCACTTTTCGCGGGCAATTCTGTATTGATTTTTGCGAAAATCGAATATTGAGTATCGATATTTGCTAATTTGTTCAGCTTTAATTTTGTTAACTGTCCTTATAAGGATTTTTAGGGCGAAAAAAAAGCGCCCTTACGAGCGCTCTCTCTTTTAAAAAAGAATGATTACTGAATCTTCGCTTTCTTTTTCAAGTCTTGCTGGAAGGCTTGCAGTTTCTTCTGCTGCAGCGATTCAGCGATCTGACCTTTGACTTCGTCAAAGCCAGGAACTTTGGCGTCACGCTCATCTTCGAGTTTGATCACGTGGTAACCGAACTGGGTTTTCACAGGTGTCTGTGTGATCTCACCTTTTTTCAGTGCGATCATCGCATCAGAGAAAGGTTTAACGAACGCACCTGGAGGCGCCCAGCCCAGATCGCCGCCTTGTGCGCCTGAACCGGAGTCGGTCGACACTTTGGCCAATTCTTCAAACTTGGCGCCGCCCTTGAGCTTGGTGATCAGAGCTTTCGCATCTTCTTCCTTGTCGACCAGGATGTGACGAGCGTGGTATTCCTTGCCGCCGGACTGCGCCTTGAACTTGTCGTACTCGGCTTTCATATCTTCGTCTTTGACCGGATTCTTGACCAGAAACTCTGTGGCCAATGCACGGATCACGATCGACTGACGCGCCAGATCAATCTGGTTTTTCACTTCAGGACGGTTAGCAACGCCTTGCTTGTCGGCTTCTTGCGTCAGCACTTCGCGGTTGATCAGTTCATCTTTGATCATTGCACGCATCTCGGGCGTGTCTTGCTGACCTTGTTGAACCATTTGCTGCACCATCGTATCGACGCGGGCAGAAGGAACAGGCTTACCGTTTACAACGGCGATATTTTGCGCGAAAGCCGGTACGGCAGCAGAAGCGGCCATCAGAACCAGTAAGCGAGCGTTTTTCAAATTCATCATGTCTTTTCCGAGTTTCAGTTTGTTTATAAAAAGAGAATTAACGAGAGTCTGATCCTGACTTAAACACTTGCGTCATCAGCCTCGGAGGGCGTCAACAAAGTCAGGGCCAGCGCATGTATTTCTGTTGGCATCATCGCACGCAGGCAATCATACACCAGCCTATGACGTCCTACCCGGTTGACCCCTTCAAAGCGGGTCGACACTAGCTTCAAACGATAATGGCCGCCGCCTGAAGCTGCACCCGCATGACCGGCATGCAGTGCCGATTCATCTTCAACATCACAGACCAGTGGCTTGAATTCTGCCATCAGACTATCGCTGATACGTTGCTGTCTGTCGTTCATTCTGCTTCCTTCATATAACGCGACAAGAACAGACTTTGACCGATCACAAAAACCAGCATCAGACCCATGAAGCCGAACAGTTTGAAGTTGACCCAAAAATTGAGCGGGTAATTAAATCCTATGTAGAGATTCAGCGCACCCATCGCAGCAAAGAAAAGTCCCCATGCCAGATTGAGCTTGCGCCACACCGGTTCTGGCAGCGTGAGCTGCTTGCCCATCATGGACTTGATCAGGTTCTTGCCGAAGAAAGCCTGGCTGGCCAGCAGCGCAACCGCAAAAAACCAGTACAGTACCGTCGGCTTGAGCTTGATGAACTGCTCGTCATGAAAGTAAATCGTCGCGCCGCCAAAGACGGCAATGATCGCCAGCGACACCCACAGCATATTGTCGACATGCTTGCGTCTTGCCAGCAGCCAGCCTATCTGCGCAACCGTTGCGACGATGGCCACTGCGGTGGAGAGCAGAATCGGCGCCTGTGTCAGCGTGACTTCACTGCCCGAGACTAGTCCGCTCAGGTAGTGGCTGGCAAAGTCTTGTGCTGCTTCCGGATTGGCGCCGGCCAACTTGAAGACTGCAAAGAACAGGATGACGGGGAATAGATCGAACAGCAGTTTCATCGGGGGTCACATTTCAAAAGAGTGCCGGCATTTTAAAGAAGACACTGGATCCCGGCCTGCGCCGGGATGACGGTAGATATTTTGAGGCCGCCTCTACCACTACCGTCATCCCGGCGCAGGCCGGGATCCAGCGTCTTTGATTTAACTTTACAAAAGACTCAACCCACAGGCTCAAACCGTAACGAAGCCGAATTAATACAGTAACGCAGTCCAGTCGGCGGCGGCCCATCCGGAAACACATGACCCAGATGCGCATCGCAAATGTTGCAGGTAATTTCAGTGCGTGTCATGCCGTGACTGCGGTCTACATGTTCCGCCACATGCGCAGGATTGAGAGCACGAAAATAACTGGGCCAGCCACAGCCGGAATCAAATTTCGCGTCCGACTCGAACAGGGCGGTGCTGCAACAGACGCAATGATAAATGCCGTGCTCATGATGATCCCAGTAACGGCCGCTGAATGCGCGCTCGGTCGCCGCATGACGCGTGACTTCAAAATCCAGTGGGTCCAGCAAGGCGCGCCATTCAGTTTCGCTGCGGATTATTTTATCGTTGCTCATGCCCACATCCTTTGTTAAACATGCTGTCTCAAGAAGAACAACTGACTTCGAGGCTGCCCGCCCAGTCAGGCGGCAGCGCAGCATAGCTGTCGTGCTCTGGCTGCTCGTCAAACGGAGACTGCAAAATAGACAGCAGCTTGTTCACTTCCGAAAAATCTTTTTGCTGCGCTTTTTCAATCGCCACCTGCGCCAGATAATTTCGCAGAACATATTTGGGATTGACTGTGTTCATGCGCACTCTGCGGGCAGCATCATCGCTTTTTTCCTGCACAAGCCTGGCCCGATATTGTACTGCCCATATATCGAAGGCTGCACGGTCTATAAACAGGTCGCGCAGTTCCGTATCCATAGCAGGCTCGTCAATGCGCAGACCGGACAGCTTGCGGAAAAGCTGCGTGAAATCGACTTTGTTTTTTTGCATGATTACGAGCAGCGCATCGATCAGTGATTCATCTTCATCCTGCTGGCTGAGCAGACCGAGCTTCTGATGCCAAAGCACATTCAGCTTCGCCGTAAACGCGGGCTGATAAGTTTTCAGTGCCGCATGCACGGCATCGACTTCGCCAATCAAAGGCAGCAGGGCCTGACCCAACGCATAGCAATTCCAGTGACCAATTTGCGGCTGCATTTTGTAAGAATAGCGACCTTGCTGGTCTGTGTGATTGCAAATGTGCGCAGGCTCGTACGCTTCCATGAAACCGAACGGACCGTAATCCAGTGTCAGCCCCAGTATCGACATGTTGTCGGTATTAAGCACGCCATGCATGAAGCCGACTGCCTGCCAGTGCGCGACCAGTTCGGCAGTGCGACGCGTGACTTCTTCGAGCAGTGCCAAGTACGGATTAGCCGCCGACTGCAGCTCTGGATAACAGCGTTCGATCACATAATCCGCAAGCTGCTTGAGCTCGTCCTGCCGGTCATTGTGATACCAGTGCTCGAACGAGCCGAAGCGAACGAAGCTCGGTGCCATGCGCGTGACCACGGCGGTGCTTTCAGGTGTCTCGCGCATGACCCTCAAGTCCGAGCCGATCACGCTCAATGCGCGTGAAGTCGGAATGCCGAGCGCAGCCATCGCTTCGGAACACAGAAATTCCCTGATCGACGAGCGCAACACGGCGCGACCATCTCCCATACGAGAGTAGGGCGTCATGCCGGCACCTTTCAGTTGCAACTCCAGGGACCCGGTGGGCTTAACAGACGGGGCAGCGGCTTCGCCAAGCAAAATGGCGCGGCCGTCGCCTAGCTGTCCAGCCCAGACGCCGAACTGGTGGCCGGAATAGACCGCGGCCAGCGGCATAGATTGCGAATGCCGTGCATTGCCACTGAAGACTTGAATGAATTCCTCTGTCTCGCACGTCGCAGGATCAAGCTGTATCAGTTCAGCAGCGGCAGGGCTGGCGCAGACCAGATAAGGCGCCGGCAACGGAGTAGAAGCCAGCCGCGTATAAAAAGCAGGCGGCAGCGCGGCAAAACTGTTTGACAGCGGCAGCCCGGATAAGCTGGTGTGCCTTACTGGCGGTAGGGTTTCAGGAGAGTTCATGCCTTGCTTCTGTTACGATGGAAAAAATTACGATGCATTAATGCGTCGCTGTGAAGCCGCACTGTGAAGCTGCGCTGTGAATTCGAATAAACAAAGGCCAAAAGAGCCACATGTCATATTTTGACAGAGAAGAGGAGACCGCATATGAACGCACCTGAAAGACTCGCCATACCGTCGCTGCAGCACCGCGTCTCGCCAGAAGAATGGCAAGCCCGCGTCGATCTGGCAGCCTGCTACCGTCTGGCTGCAGCCTATGGCTGGGGCGACTTGGTCTTTACCCACATCACCGTGCGCCTGCCGGGACCAGACCATCATTTCCTCATCAACCCGTACGGGATGATGTTTGATGAAATTACCGCGTCTTCGCTGGTCAAGATTGATTTGGACGGCAACAAGCTTGAAGAGTCGCCGTTTCCGGTCAACCCTGCCGGCTTCACCATCCATTCCGCCATTCATGCCGCACGTGACGACGCGCTGTGCGTTCTGCACGTGCACAGCCTCAACGGTGTGGCTGTCTCGGCACAGGAAGCGGGTGTTCTGCCGCTCTCGCAGCAGTCTATCTTTGTGCTCAACAGTCTGGCCTACCACGACTACGAAGGACTGGCACTGAACGACGACGAAAGGCCACGGCTGGTTGCTGACTTTGGTAACAAGGATTACCTGATGCTGCGCAACCATGGTTTGCTGACAGTCGGCAAAACCGTCGCCGACGCGTTTTTGAATATGTATATTTTCGAGGCAGCCTGCACGATTCAAGTGCGCGCCATGGCTGGCGGCAGCCCGCTGCGCCATATAGAACCTGCCATCATCGAGAACGCCAAAGAACAGGCGAGGGTTGTTACCAAGTCTCTTGGCGGCATGCTGGCGTGGCCGGCGCTATTGCGCAAGCTTGAGCGTAGCGATCCTGGCTACCGCAGCTGATCTTACAAAATAGACGGAGACAAGAATGCACGCAGAGACTCATGTAAAAGCAAGCTTCACCGATCTGCAGCACAGTAAAGCAGAAGACTGGAAAATCATCGGTGAAGACTTCAAGGCCTACGCTGCCAAACTACCGGACCGCATACTCACGCACCTGAAGCTGCTTGACGGTGATTTTGGTGGCTTTCCGGTAGACCGCCTCGTGCACAGTTTGCAGACCGCGACGCGCGCCCATCGTGACGGCAAGGACGAAGAGTACGTCATCTGCGCGCTGCTGCATGACATAGGCGACACGCTAGGCAGCTTCAATCATCCGGACATTGCCGCATCTATCTTGAAACCCTTCGTCAGCCCTGAAAATTTTGAAATGATAGAAAAACACGGCCTGTTTCAAGCCTACTATTTTTTTCATTTTCTGGGAATGGACCGCAACCTGCGCGACCGCTTCAAGGGTCAGCCCATCTACGACCGGACGCTAGAGTTTTGCGAGAAATACGATGCACCTGCGTTCGATCCCGACTACGACACCTTGCCCTTGTCCTTCTTCGAGCCGATGCTCAGACGACTGATGGCCAAGCCGAAATCTACGATTTATACGATGACAGAGAAATAGGTCTGTAACTTAGGCCGCGCCGTTTTGTTGCGCTGCACGATGGAAAGTCGTTGACTAAAATAGAACGCACGTTCGAAAATCTGCGCATAAAAATTTGCAGTGCAATATTGAGGAGACAAGATGGTGCAGTATCCGCAGAGCCCGTTGATGGGCCAAATGATGAGCCAGCCTTTGCTCATTTCCAGCCTGATCCAGCACGCAGACCGCTACTACGGCAGCGTTGAAATCGTTTCTCGTCGGGTTGAAGGCGACATCCACCGTTACACGTATCACGACTGTCACCGTCGTTCGCGTCAGCTCGCCAATGTACTGGAAAAATTCGGCGTCAAGATCGGCGACCGCGTCGCTACTCTGGCGTGGAACGGCTACCGTCATATGGAAGCCTATTACGCGGTGTCTGGCTCGGGTGCGGTTCTGCACACGATCAATCCGCGCCTGCATCCTGAGCAGATTGCGTATATTGCCAATCATGCAGAAGACCAGTACCTGTTCTTCGACATGAATTTCCTGCCGCTGGTGGAAGCTGTTGCGCCACTGGCGAAGACCATTAAAGGTTATGTGATGCTGTGCGAGCGCGATCGCATGCCGGCCGAGACCAAGATTCCGAACCTGCTCTGCTATGAAGACCTGCTGGCAGACAGTTCCGACCAATATACATGGCCGCTGTTTGATGAAAACTCGGCGTCCAGCCTCTGCTATACATCAGGCACCACCGGCAACCCTAAAGGCGCGTTGTACTCTCATCGTTCTACGGTCTTGCATTCATTCGCGTCGGCTCTGCCTGACGCCTTGAATGTCTCGGCGCGTGATGTGGTGTTGCCTGTCGTGCCTATGTTCCATGTGAACGCGTGGGGCCTGCCGTACTCGGTGCCACTGACGGGCGCCAAGCTGGTGTTTCCGGGACCTGCGCTCGACGGCAAGTCCGTCTACGAGTTGTTCGAGCAAGAGCAAGTGACGTTCTCGGCTGGTGTGCCGACTGTGTGGCTTGGCTTGCTGACGTATGTCGCGCAAAATAATCTGAAGTTTTCCAGCTTCAAGCGCACCGTCATTGGCGGCTCGGCCTGTCCACCGGCGATGATGAAGACCTTCCGCAACGAGTACGGCGTCGATGTCGTGCATGCGTGGGGCATGACGGAAATGTCACCGCTGGGGACGACCTGCACGCTACTGGCCAAGTACGAAAAACTGCCGGAAGAAGCGAAGCAGGCCAAGCTTGAAAAGCAGGGGCGTGCCATTTATGGCGTTGACATGAAAATCGTTGACGACGCTGGCAAAGAACTGCCTTGGGATGGCAAGACTTACGGTAATCTGCTGGTCAAGGGTCCGTGGGTTATTGACAGCTACTTCAAACAGGAAGGTGGCTCTGTGCTGGAAGACGGCTGGTTCCCGACTGGTGACGTCGCTGTCATTGATGAAGACGGTTACATGCAAATCACGGACCGCAGCAAGGATGTCATCAAGTCAGGCGGCGAGTGGATCGGCACTATTGATCTGGAAAACATTGCCGTCGCGCACCCATCGGTGTTGCAGGCAGCCTGTATCGGCATCGCGCATCCGAAGTGGGATGAACGGCCGCTGCTGGTAGTAGTGAAGAAGCCCGGCATGGAAGTGTCGCGCGACGAGCTGCTGCAATTTTTCGATGGCAAAATCGCTAAATGGTGGACGCCGGATGATGTGGTGTTCACTGACGCGCTGCCGATTGGCGCGACCGGCAAAATACTGAAAAACAAAATTCGCGATACTTATCGCGAATACAAACTGCCGACCGCCTGATTTTTCAAATGGCGTAAGGTGTTCAATCATTTCAGTTGCAAGGGGCGGTGCTGGTGGAATTCACCTTAATTTCGATGTTGAACGGGCTCAGTTACGGGCTATTGCTGTTCATGCTGTCATCCGGCCTGACGCTAATTTTCAGCATGATGGGCGTGCTCAACTTTGCCCACGCCAGCTTTTATATGCTGGGCGCTTATTTCGGCTATGCGATCAGCAATGCGCTCGGTTTCTGGCCGGCGCTGGTGCTGGCACCGCTGGCCGTCGGCGTAGTCGGTGCAGTGGTTGAGCGTTACGGCTTGCGCAGGGTGCACAAGTACGGTCATATACCCGAGCTCTTGTTTACCTTCGGCTTGTCGTATGTGGTGGTCGAATTGGTGCAGCTGGTATGGGGACGCGCAGCGGTTCCGTACAAGATACCTGCCGAGCTCGATGGTCCGTTGTTCACGATCTTCACCACCACCTTTCCAATTTACCGCGCCTTCATGATGGCGGTGGCGCTGTTAATGCTCGCGTCCGTCTACCTGCTGTTTACCCGCACCCGTATCGGTTTGGTGATTCAGGCTTCGCTCACGCATCCGGATGCCGCCGAAGCCTTGGGTCACAATGTGCCGCGCGTGTTCATGCTGGTTTTTGGCGGCGGTTGCGCACTGGCGGGTTTGGCCGGTGTCATTGGTGGCAATGCCTTCGTGACGGAACCGGCAATGGCGGCAACCGTTGGCAGCATTATCTTTGTCATTGTCGTCGTTGGCGGTATGGGCTCGCTGGGCGGTGCGCTGCTGGCGTCTATCCTGATCGGCCTGCTGCAAACTTTTGCGGTCGCGCTCGACTGGTCATTGCAAAGCATACTGAAATTTTTCGGCACCTCCGTCGCTCCGGATGCCATGTATTACAGAATATTTACGCTGACGCTGGCTGAACTTGCCCCGATCATGCCGTACCTGCTGCTGGTGCTGATCCTGATCTTCAGGCCCAAGGGTCTGATGGGAAAGCGTGAAGGATGATCATGTCGCGTTCCATTACTTCCATTACCTATACGCCTGTTAATTTCGCTCGCTGGTTCGTCTGGGCCGGCTTTGCTTTCCTGCTTTTGCTGGCGCCTGCGTTGTTCAATTCCGGTTCTGGCTTATCCATCCTGTCGCTGATGGGCACGGTCATGATTTTTGGTTTGTCCTACAACATGCTGTTAGGACAGAGCGGCATGCTGTCGTTCGGCCATGCTGTTTATTCAGGACTGGGCGCGTTCTTCGCTATTCACGCCATCAATCTGGCCACCGAAGGCAGCTTGCCGATACCGCTGACGCTGGTGCCGCTCGTTGGTGGCTTTGCCGGCTTGTTCTTTGGCGTGCTGTTCGGTTACGTGACTACCAAGCGTTCGGGTACGACCTTTTCAATGATCACGCTCGGCATTGTCGAACTGGTGTTTGCT
The DNA here is from genome assembly GCA_040399905.1 of Burkholderiaceae bacterium. Lineage (GTDB taxonomy): Bacteria > Pseudomonadota > Gammaproteobacteria > Burkholderiales > Burkholderiaceae_D > Pernthalerella. Next base: position 27,876 of record JBBARG010000003.1, read on the forward strand.
TGCTCGCTGATGTTTCCAGGGTTTTTCGGTGGTGAAGGCGGTGTAGCGGGTAACCGCGTAATCGGCAAGCCTTTGTTCGGTATCAGCTATGGCCCACAGATACAGGTCTATTACCTGATCGCGTTCTGGCTTTTCATTAGCACCGTCGGCATGTTCGCCATCTCGCACACACCGCTGGGCCGCATTGCTAATGCCGTGCGAGACAACCCCGAGCGGGTTGAATTCATCGGCTACAACACGCAACGCGTGCGTTACCTGATGTTGATTTTGTCGGCGTTTTTTGCCGGTATATCGGGCGGTCTGAGCGCGATTAACTTTGAAATTGTCAGTGCTGAAAATGTCAGCGCGATTCGTTCCGGCGCTGTGTTGCTGGGCACGTTCATTGGTGGCATTGGTTTCTTCTTCGGTCCTATTCTGGGCGCCATCATCGGCATCTTCCTGACTGTGGTCTTGTCCGATTACACCAAGGCATGGCAACTGTATCTGGGTGTGGTGTTCATCCTCACCGTGATGTACGCGCCGGGCGGCGTGGCCAGCCTGATCATGATGAACGTGCGAGTTGCCGCACATGGTCGCTATCGTCGCATCGTACCTTCGCTGGCCGCCGTCACTGCCAGTGTATTGCTCGCTCTCGCGGGTGCGGTTTCACTGATTGAAATGATGTACCACCTGACTCTGGAATCAGCCAATGGCACCGCCATGCAGTTGTTTGGCCGTGAAGTTGATACCGGCGTTCCGACCGCGTGGGCTTTGCCGCTGGTACTGCTGGTCGCCGGCTCGCTCGCTTTCTGGCGCACGCGTGTGGTTTTCGAGGGTGCGTGGGGTACAGTCAATGCAGAAATCGAGGAGCTGTCTTTGAGGTCCGCAAAATGAGCGCCTATTCATTAGAACTGAAGGACCTGCGCAAAAGCTTCGGCCAATCCGAAATCATTCGCGGCGTCAGCCTGTCGGTCAACAAGGGTGAGCGCATCGCCATCATCGGCCCGAACGGCGCTGGCAAATCCACCTTGTTCAACCTGATCTCGGGTCGCTTTGCGCCCAGCTCGGGCGAGGTCTTGTTGAATGGTCAGGACATCGCCGGCCTGATGCCTTATCAGATCAACCGGCTCGGTCTGTCGCGCAGCTTCCAGATTACGAATATTTTTCATCGTCTCAGCGTGTTTGAAAACCTGCGCTGCGCGGTTCTTTGGTCTATGGGCTACCGCTATTCATTCTGGCAGCGCCTTGATGGCTTGAAGGATGCGCGTCTGCGCGCTGAAGAGGTAATGGAATCAATCGGTCTTGGCTGGCGTGCCGATACGGCAGCTGGCTTGCTGACCTACGCCGAGCAACGTGCGCTTGAGATCGGCATTACTGTAGCCGGCGGCGCCGACGTGATCTTGCTCGACGAGCCTACTGCGGGCATGAGCCGTTCCGAATCCGATGCGGCTGTGCAGCTGATCAGCAAAGTCACGGAAGGTAAAACCTTGTTAATGGTCGAGCATGACATGAGAGTTGTTTTCGGTTTGGCCGACCGCATTGCAGTTGTCGTCTACGGCGAAGTGCTGGCTTGCGACACGCCGCAAGCGATACGACAGAACGCTAAAGTGCAGGAAGCCTATTTAGGCGGTCATGCACCGGCGGAGGACCACGCATGAGCGCACTCTTGGAGATTCGTGATCTGCATGCGTACTACGGCAAGAGCCATGTACTCCATGGCGTCAATCTCGAAGTCGGCGCCGGTGAAATTGTCAGCCTGCTGGGTCGCAATGGCGTCGGTCGTTCGACCATGGTCAAAGCAGCCATGGGGCAGGTTGATGCGACCGGCTCTATTCTTTTCAAGGGCCAGCAGATTCTTGGCATGCAGGCTTTCAAGATCGCGCACAAGGGACTCGGCTATGTGCCCGAGAACCGCGATATCTTTCCTACGCTTACGGTCGAACAGAACCTGCAGCTCGGTGAGAAAAAAGGTCACATATCGCGCTGGTCGCTGGCGGACATGTATCAAATGTTCCCGCGCCTGCAGGAACGACAGCATGTGCCGGCCGGCGTTTTGTCTGGCGGCGAACAGCAGATGCTGACGTTATGTCGCACGCTCATGGGTGACCCCGACCTGATCATGATTGACGAGCCGACCGAAGGACTGGCGCCGAAGATTGTTGATCTGGTTGCGCAGTATTTGCAGTCGTTGAAAGAACGTGGCATTTCCGTTTTGCTGGTTGAGCAAAAACTTGCGATCGCGCTCGATATCTCGCAGCGGGTCTATGTGATGGGGCGGGGCAGTATTGTGTTTGAAGGTACGCCGGCTGAACTGCGTGCGGATGCGGCTGTGCGCAAGGAGTGGTTGGAGGTTTGAGTTTTTGGTTTTTCAAACGAAGACGCTGGATCCCAGCCTGCGCTGGGATGACGGTAGTAGTTTGAACATCATCTAAATCTCTACCGTCATCCCAGCGCAGGCTGGGATCCAGTGACTTTAGTGAACCACATCACAACCCAATGCTAATATTATTAAAACGTTTCAAATAAAAAAGCTGCAATAAAGACAGCCTGTTTTTAACTACATCAAGGAAGAGACCATGACAAAGCGACTCCGCAGCATCCTCACAACCGCCGGCATGTTAAGCGCACTGGCTTCGCCTTTGGCGATGGCCGATACCATTAAGGTCGCTTTCATCGACCCGCTGTCAGGCCCTTTTGCACCGGTTGGACAAAATCTGCTGCGCAGTTATCAGATGGTTGCCGAGATCGCGAATCGCGAAAAATGGGCGCCGGGTCATACATTTGAAGTCAACGGCTTTGACAACAAGGCCAGCCCGCAAGAGTCTTTAACGCAGCTTAAACTTGTTATTGATCAGGGCTATCGCTACATCACACAGGGCAATGGATCGGGTGCGGCAGGCGCTCTGATCGATGCCATCAACAAGCACAATGAACGCAACCCCGGCAAGGAAGTCGTCTTCCTGAACTATGCTGCCGTCGATCCTGATCTGACAAATAGCAAATGCAGCTTCTGGCATTTCCGCACTGATGCCAACTCCGACATGAAGATGGAGGCGATGACGACGTATATCGCCAAGGACAAGAATATCAAGAAGGTCTACATCATTGGCCAGAACTATGCGCATGGCCAGCAGGTCACGCGAGCTGCGAAAGAATATTTGAAGCGCAAGCGTCCAGATATCGAGATCGTCGGCGACGATTTGCATCCTATCGGTAGCGTCAAAGATTTTTCACCGTATGTGGCGAAGATCAATGCTAGCGGTGCAGACACGGTCATCACCGGTAACTGGGGTTCCGATCTGGCGCTGTTGATTAAAGCTGCACGCGAGTCAGACTTGAAGGCCAAGTTCTACACTTACTACGGCTATACAACGGGTGTGCCAACCGTGATGGGTGCAGCGGGTGCTGATCATGTGCGCTATGTCGGTACCTGGAACGTGAATAACGAAACCTACGCTGGTAAGGATTTGGTTGATGCGTTCAAGAAGAAATACAACGACGACTACTATGCAGTGACAACGTATTCCAGCATTCAGTTGCTGGCAAAGGGCGTTGTGCAAGCCAAGTCGACCGATGCAGTCAAGGTGGCGTTTGCGATGGAAGGTCAGAAGTTCAAGACCCTGAATGGTGATGTCGAAATGCGCAAGACTGACCATCAATTGCAACAGCCGATGTACGTGACGACCTGGGTCAAGACGAATAACAAGGACGTCAAATTCGATCAGGAAAACACTGGCTACGGCTGGCGCACCGATCAGAAGGTAGATAGCTTTGTCGCTTCGCAGCCAACCTCGTGCGTGATGAAGCGTCCATCGTAATTTTGTCTTTGGCTCAGTAGCTCACAGTAGCCAGAAATTAAACAGCAGCCTGCAATCGCACGCTGCTGTTTTTTTGTCTGTCGTTCACTTCTTTGTAAAGCACACGCAAGTCAGCAAGATAAAGTAGGTTCCAAACCACAAGTCCATCATACGTCTGGACAAGCGCACGCAGCTGCCTAGAATCACTCGATCAATCACGGATCGAGAGAACTGTATGCATTCATTTTTTTTAGCGCACCGCGCCGCTAGTTTGCGTTGGCTGCCTGTGTTGATGCTGCTGATAGCAGGAGCTGCACTTGCTCAACCTATAAAAATTGGTTTAACAGGTCCGTTTACCGGCGGCTCTTCACCAATGGGTGAAAGCATGCGCAACGGTGTGCGTTTGGCTGTTGAGGAAATCAATAGCATAGGCGGCATACACGGCCAGATGATCACGCTGGTGGAGCGCGATGATCAGGCAAACAATGAACTGGGCGCACAGATTGCGCAAGAGCTGATCACGCAAAAAGTCGTCGCCAGCATCGGCATCGTCAATACCGGCGTCGGATTGGCATCGATAGACAGCTATCAGCAAGCACGCATTCCGCTGATGATTGCCGTTTCAACGGGCACGGCACTGACGCGAAAATTTGCGCCACCAGCAAGCCCGGAGAATTTCATCTTCCGGGTTTCACCAACAATAGAGCTGGAAGCCAAGATGCTGGCAGCAGACTTGCGGCGCAAATCGCTGTCGCAAGTCGCTATTCTGGCCGACAGTACGCCGTATGGCGAAGCAGGGTTGTCTGCGTTTTCGCAGCAGGCAAGGCTGGCAGGCTTGAATCTGGTTTTCCAGTCGCGCTTCAAGATCGGCGACACCGACATGCGCAGCCCACTGCAGCAAGCCCGCAAGAGCGGCGCTCAAGCCATTATTGCGTGGGGAATCGGTCCTGAACTGGCAAGCATTGCGCGAGCTATGCAGAGCTTGCAATGGAAAGCGCAATTGCTAGGCAGCTGGACTTTTTCGATGCGAAATTTTATCGAAGGCGCAGGCAATGCCAGCGAAGGCGTGCTGATGCCGCAGACTTTTATTCAAGATGCTGGTTCAACCGCAAAGAACAGCTTTTTGCTGGCGTACAGACGCAACTTCAACACCGACTTGATTCCGTCACCAATGAGCGCAGCACAAGGCTATGACGGCATGCACTTGCTGGCGTTGGCATTGCGACAGGCGGGCTCGCTGAATGGCGACGCGCTGCGCAATTCTTTGGAAAATTTACAGTCCCGCTATCAGGGCGTAATTACCAGCTATGAAAAGCCGTTTAACAAAGCGGATCACGATGCCATCACGGCCAACATGATGCTGATGGGTAGGGTCAACGGCGGACGGGTCGATTATGCATATAGCGAAGACCAGCAGCGTAGTGCGCTGTTGAGGGTAAAGCAGAAATGAAAGGCGTTTATTGATGGGGGATATTTATGCGGAATGAATAATACGATCGTGCTTTTCTACGGTATTTCTGAGGTATAGTAAGCAGCTGCTAATTTCAGCTGTTTTAAGGCTGTTAATTACAACCGTCTATTACAAAAAAACTACCGGAGATTCAATTCATGACCGCCGCCTACCAACAGCACGGTGCTATCGCCGTCATCACACTCAATAATCCGCCAGTCAATGGGCTGGGTTATGCGACCCGCAGCGGAATTGTCGAAGGCGTCAATCGTGCGCTGGCAGATGCATCGGTAACGGCTATTGTCGTGACCGGTGGCGGCAAGGCTTTTTCAGGCGGCGCAGATATCCGCGAATTCAATACACCAAAAGCGATGCAAGAGCCTTCGCTGATGACAGTCATCAATATCATCGAATCTGCCGACAAGCCCGTGATCGCTGCCATTCATGCCGTCGCCATGGGCGGTGGTCTGGAGCTTGCGCTGGGCTGTCATTACCGCGTCGCGTTGCCGGGTGCGCAGATTGCGCTGCCTGAAGTCAAACTCGGCATTCTGCCGGGCGCCGGTGGCACGCAGCGTTTGCCGCGCGTACTCGGCCTGGAAATGGCGCTTAACATGATCGTGTCCGGCACACCGGTCATGTCCGAAAAGCTGGCCGGCACCAAGCTGTTCGATCAAATCATTGAAGGTGATTTGCTGCAAGGCGCACTGGCCTTCGCCACCAAGGTCGCAGCTGTGCGGCCGCTGCCGAAAGTACGTGACTTGAAAGTACGTCATGCAAATGCAGACGGCTATTTGCAGTTTGCGCGCAATACAGTCCGCGTCATGGCAAAGAATTATCCTGCGCCGCTGCAATGCGTTGAAGCCGTTGCGGCATCGGTCTCGAAAAAATTCGATGACGGCATGGCGTTCGAGCGCGAACAATTCATGGCACTGGTGCAGACCACCGAATCCAAAGCTCTGCGTCATGCATTTCTCGGCGAACGTGCTGCCGGAAAAATTCCTGACGTGCCAGCTGATACACCACTGCGCGACATCAAGTCTGTCGCCGTGATCGGCGCCGGCACCATGGGCGGCGGCATCACGATGAATTTCGTCAACGCCGGCATTCCGGTCAAGATGCTCGAAATGAAGCAGGAAGCGCTCGACAAGGGCATTGCCACGATCCGCAAGAATTACGAGAACTCGATGAAGAAGGGCAAGCTGACCCAGGAAAAACTGGATCAGCGCATGGCGCTCATCAGCGGCACCCTGTCGTATGACGAAATCGGTCAGGCCGACATCGTCGTCGAAGCCGTGTTTGAAGATATGGGCGTCAAGGAAACCGTCTTTACCAAACTCGATAGCGTGATGAAGCAGGGCGCGATTCTGGCATCGAACACCTCGACGCTTGATGTCGACAAGATTGCCGCTTTCACCAAGCGTCCGCAAGACGTGATCGGCACCCATTTCTTCAGCCCTGCCAATGTGATGAAGCTGCTCGAAATCGTGCGCGGCGCAAAAACCGGCAAGGACGTGCTGGCAACTACGATGGCACTGGCGAAGAAAATTAAAAAGACCGGCGTCGTTTCTGGCGTCTGCGATGGCTTCATCGGCAACCGCATGATCGAGCAGTACAGCCGTCAGGCCGGCTTCCTGTTAGAAGAAGGCTGCTTGCCTGAGCAGGTCGACAAAGCTGTCGAGAAAATGGGTTTCGCGATGGGACCATTCCGCATGGGCGACCTGGCAGGTAATGATATTGGCTGGTATATACGCAAGCGCCGCTATGTCGAAAAGCCAGAAGTCACGTATTCAAAAACCGCCGACCTGCTCTGCGAGATGGGTCGCTATGGCCAAAAGACTGGTGCTGGCTGGTATGACTACAAAGCAGGGGACCGCAAGCCGTACGCGTCGAAAGAAGTCAATGACATGATCATTGCGCATTCAGCCGAACTCGGCATTGAACGCCGCAAGATCAGTGACACCGAAATCGTCGAGCGTTTGATCTATGCGCTCGTGAATGAAGGTGCGCAGATACTGGAAGAGGGCATCGCCATGCGCGCTTCAGATATCGACATGGTCTATCTGACCGGTTACGGTTTCCCTCTTTATCGCGGTGGTCCGATGTTCTATGCCGACACCGTCGGCTTGTCAAACGTAGTCATGGCCATGCAGCGCTATGCAAAAGGTCGTCATGGCGATGCGTGGAAGCCTGCGCCGCTGTTGGCGAAGTTGGCGGCTGAGGGGAAGACGTTCAATTAATTGTGAGTCACTGAAGACACTGGATCCCAGCCTGCGCTGGGATGACGTTAGTCATTGAGATGTCGTACCAATTTTCTACTGTCATCACTGGCAGGTGATGACTGCTGCGTGGGCGGACTGCATGCAGTCCGAATTCCCCACTACGCTCCCAGCGTAGGCTGGGATCCAGCGTCTTTATTTTTAACTCTACCAATAATTTTCAGTCAAAAACTGCCCCGCATACAAACGCCGGCATGGTTTCATACCACGCTGATGCAACAGCTTCCTGGTATCTTCAATCATCTGCGGATTCCCGCACATCATCACACGTGAAGTATTAACATCAAGTGGCCTCTGCGCAGCCTGTTCCAGTTCTCCTGACACCAGTGCTGCGGTAATTCTTTTTGTCAGACGCGGCGCCATCAGGAGGCGCTTACCCGTCACATCCTCCGGTTCTTGTGCGCCCTGTGTCACGCAATGAATCAAGTGCAGTCGTGCCAACGCACTGTTCGTCAGCACGGCGGCTTGCATGCCGATCAACTCGCTTTCGTAAGCAAGTTCTTCTTCATGTCGCACACCATGCACCAGGATGAGCCGCTTGAACTGCTGCCAGACTGCGTCATCACGCAAAATAGAAATAAAGGGGCCAAGACCAGTACCAGTGGCCAGCATCCATAAATCTTCTCCATCGATAAAGCGGTCCGGCGTCATGAAGCCGTAATTTTCCTGCTCCATCCAGATGGGATCGCCGACGCGCAGTCCCTTGAGTTTTTCGGAAAAATAACCGCCAGGGATCAGCACGCCAAAAAACTCGAGATCATCCTCTAACGGAGCCGACACCATCGAGTAGGCACGCCAGATCATTCCCTTCTCTGTAGGAAGTCCTATGCGTGCATATTGACCCACTGAAAATCGGAATTCGGGCGCACGTGTACACCTGAAGCTGAGCAGTGACGGCGTCCAGTTTTTTAACTCGACAATCTGCTGCACAGAAACGGGTTTTGCCTGAAATGCCTGTTCGTTCAAGATGCCCATCATAAAACTCATCATTACTCATCATTACGCATCAACATCAATCGGTTCTTTATGAATTTGACCATGATCTGGCGCACACGACTCAACGACAAAAATAAAATTCCCACATCAATTTTTTTATTCACTGGACCTTAATTTAGAACATAAAAATTCATGGCACCGATCCCTACAATTTGAATCCTTTCAACGAAACAGATAAGGATATTCAACATGAACAAGAAAAAGCTTTCTATCGTTTTAGCATCCTGTTCTTTGCTTGCCTTGTGCGGCAGTGCCAGCGCAGCAGGCTCTTCATCTACAGTCCTGAATGTCGTCGCCTATGTTTCCTCAAGCTGCCAGATCAGTGCCAACTCCGTTAATTTCGGCAATTACGATCCGGCCAGCCCGGATGCAGGCACGGCCACCGGCGGCGTGGTGCTTTCATGCGTGAAAGGCTCAAATCCTATTGTCGCGCTCGACTACGGACAAAACGCAAACGGCAATCTCCGCGCAATGAAAGGTAACAAAACAGAGGTGCTGCAATATCAACTCTATCAACCCGCCAACAATACCGCTGGTACCGCATGTACGTTTAAAGAATCTGTAATCTGGGGTGACACAGGAACGGACAGATTTGTTGTGACGGCATCTCCTGGCATCTTGCCACGTACTTACAACATTTGCGGGCTGATTCCGCCAGGCCAGGATGTTGCCACCGATTTTTACCAAGACAAAGTCATCGCGCAAGTAGATTTCTAATCTATCGAACGGATGACCCTGTTTACTTTCCTGCTTTGCTGTTGGTTCAGCCTGCCTGACGCATGTCGGGCAGGTTCTTTCTGTGTCAATCCAGTTCGGGATGAACTGCCAAACGGAATCGTTCATGCACAACATCTGCCGATCTTCGTTAACGAAAGGGAGCAGAAAGCAGGGAGCCGCTTGCTCATCAAGACGCAGACGCGAGGCGGTCCGTTTGAACCATATGACATCCTCAGCGGCTCTTAACCGCCCGCATGCTGTACGGCTTGCTGTTCTGCTGGCGCTCTCGATTTTGCAGGCTGATCAGGCAGCTGCTGAATTAGCCAATCAGTTAGGCGCTCGGTCTGCTACTCAGTCAATTTCTGCATCACAGGACGGAGCAGAAATACGACCGGTACTGGTCAAGCTGATGCTCAACCGGCAGCAACCTGCTAGTACTCTGCTAGTTCTGCGTAACCGGAAAGATGAATGGATGCTGCCAGCTGACGCGCTCACCGCTTTGCGCATCAAATTTACACAGCAGGCGGCGCTGTCTTTCGAGGGGCAGTTATTTGTACCTTTGTCTGGAATCAGTAATGCCAACGACATTGCCTTTGACGAAGCTACGCAGACACTCGACATCATGCTTCCAGCAAGTAGCTATCTTCTGTCGCAAGTAGATTCTCGCTATGTGCTGAAGCAGCCGGAGCCTGCCACTATAACGAGTGGAGGATTGGGACCGAGCTTATTTCTTAATTATGATTTATCGCTTGAGCACACTGACAATGGAAGCGGACAGGTGCTGTTCGCGGAAACTGGCGCCTCTTTCCGGCAAGGTGTTGCGCTGGCTGACTTTGCGTTGATACGGCAGCCACAGCAAAGCCTGACGCTACGATTGGGTACGACCATGCATATAGACCGGCCAGAGCAGATCGCCACACTCAGATTAGGTGACGCCATCACCCGGCCTGCAACCCAGCTCGGTCGCTCAGTTCGTTTTGGCGGTGTGCAGTACGCGACTAATTTCATGACGCAGCCGCAATTAGTGACCGTACCCATGGCCAGTATGGAAGGGCAGGCTGTGCTGCCGTCTACAGTAGATGTGTTTGTCAATAATGTCCTGCAAAGCCACAGCGTAATACCGCCCGGCCCTTTTTCAGTCAGTAGCGTGCCGATGGTGTCTGGCGATGGTGAACTGCAAATGCTGGTTCGTGATTTATCAGGACGGGAAGAAATTATCAGCCAGCGTTTTTATGCCAGTCCGATACTGCTCGCGGCCGGGCTGCGAGAATTTTCAATAGAGGCGGGCGCTTTGCGCAGAAATTTTGGCATAGCTAGTAATGATTATGGCGACAGCTTCGCAGCGGCCAGCTACCGCTATGGCGTCAGCAACGGACTTACGCTAGAAGGCTCGGCGCAATGGCAACACCACGGAGCGCACGGTCTCAATGTCAGTGCGTCATTGCTGATACCTTCAGTCGGCATTGCCACTGCAGCCATCGGTGGCAGTAGTAGCGAAGCTGGCAACGGGTCGCAAATTGCGGCCGGCTTCGAAAGAAAAACTGCGCTCTACACTTTTGGGCTGCGCTCACAAGTTGCAGACAGCCAGTTTCGTGCAATGGGCGTTGATTCCGATCGTAGCATACGACGGCAAGATAGTGCCAATGTCAGCTACCGCATCCAACAGGCTGGCAACCTGAATCTTGCCTACGCCAGGCAGCAGTTAGGCACGGCAATGCCGGTCGAAGTATTCAGCGCGAGTTTCAGTACGCTGCGCAAAGAATGGGGCAACCTGATTTTTACGGCATCGGTAGGAAGGAGCTCAGGGGAGGGTGGAACTGAGAACCGGACCTTCAGTGTGTTCTGGATTTTGCCACTGCAACGAGAGATGACTACAAGTCTTTTGCATATCAATGCAAACGCATCGCCAGATCAGACGCTGTTGCAAGTGCAAAGTAATCTGCCTGCGAGTGAAGGCACCGCTTTTCGGGTACAGGCTGGCATCAATGCACCGCAGCAGGCCGCTTTGCTTGCACAAAATACTTACGGACAGGCTCGCCTTGAAGCGGCTGAGTATCAGGACAAAAGCAGCGCGCGGCTCAATCTGTCGGGCGCGATTTCAAGCTTCAACAACCACTGGTTTGCCAGCCGCCGTATCACCGATAGTTTTGGGCTGGTCAGGGTGCCGAATATGAGCAACGTCCGCGTCTATGTCGATAACCAGTTCGCAGGCCGCACCAATCAGGCAGGCGAAGTGTTCATCCCGCGCTTGCATCCGTACATGCCTAATCATGTGAGTATCGATCAACTTGATCTTGCTTTAGATACCGAAATCGATACCTTGATACTGCGACCAAAACCGTCATGGCGCAGCGGGGTGGTGATTGAATTTCCTGTGCGACGTTTAGCCAGCGCCACACTGAAACTGAGAATGGAAGATGGTTTTGCTGTGCCAATTGGTGCTGTGGCTACTTTCAATAGTCAGCCTGAAATCTTTTCAGTAGGTCGTGACGGCCTGCTTTATTTGACATCACTGAAGTCGCACAACGATATTCATGTTGAGTGGAGTGGTGGTCAGTGTTCAGCACATGTCACTTATCTGCCTGAGCCTGGCAGCGTTCCGTATCTGGGTGAATTCAAATGCGCGAAGGACAGGTAATGAAAGCAAGCCTAGTCCATTTTTTTACCAGCTTGCTGACACTTACTGCGCTGCTTTTCTGTTGCAGTCTGCAAGCAGTGAATTGCATTGCGCTGACCAAGCCGCAATTCGTGTTCGGCCAGTACGAACCGCTGTCGGAAAATCCGCTTGATATGGATGCGCAGTTCTTGCTCTATTGTCAGTCTGCGGTAGCAGGCGAAGCCTTGAGTTTGCGCGTGGGCTTGCCTGATAGTGCAGGCATTCGCAGCATGAAAGGCGCACAGTATGGCGATAATTTGCGATTCAGTATTTACCGAGATCCAGCCCGCAGCATGGTCCTGAACGACACAGCAAGCATCAGCGTTAATGAATCACTGATTGGAAATAAGCTTATCGCTATACCTTTGTACGGGCGCATTTTCTCAAGACAAAATATCAGTGCTGATAACTATCAGGCAGGCTTACTCGTCACTCTCGATTATTAGAAAATTATGCGGTTTTAAGAGAAGCTCTCTCCAATATTTTTATCGGCCATATTCTCCGCATCATAAGCAGCCGGACTCTCTTTTTTAGCCACGGTAAATTGTTGTCAATATTTGACAACACTGCGTTTTCGCGGGAACGCTAACACTCACATCGATTTTTTCCACTGCACAAACAGAATTAGTTGTTGCTTCATTGTACGGGGGCTGCATTTGCAAGCGTTTTACTCTATTCGTATTTTCTATTTTTGAGCATGCATAACAACATTCCAAAATAACATACCAAAAATTGGCATTTTAAAAGTCATTCATTCATACAATTTGTTTCCGACCAAACTTTACAAGGAAACAAAATGCATAAAATGAAAGCCTCGTTTGCTATCGCTGCTATCGCTCTGGCTGGCATTGCCGGCACCTCTGCTGCAGGCAATAAAACAGCCACTCTGAGCGTTACAGCCACTGTCGCCGGAACTTGTGAAATCAGCACTACTCCCGTTGCATTTGGCATTTATGATCCAACATCAACTAACCCAACAAGAGAAACAGGCACTGTCACACTGACCTGCGTAAAAGATTTGACTTCGGCAGTATCGCTTGACCTTGGCGTGCAGCCCAACGGAACTGTTCGCAACATGAAAGGTAAAGGCACTGAAGTGCTTAGTTATCAGCTATACCAACCCATCGTCGGTAGTACAAGCTGCAATGGTTCCGAGACTACGATCTGGGGTGATGGCCTTAACGGTAGCAAATTCCAAGTTCCCGCCGCTCCCGACGCGACTGCCCGTACTTACATTATCTGCGGTCAGATTGGGATTGGTCAGAACGTTTCACCCGATACCTACAGTGATACGGTCACTGCCAAAGTTGAATTCTGATGATTACCCGACCTGCCAGATCAGCAATCCGCTTGCCACTGGCTGGCCGGGTACGCTTCATTTGTAAGACAGCGGTCCGCTTTTTCTGCGGGCTGCTTGTCTGTTTACTGTATGGCTCGGCTAGCTATGCCGGTTCATTCCAAGTCAATCCTGTGCGCGTTGAGCTATCAGCGCAAGAAAAGAGCGCAGTGATTCGCGTGCTAAACACTGGAGACGAAACAGTCACCATACAATCACAATTGCTGGCCTGGTCGCAAAAGGACGGCATAGATCAATTGATCCCAACGCGTGAAGTACTTGTATCCCCACCAATTTTCAAACTCAAGCCCGGTGCAACCCAAATCGTGCGGGTCGGCTTATTGCGTCAGATTGATGATCATCGTGAGCTCTGCTATCGGCTTCAAATAGAAGAAATTCCATCCCCACCAGCACCGGACTTCAAGGGACTGCAAGTCGCGCTTCGTATAGGCATGCCCGTGTTTGTTAAGGCTAAGGACAAAGCCGCGCAAGATTTGCATTTTTCAGCCAGCAAGCCAGTTAATGGCAATTTCGATTTAAGCATTACCAACCAAGGCAATGCTCATGCTCAGTTGTATGAACTGACTATCCATGCAAAGGATGGCCAAGCGCTGGCGGCCTATAACAACGCCTTTTACATCTTGCCTGGCCAGCGGCGCAGCGTGAGTTTTAAAACCAGTGACTTGGCCAAGTTCGGTACCGATGATCTTCTGGTTAAAGTGCGCACACGAGCAGGCTCACTGGAATCGTATGCAGCGTTCACAACTCCATGATCTCTGGCGTTGGTTTGTCCTCTCGCTGATTTTATCTCTGCTATTTTTCACAATACCTGCAGCAGCATCTCCACAAAACAAAGTGGAGGTGACTTCGCAGCATCAGTATCTTGTACAACTTATTATCAATGGCCAGCGCATCGCGACTGATCAGTTACTGCTGCGCGATGCGCAGGAGAATTGGCTATTGCCGGTCGCTGAACTTGAAATTCTACGTGTGCGCATTCCGGCAGCTGCTGTGTTGATGGTTGATGGACAGCGTTGGCTACCACTGACAGTGCTGCCGGAATCATCGGCTACGTTCGACGAATCTAGCCAGACACTTACTGTGCGTCTGTCGCCGCTAGCGTTTGCCGCTACCCAGACAAGTATCCGCGATACACATTCAACTAGTTCGGGCGGTCCCGCTTCGAGCGGATTTTTTTTGAATTACGACCTCGGCGTGCAGACCGGCGGCAGCGGAATCGGAAACTCGGCTTTTATCGAGGCAGGTGCTTCGTTGATGCAAGGCGTAGCCATCGGAAATTTTGCCATGATCCGGCAGCCTGAACTGAATCTATCACTACGGCTTGATACCAGCTATACCCTTGACCGGCCACAAGACATGGCAACGTTACGACTAGGCGATGCGATAACCAAACCCGGCACCCTACTTGGCCGCTCCGTACGTTTTGGTGGCATTCAGTATGCAAGCAACTTCCTTAGCCAGCCTGGTCTCGTCACCGTACCAATGGCGACCTTAGGCGGACAGGCGGCGCTGCCTTCGACCGTTGATGTGTATGTAAATAATGCGCTGCAGGGTCGCAAGGAATTACAGCCAGGTCCGTTTTCGATCACTGGCGTGCCCTTGGTATCTGGAGAAGGTGAAATTCGCATGGTGGTAACTGACCTCGCTGGTATTCAACAGGTAATCACACAGAGCTTCTATGCGAGCTCACTCCTGCTGGCTCCGGGCTTGGCCGAATTTTCATTCGAGAGCGGAGCTTTGCGCAAAAATTTCGGCTTGACGAGCAATGACTACGGCAGCTTGTTTGGCGCCCTCAGCTACCGCCGTGGTGTGAATGACAGCCTCACGCTTGAGGGAGCGGTGCAATTTGAACCAGGCGGTACGGCGGGGGCGCAGACAGCAGCCACGTTCCTGGTGCCCGGCATTGGTGTCGGTACGCTGGGAATTGCTGCTAGCCAGAGCAGGGATGGCAGCGGCACGCAGGTAGCGGCAGGCTTGGAACGAAGCATGCGAGGCTGGAATATCGGTGTGCGCTCACAACATGCAACGCGTGAGTATCGCCAGTTAGGTGTAGATCCCCAGTTCATTACTTTGCGACTAGATAGCGCCAACTTTGGCTGGCGTATCGGCGAACTAGGTCGGTTTGGAATGACCATGGCCAGACAACAGCTGGCTTCTGGTGATCCGATGCGTGTGCTGTCTGCCAGCTTCACGACCTCGCGCAAGAACTGGGGCAGCCTGACGTTTAGTGCTCTGCAGTCTCGCGGAAATGCGCTCTACGGCGGGAATACGGTTATTGGCATGTTTTGGAGCATGCCGCTTGGGCGCGATATAAGTGCCAGCGCCTCGTTCAGCCACGACAACTTAGGTGCCGATCAGACGGTGATGCAAGTGCAGCGAAACCTGCCGGCCGGATCTGGCTATGGTTATCGTCTGCAGGCTGGCGTGAACGCGCCGCAACAGGCAGCGCTTTTGTTACAGAACGATGTTGGACAGGCTAGGCTTGAGGCTGCCGAATTCAATGGTGATACCAGCGCGCGCATTGGCTGGTCGGGCGGCATTGCCGCCCTCGATGGGCAGTGGTTTGCCAGCCGCCGCATCACTGACAGTTATGGACTCGTGAGATTGCCTGGAATGGAAAATGTACGAATCAATGTCGACAACCAGTTCGTGGCTACAACTAACGCACAAGGCGAAGCCTTCCTGCCGCGCCTGCACTCATGGTCACCTAACCGGGTCAGCATTGATCAGGGAAACCTCGGGATGGATATAGAAATAGACAGCTTACTGATGCGGCCTGTGCCTGCCTGGCGCAGCGGTGTGTTAATCGAGTTCCCGGTTCGCAGGGTCATGGCTGCGACGCTTACGGTGCGCGACGAACAAGGAATCGTACTGCCTTCCGGATCAGTTGCAAGCGTTGCAGGTCAGTCAGCCAGCTTTCCGCTTGGGCGTGATGGCTTGCTTTATCTTACCGGATTAGAAACAGAAAATAGCGTAACGGTGGAAGTGCGCGGTAAGAGCTGCAACTTCCAATTCAGTTATCAACCAGTAGCGGGTAACGTGCCTGATCTTGGCGATTTTACTTGTCGAAGGCTGAAGTCATGAATCATCGTTTCCTGCTCTTGCTGCTAAGCCTATTCCTGATTACGGACAAGGCTGAGGCAATCGAATGCCAGCTGTTATCGGCGCCGACTCTGGTGTTTGGCGCCTATGATCCGCTGGCATCAAGACCGCTGGAAAGCGACACCGTGTTTCAGATGGACTGTCAGGCCGCCATGGCCGGTGAGCAGGCAGCATTTCGTCTCAGCCTGCTCGGAGCCAGTGCCGGCGGAGCGCTGCGGGTATTGCAAGGTCCGGCTGCAGGGGAAAAACTGAACTTCAGCTTATACCGTGATGCGCGCCGCACTATCGCACTAGCGGAGGATGGCTGGATCGCGGTAAATGAAACGATAGTGGGCCGCAAGACTTTTTCTATTCCGGTCTATGGTCAGATCTTCGCCGGTCAACATCGAGCAGGTGCCGGCAATTATTTCGCAAGCATTTTGCTGTCAGTGGAGTATTGAATTTCTCATCAATTCTTTCGACTGCTGACGATGCGTGGATTTCCGCTCGCTCCTATTGTCTGCAGACTAACAGGCCGTCGCCAGACGCGCGCAATGTAGTCGAGCACACGTTCAGCTCGCCCTAAGTCCAAACCGCGACCGTCGCTCTGGTGATCATGCACGAGTTCCAGACTGCCATCGATGTGCAAGCGTGTGACTGCAATGCGCGGAGCGCCATAGTTGAACTTTGGTGCCAGTATCGCTTCGCGCACCTGATGAATGTCCCTCTCGGCGATGCGTATTCCGCCTTCATGGTCTGTCTCGTAGACAAACAGATCCAGTTTTTCGGCCAGCTCCGTACTCAGGTAATTACGGATGAATCCAAAGTCGTCTTCTTCCTTGCAAATCTGGCGCGCGACCGACAGCCCATGCTTGTCTATCAGATCCTCCCAAATTGAAAATCCCAGATGATAGGGATTGATCGCCAGTGACAATTGATTGTCTGCTGCGTAAGGACGCACCACATCGGAATGCGCCTTGATTGCTGACACATACAGGTCACTCGGTAAAAAATCCGCTTCGCGCAAAAGGCGCGCATGCCAGTAAGACGCCCAACCTTCATTCATGATCTGGCACGCAAATACGGGGTAAAAATAATAAGATTCCTCGCGCACGGCCAGAAAGATATCGCGCTCCCAGCCTTCCAGCTCAGGTGCGTAATGAGCGATAAACCAGAGCAAATCAAATTCTGGTCTGGGTGGAATTACTGCGCGCTGCTCACGTTCGGGTATTGCTACGACCGGTTCTCCTGGCAGCCTGTGATAGCGGCTGACAAATTGATTCGCTCCTGCTGATTCTTGCGTATTGCCGTCTATTTTTTGGTCATGAATATCTGCGTAATCCTGACGGTGCAGCGGCTGGTTGATATCAATATGCGGCTCCAGTGCCAAGGCTGCATCAAGGATGGATTCGACGCGCTCCTGCCCAAACTGTGCCATTGCATTTTCAATGCTGTGCGCACGCTTGGCGGCCTGCTGCAAAATTTGACCACCAGCCATTTCCATAAAGCGGCGAAACAAATGATTATTTTTTGCAAAATCAGCATGACCGATTACATGCGCAACCACCAGAGTGTTTTCAGCGACGGAATTATTGTTGACAAGATAGGCATGACATGGGTCACCTGGAAACATCACTTCGAAAATGCGCGAATGCCCCATGCCTTGTCGGATCAACTGATGAATGTAGCGCACGCCAAATGACCAATGCGGCATGCGTACCGGTAGCCCGTAGACTGCAATCTCCGTCATGAAATTATTCGGCACCAGTTCAAAATCAACCGGGTAGTAATCCAGACCAAGCTGCTGTGCCAGCTGTTCGATCCGGTTAGTATAATTTTCGAGTTCAGCTTCTGTCTTTACCATTACGCTTCCTCGCTGCGGCTGGCTTCCTGTACAAAGAACTTACGGATCGCCTTCCAAACATCATCAGGCTGGCTCAATACGCAATTGCCAATCGCGGCTCCATCACGTTCAAGCTGGCTGGAGATCATTTTCATTTCTGTCTCTGACGCGCGCGGTGTGCCGGGGACAGTCTCGACATAGCCAACATAGTTGAGCAAGCTAGTCAGTTTCGCCAGTCCCGCCATGGCTGCGCCGCGATCTTCCGTAAAGTTTTCGCCGTCAGACGCATAGAACAGATAGCCGTTGTACTGCGCCGGATCATACTCAGCTTCAATCATGTCAATGGCTAGCTTGAATGCGGTTGAAGCGCCAGTGCCGCCAGTGCCGGTCACTTGAAAAAATTCGCTTTCGCTAAATTCCCACGCTTGCGTAGTGTGGGCAATGAAGCGCGTTTCAACTTTGCCGTATTTGCGGCGTATACCTTGCAATACAAAAAAGAAGAAAGTCTTGGCGAGCTTGCGCTCAGCCTCCGTCATGCTGGCTGAAACGTCCAGCGTAAACAGTACTACTGCGCTGGTTGCAGGCCGACGTCGCTGCACCAATTGGCGAAAGCGCAGATCTTCATTCGAAAAAGGCACAGGGTCTTGCTGCAGCGCGCGCCGCTTGACTGCTTCCTTGACAGTACGTCGCCTGTCCAGTCGGGCGCGGGCACCGTGCTTGTCCCAGCCTTCGCGCACATACTCCGGTTCGTTCAGGCTGAGCTTGCGTTTCGGCTGCAAGTCGGGCAACTTCAATTCTTCCCATAGCCAGTCAACAATGTCATCAACCTTGAGCTCTAACAGTAAGCGTACTTCACCTTCGCTGCTGTCGCCTTCGGCTTCATCGTCGTCACTACCGCGCTGAACAGGTCGCAGCACGTCACCTGGCTGCCCCTGACCCTGACCGGCACTGCGCCAGCTCTCAGTCTGAGGATCGGACAGCCTGAAACGCGCATGCTCAAGCATACGCACCGGCAATTGGACGGTACGCTCCTGTGAACCCGTAATCAAATCCGAAGACGCGACTAAATCGGGCAGGCTTTTCTGCACACTTTGCCGCACTTTCTCGTTATGGCGCAGCCAGTCGCGAGCGCCACGCGAAAACAAGGCATACCAAGGCGAACCTGCAGAGATCGTGCTGTGTGCTGTCATCCGTTGCCTTTCGTCCTTTACATTCAAAATTGAATCAGCATCTGATTCAAAATTTCATACAATTTAGACAGGTCTGCAGGCACATCGTTTACAGATATCTGCTTCATTCTTGCGCCAGCAACGTCGTCACATAATTCAATGCTTCGCGTGCACTGTGGCTGTCATAGCCATATTCATCGACAAGTCTTTGCTCAACGATGGATATTTTTTGGCGCACCTCTTCATCCGGCCGGCTGCTCGAACTAACCAGCCGCAACACGTCGCGTCGTTGCTCGAACAAATACTGCTGCACCGCATCGTGCAATTGCGCATGACTGTCGAGGTTAAATTTTTCACCCCGTTTGTAGGCACCCATGGCTTTGCGCACGACCTCTTGCCGGAAGGACTGCTTGCCAGAGTCAGAGATATGGATTTTCTCTTCAACTGAACGTAAAAACCGCTCATCCGGCCGCCGCTCTTCATTCGTAATCGGATCGCGGATCTGGCGGTTGTCCAGCGTGGCTTCAACCTCATCCAGATACTTGTCCAGCAAGTCTTGCGCTTCCTGCTCAAACGATACAAACAGCGCCTTGTGAACATCTTCCTTGACCCAGCGGTTATAGAAATGCTTACGAGCCAAGACCAGATAGTCTATCCATTTGCGTTTCTTTTTTGGATCAATGCGCGCATCGCTGTCGATCGCATCTTTTAATGCGAGCAGCACATCCATGGTGGTCAGACTTTTTGTGTCGGACTGGATAATGGCGTTCGACAGTGCATTGATAACGAAACGAGGTGAAACCCCACCGAGACCTTCATCCGGCATTTTCTGGCGTGCCCGTTCTGCGTCGGCGCGGTTGACGCCTTCGACTTCTTCTTCGGCATACACCCTGACGCGCTTGCTTAACTCTTGGTCTTTTTCCTCGCCCTCATGCAGCCGAGTCAAGGTCGCGAAGACGGCTGCCGCGTGCAATACATGCGGATCAAGATGAACTTCACGAAAAGCAGGGGCAGCAGAGGAAATCAGTTTTTTGTATATGCGCGCTTCGTCCTTGTAGTTTAGTGTGTAGGGAACTTGAATGATGACCATGCGGTCAAGCAGCGCTTCGTTTTCACTCTCTTGCAAGAATTTTCTGAATTCCGCAAGGTTCGTATGCGCCAGTATTGTTTCGTCGAGATAAATCAGCGGGAAGCGTGAGACTTTGACGTTTTTTTCTTGCGTCAGGGTCAGCAGCAGATACAAGAATTCACGTTTGACTTTCAATATTTCAATCATCTCCAGCATGCCGCGGCTTGCAGCGTAGACCGCTCCCGACCATGACCAGGCGCGCGGGTCCCCTTCATCGCCGTATTCGGCAACCTTGGATAAATCTACGGAGCCAACCAGATCAGCCAGATCTGCGGTTGTCGGGTCATGCGGCGCGTAGGTACCAATCCCGCTGCGACCTGCCTCCGAAATGAAAATACGTTCGACCGGCATTTGCAGGAAATCACCATTGAACTGCTGTTCGAGACGCATGCGGCAGTGCGGACACATTTCACCGCTGATATCTACGCCATAGGTTTCGCGGAAAGTCGGGCGCAGCGTATGCGGTATCAAGTGCAAGGGTGACTCGTGCACCGGACAGCCATAAATTCCATACATGGCGCCGGCGTCGGTGTAGCTGTATTCTTCCAGTCCACGCTTGAGCAAAATGACCAGCGTGGATTTGCCTCCCGAGGGTGGACCTAGCAGCAACAGCAGGCGACGACCGACTTCCGACCCTGCAGCTGCCGCCTTGAAATAGTCCACTACGCGTTCTATCGCTTCATCAACACCGAATAGTTCTTCGTCAAACAGACGCGTGCGGAAATGACCATTCTCATCTTCATGCCGGGTCCAGCGAATCATGTCCCATATATATTGATGGGAACTGCGGGCAACCGCATGCGGATCGGCTGGCAGAATTTTCTCCAGAAATTGAGAAAGGGGACCCGTCCAGTAGACAGCCTTGTGCTCACGCGTAAAGGCCAGCAAGCTCTGCATGAAATTTTCCTGATTCTGCGTACTCCATTCTTTATCAATGCTTGCCATGCTCTGTTCTCCCTGTCGAATTAAAAAGCATCTGACAAGTGGACAATGCAAGACCTATAAGGGTTCTCCATAAGATTGCGCTATGTGGATTCGTCTGATGCAGCAGAACTATTCGGAGCGGAAAGCTAGGTTTTATTGCAACAAAGTACAATACTGCTCAAATTAAAACATTCAAATTGACAGGTACTAGAACTGTCATTCATGACTTCAGCGGAAAAACTATGCAACCCACACTCAATCCGGTCAGGATCGTGCCTAAAAGCGTCACCACAAAAACGCACCGTATTGTCGTAATCGGCGGCGGGGCAGGGGGACTTGAACTCGTCACAAAATTAGGCGACCAGTTGGGCAAGGCGGGTAAGGCGCATATTGTCCTCGTAGACAAAGCCGCGACCCATTTGTGGAAACCGCTATTGCATGAAGTGGCTGCCGGCAGCATGGATGCCAATGCCCACCAGCTTGAATATGTGGCGCAGGCACGCTGGCATCATTTTGAATTCCAGCAGGGTGAGTTGCTCGACCTTGACCGTGTGAACAAGACGGTGACCATCTCTGCCATGCTCGATGACGAGCGCACACAGATCTTGCCGGAGCGCGCAATCCAGTTTGACACCCTGGTGCTGGCTATTGGCAGTGTGACGAACTTTTTCGGCGTGCCTGGCGCAGCCGAACATGCGATGGCAATCGATACGGTTAATCAGGCAGAGACTGTCAGAAAACGGCTTCTCGCTGCCTGCATGCGCGCGCAAACCCGTTTGACTGAATCAGACGGACTGGAACAACAGAAAGTCAATGTCGTCGTCATCGGCGGTGGCGCAACCGGCGTTGAGCTCGCTGCTGAATTGCGCGGCACAGCTCAAGTGCTGGCTGCGTACGGTTTGCATCATCTTGACCCTGAGCGCGACATCAACATCACCCTGATTGAGGCCGGCCCACGCATCTTGCCGCCACTGCCAGCGCGTATTGCCGCAGCTACTGCTCAACTATTGGGCAATCTAGATGTCAGCATCATGACGGGCGACAAAGTTACTGAGGTCAAGCCTGACGGTGTCTTGACTGCCAGCGGTAAAGTGACGCCGAGTGACCTGACTGTCTGGGCAGGCGGCATCAGAGTACCGGCCGTACTCGGACGGGTCGGCTTGCCCACCAATCCGATAGGACAAGTCATCGTTTCACAGACTTTGCAATCCATTACTGACCCAGATATTTTCGCTTTTGGCGACTGTGCAAGTTGCCCGTGGCCCGCTACTGGAAAATCGGTACCTCCAAGAGCCCAAGCAGCCCATCAGCAGGCCAGTTTACTAGTTACGGCCATGCGTCGCCGGCTGGAAGGCAAGAGCCTGCCTACGTTTACTTATCATGACCATGGGTCGTTAATCTCACTGGGCAACTTCGAAACAGTCGGCAACCTGATGGGCAGGCTGGTGGGTCGTTCAGTAAAGATTCAGGGATTTCTGGCACGCCTGCTCTATTTATCTCTGTATCGTCATCATCAAATGGCACTGCACGGCATTTTAAGAATGCTGGTTGATACAGTCGCGCAATGGTTGCGTAGCAAAACTTCACCTCGCGTTAAATTGCATTGATGAAATTACTCTAGGGAATTTTCAGCAAGCATAAAGCCAAACCGGCTGTCCGGACTCTTCCGGATAGCCGGTTTTTTTTCGTGCCTTAAATTTAGCTAAGCCGCAGAAATTCGGCTTCCAAAGACATTCTTTATTTTATTTTGTATGGGAATCGGAACTATCTGTTGCTTAATTTCACATAATCATCAGAAAACAATGCTCCATTCAAACAAGATTTAACGAGGAGAAAAAATGGCTACCAATCTGGAACGTATGCAGATCATGATGGAAGAGATCGGACCTGCTATGCCTGAAATAGATGCCGTCATTCAAAGCGAAGAAGAAAATTGGGCTATCCAGTTTGATGATCAAACCATCGTTACCCTCGAATGGGCAAAAAACCCTGACCGCGTTGTTCTCTCAGGGATGCTGGGAATACCGTCCGAGAGCATGCAATTATCAGTTTATGAAACGCTGCTTTGCTACAACCTGCTGTGGAAAGATACCGGCGGCGTAAAGATGGCATTAGCCGGACCAAATGGCGAATTAATGCTTCTTTATGATCTTTATATGAGCGACTTGACGCTAAATGATTTGCAAACCGTACTAAGTAATTTTGTCAGCATTGGACAGGTATGGAGCGTGTATGTGACAGGTGAGGCAGAGCAGACGCCTCAAATGCCAGCACCGGTAGACATGCTGCATTTAGGCGCTTGATTAAAAAAGACTGGTAACCAGAAAGGATCACGAGATGGGACCAAATAATATATCGGCAAAACCTATGAACATGCCATTAGCAGACTCGTCTGCGGTAGTTCAGAAAAAGGGCGCCAGCGCTGCAGTAACAAGAAAAATAAAAATTAACTATGGCGATGATGCAAAGGTAAACCGCTTATCAAATGCAATCGGCAATGTGAAATCATTGCAGGGCAGGGCACAAGAACACGTTGACGGAATCAAGTCAAAAATCATCATGTAATACGGAAGGTAAAATCATGGCCAGCACAATAGAAAAAATTCAAAACCTGATTCAGGAACTAGGCCCTGCCAGCCCCGATATCGATGCGGTAGTCCAGACAGAAGAGCCGAGCTGGGCAATACAATATTCTGACGAAACCATCGTTATTATTGAAGCCTCAGAAGATCCGGCGCGTATGGTTCTTTCGTCCGAACTGGGTAGTCCAAATGACACTCTGCAATTGCCAATATATGAAACCCTGCTCTGTTATAACTTACTGTGGCGGGAAACGGGTGGCGTAAAAATTGGCTTGGCAGGACCAAAGGGAGCACTGATTCTTAGCTGCGAACTCTGCCTCGATAATTTGAGCTTGATGGATTTGCAAGAGGGCATGAAAACTTTCACCAACATTGTTCGAACATGGGCGAAGTATGTAACCGGTGATAGTACTGATGCACCCGTACTTCCCGGTATGGGATCAAGCAATATGCATCTGCATGCCTAGCTTGTATTAATCGCTAATCGGTCATCTAAATCAGGGATATTTCACAAAGTAGTAACTTTGGCGGACGCTTAGGCGTCCGTTTTCAATTTCATTTCAATTTCCAGAAATCAGCGAACAAGTATCAAAAGGGTGTTACCAAAGCCATCGTTCCTTCAATGGAGGAAAGAACAATGCCACCCACTGAAAATCTGGAGAACTCATGTCGTTAACACGCACCAATAGCCGTACTCATCTGAATGAGACCAATCCAACAATTGTTACGGATATCGATCCTAACCCTGACAAGGTCGTTACCGATAATCGATTGGACACCACATCCTCCATTGCTTCGAAAAGCACTATTGAACTACCTGATCTGGACGAGGAGTCGAAGAATAAAAAACCAGTAATGAAACTACAAATCCCTGCAGAAAAAAATTCGACAAAAGCAAATGAGATAAATTTATCTCCTCGACAAATACCGAAATCTCCTCGGCTCTTAAAAAGTAAAAATTCAACTTTGACAGAAGAAAAATCGCCGCGGAAATATTCTGATTCCGGACTTCCAGAAAAAAACAGATCTTCAATAGAGCAAAATAAAACTAGCGAAAAAAATTCTTCGCCGGGCAATCATGCCTCGATTTCTCATGCGGAAATTCCTTTGAATTCTGAACCCATACTGCAAGTACGTCGCACTATAATATTCGCACCTACGAAGTTATTGAATCAAAAAAGAGATGAAGCGAATACAGCTACGCCAGCCTCTCCGCGCAGCACATATACATCTTCTTCAGTAACCTCAACAGCAAGCACATCAACATTAAAGACTGAAACAGCTGTTTCGGTCAAAGCAAGCCCCCCAACTATTGAGGATTGCACAAGAGCGGTACTGTATTTAATCTTCAAAAAATATGAGGACGATGCCCTAATCCCGTCAGCGATCAGAGCATTCGGCCGGCAAGATATTCATTTTGCAGTCAAAGCAATTCCTAAAGTTTTGACGCACCTGACAGAATTTCCAGACAACGGCTTGACTTCCGTATCCGAATTGCTCATAGCACTATTCGGTGATGAATTGAGAAATAGCCAAGAATGGAAAAATGTGACTAGTCAAATTGATAAAGCTAAGTTACTCGACGATGATTCCGTGAAATTTGGCGAAACAGATGAAGAAATAAAAAATAAATATTTTTCACTGCTCAACCCGCATGCTCAAAATATTGCCGACAGCATTCTTGGCAAACAAAACAACATCTTGAAATCTGCCTTGCCGACCAATTTTTTGAATTTGCTTTTTGAAGGCGATAAGAAGCTTCTGGAAATTTGCGTTACACGTTCAAAATTGCGAGCGAAGGAAATAAACGACGCTCGCCTGCATTTTCTCTTTGACATGGTCGTGACACGATTCGCCCAGGTAATGGCTATGGAAGGTTTTCCGGAGCGCCCTTCACAAGTGGAAGCCTGGCTTACAAGTGCAATTATAGAGGCACTTAGTGAAGGAATTAAATCTTTGTCCAATGATTTTCTGAAAAAATCCAATAACGAAATGCCTGCAGATTTGAAGAAGAAATTTTTTGAAAAAGTTGAAGCTGAAACACGTGAAATCGAAGCAATTAAAAAATTCAAGCTAATTGAACTCAAAAAAAACCGCATCAACGAATTGCAGAAGAACGAAAGGGCCAGAGGTCATAGCCGAGTCAATAGTCATGCCATGCTGGTCAATGTGAAGATAGAAAGAAATTACAAAAAAATTCTGGACGACATAAAGTCAGAATGTGGTTTCGATGATATGGAAGCTGATTTTTTAAAATTCATCAATAACAATCAAAATATTTCCTTTGACCCAGCTTTGAAAACTACTGTAAGCAACGTCATCTTGAATTTGAAACTGGCAGTCCGTGAATACGATGAAATGAAACGCAGTAAAGGTTTTCAGTCTGAAGAAAAAGTAAAAATCGTAATTAAAAATCTGGATGTTTTGTTTGAAAAAGAATTTAATGCAAAGCAAAAACGTCGCACCACCGCCTTCAGCAAGGACATTAATTTCACAGAAAATCTGAATCGAAAATTAATTGACGCCGGTGCCGAGAAGGCTTCAACACCACCATTAATTAGCATATCGTCAGACACGCAAGAATCAGAAAATACAGCATCAAGTGCCACGACTTCAACAACTGTAAAGCCTACTCAGCTAAATGAATCTAGTTCGGAGGAGAAATCTGACGAGTAAATTTTTGATTGTGATGAAAGTCGCTGGAACCCAGCGTCTTTCGTTGTGCGACTTAAAAAAATCTCAGCGGAGCACTCAACGCAAGCGTAAGCAGAATCCGCCACTCCTGATCCACACCAAATCTTTCCTGCTTTTTCCGTGTGTGCCAACTACTTCATGAACCTTGCCTTCTTAGCGCAGTCATTTATGAAGATATATCACAGCCTTTTTGATGCTCAGCATATTTCATATGCAGCTTGACGTTAACATTAAGGCATATATTTTTAGCTGCAATCCATGAAATAAATTTCTTGAGTCAATAAAGCACTCAGCCATCCGAGGCAAGCATGCACTTGATCAAAGCCAAAGCGCTAGAACGTGAATGCACGGTCTTTACCGTTAACATTGATGACAAAATTTACCGCTGTCCGGTTTCAGCTGAAGCCTTGTACATGCTTTGCCGTGGGCAGGATACACAGCTCGATCAGGTCGACGCTTATTTGCAGTTGAAGATGAAGGTGCAGCTTGCAGTCGAAAGGCTGCTGGAAGAGGGGAACAAGGAAATGCCCCAGCCACTTACGCCGGCGCATTTCGCTTGCTGTTGATTTTTTATCAATCAGGGTTAGGGTTAATGAAAAGTTGGAGCCAGTTCCGGCACGTGCGGCGCATTGGTTCGTGTCGTCATCAGTTCATCAAGTAGCGCAAATACCTCATCCTTCGACAACACATACCGCTCCAGTAGTGTGGTTTTGATCGCTGCCATCAGTTCGGCATAACCCTTGATGGCTTGCAGTGTGCGTGAGTACAACTCGTCCGACTTGACTTCCAACTGATGCAGTGCATCGTCGCCAGTACCTTCGCGATGAAAATGATGATAATCAAGTTTCGTGTGCGAATACATGGAGAGTTGATTGACCATCAGATCCAGCCTTGCGGTCGCTTTCTGAATATCGTTTTGGCTACCGATGGAAATGCCGCGTGCGCCATAGAAAAATTCTTCCGCTGCGACGCCGCCATAGAGCTGCATTACATCCTGCTCCAACTCTTCCAGCGTTTGCAGGCCGTTATCGTGCGACGCAGACAGCACATAGCCTAGCGCGCCGAGCTTGGATACGGACTCGGTGCTAATTTTGAGCAGCGTTGACTGCGCCTTGACTTGATTGAGCGGCAGGCCTTGTCGCAGAAACGGATCAATCTGCATGAAAAAATGCCCTAGTTCATGCAACGCCACCCGTTCTCTCTGCTTGTCTTTGTCGGCACTCATGGCTCGATCGGTCAGGCCGATTGCGCACCGCTCGAAAGCGCGGCACAACAAGTCAGAGTCAATCTGCTTATTTTCTTCGATCGCTATCATGCTGGCGCGCTCGACGACGGCTTCGAGCAGGGCAGGTGAGAGGTTCGCAGTAATCTCGGCGGCGTAATCGAGATCGAGCTGATCCCACGCCACGCATTTTTCATCTTTACGGCGCAAAAATACCTGCAGCAATTCACGGCGTTCCGATTTGTTTGGCATACGGAAGTTGATCTTGACGGTAAAGCGCCGCAGCATTGCCTCATCCATTTCGCTGCTGAATTCATCGAAATTCGATGCAACGACCCAGATCACGTCGCGCCCTTCATCGCTCTTGATCCCGTCCAGCAAACCGAGCAGGGTGTTAGCGGTATCGTCATCCCATTTGCGCTCACCACGACCACGCGGCATGAACAAGGACTGCGCTTCATCCAGAAAAATCAGGCAGCGTCCCTGCGCACAGGCTTTCTTGTAGATGGCATTCAAGGCCTTGGAGCCGCCGCCAACCAGACCAGATTCGAGACCGGAGCCTGAAGCCTGTATCAATGGAATATCGAGTTTTTTGGCTAGATAGCCAGCGAGCTTGGTCTTGCCTGTACCGGCTGGTCCGGTCAGCATGACGTTGAAGGGCTTGTCGATATTGTGAGATTTATAGATGTCACGATGACGGATCATGTCCTCCAGATGCGCCACTTCGCGCTTGATGTCCTCCATCCCGACCAGATCATCCATGCTCCCTTTTAAGTTTTCCGGTTTGATGACGGAGCTTGCGAAGCCCAGACCCGGCAAACCTTTTTTGAGAGCGAACAGCATGAAGACCAGCAAGAGAAGGCCGATCGCATTGCGTGCCAGGAAGGAGCCGGTTGACTGCCAGAAGTCATTCTGCGTGCTAGGGTCCTGCAACACTTCCTTATGGCTGAGTAGCCATTCCGGCTGCGCGATGGCATACGGTATATCGTTCTTCAGCAAGACTTCACGCTCCAGATTCATGTGCGACGTGCTGGGCACTTTCACGACCAAAATCTGTGGCTGGTCTTTGTACTTGATGACATAGCGCGGGAAGTCCGATAGCGGCTGCGCCAGCAGCAAGTATTCAAGCTCGCTGCGCTTGGCAACCAGCTTCGTTATCAGTGAAATATCCTGACTTTGTACGACCGGCGAACTAAGCGCCAGCTTGGGTTCATGTTGCAAGGAGGCGATGATAATTGCCAAAACGACGGCAGAAAAAATCGCGGCGCGCAAATAGCTTTTTTTCAGGGATTGCGCCAGAGAAGAAAAATTGGGCATGTAAATAAAGTCTCAAAGATCAGGCCGCGCATCAGCGGCATGGAACAGCAGGGGACGCGCCGGGTTGGCGCAAGGATTGATGACTAGCCGGAATAAGACAAGGCAGCGCGGCAAAAGTTGCCGCGCTGAAGAGGGGCAGTGCGATTTCTACGATTCAGATGTTTTAGATGAAACCCAGAATGCGGCCCAGTTCAGTCAGATAAGGCGTGTCCTTGAGGATCTCGCCTTCAACAGTGGCGGCAAATTCAGACAGGCTGGCACGCATATCGTGCAATTGCTTGATGGTCTTGTCTGGATGCTCAGTGTTTGAAAGCGTGCGCTTGAGGTCGTCCAGTTCATTGCGCAAATCATGCAGGCGCGGCGAGCCGGGCGGCGCTTTGGCCAGTTCCTGCTCCAGATCAGAGACCAGCCGGCTGATCCGTTCAAGACTGAAGTCTGCGTGTTCTTCGCTTTGGGCTAGGGCTGATGATGAATGCTTGGTTTCGGGGTGCATGGTGGGGTCGCCTCCTGAACGTCCTGAATGGGAACAGCATGACGTTGATCTTGTTGCATAAGCATTGCGCTGTCAATCAATGTGCTTCACTTAATGACTACTAATCACTGTTGTAAACGGGAGCATCATGCTGATCCGGGACTACTGCAATATGAATGTCATTTGTTGCGATGCCGATACCGGTATCGCACAAGTTGCCGGGTTGATGCGCCGGCATCATGTCGGCGACGTTATCGTGATCGAAATTAATAGCGATGGCTTGCGCATCCCTGTCGGGATCGTGACTGACCGCGACATTCTGGTCGAGAGCATTGCCCTAGACATTGATGCCAAGCTGTTCACTGCCGGCGACATGATGACGGCCCCGCTGGTAACGGTGCGGGAAGATGCCAGCTTGTTCGACGCCATCAAGCTGATGCGAAACAGAAAAATCCGGCGCCTGCCGGTGCTAGCGCATGCTGGCAATCTGTTTGGCATCATCACCTCTGACGACATTATCAATCTGCTGGCATCCGAGCTTTCATTGATGGCCGCTGCCATGGTCGAGCAGCCGGGCAGGGAAGAGAGCTTGCGAAAATAAGAGCCTATCCCGTGACCGTAATTTGCGCTCGCTCAGACCCGCTGGTCAGCAGCAACGTATTCTTTTTGAAGCACTGTTTTGTCAACCTGACGTTATGGAGAGTTCTATGGCACGCAATCTGATCCGTTCCGACCCTTTTGCCGAACTGGTTCGCTTTGATCCGTTTCGCTTTGATCCCTTGCGCAGCATCGATGACATGATGAAGGAATTTTCCCTTATGCCAGGAATGCGTGGTTACGAAGCAGAGCCGCGTATTCGCATGGATGTCGAGGAAACCGACAAGGACTATATTGTCAAAGCGGATATTCCGGGCATGAAAAAGGAAGATATCAAAATCGCGATTGAAGGCAATACCGTTTCGATTCAGGCACAGACAACAACGGAACAAGAGCAAAAAGAGGGCGGCAATGTAGTACGCCGCGAGCGCTATCTGGGACAGCAATATCGCAGTTTTACCCTACCGCAGGAAATTGACGACCAGGGTGCGCAAGCCGAATATGAAAATGGCGTATTGAAGCTGTCACTTCCCAAAAAGTCTGGCAGCGTCAGCAAGACCCTGTCCATCAAGTAAAAGCTGGTAACGCCCCTGGCGTGAACGGGGGTGGCTGTTTGTTCAGGAGCCGGTAATGAATCAAGCTGCGCAAGACCAGATTATTGACATCCTGCGTGAAGGTCAGGACATGACGCTGGCAACGGTCAGGCCCGATGGCTACCCGCAAGCGACGACGATCAGCTACGCCAACGACGGTACGACACTTTATGCCGGCATAGGAAAGGAAAGCCAGAAAGCTGCCAATATCCGTTGCTGCGATAAAGTCTCACTGACCGTGAATTTGCCCTACACGGACTGGATGCACATCAAGGGATTATCAATGGCGGCTCATGCCCAGATTCTGCAAGCACCGGATGAGATAGCGCATGCAACAGCCTGTTTGCGTGGCCGCTATCCGCAATTGAATCAATTGGTACCAACTAGTGCACCAGAGGACATTGTGTTTTTGAAGATCGTGCCAGAGCTTGCCTCAATACTCGACTATCAAAAAGGCTTTGGGCATACCGAGCAGGTCAGGCTTTAAAGCGGATGTGGGGCTTACTAATTTGTCAGATTTCATATCCCCACATCGTTTTACATAATACATATTATGCGCATTAATGATGCTTACTCCCGAACACCGTCAACCAGACAAAGCCCAATGTGCCAGCCGTCAAAGAACCCAGCAAAATCGCCATCTTCGATGCATTGATCACATCAGCTTCGCCTACAAACGCCAGATTCGTAATGAAGATAGACATCGTAAAACCTATCCCACCAAGCAAACCCGCACCGACGATATGCTTCCAGTTCAAGTCAGTCGGAAGCCTGCAAAGCCCAATACCAAGTGCCAGTAAGGTCACCAACGTAATGCCCAAAGGCTTGCCGATGACCAGGCCAGCCAGAATGCCAAAGCTGTTCAAGGACATCAGTTCCTGCATCCAGCCGTTCCCAATGACAATGCCGGTATTTGCCAAGGCAAACAAAGGTAAAACGATAAAAGTTACCGGCTTGTGTAGAACATGCTCAAGTCGATGGGACGGAGATTCTTCGTCGTCTTGTCTGGCCGAGAATGGAACCGCAAACGCCAGCAACACGCCTGCTATGGTTGCATGTACGCCGGAATTCAGCATCAAGAACCACATTAGCGCGCCGCCAATCAGATACGGCGTTAATGCCATGACGCGAAAAATTCGGTTCAATACCAGCATCAGCCCGAAAACCGCGCATGCCGCCAATAGATAAATAAGTGTCAATTTTGCTGTGTAAAACAAGGCAATTACGATGATGGCGCCAAGATCATCCATCACTGCCAATGCAGTCAGAAAGATCTTCAATGAAGTCGGAATTCGACTGCCCAGCAAGGCAAGCACGCCCAGCGCAAAAGCGATGTCGGTCGCCATAGGAATACCAAGGCCAGCCTGCGTCGGCGTGCCGTTATTGAACGCAAAATGAATCGCAGCCGGCACCGCAATGCCACCAACGGCGGCGACAATCGGCAACAAAGCATTTTTGAAGTTCGACAACTCACCGTTATACAGTTCGCGCTCAAGTTCAAGACCAATGAGCAAAAAGAAAATGGCCATCAGCGCATCATTGATCCAGTGCTCCACACTGAGTCCACCTATGCGCAAATGCCAGATGTGCAGATAGCTTTCGCTCAAAGCAGAATTCGCCAGCAACAGGGAAATCAAGGTGCACAGAATCAAGATGATTCCGCCCGATTTTTTAGATTCCAGAAACTGGTTGAACATTTTCGATTATTTCTTTAAAAATCAATGAATTGAATGATTTAATTGATGTCAATTATTCGGTAAATATAAAACCCCATAAAAACAAGGATTTAACAATGTAAATTCATGCAAATTCTGGAAAACTAACGAGGAACCCAGCCACCACATACCGGGAAGACCTGCCCAACAAAGCAGTCTGCATGCTCACTGGCGAGGTAGGCAGCAAACATGGCGTCTTCGCGCGCACCGACCAGACGGCCGAGCGGCACTTCACGCTTAAGCCTTTCCTGAAAAGCCGGATTGGCCTGCACCGACGGCGGGAAATAAGTCGGGTTGTCGACAAAGTTCTGCGCAATCGCATTCACCTGCACCTTGGCAGGCGCCAGTTCGACGCCAACCGCCTGTATATAGGCAAGCTGCGCACCGCGAGCCGCGCTATAGCTGGACGCCCGTTTCATGCCGCGCAAAGCAGACGCACTGCCCATTAACAGTACCTTACCGTGGCCGCGCGCCTTCATCTGCGGCAGAACGGCTTTCAGCAGGCGCGGCAAAGGGTCAACCATGTGCGCAAAGACTTGCCGCCATTCGTCATCGGCCACATCAACCGCTGCAGTGGTCGGCGCAGGAATGCCCAGATTGAGAATCAAGACATCAACGACGCCGCTTTCGGCAATTAACTCCGCAGGTCGTGCCGGATCATCCAGCGCACCATGGTCAGCCAAAACGGTAGCACCAAGTTCGGTAAATACCTCGGTCAGCACTGGCCCCATGAAGTCGTTAGCCTGGGTAATCAATACCCGCTTGCCAGTAAAATTCATAGGACTCATTGTTCGTCTCCGTTGATTTATCAAAGCCAAATAGGGCTGCACGAATAATAGCGGAGTCGCTTGAGTAAAGTCCAAACCGGCAAGCCAGCAGCAGCTAGGATGCGCAGATACCTGCTACTTCCCTGCCCTCATGAAAATCCTCGTTGCGCATAATCGCTACCATTACCGCGGCGGTGAAGATACGGTAGTCGACGCTGAAGTATCGCTGCTACGTGAGCGCGGTCATGAAGTCATGCTCTACAGCCGTGACAACAATGAACTCAACAACATAAATCCCGCCGCTGCCGCGCTGACCGCAATCTGGTCGCGCCAGACCGAAAAAGATATCGCGCAACTGAGCGGCAGCTTCGCGCCGGACCTGATCCACGCGCACAATACTTTCCCGTTGATTTCGCCATCCCTCTACGGCATTGCAGTACAACTTCGCATTCCGGTCGTGCAGACCTTGCATAACTTCCGGCTGCTATGCCCGCAAGCGATGCTGCTGCGACAGGGTCGCGCCTGTGAAGACTGCGTCGGCCATTTACCATGGCGGGCTGTCGTGCACCGCTGCTACCGCCACTCGTATTCGCAAACTGCCGTGACTGCCGCAATGCTGGCAGTGCATCGCTGGCGCGGCACCTGGCGTAAAGATGTCAGTCGCTACATTGTGCTGAACCAGCTATGCCGCGATAAATTCACACGCGGCGGACTGCCTGCAGATCGCTTGCGCATCAAGCCCAACTTTGTGGAATCGAGTCGCGAGCCGCATTGGGAAAAACGCAAAGGCGGGATTTTCATAGGTCGGCTGTCGACTGAAAAGGGCGTCGACATTCTAGCCAGCGCAATGACCAGACTGCCGCAATGTCGTATCGATGTCTATGGCAAAGGGCCACTGCAAGCATTCGTAGAGCAAGCGCCGGGTCTACGTTATGGCGGCTTTCAATCACCATCACAATTCATAGAACGGCTGCACGGTGCCGCTTACGTGCTTGTACCCAGCACGGGTGTCGAGAGCTTCGGGCTAGTTGCAATTGAAGCCTTTGCCTGTGGCACGCCAGTCATTGGTACGAGACACGGTGGTCTGGCTGAATTGGTTGAGCATGGCAGAACCGGTTTGCTCGTCACGCCAGGCGACGCCGCGGAATTGGCCAGCGCCATATCCTGGGCTCAAGCCAACCCGGCTGCCATGCAGGACATGGGCCGGGCAGCACGCGAAGAATATTTGGCGCGCTATACCCCTGAACATAACTACGACATCCTGCTTGGCATCTATGAAGAAGCCATCAATGATGCCGATGGCAAGCGTAACGATGCACAACAGCGCGTAACCGCAGCAACAGGGAGGGCGTCATGCTGAAAATTGCGCTGGTGGTTAACGAACCGCCGCCCTATCGCATACCTGTGTTTAACCTGATTGCCGCAGTGCCTCGGGTTCAGTTACGCGTGATTTTCTGCTGCCGCCGCGAACCAAACCGGCACTGGGACTTGCCCGCCTTCGAGTTCGATCATGTCTTCCTGCGCGAGCGAATCACTACAGTCCATGGCCGCTACATTCATAACAACCCGGATGTATTGCTCGCGCTATCGCGCTTCAATCCCGATGTTGTGGTCAGCAATGGCTTCAACCCTACCCATTTGTATACGCTGGCCTGGACGCTTTTAAGGCGCAAGCCGTACGTGCCGATGACGGATGGAACGCTGAATTCAGAACAGAATTTAAGCAAACTGCACAAAAAAATAAGACAGTTTACCTACGCCCGCTCTGCCAGTTTCATTGCTGCTAGCAATGGCGGTATCGCTTTATATCAGCAGTACGGTGTTGCCCGCTCACGCTGCTTCAAGTCCTGCCTTTGCATCGATAATTCGCGTTTTGACACGGCGATGAATGCTGAGGATAAACCGTATGACTTCATTTTCTGCGGTCGTATCGAGCCTAAAAAGAATGCAGACTTTGCTTTGCAGGTCGCAGCTCGTACAGCGCAACTGCTTGGCCGTCAGCTACGCATACTGTTTGTAGGTTCTGGCAGCGAAGAGAGTGCTGCACGAAGGCTGGCAAATCAGATGGCAGCACAAGTTGAATCGCATTTTCATGGCTTTGCCAGCCAGCGTGACTTGCCAGCGCTGTATCAGTCAGCGCGACTATTTTTATTTCCGACCAGTGCCGATGTGTGGGGCGTTGTGGCCAACGAAGCCTGTGCGGCCGGCCTGCCGGTACTGGTGACACCGCATGCGGGTGTGGCCGGTGAACTGGTGGTTGACGGGCTAAATGGTTTTATTTGTCCACTTGATGTGGCGCAGTGGGCAGAGCGCGCCGCTTCTTTGCTGCAGGACCCGCAGCGCCTGCAAAGTTTTGGCATGCAATCGCGGCGGCTGGTGGAAGACTATCGGTTTGAAGAGGCTGCGCAGGGGATTATTGATGCGTGCAAATATGCGGTCTATTGCAAAACGACGAAAGACACTGGATCCCAGCCTGCGCTGGGATGACAGTAGTAATTTAAATACCGTGACAATTTTCTATCGTCGCCCCAGCGCACGCTGGGGCCCAGCGTCTTTCGTTGTGAACGAAAAAAAGCTAGCCTTTAGTAAGCTGCTCAGTCTGATAATCCCGCACCGCCTGCTGAATTTCTTCCACCGTATTCATCACGAACGGACCGTACTGCACAATCGGCTCATTCAAAGGCCGCCCAGCCAATAACAAGAATCGTGCACCGTCGCTACCGGCTTGCAGCGCGACGCTATCGCCGTCCGACAAGATCGCCGCATGATGCGACTGCAGCACCTGCTCGTTACCTGCCAACTGCAGACTGCCTTCGAAGACATACACCATCGCATTGAGGCCGGAAGCCAGCGGATGACTGAAGCTCCTTTTCGCTGGCAGTTCCACATCCAGATACAAGGGCTCGGTTGCCAGCTTGTCTATAGGGCCGGTAACTGTTTGGCCATCTGCGTGCAAGCTGCCTGCAATGACTTTGGCACGACCGCCCCCTGCCAGTGCATGATTCGGAATTTCTTCCGGCTGAATATCGCGATAGCCTGCCGGTTTCATTTTCTCTTTCGCCGGCAAATTGATCCATAGTTGAAAGCCGCGCATGCGCCCTTCTTCCTGTTGCGGCATTTCAGAATGGATGATGCCGCGCCCTGCTGTCATCCATTGCACGCCCCCACTTTTCAGGTCACCCTGATTGCCCAGATGATCTTCGTGCCGCATATGGCCATCGAGAATATAAGTGACGGTCTCGAAGCCGCGATGCGGATGCGAAGGAAAACCGGCCAGATAGTCATCCGGATTCTCGGACGAAAATTCGTCGAGCATCAGAAAGGGATCCAGCCGCGTGCCTTCACCGCTGCCAAGGCTGCGACGAAGACGCACGCCGGCACCGTCGGAAACGGCTGCTGCCTCGATGACGCGGCTGATCGACCGAGGTGATAATGAAGACGGATTCATACAAGCTCCCAAACTTTAATGACAATTTTAATCAATTTTACTCGATCAAATTCTGAGGCACCGCGCACAGAATTAGTCAATAATGGATTCAAACTTTATCGGTAGTTCTTCAGGAAGATAGATTCATGCGCCCTTCTTTTGCTCCACTGTTTTCTCTGGCTGCG
This sequence comes from Burkholderiaceae bacterium, assembly GCA_040399905.1. Lineage (GTDB taxonomy): Bacteria > Pseudomonadota > Gammaproteobacteria > Burkholderiales > Burkholderiaceae_D > Pernthalerella. The sequence continues at coordinate 64,821 of JBBARG010000003.1, forward strand.
TCGCTATTCTTGGCACTAACGGTCACGGCTTGTGCCGCACCATCAAGCTTGCCGGCCAGCGCAGGCTTCGGCCCGCATCCGGTCTTGCCGCCGCCAGATACGTCATTTATTCCTACCGTGAAGATCCCGCCAGCGCGTGGATGGCCAGTAAATGGTAAGCCGCAAGCAGCGCCCGGCTTTCAGGTGCAAGCCTTTGCCAGCGGCTTGGACCATCCACGCTGGTTATACACGCTGCCTAACGGTGATGTCCTGGTCGCAGAGACCAACACGCCACAGGGACAGTCAAGCGGCAACATGATCAAGAATTTCTTTTTTAGAGCGGGCATGAAACGCGCTGGTGCCGGCGGCGATAGCGCTGACCGAATCACGCTGCTGCGCGACGCCGATGGTGATGGTATTGCAGAGACGCGCAGTGAATTTATTACAGGCCTGCATTCGCCGTTCGGCATGGCACTGGTCGGCAACGCTTTGTACGTGGCCAACACCGATGCCGTACTGCGCTTCAATTGGCAACCAGGCATGCTGCGCATTACAGAGCCGGGTCAGAAACTCACGGACTTGCCTGCCTTGCCGATCAATCATCACTGGACTAAAAATATTATCGCTTCGCAGGATGGTCAATATTTATACGCAACGGTCGGATCAAACAGCAATGTCGGCGAGAACGGCATAGAAAAAGAAAACCTGCGCGCATCAATATTGCAAATCGAAATCGCCAGCGGTCGTATGCGGCAGTTTGCATCCGGCTTGCGCAATCCGGTCGGCATGGACTGGCAGCCTGATTCGGACGCAGATAGCGGCACACTCTGGGTCGTGGTTAATGAACGTGACGAGCTGGGCAATGATCTGGTACCCGACTTCCTGACCTCGGTGCAGGATGGTGGCTTTTATGGCTGGCCATGGAGTTACTTTGGCCAGAATACAGACCCACGCGTGAAGCCACCCCGCCCCGATATGGTTGCGCGTGCGCTAGTGCCGGACTACGCGCTGGGAGCGCACAGCGCAGCACTTGGTTTGCTGTTTTACCGTGATCAGCTACTGCCTCCTGCTTATCGTAACGGCGCTTTCATTACGCTGCATGGCTCTTGGAATCGCGATCCCATCACTGGTTACAAGCTCATCTATGTGCCCTTTCAGGCAGGCCAGCCTGCAGGGCCGCCGCAAGATATCCTGACCGGGTTCGTCTCTAAAGACACTGAAGCTTATGGACGGCCAGTTGGCATTACCGTTGATGCGCGTGGTGCGTTATTGATAGCCGATGACGTCGGTAATGTCATCTGGCGTGTTACACCGGCACAGCCATAAAAAAACAGCTAACCATCAATATGCGCCACCAGCGGCAAATGATCTGAAGCCAGCCGCGCCATGCGGCTTGCATGTACGTGCACATGCACCAGCCGGTGACGCGGCCGTATCCAGATGCGGTCCAGTGCAAACAATGGCCATCGGGCCGGAAAAGTCGCCGGTGCCGGCACCGCCTGAAAGTGCGATACCAGCTGCCGCAATGTGCGACCCCACACAAACCATTCATTGACGTCACCGAGCAAAATGACTGGCATCTCGCCAGTATCGAATGTCTGAAGCAATTTGGCGATTTGGGCGCGACGTTCTGCTGCACGCAAACCAAGATGGGTTGCAATGACGCGCAACGCATGTCCATGACAATAAATATCGGCGTCGAGCGCAGCGCGTGGCTCGCGGCTGCCAAACGAGATATCTATCCTGCGCGTCGTCAGTACGGGGTAGCGCGAAAGGATCGCATTGCCGAAGCGCCTGCCGCCAACGGAGAAGGTATAGCCCTCTACTGCCGCCAGCCCGACTGCCTTTTCCAGCATGCTCAGCACATTCGGCCAATGGCTGCCGCCTAGCGGGACCTCTTGCAGAGCGATGATGTCGGCGTTGATTTCGCGCAGTACTCGTGCCACGCGAGCCGGAGCGAAGCGGCCATCACTACCCACCGCCGCATGGATGTTATAGGTAGCAATCGTCAACGGCCATGGGTTCGCGTGGGCTTGATTCATGGTGCAGCATCGTCGTTGCGATGATTTAACAACTTTTGCATGAACAAAGCGAAGCCAATTAGCAGTAAGACGACGATCACCAGTACGGCAAGCGTATCGGCACGCGGACTGCGGATCGCCTTCATCAGGTTGTGTGCGAAAGTAGTCGTCAGCAAAATGCCGGGCGCCAGCCCGAGCGCCGTGCCGATCAGGTAGTCGCGCAGTCTGATGGCGGACGCGCCTGCAACGATATTGACTATGCTGAAAGGCGCCAGTGGCAAGATACGCACAATCGTGATGGCCAGAATGCCGCGCTTGGCCAGCCGCCTCGACAATCTGTTAATGCGCCCACCCATCCAGCGCCGCACAGCGTCGCGCCCTGCCCAAGCGCCCACGCCATAGCCCGCAGCCGCGCTCAGTAGCGAACCCGCCATGGCATAGAACGCACCCGGCATTGCACCGAACACGATGCCGGTAACTGCGATCAACAAGGTAACTGGCACCATCAACAGTCCACCAATCACATAAGCCAGCATGATGAATACCGGCGTTAATGGCAGCGCTTCCAGTTCTTCCGCCAGTGCCACAAGGGCCACCGGATTGAGCAATTCTCCCAGCGGTAAAAAACGCCAGGCCAATGCCAGCCCGACCAGCAGCACGGCCAGCAAGGCAAGTCCGACAAGCCTGCGTGGCACCGGTTCGCGCGCGTCACGTGGCACGAACTGGGCAATGAACTGTTCGGGATCGATAGGCCGCTCCGGATCAAACAATGCCCGCTGCGGCAGCAAGGCATCAAGCTCGGGCGCGAGTTGTGGTTCAAAGGACTCCAGCCTGCGCTCGCGGCAAGAAAGCGTCGCAATGCAATACAGCAGACTCTGGCGTTCGCGAGTCTTTGTCATGACTTTCGACACTGGTTGGTCAAGATGCTCTGCCAGCAAACGGCTGCGCAGGCGTGCAATGCCATCCGCACAACGCGCTCTTTGCATTGCGTTGCCGGCAGCTTCCACGCTCAGGTTGCATTCCGTATCAAAGGCTAATGATCGGTTCGACAAATTCGCTGAACCGATCGAGATGAGCCTGTCGTCCATGACAAAAACCTTGCTATGAACATTCAGGCAGTCATGGTCTTGTTGCGGCAACAGCGGACATAGCAAGCGATAACGATCGTGGCAGTCGGCAAGCTTTAGCTGGCGTTGCAAGCGTGCGCGCAGTACGCCCATGGTGGAGTCTTCCAGCCAGCCACTCTGTGTAAGCGGTGAAATCACTACTATCTCGGGGCCTGCTGCTTCAAACAGCCGGGCAGCTAGTGATTCGGCAATCAGACCCGAAGTGAAGTACTGATTTTCAAAAAAAAGATACTTGTGAGCCGCCGCAATCGCATCAAGGTACAGCTGCCGTATTTCTTCGACGCCTTCATATCCGGCATAAGCCGGCTCGGTGCGCGATATGCCGACCTGCACGTCAATCAGATCAGGCTCCAGCCAGTCCGGCCAGCGATCCGGTGCCGGTTTTTCATACGAGATGGCGGGCACTGTCTTGCTGCCCCCTGACCTCTGCCACCGTTGTCTGCATAGCTCACCCAGAGCGCGCGCAGCCGCACCATCAACTGCCGTCTGAACATCATGGAAGGGTGCATAGGCCTTGCCGTCCGTGTCGTGCCGCAAAGGCTCTTGCTTGTTATGCGCGGGTGTATCCCAACGTGAGCGCGTCAGGTCCAGTCCGCCAACGAAAGCAAGCGCATCATCAACCACAATAATTTTCTGGTGATGACAGGCACCGACCGGATGTCTGCTGTCCATCCGAAAGAACAGCCGCTTATGGGTACGCCAGCCGAGTTTGTAATTTGGCAGCCATTCACGCTCCATCGCATACAGCATTGCAAAATCCCAGTTCAGCACATGCACATGCAAGCCGGAGCGTTCGGACACAACGGCATGCAGGAAGTCGCCAAGCTCTTCCGGATATCCGTCATTGGCACCACTTGGGATTAAACGCATGCGGCTGTCGATGTCCCACGACAGGATAAAAATACTCTGCTTTGCAGACAGGATAGCGTTGCGCACCGCCCGAAAATAGCAGTCGGCATCAACCAGCATGGCAAAGCGCGGCGCATTTTCCAGACGCCAGCAATTTCGGCCAATCTGTAAAAGAGGTAGTGCAATGGAAGTGTTCACGGCAGCGATACCGGCGCAATAACATCACGCCGGCCTGCAACAACTTAATCGCCTAGCTTAGTGATTGATGTGGCTTTCGAGCTTGCGGTTTCGCAGCAACAATTCAAAATTATCAGGACGCACTGCTTCGCTGAACAGAAAGCCTTGCATGATGTGACAGGAAGTAGAACGCAGATAATTGAGTTGCTCTAGCGTTTCCACGCCTTCAGCAACTACTTTGATATGCAGATCATGCGCGAGTTTGAGTATGGCCGACACGATCGCGACGTCTTCCTGATCCGTGGGCAAATTACGAATCAACGTGGCATCTAGCTTGAGCACATCGACAGGAAAATCCTTCAGGTAGGATAGCGTGGAGATACCAGTGCCAAAGTCGTCAACGCTGATCGACACGCCAAGGTCTTTGATGGCATGCATGATCCGCGTATTACCTTCGCTGGCGGCGACAAGCGAGCCTTCCGTGACTTCGATTTCAAGTGAATGCGGGTCGAGTTTTGCATCAAGCAGCGCGTTTCGTATGGTGTCAACAATGGACGGCGACATCAATTGCACCGGCGAGAAATTGACGGCAAGCTTGAAAGGCGGCAGATTCATTGCCTGCCATTTGCTGATCTGTTCGCAGGCGGTTTTTAGCACCCATTCACCGAGCTCCATGATCACGCCTATGTCTTCCGCCAGTTCGATGATCTGGTGCGGCGACAGCATTAACAATTGCTGATTGCGGCAACGCAGCAGCGCCTCCACACCGATCACCTCGAGCGTATGCACGTCAATCTGCGGCTGGTATACCAGCTCAAATTCATCCTGCTCTAGCGCCAGCCGTAATTGCTCTTCCTGCTCCTGACGCAACTGAACTTCAGTCAGCATGCTGGGCGAGAAAACCCGATAACAATTTCGGCCGGTAGATTTGGCGCGGTACATGGCAAGATCTGCTTTTTGCAGCAATTCACCGGCATCTTTACCATCTTGTGGATACATGGACACGCCAAGGCTAGCGCCGCTGTTAATGCTATGGTTGTCGATCTGATAGGGACGGTTGATTTCCTTGATGATGTTGTCAGCTAACAGCTCCGCTGCTGTAAGCGATTTCAGCCGCGTCAGGATAACGACAAATTCATCACCACCCAACCGTGCAACGATGTCAGTCTCGCGTATGCATTTGAGCAGACGCTGCGCAACTTGTTGCAGCAACTGATCTCCTGAATGATGACCGAGGCTGTCATTGATGGACTTGAATCGATCAAGATCCAATAGGATGACGGCAACGCGTGTCGCATCGCGGTCGGCATTAATCAGTGATTCGTGCAGGCGTTCGAGAAAACGGGCGCGATTAGGCAAGCCGGTCAGCAGATCGTGGTTAGCGAGAAAAAACGTGTTTTGCTCTGCAAGACGACGCTCGGTATTGTCACGCATGATTTCAACGAAGCCCTGCACTTTGCCGGCATCATCATGCAGCGCGCCCATCACGCCGGCACACCAGAAACGCTGACCATCTTTACGTACGCGCCAACTGTCTTCTTCCGAGCGACCTTCCTGCATTGTTTGCTTCAGTTTACGGTGAGGCTCGCCTTTTTCCTGATCTTCGGGTGTAAAAAATACGGAGAGATGAAGACCGAGAATTTCCTGCTTGCGATAGCCGAGTATCCGCTCTGCGCCAGGATTCCAGCTAACGATGAAACCGTCTTTGTCGAGCATGAAGATGGCGTAATCGGTTGTGCCGTCGACGAGCAGACGAAAATGCTGTTCGGCGCGCTGCAATTCCTGCATTGCCTGCCGGCTGTCTGTGACATCGCGAAAAACGTCGACGGCGCCCATGATCTTTCCATCGCCAGACAACAAGGGTGCCGAGGCATGGTTCAGAGTCATAGTCAAACCACGCTTGCGAAGATACAGCGAAAGTTCGCAATCAGCGACTGTTTCACCTTGCAGCGAACGCATCAACGGATGCTGATGCCACTTCTGCAATTCCGCTCGCGATTCTGGAGGGTTAGCCTCGACATTTTTTAATTGGGAAAGATTGGCAAGTGGCTGCTCAAGGTGGAGCATTTGTTCTGCAGAACGATTGACAAGAACCAGACGACCTTCGGTATCGCACACCATGACACCTTCGGTCATGCTGTTGAGTATGAGCTGCAAGATATTCGTCTGCTGTTTCAATGACTCGCGAACACTGACCTGATCAGTGATATCCGAACCCGTACCCAGCATTTGCAATACGCGGCCATCAGCATGGCGAAGATAGGCAGATGCCCGCAATGCAAACCAGCGCCAGTTTCCATCTGCATGCTGCATGCGCACTTCAATCTGATGCACCGTATCGCTTTCAGAATCAAGAACATCCCGCATCCAGCTTGCAAACTCATTTGAATGATCGGGATGGATGAAGCCTTTGTTCTGATGCAGGGCCGACGACTGAAACTCTTCACAGGTGTAGCCAAGCAAATCAAGAACACGCGCATTGCAGTAGACATTGCGTTTCTGCGCATGGTCATAAATAAAGATCAAGTCCGGACTAATGGCTGCGATGCGTTCAAAGTGAACTTCTAAAGACGAAACAGCCAGCATCGAAGCGGGTGAAATTGAATCGGTACCGTCAATTTTTTCTTTATCTTGTTCCAAAATTGTTCCTTGCCGGAAGTTGTACCTACTCTGTCGCAGAACAATGAAAAAAGTTTCCTAAAGAAATTATTTAAATAAAGTCTGACTAGGAAACAAAAAGAAGTTGGATCAAATGTGCATCGGCAAACGCTCTGCCTGAATTAAAGCTTAGCGTAAGCTGAGTCAGCCAGACAGACCTGTAACATAAAACCTGCACTAATTCTCTTGATAATAGTCAAACACTTTGATTTTTATAAGCAATTGTTTAAAGAAAATTTTTCTTTAAACAAACATTCATAAAAATAAACATTTCAAATAATCATTGTTTACAATTAATTTGGTACTCTTAGTCATCATTTGAAATACGGAGCAAAATTTATGGAATATCCGGTCATTGATACCTTAATTGCGCCCGAAGGTAGACTCGAAGTTTTATCCCGGACTGAAATTGCTAAATTACTGGACAACAGCCAGAGCGGCTTGCATCAGGTATTTCGGAACTGCGCATTGGCTGTTCTGAATTGCGGTAATTATCTTGATGACGGCAAATTATTATTTGAGCGTTACCCTGAATTCGATATCAATATTGTTCAACGCGAACGCGGCATCAAGCTCGACATCAAAGGCGCACCGGCAAGCGCCTTCGTTGACGACAGGATGATTCGTGGCATCCATGAACATCTGTTTTCCGTACTGCGCGACATATTATTTACCAGCGACGAGTTCACAGCTCATGCAGGCATAGCCGCCCATTCTTCAGTCGCCATTACCGACTTCGTTTTTCATATTCTGCGCAATGCCGAGGTATTACAACGCACGCCCAATCCGAACATGGTGGTGTGTTGGGGCGGCCATTCGATCTCGCGTATCGAATACGACTACACGAAAAAAGTCGGCTACGAAATCGGCCTGCGCGCGATGGACATTTGCACCGGCTGCGGGCCGGGTGCCATGAAAGGGCCAATGAAAGGCGCTACCATCGGACACGCCAAGCAGCGCATTACAACAGGACGTTATCTGGGCATCTCCGAGCCCGGTATCATTGCGGCTGAATCGCCGAACCCGATCGTCAATAATCTGGTCATTCTTCCCGATATAGAAAAACGTCTGGAAGCATTTGTGAGAACCGGTCATGCCATCGTTGTGTTCCCCGGCGGCGCTGGTACGGCAGAAGAAATTTTGTACATACTTGGCATCCTTCTGCATCCCGATAACAAAGGCATTCCGTTCCCGCTGATTTTTACTGGCCCCGCAGAATCAGCGGCCTACTTTTCGCAAATTCACGAATTCATCGGTGCGACGCTTGGTGAAGTTGCGCAAAAACGCTACCAGATCATCATTGACGATCCGGCCCAAGTCGCGCATTGCGCGCATCAAGGCATTCAGGAAGTAAGGGAGTACCGCAAACAGCATAGCGATGCGTATTATTTCAACTGGAAACTGAAAATCGATCACGCTTTCCAGCAACCCTTCTTGCCGACACATGAGGCGATGCGTTCGCTGAATCTGCATAAGCGCCAGGAAACCCATGAACTCGCAGCGAATATGCGGCGCGCATTTTCCGGCATTGTGGCCGGCAATGTCAAAGTACAGGGCATCGCTGCAATTGAAAAATTTGGCCATTTCGAAATTCATGGTGAACCGGAAATCATGGACCCGATGGACGGCTTGCTGAGCGCCTTTGTCGAGCAGCAGCGTATGAAACTGCCCGGCTCGCACTATCAACCTTGCTACAAAATCGTCCGATGAACTTTCACCATGCGCTGATCATGGGCGCCACCGGTGGCATAGGGCTGGCGATTTCGCACCGGCTTGTCATTGATCCTGCGATACAAACGCTGACGCTGTGTGCCAGACAAGCAAGTACCAATGCTTCACTGCTCGCGCTGCAGCAAGACGCTGCATTACGTTCAGTGTTGGTGCGGCTAATTGATGTCGACATTACTGACGAAAACAGCCTGGCAGCGATGGCATCTAGCTTGTCGTTACAAGAGTCACCGTTGGACTTGATCGTGAATACAGCCGGACTCCTGCACGGCTCTCAACTCGCGCCGGAGAAGACGGCCACCCAACTATCTGCTGAATCCATGCAGAGAATTTTTGCAGTCAACGCCTTCGGTCCTATGTTGCTGATCAAAGCGCTGTGGCCTTGGTTACGAGCCAAGCGTCCTGTTGTCTTTGCTTCTTTGTCTGCGCGAGTAGGCTCTATAGAAGACAACAGTCTCGGTGGCTGGTATAGCTATCGCGCAGCGAAGGCGGCGCAGAACCAGTTTCTGAAAACTGCCGCCATTGAGCTTTCCCGATTCAATCCGCAAAGCATTGTACTGGCTTTGCATCCGGGCACGACTGCTACGGCATTGTCGCAACCGTATCAATCAAATGTCGCAGCAGAAAAATTATTTACGCCAGCCTTCGTCGCAGAATGCTTGCTCAATATTATTGACAGCTCCACTGTAACTGATAGTGGCAGCTTTATCGCATGGGATGGCAAGCGGATTGCCTGGTAGCGCGATCAGTCTAAGTGCCGGCGACTTGACGGGATAAAGCGCGGAACGCGGCTTGCATACTCATCGTATTGCGGAAACTTCAGCCGCAAGGCTTTTTCTTCGACTGCAGCTTTCATCCATAACACACAGGCCAGCGCAAACAACGCAGCCAGTTTTAACCAACTCGCGTACAGCACCACGGCTGCCACGCCCATCCACAATACACAGACATACATGGGATGACGAACCCAAGCATACGGGCCATCGGTAACGAGTTGAGCACCAGCTTTGGGCGTAGGACGAATATTGAAATTGCCCGGACGATTGTAAAACAAGGTCCACCAAGCCAATGCCAGCGCAGGCACAGCCAGTAGCAATGCTTGCCAAATAAAAAGGAGCTCTGTATTTGGCCAGATCAATAGAGCAATCAATGCGAATTGCGCCGCTACCAGCAATACACCCTGCATAGAAATTTCCTTTTATTTTTTCTGATTCGGGGAATGATTGCATTGCCGACCATGTCGAAACCTGTTCATGCCGCTTAGATGAAGGAGAGACTGTATGAGTAATGCACCCTCGACGCAGCCATCGGGTTCGCGTAAATCAAATGACTTGTCTTCAAAAATGCCATCCTCACACGGCGACTCCCCGCGTGTGGAAACTCCCCGTGAGATCTCGCCTGACGATGCCTCATGGAGCGACCGCACCGAACGGGAAATCTCCGCCGACGATGCTGAAACCCGTACCGATGCTTTACTCGATGAGGCCATTGATCTGAGCTTTCCGGCCAGTGATCCTATCGCCATTCCGTCTTCGCCAACGGAACGCGACAAAGTAAAACAACAGGCCAAGGACAAAGACGAGCAGGACAAGTCTTCGTAACTAGCGCACTTATCTAGCGTAACAACGCGAGCTGATCTGGCTCCAGAAAACACCATTCGCCCTCTTCGAGTTCGAGTGCAGTCAGGGTCAGCTCGCCAATCGCAATCCGCTGCAAGGCAGAGCAATGATTGCCTGCCGCCGCCAGCATTCGTTTAACCTGATGATATTTGCCTTGCTCCAGCACGATTTCAATTTGATGAGACGTCACCTGCTTGCAAGAAATCGCTGCCAGCAAACCGGGTTCGTCATGCAATTGCACGCCCTGCTGTAATTGCGAAATTAGCGCGTCAGTGACCGGCTCTGCAGTCGTTGCGAGATAAAGCTTAGGCACATGGCGTTTAGGGGAAGATTGCGCATGAATAAACGCACCGTCATCCGAAAGTAGCAACAAACCCGTCGTGTCGTGATCAAGCCTGCCCACAGGCTGCACATCGCGCCATGTGAATTGCTCAGGCAAGATCGTCAAGACACCGGGATGGTGGCTGGGTTTGCGCGAGCACTCTATCGCCGGGGGTTTATTCAGCGCGACATACACATGCTGTCTATAGTCCCATTCTTCATCGAACAAGCTAAAGCGTAGTTCGTCAGTTTCAAATTCTGCACGGTAGTCAGTCACGGTCGTACCAGCCACGCCAACCTCACCATCAGCGATTAGCTTACGGCACCATTTGCGGCTGCCAAATCCCTGCGACTGCAAAATACGGTCAAGGCTCAATTTCGTCATGGCGGCACTGTACCAGAACAGTGCCGTCATGAACATTCGTGCAGATGTACTTATTCAGCAGGCTGGCGCGTCGTGCCGGAAGTGTCATTCGATGGCGGGGGCACAGAACTGCCGCCGGACGTGCCGTAACCTGAAGTACCTTCAGAACCGGAGCTGCCGCCGGACATATCAGACGTACCTGTAGGGCTGGAAGAGCCAGAGGTGCCGCTGGAAGATGAGCCGGAAGAGCCTGGCGTTACTGAACTGCCGGGTGTCGTGGTACTGCTGCCTGAGCCGGTGCCGGAATCCATGCCAGAGCCTGAAGTACCGGAACCCGATGTGCCTGACTCTGAAGCTCCTGAGCCTGAAGTACCTGAAGGCGACGTAGACGGTGCTTTCAGGCCGCCCGATCCGGACTCTTGGCCGCCAGTAGAAGCGCCACCACTCTCTGGCTGGGTGCCGGTACCGTATTCACTACTGCTTGCGCCTCCAGTAGCGGCACCTGAAGTGCCACCGCCAGGCGTTGTGCTGCCGCCGCTGTTGCTTGAGCCAGGGCCTGCTTCATACGGCTTAGGCATGCTGGTTCCGGTGCCGGAAGTACCAGATGCGCCGGATGTGCCAGAGGTGTCGGGCGAAGTTTCTGAACTACCGGAACTTCCTTCCGATTTTTTATGGCTTTTCGACTTTGAATGCTTCTTGCCCTTATGCATATGCTCTTCGCTGCTTGAAGCGCCAGACTGCGTGCTGCTCTGTCCCGACGACATTTCTTTCGCTCGTTGCTCTACTTCAGCAGCGCGTGAAGGATCGGTGCTTTCGCGTACTTCACCCTGTGTAGTGGTTTGCGATTGTGACGATTGCGAATGTGCCCAACCTGCGGCAAGCAGCAACGACGAGAGTAATACGGTGACGGATTTATTCATGCTGATCTCCATGCTCATTGTGAAATAGAAAAATCGCGCAGGATTTTTCATAAACACGCATTGCCGTAAAGACGGCAAGCGACGCGATGCGGCTGCAATTCAGACTGAACAATCAGCTTGTAGTTTCATCAATGCTGAAAAAGAAACTTGATGCAGAGTGAAGTGTTCGCGTTTGCGGAAGATAGGATTCAGAGAATTTTTTTCGGAAACATAACGAAAGACGCTGGATTCCGGCCTGCGCCGGAATGACGGTAGTGGTTGAGGCAGCCCCAAAAATCCTACCGTCATCCCAGCGAAGGCTGGGATCCAGCGTCTTTGCTTGCACACGAAATATTTATATCGTTGGAAAGACTTTTAATTACCCGAGCCAGCGCCCGCAAAGCCCCGCAATAAATTGATCATCTGCCGGGAACCCTGTGCCTCGGCGACGTCGAGAGCCGACATACCCCGTTCGTTTTTAAGCGTAGCGTCTGCACCCTCCTCCAGCAGCAACTGCACTGTTTTCAGATGCATGCCGCGCACAGCCATCATCAACGGTGTAGTTTTGTTTGGAGATTCTGCATCAATATAGGCTGCATGCTCGAGCAGGATTTTTGCCAGCTCGTCACAGCCAGATGCAGCCGCGTAATGCAGTGCGGTCCAGCCGGGGCGATTAATTTCTGCGCCTTTGTCGATCAGCGCGGTGGCAACCGCCACGTTTGACTTGAATGCTGCAATCATCAAAGCGGTGTCGCCATTTTGGGCGCGCGCATCGAGGTTCACGCCGGGTGCATCCAGCAGATTGGTAAAGACCTTTTGCGCATTGTTGCGCACTGCCAGTATCAACGCTGTTTCAAAGCGTGCAGCTTCCAACGTGTTCGGATCAAAGCCGCGCGCGAGTAACTGCTGCACCTTAGCCGCATCATCTGCTTGCACTGCGCGAAACCATTCAGAATAAGAATCCGGCGGCGGTGTTAAAGACTGAAAAAACTCCGACATGTCCGGCAACAAGGCCAGGGCCAGTAATTGACGGCGCTTTGGATTGACCGACATTGCTTTACTGCGGGATAGCAAACAGGGAACGGAAATTCGCCGTGGTGGCGGCGGCCATCTCGGGTAGAGGCACGCCCTTCAGGTCAGCCAGATACTCGGCAACATGGCGCACGAAACCCGGTTCGTTGGTTTTGCCGCGCATTGGTACCGGCGCCAGATACGGCGAATCGGTCTCGATCAGCATGCGCTCCAGCGGCACGGCACGCGCGACGGCTTGCAATTCCTTGGCGCTCTTGAAGGTGACGATACCGGAAAACGAAATATAAAATCCCATCTCAATAGCAGCCAGCGCAACATCGAGCGATTCGGTAAAGCAGTGCATCACACCAGCGACGCCGCCTTGGTCGGTGCCGCCTTTTTCTTCGCGCAAGATGCGTAGAGTGTCTTCTGCAGCTGCGCGCGTATGAATGATCAAAGGCTTGCCGGTCGCGCGTGACGCGCGAATGTGAACGCGAAATCGTTCTCGCTGCCATTCCAGATCGCCCTGCAGGCGGTAATAGTCGAGACCGGTTTCACCGATTGCAATGATCTTCGGATGGTCAGCCAGTTCTACCAGCTGCTCTACCGTCGGCTCGGGTGTGTCTTCATAATCCGGATGCACGCCAACTGACGCATAGACATGCGCATAGCGCTCAGCCAGAGCCAGCACTTGCGGAAATTCAGGGAGTTCGACTGACACGCACAGCGCATGACTAACCTGATTTTCAGCCATCTTGCTGAAAATCTCGGGCAGGCGCGCAGCCAGTTCGGGGAAATTAATATGGCAGTGGGAGTCGATAAACATAGCCGCTATTGTACGACGGACGAGATAGCTACATTGTGTGCGTAGTGCGTGCCGATGCCAGCGCCGTGCCCAGCAATTCTTCTATGCGTAATTTGACCAGCCGCCCTGCCTCGTCATCCGGAAAATGCACGCCTATGCCTTGCGTGTGTGCATTGCTCGCGCCGGCGGGTGTGATCCACGCGACCTTGCCAGCGACGGGATAGCGGTTTTCGTCCTGCAGCAACGACAACAGCAAGAAAATTTCATCGCCAAGCTGACAAGTTTTTGTGGTCGGCACGAAAATGCCGCCGTAATTCAAAAAGGGCATGTACGCCGCATACAGTGCAGCACGGTCACGGATGTTGAGTGACATGACTGCAGGCCGTGCCGCAGTCGGGTCGGGTAGCGCAGACTGATCTTGCATCGCAATTCCTTGTTATTTCAGTTAAAGATGGCTGCGTAATCGAGCAACATATCTTCAATGAACAAGCGCGCTGACAATGGATGATCCGCCACTGCGCGCCGTCCGCCCGCATCACGCAAGGCCTGCTGCAAGCGCGCTACAGGCACACGGGCAGCCAGCGCAGTCAGGGCTTTTTGATGACGCGGGTAGTAGCGTACCGTCGCGCTGAGTTTGACCGAGAACAAGTCATACAGCCAGCGCTGCTGCCATGACACTAGCTGCGACAACGGTGCTTTTTGTAGCCGCTCTGCCACGGCCAGTGCGCTGGCCGCATCAGGTTTGGCCAATAGTCCGAGCAAAGCATCGCGCTCGGGCGCCAGTTCAGCCTGCGAAGCGTCAAGTGCCGCCAGCGGCGCGCCGCCCTGCTCGGCCAGCCAGCGGTCGGCATCTTGCACGCCTTGCGCTTGCAGCCATGACAATGCAGCGGGAACGGCCGGCATGCCGAGCGCGATCTTGCGGCAACGCGACAATATCGTCGGCAGCAAGCGCTCAATGCGATGCGCAACCAGTATGAATACAGTGCCTGGCGGCGGTTCTTCCAATGTCTTGAGCAAGGCATTCGCTGATGCGGCATTCAGCGCTTCAGCCGGATACAGCACCACTACACGCAGACCGGCACGGTGGGTAGACACGTTCATGAACGTCGCCAGAGAACGCACTTGTTCGATGCGGATATCTTTAGACGGTGTCTTGCTGCTGGCCGACTTTTTTGTAGAGGCTTCCTCGCCCTCGCCTGCTTCGTCAGCATCGCCCTGGTCCAGCACTTCAGGTCGCACGCGACGGTAGTCCGGATGGCTGTACTGGGTAACCCAGCCGCAGGCATCGCAACTGCCGCAGGCGTAGCCCGCGCTATCGGGCTTATCGCACAAGAGCGACTGCGCGAACTGTTCAGCAAAAGCGATTTTGCCGGTGCCTTCGGCACCATGAAATAAAATCGCATGCGGCAGCCGTACGCGCAACTGCTGCAATTGCTGCCAGTCGTGCTCCTGCCATGGGTAGATGCGACTTTCCATAGCTGCTTACAGCTCCGCAATCAGTTGTTCAACTTGCCGGTTCACTGCTGCAATCGGCTGTGTGGAATCGATTACGCGTATACGGTCCGGAAACTGCGCAGCGCGCTGTAAATAAACAGCACGCGTCGCAGCAAAGAAATCTTCTTTTTCTTTTTCGAACTTATCCAGCGTGCGATGCGCGTCAAGTCGTTGGCGTGCTACTTCAAGCGGTACATCAAACAGCAAGGTCAGATCAGGTTGCAAATGCGGATGCACCCATTGCTCAAGCGCTTCCAGTTTGTCGAGTGCCAGCTTGCGTCCGCCGCCCTGATACGCAAAGCTCGCATCGGTAAAACGGTCAGAAATCACCCAGTCGCCACGTGCCAGTGCAGGCTCAATAACTTGCGCAATATGTTCTCGGCGCGAAGCAAACATCAACAGCGCTTCGGTTTCCAGATGCATAGATTCTTCCAACAGCAAGGCGCGCAGTTTTTCTCCCAGCGCCGTGCCACCGGGTTCGCGCGTGGTGATGACTGTCTTGCCTTGCGCACGCAAGAGTTCGGCAACGCTGCTGACATGCGTGGATTTGCCCGCGCCGTCTATGCCTTCAAAGGTGATGAATTTGCCTGATGCCATATTGATTATGATTGTGATGGTGCTTAAATGCGCTTAACGCTGGTATTTATTGACGGCCTTGTTATGATCGGCAAGGCTTTCGGAAAACTGGCTGCTGCCATCGCCACGTGCAACGAAAAACAAGTCGCTCGTAGCCGCTGGATTCAGTGCCGCTTCGAGGGCGGCGCTACCGGCAAGCGCGATCGGCGTTGGCGGCAAGCCGCTGCGCATGTACGTATTGTAGGGCGAGTCGGTCAGCAGATCCTGTTTGCGAATATTGCCGTCGAAGCGCTCGCCCATGCCATAAATGACGGTGGGGTCGGTCTGCAGCAGCATGCCGCGCTTCAGGCGGTTGACGAAGACAGCGGCAATCTGCTTGCGCTCGGTTTGCAGTCCAGTCTCTTTTTCGACGATGGAAGCCATAATCAGCGCTTCATACGGTGAACTGTAAGGCACATCGGATGCGCGGCGAGCCCACGCCTGCTCCAACACTTTTTTCATTTGCGCATGTGCCTGCTGGTAGATCAGCAAGTCACTGGAGCCGCGCGCGAACAAGTAGGTGTCTGGATAAAACAAACCTTCGGGCTTGTCATAACCGGGCGCGACTTTGGCCATGAAATCCTGTTCATTGAGACTCGCGCTATCGGGCTTCAGCCATTTATGACGGGCGACTTCGGCACGCATTTGTGCAAAGGTCCAGCCTTCTATAATGGTCAGTGACTCCTGTATCGTGTCGCCACGCACCAGCATGTCGAGCAGGCCCAAAGGCGTGCTGCCCGCAGGTAGTTGATAGCTACCTGCCTTGATGGACCCGGCTTTGCCGAGCGCACGCGCTAATAGCTCCATCAGTTCCGGCGTTGCAGGCACACCTGCGTCACGCATATCGCGCGCGGCACTGCGCACGCTGCTGCCCGGCTTGATGGTGAACTCGACCGGCATGCTATCTGCCGCTGTCAGCGGTTCACGCGCCCAGAAAATCACGAAAGCCGAGGCGGAGAACGCCAGCAGCACCAGATACACGATAATTTTTTTTATGGCCGCCATCCCTGTATCCTCAGTCCACTCTGCGCGCTTTTGCGTGCGCCACTATAATTTGCCCGTAATGATAGACGCCAAATACTATTTTCTCCGAAATTATGTCTGAGAACAGCTTTATTGCACCACTGAGCCATTTGGGCCTACTCGCCGTCGAGGGCGAAGATGCGGCCAGCTTTCTGCATAATCAACTTACTAACGATGTGCTGGGCCTGGATGCAACCACGGCCCGACTCGCAGGCTACTGCTCGCCAAAAGGCCGGCTTCTGGCCACGCTGCAGGCCTGGCAGTCTGGTGAGCGCATCCTGTTACTGCTGCCACGTGATATTTTGCCGGCTATTCAAAAGCGCTTGCAAATGTTCGTGCTGCGGGCCAAGGTCAAGATCGCTGACATCAGTGAAAGCAGCGACAGCAGTGCCATTATCGGGCTCGTCAATCCTGCGGCCGGCATACTTGCGCAGCACTTTAGCGACCTGCCAGCTGAAGCGTATGCCATGCGTCAAAGTGCTGACGGCGTACTAATCCGCCAGCCTGACGCAGCAGGCATGACCCGTTATCTGTGGGTCACCAGCCCGCAACTGGCGCAAACTGTAATGGCAAGTGTGGAGCCAGCACCGGCCAGCCTGTGGCGCTGGAGCGAGATACAAGCCGGCATTCCGCAAATTAGCCAGCCAACGCAAGAGCAGTTCGTGCCGCAGATGCTCAACTTTGAAATCGTCGGTGGCGTGAATTTTCGCAAAGGCTGTTATCCGGGACAAGAGATCGTCGCTCGCAGTCAGTATCTGGGCAAATTCAAGCGCAGGATGATGCTTGCCACTATTGACGCACCCGAAGCCGCTGCTGGCGCCGAAGTCTTCTCTGCCAGCGATTCAGTTCAGCCATGCGGCATGCTGGTGAATGTCGAAACGGGTCCGGATGGCGTCATTGCATGTCTCGTCGAGATCAAGCTCGAGGCAATGGACCAGCCGGTTCACCTTGGCACAGCTGATGGCCCGCTGCTGACATTTGGCTCGCTGCCCTATCTCTTGCCTGCAACAGTTTGAATGGATCTCTATATTTACTACCGCGTCAGCGCTGAACATGCCGCTTTGCTGCAACAGCAGCTGCGAGCCATGCAATCAGCGTTAGCTGCACAGTGGCAGGTAGAGACCGACATCAAGCGTAGACCTGAGTTGCAAGACCAGTTACAGACCTGGATGGAAATTTACAGGCAAGTACCGGAAGGATTCTTGTCTGCGCTGCACAAGGCAGTAACGCTCGCAGGCATTGAAGCCCTGATTGACGGCCCTCGTCATCTTGAAACCTTTGTGGATCTCGACGCATGTGCCTGATTGTATTTGCCTGGAAGCTGATACCGGAATGCCCGTTGGTCGCTGCGGCCAACCGTGATGAATTCTTCGCGCGCCCTACTCAGCCTGCAGAATGGTGGAAAGATCATCCGCGTATTTATGCCGGTCGTGACCTGCAAGCTGGCGGTACCTGGCTGGGCGTGAGCCAGAACGGACGCTTCGCTGCATTAACCAATATTCGCAACGGCGAGCCTAAACGTCCGGATGCCCCTTCACGCGGCGCATTGGTCACTGACTATCTCAACAGCGACATCAGCACGACGGACTACATCGAACAACTGAAGGCTAACGCCGGCCGCTATCAAGGCTATAACCTGCTGCTGGGCGACGCCGACAATCTGTATTGGTATGCCAATGAAGGCGAGCCCGACCCGCGCAACGGACTAGCGCTTGCACCCGGCATCTATGGTTTGTCGAATGGTTTGCTCGATGCGCCGTGGCCGAAGACCGTGCGCGCGAAAGCGCAATTCGCCAGCCTGTTGTGCCAGAGTGCGCCGGACGACGCTTACTTTGAACTACTGACAGACATGACGCCGGCCTCGGATTGCAGGTTGCCGAAAACCGGCGTCAGTCTTGAATGGGAACGGCTACTGTCCCCCATCTTCATTGCCTCACCTGACTATGGAACGCGGGCTTCGACGCTGGTGCGTTTGCATATTGATGGGAGTGCGCGGTTGGTTGAGCGGGTTATAAAATGAATGTTCGAATTCAAAGCTCATCCTTATCTAACGGCAAGTTCATTTCCGGATTAGTGTCGAGCACTAGGCGCGGCATCATGAAAATGAATTTCTCTTCTGTATAACTCGCAAGGTTAACGACGTGCATCGCTCCCATGATGGCAACATTCAGGGAATTTTGCCCCTTCCATTTAGTGATTTTTGTGCGCATGTCATACTCGCGAGTAGCTAAGGTGCCGTCTAGTAGATCATTAAAATTTCTAGTCAGTTCGTTGCCTGTCTCTATGAGCGCTTTAAACGCGATTGCAAACTTGACCGGCACATCGTTCATGTATTTCTCTATAAATACCACGCGAGCTTCATCATCGACAAGTATCTCATCTTTCAATTTGTGCGGAATAAAATAAACGATGAATTGCACTGTTAGTTGAAGCTGAGTCGACATGGCTTTCTGCGCAGCGATTGTTTTCAGGTAGGCCTCCGAACTCTCTTACAAATTGATGCAATTTTCGGCAGGAATGCCATACCGAGCAATCCGGTCTGAGCAGATACCATCTCCTTCCATCAACAGCATGTCGCCACGCTCGGGATGAAAGTGCTTCAATATCCTGAGCACCCCCTCTTCCAGATTTTTCTGCTCATGGAACTCGCCTATCAGCAAGGTCGCGCTCTTGAGGCTTGATCCTTTCAGGGAGGGGCTGACTTTGATCATGAAATCGTTTTTAAATGTATTGACGAAGTTGTCGACAGTTTCAAATTCACCGAATGCGCTTGCATGCGCAGCTTCTGCCATCGGCATGCAGAGCCAGCCAGACGGGATGCTGTTGAGTTGTCTGAACAAGCTCTGAGCTAACCTCTGCGCCATCTCAGCCGATGCTGAAACAGCGGCATACAAGCTATTTGATGCCGCTACCAGTGGTGAGGCAGGATGAGAAGCGGGCGAATTGGCGACATCAGGAAGAAAGGAGGCGGGATCGATTTGCTTCCTGATCTTCAACACCATTCTGGCGTGAGAAGCTTCGGTGGGTTTGAAACGGGCCGGACGTGGACAGCCAACAATGCCGTCATAGGATGCGTTTTTCTTTTTAGCGTAATGCTGCTTCTTCTGCACCATAAACGGACTAGGTGCGGCAATTTTTACAGAAGAACAGTCGCTATTCGGTAGAACAAATCGATTTAATGATGTCGTATTGGTCTGGGTGCTGTTGCCACAAGCTTGCGTGAAATGAGCCATCGCGTAAATCCTGATTTAACGAATTGAGTTGCTTCGTTACAGCTTGGATTTAATGGTTCCAGATTCGCTAGTTGATAAATCTACTCTAGCCGATACAGCATTCTGCAATGCTCGATGCCGGTTTCCATGAACATGTCGTCTTCCGCTACAAATCCGTGGCGCGCATAAAAAACCTTGCTATGGTTTGTCGAATGGTTTGCTGGATTCCCCGTGACCGAAGACCGTGCGCGCGAAAGCCCAATTCGCCAGCCTGTTGTGCCAGAGTGCGCCGGACGACGCTTAATTTGAACTACTGACCGACACGACACCCACTT
Source organism: Burkholderiaceae bacterium (assembly GCA_040399905.1). Classification (GTDB taxonomy): domain Bacteria; phylum Pseudomonadota; class Gammaproteobacteria; order Burkholderiales; family Burkholderiaceae_D; genus Pernthalerella. Next base: position 85,058 of record JBBARG010000003.1, read on the forward strand.
CGGATTGCAGGTTGCCGAAAACTGGCGTCAGTCTGGAATGGGAACGCCTGCTGTCACCGATCTTCATCGCCTCACCTGACTACCGGGACGCGGGCTTCGACACTGGTGCGCTTGCATGAGGATGGGAGTGCGCAGTTGGTGGAACGGTTTATAAAGTGATTTTTTTGATATGGTGACAAAAGGCACACAGAGCAGTATATTATGCCGATGAAGCCATTTCGCTGGAACCCAGAGAAAAACGACGTCCTCAGAAATGAGCGTGGCATAACATTTGAAAGTATCGTTGTTGCTATCGAATCTGGTGGTTTGCTTGATGTACTGGCCCACCCAAATCAGGCAAAATATCCTAAACAGCGAATACTTGTAGTTGCATACGATAACTATATCTATTTGGTACCGTTCGTCGAAGAGGAAGCGTACTTTTTTCTCAAAACAGTGATTCCAAGCCGTAAAGCAAGTCGAGACTATCTAAAAGAAGGTGAATCCGATGCCTGAAATTGATAAATATGAATTAGAAATAGTTCAAGCCTACGACAAAGGTAAACTTAAATCTGTCGCCACAAAAAGCGAACTGGCTAAATTCAAAGCCGCCGCTCGGGCTACTGCAATTAAAGACCGCCGGGTCAATATACGTTTGTCCTCAGGCGATCTTTCTGACATTCAAGTTAAAGCCTTGGAAGAAGGAATGCCTTACCAAACGCTTATAGCCAGTATTCTTCATAAGTACGTTACTGGAAAATTGTCAGAGCAGCCGGAGAACAAGTCGAAAAAAACACAAAGCATAGTGTCGAAACGTCGCCTGTCTTCTTCAACCTGATCTGGCATCAAAAGCGAGTAGCAAGGGAATACGCATGACCATCTTCATGCGTTCGATAGGCAAAGTTCAAAGCTCATCCTTATCCAACGGCAAATTCATTTCAGGATTAGTGTCGAGCACAAGGCGTGGCATTATGAAAATGATTTTCTCTTTCGTATAAGTCGCAAAGTTCACGACATGCTGTGCACCTAAAATGGCAACGTTCAGTGAATTGCGACCCTTCCATTTTTTAATCTGTGCCAGCATGTCTTGCTCGCGTGGGGCTACAGTGTCCGTCAATAAACCATTTAAAATACTGATAAGTTGTTTGCACTTTCTTAAGTTCGCATCCAGCTCGGATTTAAACTTAACCGGCACGTCTTTCCCATGTGTCCTAATGAAATCAACATAAGCTTCATTCCCGACTAGCACCACCTCCTTCAATTTTTGAGGCAGATGAGAAACGATATATTGCACTGTCAATTTGAGTTGGTTCGACATGTCTTTGAATGCAGCTTGGACTTTCAGATAGGCCGCCGAGTTCTCTTCCAGGTTGATGCAATTTTCGGCGGGAATACCATATGAATTAACCCGGCTTGGGCAGACATCGTCTCCTCCTTCCATCAACAGCATGTCACCACGCTCGGGACGCAGGTGATTCAATATCCTGAGCACACCCTCTTCCAGATTCTTCTGAAAATGGATTTCTCCTATCAGTAAGGTCGCGCCCTTGAGACTTGATCCTTTCAGGGAGGGGCTGACTTTGATCATGAAATCTTTTTTAAAAGTATTGACGAAGCTGTCAACAGTTTCAAATTCACCTAATGCGTTTGCATGCGCAGCTTCTGCCGTCGGCAAACCGATCCAGTTAGAAGGTACGCTGTTTAGCGTAATGGACAATCCGCGAAAGAGCGTCTTCGCCATGTCAGCCGTTGCTGAAACAGCTGAATGCAACATAGTAGACGTCGATAACAATGGGGATGGATTGGCGATATCCGGAAGAAAGAAAGCAGGATCGATTTGCTTCCTGATCTTCAATACCATTCTGGCATGTGAAGCTTCGGTGGGTTTGAAACGGGCCGGACGTGGACAGCCAACAATGCCGTTATAGGATGCGTTTTTCTTTTGAGAGTAATACTGCTTCTTCTGCACCATAAACGGACTAGGTGCGGCAATTTTTACAGAAGAACAGTCGCTATTCGGTAGAACAAATCGATTTAATGATGTCGTATTGGTCTGGGTGCTGTTGCCACAAGCTTGCGTGAAATGAGCCATCGCGTAAATCCTGATTTAACGAATTGAGTTGCTTCGTTACAGCTTGGATTTAATGGTTCCAGATTCGCTAGTTGATAAATCTACTCTAGCCGATACAGCATTCTGCAATGCTCGATGCCGGCTTCCATGAACATGTCGCCTTCTGCTACAAATCCATGTCGCGCATAAAAGCCTTGCGCGTGAACTTGCGCATGTAATACCAGCTCTGTATGCCCTTCACGCCGCGCCTCGTCCAGCAAGGCTTGCAGCACCTGGCTGCCGATGCCGCTACCACGCAGCGACTGCCGCACGGCCATGCGACCAATGTGGCCGTCGGGTAGCAGTCGTCCGGTTGCTACCGGCTCATTTTCTGCATCATAGGCGACAGCATGAATGCTGACCGTGTCGGCCTCGTCCCACTCCAGTTCGACTGGCACACCCTGCTCAATGACGAACACTTCAATACGTAAGCGCTGCGCATCGTCGCGCAGGCTATCCCAATCACCGGTGATGATGCGCCAGTTGTCTCGAGTGCTCATGTGCGTATTTGTGTCCGTGTTCATGCGTGTACTGCAGCTCCCTGTTCCAGTTCAATGAGCCGTGCTCGCCAGATAGCCGGCACCGGCTCGCTCTTGCGTATCTTGCTGTCTGCATGCACATAAAGCATTTCGCCCGAGATCAGCAAGTCATCTCCACGATAAATTTCCAGCACGAAGCGCATGGAACTGCGGCCCAGCTCAGCGCAGCGCACACAGATATCAAGCACGTCATCAAATCGCGCCGGCGCATGATATTCAATAATGGCTTTACGGGCAAAAAGTTCCAATCCAGCTTCCGATTGTGCCAATACATCCGGCAAACCGGTGGCGCGCCAATACTCCGTAAACGCGACATCGAAATAATTCAGGTAATGACCATTGAAGACGATCGCCTGCATGTCGACTTCGGACCAGCGCACGCGCAATGAATGGGAAAAAGTAAAGTCCTTACGTGCCATAGTTGTGCCGTATTTTTAGTCGGAAAGAGAACGCCGAATCAGCTGATTGACCTTCTGCGGCTGTTCATGAATGACCCAGTGGGTTGCGTCCGGCATCCGCTCTATCTTCAGGTCGTCGACCAGTGCGTCAAGTCCATCGAGCAGCACAGGCAGCAATGCCTTGTCCAGTTCGCCCCAGATCACACGCACCGGCACTTTGATATGAAAGTGCGCAGGGTCGAGCTTCAGTCTGCTCGCACCGGGATCGGTGGCCGTCGCTGGATGCAAAGGCGAAGCCCGATAATAATTCACGCCACCCACAAGACCATGCGACCAGCATGCATGAAATTGCGCTCTCAAACCTTCATCAAACCATGTCGCGACTGGCTGGCCCATGCCGACGAACAGCTGCTCCATTACGCGAAAATTATCTTTCGCCAACGCCTGCTCTGAACCGGTCGCACGCAACCAGTTCATATACTCGCTGGCGGCCTGCTGTGCAGGGTCATGCGCCAAGGCTTGCGCAAACAAATACGGATGCGGCGAATTAATGATGATCAGGCGCTCGACCAGTTCAGGCTGCGCAATGGCGACATTCCACGCAATCGCACCGCCCCAGTCATGCGCGACCAGCACGCATTTTTCATAGCCGAGACTGGTCATTAACAGCTGCAGGTCCTGCATGATCAGCTTCGGCTTGTAGGCTGCGACATCCGTCGGCATATCCGACAAATTAAAACCGCGCAAATCAGGCGCGACGGCAAAAAAGTCCTGTCCAAATTCTTCCAGCTGCGCCTGCCAAGCAAACCAGCACTCAGGAAAGCCGTGCAGGAACAGCATCAGCGGCCGGCCTTTTTCTCCTGCGCTTGCAAAATGCAGCCGCGTACCGTTCGACAGTGACGCAAACTGACCGTCATGCACGGTGATACTCATGATGCATTGCCTTTCAGGCCGGCCTGCAATTTTTCCCGCACATGCGGCGTCGCTTCATACGGGTCGCGCGGATTGCGGCCGGAGACTATGTCTTCCATGCGCGTCTGTACATTACCGAGTGCGGCCGGATGCGAATAAATATAGAAGGTCTTATCGGCAATGGCAGCGAACGTACGTTCGGCGACTTCAGCTGCGCTAACCTTGCCTGAAGCGACTGCCTTTTCCATACCAGCCTGCGATGCCAGCTGGCTGGCCGTTGGCGCCGTTGCGGCAACATCATCAGGACGGTTGCGATGTGACTGGCTAATACCGGTCTGCACAAAATACGGACACAGTACCGAAGCACCGATCGGCGCATCGACCAGATCAAGGTCGTGATACAGCGTCTCTGTCAGTGACACGACGGCATGTTTGGAGACGTTATAGACACCCATCGTCGGCGGATTCAGCAAGCCTGCCATTGAAGCGGTGTTGACGATATGGCCTTCGTAGTCGGGATCGGTTTTGGCGCACTCAAGCATCAATGGTGTGAACACCCGCACGCCATGAATCACGCCCCATAGGTTCACACCCAGCACCCATTCCCAATCCGCTTGCGTGCTTTCCCAGATCAGCCCGCCGGCACCGACGCCGGCGTTGTTGAACACCAGATGGACAGCACCAAAACGTTCCATAGTCGCAGTTGCAAGCAGTTCGACCTGCTCTGCCTTGCGCACGTCGCAGCGCATTGCCAGCACTTGCGCGCCCATGCCTTCGAGTTCGGCCGCAGTTTCGGCCAGCGTAGCTTCCTGTACATCGGCCAGTACCAGTCGCATGCCCAAACGTGCGCCGACCAGTGCAAATTCCCGGCCGAAGCCGCTGGCTGCACCTGTGATGACTGCTACGCGGTTCTCGAAGGTTTTCATTGGATTATCCTTAGTGGTGTGCTGAATTTTGAAGCAGACTCTTAAATTAGTTTGACTAACTGCTTGCCAAAATTTTTGCCGACCAGCAGCCCTAGGAAAGCTTGCGGAGCCGCAGCCAATCCCTCAGCCACCGTCTCGCGATACTTGAGCTTGCCAGTTGCAACCAGCGTGCCCATTTCACCCAGTCCCTGTGGCCACAATTCCATATGCTCAGAGACGATAAAGCCACGCAGCGTCAGCCGCATCGACAGCATAATCCGCGTGTTATAGATCGGCATAGGCTCGCCGTCATAGCCAGAAATCAGGCCACACAAGGCAACACGGCCAAACGGATTCATTCGCGCCAGCACCGCGTCCATGACTTCGCCGCCGACGTTTTCAAACAGTCCGTCGATACCGTCAGGCGCTGCCGCTTTGAGGTCCTTGCGCAGGTTACCTGCCTTGTAATCTACGCAGACATCAAAGCCGAGTTCATTGACCACGTAGTCGCATTTTTCCTTGCCGCCGGCAATGCCGATCACGCGGCAGCCGCGCAATTTGGCGAGCTGACCGACCGCCGTGCCTACAGCGCCGCTGGCGGCGGACACAGCAATCGTTTCTCCAGCCTTGGGCTGGATGATTTGCGTCAGACCATACCAGGCAGTCATGCCGGGCATGCCGACGGCACCCAGATACGCGGACAGTGGAATGACGGACGCATCGACTTTTTTCAGCAGCACGCCGTCGCTCACGCCCATCTCGCTCCAGCCGAGCATGCCGACGACTTTGTCCCCGACGGCGAATTTCGGATTCTTCGAAGCGACCACTTCACCAGCGGTGCCGCCTATCATCACTTGGTCCAGGGCCTGCGGCGCGGCATAACTCTTGACGTCTTCCATGCGCATACGCATGTAAGGGTCGAGCGACAGGTAATGATTGCGCACTAACACTTCGCCGTCTTTCAGCGTTGGCACAGGCACGGATTCGAGGCGGAAGTTGTCAACGCTGACGACGCCTTGCGGGCGCGAAGCGAGCACGATTTGCTGATAGCTGGTCATAGAAAATCCGATTAGTTGATTTACAGTTTTGCGGCAACATCAAGCCGCTTCAGATATTTGAATGTACCCATGGCCTTGGCAACGAGCTTGTCGCCGTCGCGCACTTCGCCTTCGCAAAAGCACATGGTGGTCGAACGATGAAACGCAAAGCCGGAAGCGACGAGACGGCCGCCGGGTTTGCCGGCAGGTTGCAGAAAACTGGTCTTCATTTCAACCGTGACGCCGGCGCGTGAATCAGGGTCAAGCGAGCGGCCAGCTAGCGACATCACCACATCGAGCAGCGTCATCGTGACGCCGCCGTGCGTGACCTGCCAGCTGTTCATGTGCTCGGGAACGAGATTGAGCGCGACTTGCGCACGACCGTTTTCCATGCCGAGAAATTCCGCGCCTAATTGCTTCAGGAACGGAATCTCGTTCGGGAACGGATGCGGATTGTCCATTGGGCTTAACTTAATACTGCAGACACGCCACCATCAACTGCCAGCGTCTGGCCGGTGATATGCTTGCCGGCGTTTGATGCGAACAGCAGCACCGCACCCTTCAAGTCTTCATCGTCCCCAATGCGGCGCAGCGGTGCGCGTGCGGCCATGTCTTCGGTACCTAGTTTTTCGAGCAGGCCGCGCGTCATCTTGGATAGGAAAAAACCGGGCGCAATCGCATTCACATTAATGCCATAACGGCCCCACTCGCCAGCGAGTGTGCGCGTGAAGTTAATGACGGCTGCTTTCGACGTGTTGTAAGCAATAGTCTGCATGCTCGACGCGCCATTGCCGCCAAGACCGGCGATGGAGGCGACGTTGATGATGCGGCCATGCTGGCGTGGAATCATGCTGAGTTTGCCGACTGCCTGCGATAGCAAGAAGATGCTGCGAATATTCAGGTTCATCACCTTGTCCCACGCCTCAAGCGGATGATCTTCTGCCGGCGCACCCCAGCTAGCACCGGCGTTGTTGACCAGGATGTCAATATGCCCCAGTGTCTTGAGAGCGGCTTCGGCCAAAGGTACCGCCGTACCTTCTTTGCCCAAATCAGCGGCGATGGCAGTAGCTGTGATACCGCGCTCCTTCAGGTGCGCAACTGCTTCGTCAAGGTCTGACTGTTTGCGCGACGACAGCACCAGCTTCGCGCCCTGCTCGCCTAGTGCCTCGGCCATTTGCAAACCCAGTCCGCGTGAGCCGCCGGTAATGAGCGCGGTCTTGCCAGTGAGGTCGAATAATTGTCTGACTGTGTGCATGTTTTGTCCCGCCTAATAATTTTAATTAACTTCGTAATCCATACATTGGCGTGCCAGACGCACTGCGCCAACGAAAGGCTTCAGTGCTACATGCTGCGGATGGTTCTGGTAGGCGTCGAGTGCGGCGCTTGATTCAAATTCCGAGTAGAGCACCACGTCGTAGGTCGCTTCCAATTCCGGTTTCGCAATGGCGACTTCGAGTTTCAACAGACCGGGCACGATGCCGGCGCAGGCGTCTAGCAGTTCTTTCATTTTTATGGCGTTGGCCGCTTTGTCTGCGCCTTCGGCGTGGTCTTTCAATTGCCACATTACGATATGTTTGATCATTGTTTTTTTAATTATTTATGTCTGCTTGAATTCAATATCTGTTTTTGTAGTTTGACGAAAGACGCTGGGTTCCAGCGTGCGCTGGAACGACCGTAGTAGAGGTGGCGACATCTAAATATCTACCGTCGCCCCAGCGCAGGCTGGGGCCCAGCGGCTTTGCTCGTCAATCAAAAACTCGTCTTATTCTAAACACTACTAAAACCAGCTGTCCTGCATATCCAGCGTAGTCGTATCAATACTGGCCAACAAATCAAACTGCGCATCTACCTTCGGCAGTTCCCACCGGAAGAACCAATGGCAGGCTTGCAGCTTGCCCGCATAAAAATCCGCATCACTACCCTGCTTGTCCAATGCAACCAGTGCTTGTTCTAACCAGATCCAGCTCACCACCAGATGCCCAAACGCTTCAAGATAAAGCGACGCATTGGCGAGCGTTTTATTCAAGTCACCAGTTGCATGCAGCAGCGCGGTTACTTGCTGCATGCGCTGCCAGCGCGTATGTAAGGCAGTTGCCAGTGTTGCGAGTGAAGTATTGCTGGCTTGTGTAATGGTGGCAGCCACCTTGTCAGACAACAGCGCCAGTGCCGCACCCTGCCGCATGACGACTTTGCGACCGAGCAGGTCAAGTCCTTGTATGCCGTGCGTGCCTTCGTGTATGGGGTTGAGCCGGTTATCACGATAGAACTGTTCGACATCATATTCACGCGTATAGCCGTAGCCGCCATGCACTTGTATCGCCAGGCTATTCGCTTCCAGACACCACTGCGACGGCCAGGACTTCGCAATCGGCGTAAGGATGTCGAGCAGAAGCGTGGCTTGTTCGCGGGCGTGAGTGTCGTCGGCAGTGCGCTCTTCATCAACGAGCCGCGCACAATACAAGGTCAGCGCCAGCCCGCCTTCAACGTAGGCTTTTTGCGCGAGCAACATGCGCTTGACGTCGGTGTGCTCGACGATAGGTACCTGTGCTTGCTGCGGATCTTTGTTGGCCGGATGACGACCCTGCGGCCGGTTGCGCGCGTAGTCAAGCGCATGCAGGTATCCGGTGTAGCCGAGCATGACGGCACCAAGGCCGACGCCGATGCGCGCTTCATTCATCATGTGGAACATACCCGCCAAGCCCTGATGCAAGGTGCCGACCAGATAGCCGATTGCACCGGGCTGACCGCCGGGCTGGTATTTGCCTTCGCCGAAATTGAGCAGGCAATTGGTGGTGCCGCGGTAGCCCATCTTGTGGTTCAGGCCGGCGAGCACGACATCATTGCGCTCGCCCAGTGTGCCATCCTCATTGACGAGTTTTTTAGGCACGATAAATAGCGAAATGCCTTTGACGCCGGGGATCAGTTTGCCATCCGGACCCGGCACTTTGGCCAGCACCAGATGAATGATGTTCTCCGACAGTTCATGCTCGCCACCGGAGATCCACATCTTGTTGCCGCGCAGCCGGTAGCTGCCGTCGCTTTGTGAGTCGGCGCGGGTTGTGATGTCGGACAGGCTGGAACCAGCTTGCGGCTCGGACAAACACATGGTGCCGAAAAAACGACCTGCCAGCATAGGCTTGACGAATTTTTCTATCTGCTGCTGCGTGCCGCACTTGAGCAAGGTGTTGGCATTGCCGATGGTAAGAAACGGATACGCCGAAGTGCCGACGTTGGCGCCCTTGAACCAGGCGAAGCCGGCTTTCTCAATCAGACAGGGCAGCTGCATGCCGCAAAATTCATAGTCCTGACCGGACGCCAGTAGTCCTGCATCGGCAAAGGCCTTCAGCGCGACTTTGACTTCGGGGATGATATGGACAGCTGAGCCATCAAAATGCGGCTCGTTCTGATCGGCTTTTTTATTGTGCGGCGCGAACTGCTCGGTGGCGAGTTGCTCGCACAAGTCGAGCACTGCGTCGAAGGTCTCGCGGCTATGGTCGGCAAAACGCACGCGGCGGGTAAGCGCCGGCGCGTTGAGCCACTCATAGAGCAGAAAATCCAGATCGCGTCTGGACAGTATGCGGGAAGGCATACCTGCTAGTTCTGCGGCAGCGTTTAAACGACTTCGAACAAACCGGCTGCGCCTTGGCCGCCACCGATACACATGGTGACGACGACATATTTAGCGCCACGGCGTTTGCCTTCGATCAGTGCGTGACCTGTCAGACGCGCGCCGGAGACGCCATACGGATGGCCGAGAGCAATCGCACCGCCGTTGACGTTGAGTTTGTCCATAGGGATGCCGAGCTTGTCGGCGCAATACAGCACTTGCACAGCAAACGCTTCATTGAGTTCCCACAGGCCGATGTCTTCGACTTTCAGACCAGCTTTTTTCAGCAGCTTCGGAATCGCAAAGACAGGACCGATGCCCATTTCATCCGGCTCGCAACCGGCGACGGCAAAACCACGGAAGATGCCCAGTGGCTTGCAACCAGCAGCGGCAGCAGCCTTATCGCTCATGACGATGGCAACTGATGCGCCATCTGAAAACTGGCTGGCATTACCTGCCGAGATCACGCCACCCGGGATAGCTGGGCGAATTTGCGAAACGCCTTCATACGTGGTGTCGTTGCGGATACCTTCGTCGGCCGACACTGTCACTTCACGCGTGACGATCTGGCCGGTGTTTTTGTCAGCGACGGCCATGATGGTGGTCATTGGCGCAATTTCATCAGCGAATTTGCCGGCAGCTTGCGCAGCGGACGCGCGTTGCTGGCTTTGTGCGCCGTACTGGTCTTGACGCTCGCGGCTGATCTCGTAACGTTTGGCGACTGTTTCGGCAGTCTGCAGCATTGGCCAGTAAATTTCAGGCTTGTGCTCTTTAAGCCAGGAGTCCGAAATCATGTGCATGTTCATTTCATTTTGCACGCAAGAGATCGACTCAACGCCACCGGCGGCGTAAATGTCACCTTCGCCTGCCAGTACACGCTGAGCAGCAGTGGCGATGGTTTGCAAACCGGAAGAACAGAAACGATTGATCGTCATGCCTGATGTCGTCACCGGGCAGCCGCCGCGCAGGGCAATCTGGCGCGCGATGTTCATGCCGGTGGCGCCTTCAGGATTGGCGCAGCCGATGATGACGTCTTCAATTGCGCCGGCATCGATGCCCGCACGTGAAATTGCTGCCTGCAGTGCGTGACCGCCGAGCGACGCGCCGTGCGTCATATTGAAAGCGCCCTTCCAGGACTTGGCCAGCGGGGTACGTGCAGTCGAAACAATGACAGCGTCAGTCATGTAAATCTCCAGATTGAATTTTTGTAGTGTTGAGTGGTACGGCTTATCCGTTAACGATCGAAGCGAATGCAGTGCATCGACGTCTGAATAGCGAACGAGAATAGCATAATAATATGCACGATCGTTCGCAAAATCTGACCCCCGCCGTAAGTTTCTGTAAGTTTCAAGCAAGCGTCGCGTAAGTTTGCGTGCCTACACTCTGTCCCAATTGTGATAAGTTCCGCTTGCACAATGTAACTTACTAAAATACTAAGGAGACAATATGGCTAATGCACAAGTGCATTCAACCGGCATCACCTCCGAAGAGCGCAAGGTTATTTTCGCGTCTTCGCTGGGCACCGTTTTTGAATGGTACGACTTCTATCTGTACGGTTCGCTGGCAGCAATCATCGCCAAGCAGTTCTTTGCCGGTACCGATCCTAATACCGCTTTCATTTTTGCGCTGCTGGCTTTTGCTGCAGGCTTCCTGGTGCGCCCATTCGGTGCGATCGTGTTTGGCCGTCTCGGCGACATGGTCGGCCGCAAGTACACCTTCCTCGTGACGATCCTGATTATGGGTCTGTCGACTTTCATCGTTGGCTTGTTGCCGACTTATGCCAGCATCGGCATCGCTGCGCCTATCATCCTGGTCTCGCTGCGCATCTTGCAAGGCCTGGCTCTGGGCGGCGAATACGGCGGTGCTGCGACTTATGTCGCCGAGCACGCACCGGACCACAAGCGCGGCGAGTTTACGTCGTGGATTCAAACTACCGCAACGCTGGGTCTGTTTCTGTCGCTGATGGTGATTCTGGCTACGCGTACTGCAATCGGCGAAGAAGCCTTTGCTGAGTGGGGCTGGCGCATTCCTTTCCTGGTTTCGGTTTTCCTGCTGGCTATTTCAGTCTGGATCCGTCTGTCGATGAGTGAGTCGCCAGCGTTTACCAAGATGAAGGAAGAAGGCAAAGTCTCGAAGGCCCCTTTGACCGAAGCATTCGGCCAATGGAAAAACCTGAAGATTGTGATTCTGGCGCTGGTTGGCCTGACCGCTGGTCAAGCCGTGGTCTGGTACACCGGCCAGTTCTATGCGCTGTTTTTCATGACGCAAACGCTGAAGGTCGATGGCGCTACCGCCAACCTGCTGATCGCGGCTTCGCTGTTGCTCGGTACACCTTTCTTTGTAGTGTTTGGTATGTTGTCCGACAAAATCGGCCGCAAGAACATCATCCTGATTGGTTGCGTCATCGCTGCGGCGACTTACTTCCCGATCTTTAAAGCCCTGACCCACTACGCCAACCCTGCGCTGGAAGCAGCACAGATCAGCGCACCGGTGATTGTCAGCGCCGATCCGGCAGAGTGCCAGTTCCAGTTCAACCCAACCGGCACCAAGAAGTTCACTTCGTCGTGCGACATCGCCAAAGCTAAACTGGCTGCCGCATCGGTTAACTACAGCAATGAAGTCGCACCGGCCGGCACCCCTGCCACCATCAAGATTGGTGACAAAGTGCTTGAGTCGTATAGCGCTGCTGCACTGAGCAAAGACGACGCCAAAGCTAAAGACGCTGAATTCAGCGGCCAGCTGAAAGAGCTGATCAAAGAAGCCGGCTACCCAGCCAAAGCTGACCCTGCTCAGATCAACAAGCCTATGGTGCTGCTGTTGTTGTTCATCCTCGTTCTGTACGTGACGATGGTGTACGGCCCGATCGCTGCGATGCTCGTCGAAATGTTCCCGACCCGTATTCGCTACACGTCGATGTCACTGCCTTACCATATCGGTAACGGCTGGTTTGGCGGTTTGCTGCCAACGACGGCATTTGCTCTGGTCGCGTTCAAGGGCGATATTTACTATGGTCTGTGGTACCCGATCGTCATCGCACTGGGTACGGCTGTCATCGGCTTCCTGTTTATCAAGGAAACCAAGGACAACGATATCTATGCTGAGGACTAAGCAGAAGACTAAGTTCAAAGTTCGTTTACCTGCATGATGAAAACCGCCAGCTTTTGCTGGCGGTTTTTTTTCGTCTTGCTTGTTTCCGTGTCGCGCTGACGATACCATTACGAACCTTTCGATTCCTGCTTTGAACTCACTCATGAAACTTCCAATCCGCATCGGCACACCGCTGTCTCCTTCTGCAACCAAAGTCATGTTGCTGGGCTCCGGTGAACTCGGCAAAGAAGTCATCATCGCGCTGCAGCGACTGGGTGTTGAGGTCATTGCCGTGGACCGTTATGCGAATGCGCCAGGCCATCAGGTCGCGCACCGCTCGCATGTCATCGACATGACTGACGGTGCAGCACTGGCAGCTCTGATTGCGCAAGAAAAGCCCGATCTGGTCGTGCCTGAAATTGAAGCAATTGCTACAGCAACGCTGGTTGAACTCGAAGTTGCCGGTACCGTCACCGTCATACCGACGGCGCGCGCAACATGGCTAACGATGAACCGTGAAGGTATACGCCGGCTCGCCGCTGAAGAGCTAGGCTTACCGACATCGCCTTATCGCTTCGCCGACAATCTGGAAGAATTACAGGCAGCCTGCGCAGCCGTGGGTTTTCCGTGCATCGTCAAACCAGTGATGTCGTCTTCGGGTAAAGGACAATCCAAGCTTGATAGCGCCGCTGACGTTCAAGCCGCGTGGGACCATGCTGCCGCTGGCAGTCGCGTTGATGCAGGCCGTGTAATCGCAGAAGGCTTTGTCGATTTCGATTATGAAATTACGCTGCTGACCGTACGCGCTATCGGCATGGACGGCAAAGTGGAAACGCATTTCTGCGAAGCCATCGGCCACCGTCAGGTCAATGGCGATTACGTCGAATCCTGGCAACCGCACCCCATGGCGCCGCTGGCCCTGTTGCGTGCGCACGAAGTCGCACAAAAAGTCACTGACAACCTCGGCGGCCTCGGTGTGTTTGGTGTCGAACTATTCGTCAAAGGCGACGACGTCTGGTTTTCCGAAGTCAGCCCAAGACCACACGACACCGGCATGGTAACCATGGCGAGTCAACTACAGAGTGAATTCGATCTGCATGCCAAAGCCATCCTCGGCTTGCCGGTCAATGTGGCGCTCACATCACCAGCCGCCTCTGCGGTCATCTATGGCGGGCTGGATACAACTGCAATCAGCTTTGAGGGTGTGGAACAGGCTCTGCGCATTGCTGGCACGGATATACGTCTGTTTGGCAAGCCGGAGTCATTTGCAAAGCGCAGAATGGGCGTGGTCTTGGCCAGAGCCACCGATGTAGAGACAGCCCGCGAGAACGCTCGTCTGGCGGCGTCGCTGGTCAAGCCAGTTGACTTACCGAGATAGGCTTTTACTACTCGTTGTGTGGTTATTTAGTTGTGCTATCCGTAGTTATCCAATTCTGGCTGCATTAGCGCTGTACTAGTCGAGCAGCTCCAATACAGTCAGAATTATTTGCCTGACGTTCTTTTTTATGTACATGGCCTTCAAGTCTTCAGTTAATAAAGTCGCGTAAATCACCAGTAGCATCAAGTTATACAAAAGATAATATTTTATTCGTTCCTGTGAATCAACCAGCCACGTGCAAGTCCACCTCCGTCATTACTTGCAACTAGTCAATTTCTCCGTTGCGTCCAGCATACAAAATCTTGGTTTACTAAGATTTTCCGCAAAAAATACTAGTATTTTGTCGAGGCCCCCCCTATCAATTTGGAACCTTTCTATTTACATTTAGCTAACAATTTAGTTAACTAAAAGTTAATTTATTGCGTCGTTTGCACTGACCTAACAACCTCGGCGCATCACGCTCATAGAAAAAAAACAAAGATCAGGAGGCGATATGGATATCGAATGGCTAGAGGATTTTCTGGTTCTCTCGGACTTATCCAGTTTCACTCGCGCTGCGCAAACACGCAATGTCACCCAATCTGCGTTTAGCCGACGTATCAGGTCTTTAGAAGAGTGGCTGGGAATTTCGCTGGTCGATCGAGATACCGTGCCGCCCCGTCTGACCATGGCTGGCCATCTTTTTCGTGATGCCGCTCGTGAAATGGTCAGGCAACTGCAAGATGCGCGCATGGCTCTCGGACACCGCAGTTAGGCATTCGCAGGCATTAAATTCTATGTCGCACATGCGCTGTCCCAACACTTCCTGCCGAACTGGATTGCCCATCTCAACAAGCGCGTGAGCGGATTAAAATTTGAAATTGGTGCCGGTGAAACCTACGAAGGAATTCTGGCGCTGTCTAGCGGCAGATGCGATTTGCTGATGGTCTATTACAGCCCGCTGGCACCAATGACGATGGATGAAAAAACCTATCCATCCATTTATCTGGGATCGGATCGCCTGATACCCGTTTGCGCGCCCAATGAAAACGGCGAACCTGCTTTTCCCTTGACTGAAATGAAGACACGACCACTGCCGATGCTGGCCTACCCGCCCGAAACTTTTTTTGGCCGGCTCTGCAACGGCATCATCCGCTTCAGCGCCAACACCGTGCAGTTCAATACCATTGCACAGAGCCCGTATTCTCGCGTGCTCCATTCGCTTGCCTTGAATGGTGTCGGCATTGCATGGCTGCCGGAGCGTTGCGTCAGAGCGGATCTCCTTGCCAACAACCTGATGCAAGCCGGTGGCGACAACTGGTGCTGCAACCTTGAAATCCGTTTATATGCGTCACAAGAACGCGCGAGGCTGTTGCAATCCAATCTGTGGGAAAACATCAAAGGATTGCAAGAAGATCAGTCAGTAGTGAGCTAGCGGCGCCTGCATTAATGCCGCGTTCTTGGAAGGCCTGCCAACGACCTGAAGGAGCCTGAATGAGGATCATATTGAAAGTCATGGGCCAGAGCTTGTATGGAAAGCTGGCCAAGGAAATGGCATCATTAAATTCGGCCTTCCCACGCCGATACAAGCAAGGCAAAGCCATCGATTGGCAACTGGTGTTGCTGAATCATTCACCACTGGCAGAAGATCTGGCAAATCATGCAACGGCACTGGTCATCGTCGTCATCGATGCTGCCGACCAGAACATTGTCGATCATTTGCGCACGCTAGAGCGGCAAGAATTTTTGTATATCAACAACCTGCCCGCCTATCCGCATGGGATAGCACCCGTCATCGTCTTGTTCCAAAAAAATGCACTGAACGCGGAAGTGATGGAACTGCCCGACATTATTTCCGACTGGATGCTTGAACCGTTTTCCATGCATGATCTGGCACGGCGCATGTTTGCCAGCTTGCGGCGTAAACAAATGCTGCAGGCTGAAATGCGATTCGGAGCGCTGACCTTGCTGCCGGAATCTCGCAGGCTTTGCTACTACAGCGACTCAACACACTTGACGCCATCGGAGTTGGCAGTGGCCGAGCTCTTTCTGCATCACTTCGGCAGCGTGATTTTGCTCGACGATATTGTGTTGATGTTCAAGCTATCTGGGCGCTCTACCGAAGGCAGCAATATACGCGTAACGATGTTCCAGTTACGCTTCAAGATAGAAGCCTTGACCCGCTGCAAGTTCACGCTATTAAGCATTTACAACGAGGGCTATGCATTGCGTCACACGCGCAACTATGATCCGGGGTTTCCGTATCCTGACCTCGAAGCGCATCAGGAATTGGCCTTTTATGGCGTGTAATGCAGCTTGCTTGAGCAATCAACAAATTCAGCGGCTCTTACAAGCCTGACAGGCGGCTCTCTTTTTCCCATTCAAGAGCCAGCCGCTCCAGCAAGTCAGTTTGGCGCAATGTCGCAACCCACCAAGCCAGTGCAGCGCCCTGCTCGCCGGCGCGCCATGCCATATAAAAATTCTCCGGACTACGCTGCTCGACCACTTCTTTTTGTACCAGTAAACCCGCCTCGATAGCAGGTCTGGCCCAGCGCTCGGGTAAAAATCCGACGCCGAGTCCTGCCAGCTGAAACTCGAATTTACAGCGCAAGGTAGGTACCGTCAGCGTATCTTGACCGAGTAATAATCCGACTGTGCGTGCCGGTAATCGTCGCGCCGAGTCAGCGACGGTAATCACCCTGTGCGCAATCAAATCATCCTTACCCAACGGATGCAACACAGCCGCGAGCGGATGATGTGGCGCGACAGCAAAAACAAACTGCATGCTGCCAATCGGCTCGACCACGTAACCTCCACCGGATGGACCTTCGCCGGCAGCGCCCACCAACAAGTCCACACGCCGGTCCAGTAATGCTTCCCAAGTGCCGGACAAAGCTTCTTGCGAAGTGCGCAGGCGGGTACTATCAGTGACCTCATAAAACGCCCTGATTTCGTCGGCTATCAGCAGCGGAGAAAACATCAGATCCATGCCGATCGCAAATTCAATCTCCCAACCGCACGCGACACGGCGCACCTTGTGTTCGAGATCTTGTGCAGCTTTCAATAAGGAACGGCCTTCGAGCAACAATGCGCGCCCGGCTGCGGTCAGTAAGACCTTGGGACCAGAGCGCACAAACACCTGAACGCCCAAATCCTCTTCGAGCTTGGAGACCGAATACGAAATCGTTGACGGCACACGAAAGAGCTCTTTAGCGGCAGCAGCAAAAGAGCCGCCGCGGTCGATTGCATCGACGATTTGCAGCGCATCCAGACTCAGTTTTAGCATTCGATATTATCGATCATAGAAGGGTAAATAATTCGCTTTTCATTGCCACAAAACATCGTTCATACTGCACATCTGACGAAACCTGTTGATATATATAGAATTTATTAACAGATCCTTCGCGGCATTGATTCGAAATTATTGCATCAAAACCGTCGAACTAGCTACTTTAAGGCTTAAAAATGATTGAAATGCGTAAAAGCGGCGACCGCGGCATTGCCAACTTCGGCTGGCTGGACTCGCGCCATACATTCTCTTTTGGCCATTATCACGACCCTATGCACATGGGCTTTGGCCCGCTGCTAGTCATCAATGAAGACCGCGTGCAGGCCGGAAAAGGCTTTGGCACCCACGGTCATCGCGATATGGAAATCATTTCCTACGTGCTTGAAGGTGAACTCGCCCACAAAGACAGCATGGGCAATGGCTCGGTTCTTCGCTATGGCGACGTGCAGCGCATGAGCGCCGGTACTGGCGTCATGCACAGCGAATTCAACCATTCGGCAACCGACCAGGTGCATTTTTTGCAGATATGGATACAGCCTGCGCAAAAAGGCATCCCGCCCGGCTATGAAGAAAAGTATTTTGACAGCGCCTCCAAGCAGGGCCAATTACGCCTGATCGCTTCTGCCGACGGCGCCGAGGGCTCAGTCACCATCCATCAGGACGCCCGACTTTATGCAGCGATCCTGAACGGCACCGACCGCATCGAACACACGCTCGAAAAAGGTCGCACCGCGTATCTGCATCTGATCCGCGGTCAGATCGAAGCCAATGGAACACGCCTATCTACCGGCGACGCACTCAAATTTGAAGGCGAGCCGCGCATCGATATCAGCAACGCTGAAGCAGCCGAATTTTTACTTTTTGATTTGCCTTACTAAATAACGTTCAGATCCACACAACCAAAACAAAGGAAACATCATGACCAACATTCTCCACATCAGCAGCAGCATCCGCAGCGCCGGTTCGATCTCGCGCGAACTCTCAGACGAACTCGTGAGCAAAATGCAAGCTGCCAACGGCGCCAACAAAGTCGTCGTGCGTGACCTGACAGCCAATCCAGTACCGCACCTGACCGAACAAATGATGGGCGCATTTTTTACGCCTGCCGAAAACCGCTCGGCAGAGCAAGCAACGACCGTCAAGCTTTCCGACACACTGGTCGACGAAGTACTGGCTGCCGATGTCATCGTCATCGCCGCACCTATGTACAACTTTTCGGTCAGCTCGACCCTCAAAGCATGGATCGACCACGTTGCCCGCGTTGGCCGCACCTTCCATTACACCGCCAATGGTCCTGAAGGCCTGGTCAAAGGTAAAAAAGTCATTATCTTTACAGCACGCGGCGGCGTTTACAGCACCGGCCCAGCCAAGGTTATGGATTTCCATGAAACTTACCTGCGTGCTGTGCTCGGCTTCCTCGGCATTACCGACGTCAGCTTCGTGCACAGCGAAGGTCTGGCAATGGGTGAAGAAGCAGTTAATACCGCGCTGGCAGGCAGCCGCAGCGCCATCAACGACCTGATTGCGGCATAATTGCACCTGACCATTAGAAATGCGGCGTGTGCGCAAGGTCGCCACGCCGCTTTTTTGTTTTATAGACAGACTGCAAGGTATTTTTTTACATGTTGCCATCCGAAAGCGCTAGTGCCCTCCCCCTGACCGCGGCAACGACAGAGCTGCTGACTTACAGCGCCAGCTGCGCACTTCCCACGGCATGGGCCACGTTTCAGCTGCACGCTTTTATTGAAGCCACTACCGGCAAAGAACACCTCGCTATAACCCTGGGTGACATCGGTGACGGCCAGCCTGTGCTCGCTCGTCTGCATTCCGAATGCCTGACTGGCGACACTTTGTTCAGCCAGCGCTGCGACTGCGGTGCCCAGCTCGAGGGAGCATTACGCAAAATCGCCTCTGAAGGCCGTGGCGTTCTTTTATACTTGCGTCAGGAAGGCCGTGGCATTGGCCTGATCAATAAAATTCGTGCCTACGCCTTGCAGGAACAAGGGGCCGACACCGTCGAAGCAAATCATGAACTCGGCTTTGCCGATGATCTGCGCAGCTATTCGATCTGCGCACCCATGTTGAAACATTTCGGCATTCAGTCACTAAAACTGATGACCAACAATCCACGCAAAATCGCCGCACTACAAGCACTCGGCTTCGATGCCGAACGTATTGAACTCATCATTGGTAGCACCCGCTTCAATGCCCGTTATCTGGCCACCAAAGCCAGCAAGCTCGGTCATCTGATGACCGCCGCTCCTGCTCATTCCGGTAACACCGAAAAGTAGATCAAACTAGGAACTGCATAACAGCATTGTGCTAAATCAATGCCGGCTGATGTGATACCACTTAATCTGGCGTTGCAGTATCGGTGTGCCGTTATTCTCCTTCCAGCATTACTTTAAAAATGATCTCCACCCGCTCTGACGAGCGGGTTTTTTTTCGAATGCCAGAGCGTGAATTCTCCTGACCTCCTCGATCAAAACGGATTCGATGACCTGACACGGCTCGCTGCCCAGCTGTGCAGCGCACCGGTCGCCATGCTGGCGCTGGTCAATCGACATCGACACTATCTGAAATCCCTGACTGGTCTGAACCAGCAAGAAAGCGACCGCCTGCTGCCGCTATGCGTGCATGCCGCCCAGACCAATGACGCTGTAGTCGTCGAAGACACACTGCTGCACGACTGGTTCAGTCAGCACAGTATGGTGACGAGCGCACCCTACATCCGCTTTTTTATCGCCATACCACTACCCGGCACCAATGGCGAGGTAAAAGGAAATCTGTGCATCATCGACAAGCAGCCGCGCACGCTATGTAACTGGCAAATCGAGAATCTGAAAATACTGGCCCGGCAAACGATGCTGTTGCTCGAACTGGGCCGCCAGCACAACAACCTGCGCGCACTGGCAGCTCATCAGGAAAACATCAAAGAACAAGAGCGACAACGCATCGCTCGCGACCTGCACGATGAACTAGGACAGAACCTGCTGGCATTGAAGCTCGACCTGACGATGATGCTGCAGCCAACGGACTCAAGCCAACAACCGCCGTTAAACGACGCCATCACCAATCTCAATGGCGTCATCAGTGGTGTGCGCAGTATCATCAACGATCTGCGTCCGCCAGTGCTTGAACTCGGACTCTATGCGACGGTTGAATGGCAGCTCAGACAATTTGAACGCAAGAGCCAGATACGATGCGTAATAGAAGCTGACGATGCTGGCGACGCCGGCGATTCTGGACTTTATGATTCGCTCAGCACGGCGCAGGTAGCAACCCTGTTTCGCATCCTGCAAGAAGCTCTTACCAATATCAGGCGTCATGCAAAAGCAAGGAAAGTTGAATTACGCCTGCAGCACAAAGGTCACGGCATCGAGATGTGGATCTGCGACGACGGCATAGGTATTAGCGACGACGCACTCGGCAAGCATCAGTGCTACGGCCTCGTCGGTATACGCGAGCGGCTCAGAGCATGCCGTGGCAATCTGCAGATCGACACGGCAGTCGGCAAAGGCACTACGCTGAAAATATATCTGCCGCTGGCAGTATAAAAAAAAGCGGCCCCGAAAAGGGGCCGCATCAAGAGAGGCTTGCGGAGAAAAAATGAATTGTAAGCACGCTCCAATGCGTACAGCAGGCAAGTTCTTAACAACCAACAGCCAAGAACCTGCCTGCTACCTGGCCAGACAATACTCCAGCCATTCAACTGCCTGACTCAATTACTTAGGCAGCTTGAACACCAACAAAGTGCCGCCCTGCGGAACCACGGTCTTGGTGCCGCGCACATGATCGATCGCACCAGCCAGACGCTGTGCATCAACGCCCCAGCCAGCCTGAACGGCAATGTACTGCTCGCCATCGACTTCATACGAACTTGGCACACCAATCACGCCCGAAGGTGCATTGAACTCCCACACGATCTTGCCGGTCTTGGCATCAAACGCGCGGAATTTGCGATCGCTCGTACCGCCACCAAACACCAGACCGCCACCGGTGGTCATCAAAGGCGTCCATAGCTGGTCCTTGAACTTGTGCACCCAAGCCAGCTTGCCGGTCTTGATGTCCCACGCCTGCAGTTGGCCGATGCTGTCGGCAGCGCCTTCACCGAGTCGCACATTGGTCAGCACACCTTCGAGCGGAAAGCCGAGGTACAGATCGCCTGCCTTATAGGTTGTGTCTTCGCCTTTAGGTAAAACGGAGCACATGTTGTTATTGGCAGGGATGTAGACCAGACCCGTTTGCGGGCTATACGCTTCTGGCGACCAGTCCTTGCCGCCCCACAGCGATGGGCAGAATGACGCGCCCTGCTTCATCGACGGCTTCTTGCTCATGTCGTATTCCGGACGACCGGTTTTCTTGTCGATGCTCTTGAAAACGTTATTGCCCACATACGGATACGCGTCGATGAAGTTGATCGCGCCGGCCGTGCGCTCCAATATCCACAGATAACCGTTACGACCGGCGTGGACAGCAGCATTGACTTTCTTGCCGTTGATCTCGGTGTCGATCAGCATCGGCGGCGTGACTTCATCCCAGTCCCAGGAATCGTTCGGGGCGTATTGGTGGTGACCCTTCATCTCGCCGGTGGTGACGTCGAGCGCCAGCGTCGAGCTTGCATACAGGTTGTCGCCCTCGCGCATGTCCGGTGTCCATGGCGCAGGATTGCCCGTACCCCAGAAAGACAGATTGGTTTTCGGATCATACGAACCCGTCACCCAGACTGAACCGCCGCCAGTTTTGTAGCTGCCATTATCAGGCCAGGTTTCGCTGCCCTTTTCGCCCGGTGCCGGAATCGTGTAATGCTTCCACGCCTGCTTGCCGGTCTCGGCATCGACTGCCGTAATGAAGCCGCGCACACCGTATTCGCCGCCCGAGACACCCACCATGATCTTGCCCTTGGCAGCCAATGGTGCCAGCGTCATGTAGTAGCCGGACTTCCAGTCTTCGATCTTGACGGTCCACAGCACCTTGCCGGTCTTGGCATCGAGTGCGACGAGATTACAATCGGTGGTGGCCACATAGAGTTTGTCGCCATACAGCGCCACGCCACGGTTGGTCGGGTGCAGCTGGAACAGTTCTGGCGGAATCTCTTTCTTGTAGCGCCACAGTTCCTGACCATTGCGGGCATCCATGGCAATGACCTGGTTGCCCGGCGTGGTGATGTACATATAGCCGTCGTTGACGATAGGCGGGGACTGGTGGCCTTCCTGCACGCCGGTCGTATACGACCAGGCCAGGCCCATCTTTGCGACGTTTTTATTGTTGATCTTGTCGAGCGGGCTGTAACCCCAGCCTGCATAGTTACCGCGGGTAGACAGCCAGTTGCGCGCTTCCGGGTTTTGCAAGCGGGCGTCGGTGACCGCGTTGTAAGCCATGCCACCGGCTGCAGCCGATGGTCCTTCTGCCATCGCCATCGCTGGCAGCATAGCGACCAGCAGCGCGATCTTGTTCATTTTTAGTTTCATGTATTGGTCTCCACTTTTTGATTGATATTTTTTTTACTGCTTACTCCCTGCCACTACCATTGCAACCACTACTTACTTTGAAATTATTCAGACGCCCGGCTTAACCGAAAAGCCGCCGGCAACCGTCAGCAAGCCATCCTTTTCCGTCAACGGCACCCAGGGCAAGCTCTTGCTTGCCGGCCCCTTCGTCACCGCGCCGCTTTCGAGCGGACTGAATTTGGACGAATGGCAGAAGCACATCAGGTTCTTTTCGGTAGAAATCCACTCGGTGATGTCGCAAGCCTGATGCGTACAGACCGATGAAAAAGCGAGTACGCCATTTGCGGAACGTGCCTTGATTTCATCGCTCATCTCGGCAGGGTCAAGACGCACCAGCAGCAGCTTGTTCAAGCGCGATTCATTGCGCGGTTTTTTTTCGTTGAGATCAAACGGAAAAACCAGCACCGGCTTGGCACCGACTTTAATATCGTCGACTTTCAGCGGCGCGGTCTCGGCACCTTTGGCCGGCACCAGCAAGTCACCCTTGGTCATGCCAGGAGCAGCGGCGTCCTCGGCACGGGCGACATCTGCAGAGATGGCGCAGCAGCCGGCAACCGTTGCGCCGGCAATCTTCAATAAGTCACGACGAGCCAAATCGAATTCCACGTTTATTGTTTGAGCCATTTTTTTACAAGCCAGCGATAAAGATAAAAGAAGAATGAACAAAAGCTTTGCAAGCGCTATGCCAGCAAAGACAATTTCAACAAGTCGTTGATATGGAAGGGAGATTTTTTTTGCGGAGCGGCAGAGTGCCGTCGCAGGTGGTACAGCTGTCTCAATAATCAAGACAGCTGTATCAATGGAGCGGCGTTATTGATCGCGCCGATTAGGTGCGACCAGTCCAAACTCTTGCATGCGGCGATAAAAACTCGCACGCGGAATATCCATCTGGCGCGCAGTCTGTGTGACGCACCATTCGTTCTGACGTAGTGCAGTCAGCATGCGCGACTTCAGGTCTTCCGCAGGCGCGGCGACAGAAAAAGTCTTGCGATGCTGCAGGTCTGATGCAAAGTCATGTACCTGCAAAGACTCGCCATCTGAAATTGCCAATGCATAGCGCAGGGCATTGCGCAATTGCCGGATATTACCCGGCCACTGGCAGGCCAGCAGTTGTTCCATCGCCTCGGGCGAGATAGTTTTAGCCGTGTAGTCGCCAGCCCGCAATTCTTGCTGCAGCAAGTGCGCGATGACTTCCGCCATGTCTTCTCTTTCGCGTAGCGGCGGCAAAGTAAACACCGCGCCGTTGAGGCGGTAATACAAATCTTCGCGAAACAGTCCTTTGGCCACCAGACGTTCAAGATTCTGATGCGTCGCACAGATCACGCGCAATTTAACCGGCACCGGCAGATCCGCACCCAGCGGCAGCACTTCGCTCTCAGCCAGCACCCGTAAGAGCCGCGACTGCAAAGCCAAAGGCATATCGCCTATCTCGTCAAGGAACAAGGTGCCGCCGTCAGACTGCAGCACTTTGCCCTTGGCCCCCTTGGCGCGCGCCCCGGTAAAAGCGCCATCCTTATAACCAAACAACTCACTCTCGATCAGGTTCTCCGGCAGCGCTGCGCAATTGAGCGCAACGAAAGACTTGCCATGCCTGTTGCTGCCATCATGAATGGCTTGTGCAAATGCTTCCTTGCCAGTACCCGTCTCGCCTTGCAAAATAATGGCGATATCGCGGTTCGCAATTTTCTGCGCGCGCACCACATTGGCCTGCATCTGCGCATCCTGCGTAGCCAGCCTGGCAAAACCTTGCGACGGCAAACTCGCTCTGTCGCGCGAGACCATGGTTGGCGCGGATTTGCTGCCAACAGTACGACCTGCAATACCCAAAGGCGAACGCAAGCGTCCGTATATCGTGGCGGGAGAATTAGTCAACTGTAGACTAATCACGGCACCCGGCTCACGCATAGCCTGCGAAATCAAACCGGAGACGCTGCAATCAAACAGTGCTGACAGATGAGTCAGTCCCGGCACCATGCCCGGCCACTGTTCGCGAGCTAGTCGGTTGGCCGCCATGACACAACCGGCATCATCAAAAGCAAGCATGAACTCGGGGCACATGCCCATCATCACGCGGCTGCTACTTAGTTGCAGCACCCACTTGTCCTGCATGCGGGACAAAGCCAGTCCGTCTTCAATATAACGCGCAGCGTCCACTACTAGTTGGAACACCAGCCGCTGTGCATCAATACTGTTAGGGGAATACAGAGCCGACGCATCCAGCACCGCAAGCAATTCGTTATTTATGCCAAAGATAGGGGCCGCGCTGCAACTAAGCGCGATATTGCACACCCTGAAATGATCATTGCGATGAATCAGCGTAGGCTTGCGGTCAATGATGGCCGTGCCTATACCGCAGGTGCCTTCATCAGCCTCGGACCAGCAGGTGCCCACATGCACGGCTTCCCGTGTGAAGACATCTTCCAGTGCCAGCGGCGTCCTCAAATCCAGCGTCACGCTGTCCTGGTCCGCCAGTACAACGCAATAGCTGGCTGGACTGACCTGCTGATAAAGCCTGTCAATGACGGGCTGCGCAATGCTGAGCAGATTCTCGATCGGCCCGCGATGGTTAACCAGTTCAGTCGACGTTAAAACCCGGCGCGATATGCCTCGTGCGGGGTCAAGCCCGTGCTGTTTAACCGAGCGCAACCAGGAATCCGCTACGCGCTGATCCACTGCATGCTCCAGCTTGACATTGCCCTCGACAACATCAAACAGCCGCTCGATATGATCGAACGCTTCCGTCTCTCCGCTCATTGTCTCTCCCGGTAAGACTTATATTTTTTATGCAGTCTGACCGCTGCTTTTAATAAGGCACTTGAGCACTTTTTTTAATGTTGATTCAGCTTATCAGCATCGCCGCTTTCACAAATCGATATTTATGAAGCCCGACTTAAAAAGACTAACGAGTCACAAAAAACACCACTCATTCTTATTCGTATTGCAACGCAAGAATTCATCTTGATTTAAGCAAGTCTCACAACGAAATCTACGAGACAGCACTCCATTTTGCAGCGCAAGATATTGTCCATCTGCATGAGAAATTTATGTTCCAACGTAGTACTGCATTACTACCCGCGTGCTTGCTGCAGGATGAATAATCGTCCGTACTGAATTCGATATAACCTGTCCATGCCAAAAATTATCCACACCATGATCCGGGTGCTTGATCCGGTTCGCTCCCTGAAGTTTTACGCTGAAGGTTTTGATTTCGCGATTACGCACCGGCTTGACTTCGATAGCTTCTCGCTGATTTATATAAAAAATCCCGAGAATGATTTTGAAATCGAACTGACCCATAACTTTTCCCGTACCGAGCCCTATACCCATGGCGACGGCTACGGCCACTACGCATTCGTCACCAGCGATCTCGATCAAATGCATGACAAGCTCGTCAAGCTCGGCTACGCGCCTTTGGAAATTAAAGAATTCAAAAAGGATGGCGTATTACTGGCGCGCTTTTTCTTCGTACAAGATCCGGACGGTTACAAAATCGAAGTGCTGCAAGAGGGAGGACACTATCGATAACGCCGGGCAGCTGAAGTAGCTGCATCTCAGTAAAAGTTTGTTAGCAACAGCAGTGCAACGACAGTAATTCAAAATTAAAAAAATGGAGGAGACAAAGATGGACACACCCCAACAGCCAAAACGCCGGCAATTCTTCAAGATCGCGTCTGCCGGTACAGTCGCCAGCGCAAGCGGCGGCATACCCATGCTGTTCGTACCGAATGCCGTGCTTGCCGAAGAAGTGCTCGGTAGCGACGCCTTCAAAACCCTGACCCTGATTGCGCGAGATATTTTCCCGCATGACAATTTTGGCGATGACTTGTATGCCAATGCCGTCGGCGTCTATGCCGATCAGGCCAAAGCAGACGCTGCCCTTAAAACACTGCTGACCGACGGCATAGCGCAAGCCAATGCCGAAGCCAACAGCAAATTTGGCAAGTCCTATACCGGCGTGGCTACGGAAGCGCAGCGCCTTGAAGTCTTGACCACCATGGAAAAGACACCGTTTTTTGGCAAGATCCGCGGTGACCTCGTCGTCAGTCTTTACAACCAGCCCGCAGTCTGGGCCAAGCTCGGCTATCAGGGCCCGTCAGCGCAGCTGGGCGGTTACATCAACCGCGGCTTTAACGACCAGGACTGGATGGACAAGGCGTAAACACGCTGTCCCTTCATCACGCGAAAAAATAAAAAATCAGGAGACATAGATGGCTTCAAAAAAATTCGACCTCAAAGATGAGGTAGTTGTCATTATCGGTTCCGGCGCAGGTGGCGGCACACTGGCCAATGAACTTGCGCAAAAAGGGGTCGATGTGATCGTCCTCGAAGCAGGCAAGCGGCATGAAATCAATGATTTCGAAAACGATGAATGGCCCATGTTCAGCAAAATTTCATGGCTGGACAAGCGCACCACCTCCGGTACCTGGCGTGTCGCAAAGGACTTCGCCAACCTGCCAACCTGGATCGTCAAAGCCGTCGGCGGCTCGACCGTGCACTGGGCCGGCGCTGCGCTGCGTATTCAGAAACATGAATTCAGCACCCGCTCACTGTATGGCGACGTCAAAGGCGCGAATCTGCTCGACTGGCCTATCACCCTCGAAGAACTCGAGCCGTACTACGCACGCGCCGAAGACAAGATGGGCGTGACGGGTACCAATAACATCCCGCGTCTGCCCGGCAGCAATAACTACAAAGTGCTGGCAGCTGGTGCGAAAAAAGTCGGCTATACGAAATTTCATACCGGGAATATGGCCATCAACTCGCAGCCGCGTGATGGTCGCGGCGCATGCCAGCAAATCGGTTTCTGCTTTCAGGGCTGTAAGTCGGGCGCCAAATGGTCGACCCTCTACACGGAAATTCCTAAAGGCGAAAAGACCGGTCACCTCGAAGTGCGCAGCGATGCACAGGCTTTGAAAATTGAGCACAACGCCGCCGGCAAAGTCACTGGCGTTTTGTATGGCGACTCCAAAGGCAACCGCTTTTTTCAAAAAGCACGCGTCGTTTGCGTCGCAGGTAACTCGATCGAATCACCACGTCTGTTGCTGAACTCGGCATCGACCATGTTCCCTAACGGTCTGGCCAATTCATCAGGTCAGGTCGGCAAGAACTACATGCGCCACATGACTGGCTCGGTCTATGCCACCTTCGAAAATCCGGTGCACATGTTCCGCGGCACCACCATGGCCGGCATCGTGCAGGACGAAGCACGACATGACACCAGCCGCGGTTTCGTCGGCGGCTATGAAATGGAAACCCTGTCATTGGGCGTGCCTTTCCTGGCAGCCTTCCTCGATCCCGGCACCTGGGGCCGCGACTTCTCGACCGCCATGGACGCCTATGACAACATGGCCGGCATGTGGTTGGTCGGTGAAGACATGGCGCAAGAGAGCAATGCAGTGAGCTTGCACGCAACTGAGAAAGACCAGTTTGGTCTGCCAATTCCGAACGTGCATTTCAGTGACCATGCCAACGATATCGCCATGCGCAATCACGGCTTCAAGCAGGCCAAGGCCTTGTATGAATCGATCGGCGCCAAGCGCGTCATCTACACCCCGCCGTATCCGTCGACGCACAACCTCGGCACCAATCGCATGAGCGCACAGCCGCGTGACGGCGTCGTCAACAAATGGGGTCAGGCGCATGACATCAAGAACCTGTTTGTCTCAGACGGCAGCCAGTTCACGTCAGGCGCAGCAGAGAACCCGACGCTGACGATCGTCTCACTGGCCATCCGTCAGGCCGAGTTTATTGCGCGCAGTCTGGCGAGCAAGGACTTGTAATGAAAGCCGCATGGTCCAAAACGGCCATGCTGGCCGCAGCCCTGTTGTCAGGGGTTGCGGCCAGCAGCGCACAAGCCGATGGCGAAAAACTCTTCAAGCAGCAATGCGCAGCCTGCCATGCCGTCGCCGCCGATGCACCTGCGGGCATGGGGCCGAACCTGCACACGCTCATAGGTCGCGAAGCCGGCACAATCGCAAGCTTTCCGTATTCGAATGAATTCAAAAAAGGGCTGGCCGGTAAAAGCTGGAATCCTGAATTGCTGGATGCGTGGCTGGAAGATCCGCAAAACCTCGCTCCCGGTACTTACATGATGTATAAACAAGCTGATGCTGAAATACGTAAGGAAATCATTGCGTATTTGAAAACGGTTAAATAAAAAATAGAGGAGCCAGCATGTGCAACATCTATGTCAAAGCAGACCCTATTCATTACGAGCAGCGCACGCGCTCAATGCGCATACGCGGCGTCGTCACCAGCATCCGTCTTGAAAACCTGTGCTGGGATGTGTTGGCGCGCATTGCCTCCAAAGACAACCTAACCACCAATCAGCTAATCAGCCAGCTTTACGACGAAGTCATAGAAC
The DNA here is from genome assembly GCA_040399905.1 of Burkholderiaceae bacterium. Taxonomy (GTDB): domain Bacteria; phylum Pseudomonadota; class Gammaproteobacteria; order Burkholderiales; family Burkholderiaceae_D; genus Pernthalerella. The sequence goes on from JBBARG010000003.1 coordinate 114,152, forward strand.
GTCAGGGCAAGGTCGACAATCTGTCTTCCTTCCTGCGCATCTCCTGCATGCGCTTTCTGTCTTACGTCGCCGAGCAGCATGAGAAGGACCATCTGCTGATGAGCAAAGCCTCTGAAGCTTCCAGCGATAAGCCGCCTGTGCTGGTGCATACGCTTGCTGCGGTCAGGTAGGCGCGTTAGTTCTTGGGATTTTTTTAAAGACGCTGGATCCCAGCGTCTTTGTTCAAATTTCCCAAACCTTCAACCACTTGTACAGAAAGCATTTCTTGCTTACAGTGAGCGACTTTAAATCCAAGCCCTCACTGCACAAGACCACAATGACTTCACCGCTGCTGTTCTCGCCATATAAACTGGGCAATCAAACCCTCTCCAACCGCATCATGATCTCGCCAATGTGCCAGTACTCGGCAGATGACGGCAATGCCAATGACTGGCACCTGACGCATTTAGGTTCGCTGGCCATCTCAGGTGCTGCGCTACTCTGCGTAGAAGCGACGGCAGTCAGTGTGGAAGGACGCATTACGCATGGTTGCCTTGGCTTGTATAGCGATGCCAATCAGGCCGCGTTGAAAAAAACTGTTGATGCCGTCCGCGCGATTGCGCCAGTCAAGCTGGCCATTCAGTTGAGCCATGCCGGTCGCAAGGCATCGAGCCAGCGGCCCTGGGAGGGCGGCGCGTTGATTCCGGTTGCGAACGGTGGCTGGCAGCCGCTGGCGCCTTCCGCTGTTGCTCACAAACCGGAAGAAGCTGCGCCGACCGCAATGACGGCGCAAGACATTGCCAAAGTCATCAGCGACTTTGCTGCCGCGACCGTGCGCGCAAAAGCACTCGGCTTTGATGTCATCGAAGTGCATTTTGCGCACGGCTACTTGCTCCATCAATTTCTGTCACCACTGGCAAACCAGCGTACCGACGAATACGGCGGCTCGCTGGAAAACCGCCTGCGGCTGGCTTTGCAAGTCTTTGAAGTCGTGCGTGCCGCTGCCGGCCCTGACATCGCTGTTGGCGCACGCCTGTCTGCCACCGACTGGGTCGAAGGCGGCTGGGACGTAGAACAGAGCATTGAGCTTGGCAAAAAATTGCAAGCGCTCGGTGCCGACTTTCTAGACATCTCATCAGGCGGCGTCTCCCCTCTGCAGAAAATTACCATCGGCCCTGGATATCAGGTGCCACTGGCTTCGCAGATCAAACAAGCCGTGGCGCTGCCCATCATCACCGTCGGCCTTATCACCGAGCCGGCGCAAGCAGAGCAGATTTTGCAGCAGGGTGATGCCGACATGATTGCCGTTGCGCGCGCTTTTCTGTCCGACCCGCGCTGGCCATGGCGCGCAGCTGCTGCTCTCGGCGGAACGATTGCGGCGCCTCAGCAGTTTTATCGCTGCCTGCCGGCCGGATCGCCAGCAATCTTTGGCGCTATAAGCACGGCACAGCGTTAACTGTTTGAACATATTTGTAAAGCCAAACTGGCAAGCAAAAAATTTTCAAACAGCGCGCAAGATTTTTCACGAGCTTAACTAACAAAGCAACCGTGAGTGCAGCGGAAACGCATGGACAATGTTCCGTCCGTTCAATATGATGCTAGCCTTTACCGGTCTTCGGTTATTGGGGGAGAAAACTATGTGGTCACAAATATATGACCCGTTTAATAATACTTGGCTGTCCACGATGGCAGCCGCAATTCCGGTCGTCGTCATGTTGGCGGCCTTGGCTTTTTTCCATATTAAGGCGCACATCGCAGCCGCGATGGGTCTGGTCGCCGCGCTAGTCGTCGCGATCGTCGGCTTCACCATGCCGGCCAACACGGCCGTCGCCGCTGCGCTGTATGGCGCAGCTTATGGTCTGTTCCCTATCGGCTGGATCATTTTGAACGTGATCTTCCTCTATCAGCTGACCGAGAAAAAAGGTCAGTTCATGATTCTGCGCGAGAGTATCGCCAGTATCAGCGGTGACCGTCGTTTGCAGCTGCTGTTGATTGCGTTCTCGTTCGGCGCCTTCTTTGAAGGTGCTGGCGGCTTCGGCACACCAGTCGCTGTTACCGGCGCCATGCTGATCGGCCTGGGCTTTGCGCCGCTGGCTGCATCCGGCCTGTCGCTGATTGCCAATACCGCACCGGTCGCCTATGGCGCGCTGGGCACCCCTATCATTGCACTGGCTGCTGTTACCGGCCTCGATATGCTGGAGTTGTCGGGCATGGTTGGTCGTCAGTTGCCGATTTTCTCGTTGATCGTGCCGTTCTGGCTGATCTGGGCTTTCTGCGGCTTCCGCGGCATGCTCGCGATCTGGCCTGCCGTGCTAGTCGCAGGCGCTACCTTCGCGATTCCGCAATATTTCATCTCGAACTTCCACGGCCCATGGCTGGTGGACGTTGGCGCTGCCATCAGCTCGATGGTCTGCCTGACACTGTTCCTGAAAGTCTGGAGCCCGAAAGTAATCTGGACATCGGCCGCCGGCAAGTTCGGTACCGAAAATGAACCAGTCGCCGCCAAGCATACCTTCACCAGATCCGAAGTCATGGGCGCGTGGATGCCTTGGCTGATCCTGTCCGTGATCGTGCTGCTGTGGGGCGTGCCAGAATTCAAGAAGGTTCTGGACGGGATTTCGATTTTCAAATACGAATGGCCTGGTCTGCACAACCTCGTGCAGAAGATGCCGCCTGTTGCAGCTATTCCGAAAATTGAAGAAGCGATTTACAAACTCAACTGGCTCTCCGCTACCGGCACAGGCATTTTCATCGCTTCGGTTCTGTCAGCACTGCTGATGGGCTACAAGCTGCGTGAAATGTTTGCTGTGTACTGGGAAACCGTCAAGCTGCTGAAATATTCGCTGATGACGATTGCGGCCATGCTCGCGCTTGGTTACGCCACCCGCTATTCCGGCGTTGATTCCACCCTCGGTCTGGCTTTCGCCAACACCGGCGTGCTCTACCCATTCTTCGGCACCCTGCTCGGCTGGTTGGGCGTGGCGCTAACGGGTTCGGATACGGCATCGAACGTGCTGTTTGGCGGTCTGCAAAAAACCTCGGCTGAACAACTCGGCCTGAGCCCGGTGCTGATGGCTGCTGCCAACTCATCCGGCGGCGTCATGGGCAAGATGATTGATGCACAATCCATCGTCGTCGCTTCGACTGCAACGAAATGGTATGGCCACGAAGGCGAGATTCTGCGTTACGTGTTCTTCCATTCAATCGCACTGGCTGCATTGGTCGGCATCCTTGTCACCTTGCAGGCGTATGTCCATCCGTTTACATTGATGGTGAAGTAATCCGGCAGCACCCGGCGCAAGCCGCGGTGCTAACCACAAAAAGCCGTGCAGAGCCTTTGGCCTGCACGGCTTTTTTTATGGCGCAAGCCCTTGCTGCAAACCTACCGCATTGAGCACTCTCAATCGACTGTGCAATCCATTTGCAAAGCAGCGTCGCGGCGATAAAGATGGTGATCAGGCGCGTTTTTCTCCGTAGTCGGGATTTCCGCTTGCAAGATGCAACCGAAAATTCTTGAACCGGTTTTCAGATCAGCGCATCAGGTGTGCTGCGCATTGTTCATTGTTCATTGATGATGCGCGGCGCTTCACATCACGACACACTTCGAGGAGCAACTATGAATGGATATCCACAGCAAGGTGCATACGGCGGACAGCAGCTTGCACCCCAAGGCCTTTTCGGCGGCATGCTAGGCGGGCCGCTCGGTGGTTTAATTGGACGCGGTATCGGCGGCTTGCTGGGCAACCAGTCCATGGGAGGGCAGATCGGACAACTCGCCGGTGGCATTGGCGGCAGCTTGCTGCCCTTCCAGTCGGATCCGATGGCGCAACAGCAGCAGCAAATGCAGCAGCTGCAACAACTGCAGCAATTGCAGCAACTCGCCCAACAACAGCAACAGCAGCAACAGCAGCAGCAACTCAATCCGCAAGGCTTCTTCGGCAACCTGCTCGGGCAAGTCGGCCAGCCACTCGGCAGCGCCATCGGCGGCATCTTCGGTCAGTCTGGCTTGGGCAGCCATATTGGCAGCGTCGCCAGTCAACTCGGCAGCCTGCTGCCGTTTCAGGCTGACCCCTATGCGATGCAGATGGGCCAGCAAGGGCAACAGCTGAACCCGCAAGGCTTCTTCGGCAATCTGCTCGGTCAGGTTGGCCAGCCACTCGGCGGCGCCATAGGCGGCATTTTCGGTCAGTCAGGTTTAGGCAGCAACATCGGTGGTATCGCCAGCCAACTCGGTCGCCTGCTACCGTTTCAAGCCGATCCGATGGCGCAACAGCAGCAGCAAATACAGCAGCAAATGCAGCAGCTTCAGCAGCAGCTGCAACAACTACAGCAATTGCAGCAGCTCGCCCAACAACCGCAGCAACAACAACCGCAGCAACAGCAGCTCAACCCGCAAGGCTTCTTCGGCAACCTGCTCGGCCAGGTTGGTCAGCCACTCGGCGGCGCTATCGGCGGCATCTTTGGTCAGTCAGGTTTGGGCAGCAACATCGGCGGCATTGCCAGCCAACTCGGCCGCATGCTGCCGTTCCAGATGGACCCTATGCAGCAGCAAGCAATCTGGGCACAGCAACTTGCGCAGCAACAGCAGCAACAACAACCGTATCAAGCCTATCAGGGGAACCAGGCTGGTTCTTATCAAGGGGGCTATCAAGGCGCAGGACAACTTGGCGCTAGCGGTCAAGGCTACGGCGGCTCGCAGCAGACGATGCATTAATGCACTGCTCTAACTGATCTGCTGTAACAACAGAGCAATTAGCCCATCGAAGCCAGCGCCTGCCGTTTAAACAGCGGCAGGCGCAATTAATGTAGGACAGTCTTATGCAAGCAATCAAAGGCGGCCCCGGTCGCGGTCACTATCTGGTCAGCTCAGCCGACAGCAATCTGCTGAATGATTTTATTGCCCGCGCCGGTAACGACGCTGCACTGAAGCTAGTTCAGGTTATGGGACCAGAAGCCGCACCGCACACGGCTTTATTCGATATGCCGCATGACAGTGCTGCAGAGCTGGCGCGAAGCTTTCAAGAAGCAGGTCATTTGAAAATCGAACCCGATCGCCCTCTCTCCATGTTTGACAGCCAGCCGCTGTGACAGTGAACTCGATCGACATTGAAAGGAACACCATGGCAGCAAAATCAGAACCGGTTGCAAGCTCCGCACCCGAAACAGCGTCAGCACTGAGCAGCGGTGACACCCAGCGAGATACTGGCAGCAGTGGCAGTGCGGGCAGTGCGGGCAGTGCCACCAAACCTTCAGAAAATCAGTCGCGCCAGATGAAGCAACGCAAGGGACAGTTCCTGATCGCGCCGCGGCGACGACCGGGCATGCAAATGATGGGACTGGCGCCGCTGCAATTCTCGGCAGTCGAACAAGCGCTGCGCGACAGCCCTGACATTGACATCGTTGACCGTGTCGGCCCCAAACAAAATGTCGGCGCGCTCGGCATAGGCCTTCAGGAAAGTGCCAGCGTGCTGGTGGCGCGCATGCATGAAGACAAAGCCAATGCGCTGGCGATGCAGGCGCAAGGCCAGTTGATTGTCGAGCGCGATCAATCCTTGCAACTGCTCGACGTCAACTTTATGCCGCCGCCTATGGTGACCTGCACGTTACCGACTAGCGGTGCTGCTTTCAAGGCCGAGTTTCAGGTTCTTGGCAATGGCAAGCCCGTCAAGGATGCTGAAGTTTATTTGTTCGGCAGCCTGTTGCCTGCAACAGGCACGACGGATGCCAACGGCAGGGTGAGCCTGTCACTGTTTGGCGAGACCGCCAACAGCATTCGCCGCTTGTATGTCAAACCAAAAATGGACTTCTGGAGTTTTTATCAAGAGCAGCCCGACGTCAGTGACAGCGAGCTCAACGCCATCGGCTTGCGCGCGTTGTCTGAAATGCCGTCGCTGGCAAATTTCCCGCAACAGCAAACACTGGGCTGGGGACAAAAAGCGATGCGACTGGACCAATTGCCGGCGCATTATCGCGGCCAGGGCATCAAGATCGCCATCGTTGATTCAGGCGCTGCCAACACACACGATGACCTGAAAAAAATCACGCGCGGCTACGATATTCTGAATAAAAGCCAGAACGCCAATACATGGAACGTGGACACCTTGTCGCACGGCTCGCATTGCGCCGGCGTGATTGCCGGTGCCGATACGCAAGGCGGCATACGCGGCTTTGCGCCCGAAGCTGAAATTCATGCATGCAAACTTTTCCCCGGCGGGCAGATCAGTCAGTTAATAGATGCGCTTGAATACTGCATAGAAAAAAAGATCGATGTCATCAACCTCAGCCTCGGCGGCGCCGAGCCTTCCGAAGCACTTGAGCAGCAGATACAGCGCGCCAGACAGGCCGGCATTGCCTGCGTCGTCGCAGCCGGCAATTCGGGCGGCGCGGTGCAGTACCCGGCAAGCTCACCGAACGTGTTGGCAGTAGCCGCCATTGGCCGCATGAATGAATTTCCATCCGACAGTTATCACGTACAAACCATCACGCCACAAATCGACGCCAACGGATTCTATTCAGCGCGCTTTAGCTGCTATGGTCCCGAAGTTGCCGTCTGCGCACCGGGTGTGGCGATCACCTCGTCCGTGCCGGACAATAACTATGCGGCATGGGATGGCACGTCCATGGCTGCACCGCATGTGACGGGACTTGCCGCCTTGGTGCTTGCACATCATCCGGATTTTCAGGGCGGCATGATCATGCGCAGCGCCGAACGGGTGGAGCGACTGTTCCAAATCATAAAAATGTCTTGCCGGCCCGTGCAAGTTGGTGACCAGCGCAAAACCGGTTTTGGTCTGCCGGATGTCTTGCTGGCAGTGGGGTTGGTACAAGCGCGTCCCATGCAAGCCATGGCAAGCGCTCTGGGCGGCATGGGTTCGTCAATGGCATCGCATCCCCTGCATGCATTTGCGAATGCCTATCGCGAAGGGCCCCAACAGATGCAGACACAGATGCAGCAACCATCGGCATTTGCGATGGCGGGAATTGATCCTTATACCGCGTTGCTATCAACCATGACCGGTTATGGTTTGCCATCTAATTACCAACGCAGCATCTGGTAAAAAAATAATATTCACCATTCAATGCGATGACTGAAGTCATCGCATTTTTTTTCAGACTTGGTATTGCGCAAATCATTGCAGAAAAAAGCTCTCTTATTATGTAATTCCGGAACTTGTTTAGCACCAATGGAGTCATGTCGAGTATGCAATCCACAATTGCGGTCACATTTCATATTCGAAAAAGTGAGGACACCATGGAACAGCCACATCATCATCAGCAACATCATTCTTTATCGTCACAGGAAACCTACAACCCGAATCAGTTGCTCGACACCTTGCGCGAACGCATGAAGCTCAAAAACGATGCGGCGCTGTCACGCGCGCTGGAAGTTGCGCCGCCGGTCATCAGCAAAATCCGGCATCGCACGCTGCCAGTCGGCGCGTCGCTACTGATACGCATGCACGAAGTCACGCAAATGAGCATTCGCGATCTGCGTGATTTGATGGGGGATAGACGTACCAAGTACAGGCTGTCGGATGCGCAGGGGAAGCCTAAGCCTGAGCAGGAGAAGTAGACGGTGGGAGTGTGATCAAAAGACGCTGGGTTCCAGCCTGCGCTGGAACGACGGTAGTAATTGTGGCGTCGACTAAATATCTACCGTCATCCCAGCGCACGCTGGGATCCAGCGTCTTTGACCTTACAACCTAAAAAACAATCAAATCCCGCAAGCTCTCCCCCGCCTCCAGCCGGTCGAACCCGCGATTAATATCCGACAAAGCCATGCGCTCGCCCATCAGCTTGTCAACTGGCAGCTTGCCGGCCAAATACAAACCAACATAACGCGGAATGTCGCGCGCAGGAACGCAAGAACCGATGTAGCTACCCTTGACCGTTCGCTCTTCCGTGACCAGACTCACTTGCTGCAAAGCCCAGTTATGCTGTGGGTGCGGCAAGCTCGCGGTGACAGTAGTGCCGCCACGGCGCGTCATGCGATACGCCATTTCCATCGCCTGTACCGAGCCGGCCATCTCGAACGCAAAGTCAACACCGCCCTTGGTCAGTTCCTTGACCTTGGCAACGGCGTCGGGGTCACGCGCATTCACGGTTGCGGTCGCACCTAGCGACTTGGCAATTTCAAGTTTGCTGTCATGCAGATCGATCGCCACAATCTCGCGCGCACCGGAAGCCACAGCACCCAGCAACGCACTCAGGCCGACGCCGCCCAGACCGAGCACAGCGGTCGTCTGCCCCGCTTGCACTTTCGCGGTATTGACCACGGCACCGACACCGGTCAGTACTGCGCAGCCAAACAAGGCAGCTTCCACCGGATCGATATCCTGCTCGAGCTTGACGCACGAACGGCGCGACACCACCGCATGTTCAGCAAAGGCCGACACGCCCATGTGATGATGCACGTCGTGCCCACCCAGATGCAGACGGCGCTCACCCGACAACAAGCTACCCTTGCCATTGGATTCAGCACCCGGCTCGCACAAAGCTGGCCGCCCTTCCATGCATGGCATGCAATGACCGCAGCTAGGCACAAACACCAGCACCACGCGGTCGCCGGTTTTCAGGTCGTTCACGCCAGCGCCGACTTTCATCACGGTGCCGGAAGCTTCATGACCAAGCGCCATCGGCACCGGACGCGGACGCACGCCGGTAATAACCGACAGATCGGAATGGCACAGACCGGCTGCCGTCATCTTGATCAGCACCTCGCCTGCGCCCGGCGCATCCAGATCAATTTCTTCAATCTTCAGAGGCTGGCTTTGCGCAAACGGCGCATGCTTGTCGAGACTATGTAAAACAGCGGCGCGGGTTTTCATTTAAAGACTCCGAACATAAAAATCAGATTGTACGACCACCATCAACCGGCATTTCAAGACCAGTCAAAAATTCGGCAGCATCAGTACCGAGGAACACGGCAGCAGCGGCCATGTCTTTCGGATCGCAAAAGCGGCCCAGCGGAATCGTTGCAATGAACTTGGCGCGGTTTTCAGGCGTGTCAGGCATGCCCATGAAGTCGCCGAGCAAACCGGTGGCACCCATCACAGGGCACAAAGCGTTGACGCGAATGCGGTCCGGTGCGAGCTCAACGGCCATGGATTTCGACAGCAGGTTAACTGCGCCTTTCGACGCGTTGTACCAGGACAGGCCCGGACGCGGACGAATGCCGGCGGTAGAGCCGACATTGATCATCACCCCACCCTTGCCGCGCTGGCGCATCAGCGGCACGATGGCGTGCGTGATGAAATAGATAGACTTCACGTTTACGTTAAAAACGCGATCGAAAGTTTTTTCATCCACGTCCAGCATAGGCTGGTTCTTGTGCGTGGTGCCGGCGTTGTTGATGACGATGTCAGGAATGCCAAACGCATCAACACAGGCTTGTACCATGGCCTTGACTGATGCTTCGTTGGCGACATCGCAGGTGACTGCCTTGGCATTCGGACCTAAAGCTTTAGCAACGCGCTCACCTGCTTCACCGTTCAAATCGGCGATCAACACTTTTGCGCCTTCACGAATATAAGCAGTTGCCATGCCTTCGCCAAAGCCACTACCTGCGCCGGTGATGATGGCGATTTTATTGTCTAGTTGTCCCATGGTGTCTCCGCTAGTCTTTAATTAAAATATTGAACGATGGTCTTAGTCGTGCTCATTTCCTCGAGCGCAAGGAAACCCTTTTCGCGACCGTGACCGCTTTTCTTCATGCCGCCAAACGGCAGCTCGACGCCACCGCCGGCGCCATAGCAATTAATAAAAACCTGCCCGCTAATGACGCGCTTGGCCATGCGTGATTGACGGCTGCCGTTCTCGGTCCAGATACCGGCCACCAATCCAAACTCGGTTGCATTCGCCAGACGCACAGCGTCTTCTTCATCCTTAAACGACATCGCCGACAAGACCGGCCCGAACACTTCCTTGCAGGCGAGATTATGGTCGCGCGGCACGGCGCCGAACAAGGTGGGCGCGACAAAGTAACCGTCAGCAGAAATGCCAGCCGCTAGCTCGCCACGCGCCAGAACAGGCACGCCGGATTCCACGGCTTCATCAATGAAACGATTGACGCGCTCGAATTGTTTTTTGTTGACGATAGGACCGCAATCGAGATCCATCTCTGGCGTGCCGACTTTCACTTTCTTGAAAGCCTCGGCCACCATGGCTACAAACTTGTCGTAGATATCTTCCTGAATCAGCAAGCGGCTGCCGGCCGAACAAGTCTGGCCGGCGTTTTGCGTAATGGCTTTGACGATCACGGGCAGTGCTTTTTCCAGATCAGCATCATTGAACACGATCTGCGGCGATTTGCCGCCGAGCTCAAGTACGCATGGCACTGAATTTTTTGCAGTGGCTTCCTGCACCATGACACCGACTTCGGGTGAACCAGTAAAGGTAGCAAAGTTAATGCCCGGATGCGCCGTCAATGCAGCACCAGCTTCATGGCCGTAGCCAGTCACGACATTCAACGCACCCGGCGGCAAGCCCGCTTCCATCGCCAGCTCGGCCAGCCTGATGCCGGACAGGCAGGCATCTTCCGAAGGCTTCAGTACTGCAGCATTGCCCATTGCAAGAGCAGGTGCGAGCGTGCGGCCAAACATCTGCGCCGGATAATTCCACGGAATGATATGCGCGGTCACGCCATGTGGCACATGCACGACCTGCACGTTGTAGCCGTTCATGTATGGAATTTGTTCGCCGTGAATCTTATCGGCAGCACCACCGTAATATTCAAAATAACGGGCGACAGCAATGATGTCATTGCGCGCAACAGTCATCGGCTTGCCGGTGTCGCGCGCTTCGATCAGCGCGATCTCGTCAGCGTTCTTGATGATGAGGTTAGAGAATTTAACCAGAATGCGACCGCGCTCGGTGGCCGACATCGCACCCCAGGCACCGTCGAGTGCGCGCTGTGCGGCGGCGACGGCGAGGTCTATGTCAGCAGCGGTGCCGCGGTCCAGCGTGGTGAAGGGTTTACCATCACAAGGGTTGAGTACCGCGATGGTTTGGCCGCTGACGGACGGCACCCATTTGCCATCAATGAGCAAGGTTGGCATGAATAGTCTCCAATAGTTTTAATGTGAAGCGACGAGTTCGCCACGTTCAAGAGTGAGTGTCGCGTCCGGCAAATCGCGCAGCAGACTGCGGTTCGATTCCGTCACCACGATGCAAAGCTCAGGCGCGAGTTGATGCAGACGTCGCAGCGATTCTGCATACTGCGTTGCCAGCACCGGCGCCAAGCCTTGAAATGGTTCGTCCAGCAGCACGAGCTTGTCGCCTGCCATCAAAGCGCGACCGAGGGCGGCGATCTTGCCCTGCCCGCCTGACAATGCAGCGCCGGAGCGCGGCAACATGGCTTCGAGCTGCGGCACCGCTTCGAGCACACGCGCGAGGCGGCGGTCGGTTTCCTGTTTACTCAAGCCAAGCACATCGCACGGCAGCCGCAGGTTGTCTTCAACTGTAAAGGTCGGAAACATCACGCGGTCTTCCGGCGCATAACCAATGCCGAATTCGGTACGACGATGTGCAGCCACTTTGGACAAGTCGGTGCCGGATAGTGAAATACTGCCGGCTGTTAAAGGCAGCAGGCCCATGATTGCGCGCAGCAAGGTTGTCTTGCCCGCGCCATTGCGACCAACAACTGCCAATAACTGGCCAGCGGTAAATTCGACATCAATATTGCGCAGCACGGTAATGCCGGCGATTTGTGCACTAACGTTGGTAATCTTCAGCATGTCATTCCCCGATCACATTCTTGCGAATTTCGGGATCGGCCAACACCTCAGCCGGTGTGCCGTCAGCGGCAATGCGGCCGGCAATCCAGGCAGCGACGCGGGTGGCGTACTGCGAGACGATATCGACATCATGTTCAACAAAAATTGCAGTGACTTTTTCAGCATCGAGCGCGGCCATGATGGTGGCCATCAAGCCATGCTTTTCATCAGTGGAGACACCGGAGGTTGGCTCGTCCAGAATCAGCAAGCGCGGCTTCAAGACCAGTGCCATTGCAATATCAAGCAGCTTGCGCTGACCTTCCGGTAAGGCGCTCGAGAGTTCATTGCCGCGTGCAGCAAGACCTACCATCTCCAGTACATGCTCGACTGTGTCGGAAGACACAGCTTGCGCCAGCGGCGTCCACAGCCCAAGACCACCACGCTTGCCGGCTGCAGCGATCCGTATGCAATCGCGCACGGTGTGCTCGGCAAACAATTGCGGCAACTGGAACGAACGCACCATGCCGCGCAAGGCAATTGCACGTGGCGACAGTTGCGTGACTTCTTTGCCTTCAAAATAAACCTTGCCTGCCTGCGGCCGGATCAGGCCGGTGCAGATATTGATGAAGGTCGTCTTACCTGCACCGTTCTGACCAATGACAGCGAGCCGCTCGTCTTCATGCAAAGAAAAATTGATATGATCGGCAACCACCACGGCGCCAAACGCTAACTGCAGGTCTGTGGTTTGCAGTAGTGGCGTACTCATAGGAGTGTTCATCGGTACAGTCATACCTGACCCCGCTTTTTTTCCAGCAAGGCAGAGATGCCGCGCGGCGCCAGAAACACCATCGCGATCAACACAATGCCGAGCACCATTTGCCAGGCGCCAGTCAGATAGGCAGCTGCAAACAGTTTGACGAATTCAAAAATTGCCGCGCCTATGAAGGCCCCCACCGGATGGCCGACGCCACCGAGAATGGCAACAAACACGATCTCGCCGGACTTGACCCAGTATCCCATCTCCGGCGTGACTAGTCCTTGCGCAATGGCGAACATGGCACCCGACAAGCCACCTAACGCTGCCGATATCACGTAACCAATCAGCAGTGTCTGGTAGGCCGAGATGCCGACGTATTCAAGTCTTGTCTCGTTGGTCTTGAGTGCCGCAAGCGCCTGACCGGCAACGGACTGCAGGTAGCGCTGCACCAGCCAGCCCAACAGCAAGGCCAGCGCCACGCCGGTAACGAGCAACGCGCTTTCGTAACTGTCACGTTCCATCGCCACACCAAAAAACGGCGTGCGCTCTAGTCGTAGTCCGTCAGTGCCACCGGTGAGCTCGAAGAATTTTCCCAGCACCGAGAACAGCACCATCGACAAGGCCAGATTCAGCATGCCGAAAAAAATGCCGCGATAGCGCACCACGAACGAACCGACGATGGCGCCGAGCAGCGCACCAACTGCCGTGCCCAGCACCAGCAATAGCGCGCTATCCATCTGCATCCATTTGCGAGAAGCGAATGCCACCGCATAGCCGCCAGCACAGACAAACAGCGCATGCCCAAACGAGATCTGACCGGAGATGATAAGAATTGAGATGCCGAGCGCGGCAATGCCGAACGCGGTTGCCAGAATCAGCGGCGTTTTAATCCACGGCAGCGCCAGTGGCAGCAACAGCGCCAGCAATGCAAGTACGATGACCACGATTTTAGTTTTACCCATCAGACCCTCCGCGCTTGCGCGACCGAGAACAAACCCTGCGGGCGGAATAACAAGACCAGCACCATGATCGCGTAAGGCGTCAACACTTCAATCTCTGGCAACAGATAGACTGAGAACGAGCGCGCCAGACCGATGAGAATAGCGGCGACCAATGCGCCTTCAATCTGGCCAAGACCCGCAGTGGCGACCACGGCAAACGACAGCACAATCATCTCGCCGCCAATGCCCGGTACCCATGACACCGTAGGCGACGCAAGCGCGCCGGCCAATGCGCCGAGGATGGAGCCAACCACAAAAGTCAACAGTGAAATACGGCGCACATTAATGCCCAGCGCAGTCGAGACTTCACGATTATGCGAGACCGCAACAATCTGTCGGCCAACGCTGCTGTATTTGAGGAAGCTGCGCAGGATGACAAAAATAGCCAGCGCAACACCTGGCAACAAGAACAACTGATAACGCGTGTAGGTAATGCCAAGCACATCGGCAGTACCCAGATAGTTGACGATGTCAGACACGAAGTAAGGCTGCGTACCCCAGACCATGCGCTGCAAGTCTTCAAAGATCATGAAGGCCGAGAACGTGACGAGTAGTTGCAGTATCGGGTCTTTGCTGTAGATACGCCGCATCAGCGAAGTCTCCATCAGCCCGCCAAAAAGGATACCAACGATGACAGCCGACAGCGGCAAAATCAATAGCGACCAGGCTGGCGACGCGCCATGCGCCGTGGCCCACAGTCCAATACTGGCAGCCATGTAGCCGCCAAGCGCATAGAAACTACCGTGCGCCATGTTGATGATGTTCATGACGCCAAACACCAGCGTCATGCCGAGCGCAACCAGAAACAACAAGGCAGCGTAAGACAGGCCGTCGAGGACGGCCAGAATGTAGAGCTCCTGCGGCATGCGACGACCTTAGTTGAAGTTCTTGATACGGGGGCTGTTCATCAACTCAGGCTTGATGGTCTTGACCCATTCAGGCGACTTCTGGCCGACTGGCGTGGTGATCAGCTCGGCAGGATAGACGGACATTTTTTCCAGCGTAGGAAATGTATAAGCAGCAGTCTTTTTCGTGAGGCCCAGCAGCTGGTCTTCGAGACCCTGGCCATCTTCACGGATCTTGACGACGTTGGTCAGGCCGCTGAATTCCAGGCCATGCATGGCGTCGGCAACTTGCTCTGTGCTTGGCCATTGACCTTTGTTGGCCTTGGTGGCTTTCTGATAGCCAGCAACCAGACCGTCGAGGCCTTGCACCATGTGATAGACCGAGTAGATTGGATAAGCGCCGGTCTTGTCCTTGAATTTCTTGACGAAGTTATTCAGCTTCGCATTGTTCTTGTGTTCAGGGTGCAGGAAATAATGATCGCCGCGTGAACCGACAATCACACCGTCCGGCAAGGCTGTTCCAAGACGCTCTAGCGAGCTCTCTGCCAGTGGCAACACCATCAACGACGACTTCATCAAACCGCGCTGGCTGGCCTGACGCACGAAAGTATCCAGATCACCGCCCCAGGCAGTTGACAGAATCACTTCCGGACGCAGCGCCTGCAGGCGGCTGATTTCGGTGGAGTAGTCGGTTGCGCCAAATTTCGGGAACAGCTCGGCAACGATCTTCACATCCGGCTTCAGCGTCAGCAGCGTGTTGCGGAACAGCTCCCACGAATCGCGGCCCCACGCATAGTCCTGGTTCATGACCGCAATGGACTTGATGTCTGGTTTGGTCTTAAGCAGATACAGCACCGTCGCGACCATCTCGGTCGTGGCATTGGCTTGGGTGCGCGACACATAGCGATAGCGTTTTTCTTCGAGTACTTTCTCGGTGCCGCAGTCCCACATGATGTTGAGGACTTTCAAGTCTTCTGCCACCGGCGCGATGATGTTGCAGTTGCCGCTGGAGATAGAAGCGAGCATCACTTTGGTGTCGCCCTCTTGCACCACGCGGCGATACTCCGACAACAGCTTGTCGGCGCCGACGCCTTCGTCAATGAAAGTCGGCACGATCTTGACACCGTTGATACCGCCGGCTGCGTTAATTTGCTCGATATAGAGTTCGGCAGCGGCTTTGGCCGGCACACCGAACACCGACGCAGGGCCGGACAGGAAAGTGGTGATACCTACTTTCAGTTCAGCGGGCTTGGGATCAGCGAAGGCAGTGCTCAAGGAAACAGCAGCGAGAGCGCCAGCGAGCAGGCGAGCCAGGGTCTTGATCTTCATGTTTGTCTCCAGCGAAGTATTTGTTATGGCCGATTTATTAGAAATGGCTTTTTACAGATGATGCAGTCTGACCGAGCATATGCATTCAGGCAAGCTTCGAATTTTAAAGTAAGTATTTGCGAAAATAGAACACTGATAATTTATTGCAAAGTCAGTAATAAAAACGCGCTGACCTGATTAAAAAAGACACTGAGTTCTAGCTTTCGCTGGAACCCAGCGTCGTCAAACCCACATCAAAGCACCAACACGCTCTAGCGAAGTCACGTTCCAGACCTTTTCAAACAATGCTTTCATCTCGACCTCTGAAGCCGCGCCACCAAATTTGGCAAGCGCCAGCGCCTTGTATTCCAACTCAGGCCGGCTAAGCGTATTGCCGGGATCGCCCTTGGGCTCATCCACGCGACCATGCAGTACACGACCGTCGCGAGTATGTACGGTGACCTTGCCTATCCAGCGCGCCGGATAAGCTCCATCGACTTCAGCGTCCAAAGCCATTTTGACCCGCACCCGCAAGTCGGCAACAGCGGCGTCTTTGTAGTGCGCTTCAAATTCATTCACGCCCGCTACACCATGCTGCGCAATGATGCCCAGCACCGTGCCCATCGAGAACTTCGCCTGATGCACTGTTTCGGGATTGACCACCGGCCCCAATACATCGATCGCACCCTGATGAACATGGGTGATTACTTCCACAATATCGGCTGCCTTCAAGTCATGCGCGGTCATGACCTGCAACAGCGCATCTGCGGCCGGATGGGTATGCCGGCACGAAGCATGAAATTTGAACGAGGTCTCGCTGGTTGCCCAACGCTGACCTAGCTTATCTGTCAAGCAGGCAGGATCGGCATGAACCGTCATGCCAGCGGCCATACCCTTGCTGCCTTCGAGGATGCGTTTGGCTCCGGTGAAGCCCTGCTCTGCCAGACAAGCAGCCATCAAGCCATCCGATGCGGCCTTGGCGGTATGCAGTTGCTTGGAGTCCGCGGCGTCGCGCAGGAATTCCCAGAAGCCGGCAGCTTGCGTGCCGGCAGAGCCCATTGCGTGCAGCATTTTTTCTGGGGAGAGATTGATCAGGCGGCCAACGGCAATCGCTGCAGCAACCGTGCCAACAGTACCGGTTGTATGAAAAATTTTGTAGTGCTCGCGCCCCAGAAATTCACCGATACGAATACCGGCTTCGTAACCGGCAACGGCAGCGGTAATGAGTTCGCGCCCGCTGCTGCCGCGGTCTTGTGCCATGGCCAATACCGCAGGAAATACGACTGCAGCCGGATGAAACACCGAGCCGTTATGCACGTCGTCCTGCTCGGCATAGTGTGAAGACGCACCATTGACCATGGCGGCAAACAAGGGGGAGGTGCGACGGCGCGAGATCAGCACCTCTGCACTGCCCTCTTGCGGGCCCATCTGTTTGGCAAATGCTTCAATCATTTGCACTGGCTTACCGACCTTGCCGGCCAATGCCGAGCCTAACCAGTCCAGCAGCAAATCTTCGGCGCGGCGCACGACAGATTCGGGTATGTCTTCAAATTGCAAGCTGGCTGCAAAATGCGCGAGCTGCGCGCCGGGTTCAAGTGTCTGGTTCATGGCTGCCCCCATCAGAATGAACGCGGCATGCCAAGCACATGCTCGGCCACGTAAGACAAAATCAGATTCGTCGAAATCGGCGCGACTTGATACAAGCGCGTTTCGCGGAACTTGCGCTCGACGTCGTATTCCGACGCAAAACCAAAACCGCCGTGGTACTGCAGGCAAGCGTTAGCCGCTTCCCATGACGCGTCTGCGGCCAGCATCTTGGCCATGTTCGCTTCGGCTCCGCAGGGCTGGCCAGCGTCGAACAAGGCGCAGGCTTTGTAGCGCATCAGGTTCGCCGCTTCCAGATTCACATAGGCTTTGGCGATCGGGAATTGCACGCCCTGGTTCTGGCCGATAGGACGGCCGAATACGATGCGCTCGTTCACATACTTGGTGACTTTGTCGATGAACCAGTAACCGTCACCAATGCATTCGGCTGCGATCAATGCGCGCTCGGCGTTCAAGCCATCGAGAATATATTTGAAGCCCTTGCCTTCTTCACCGATCAGGTTTTCGGCGGGAACGGAGAGGTTTTCAAAGAAGAGTTCGTTGGTTTCGTGGTTAACCATATTGCGAATCGGCTGCACCGTCAGGCCGTTGCCGATTGCGTCGCGCAAATCGACGATAAAAATCGACATGCCTTCGGATTTTTTGGTGACTTCCGCCAGTGGAGTTGTGCGTGCCAGCAGAATCATCAGATCGGAATGCTGAACCCGCGATATCCAGACCTTCTGGCCATTGATGATGTAGCGGTCGCCCTGCTTCACCGCTGTAGTTTTGATCTTGGTGGTATCCGTGCCGGTAGTGGGCTCAGTCACGCCCATGGATTGCAGGCGCAGCTCGCCCTTGGCGATTTTAGGCAGGTAGTAGTTTTTTTGCGCGTCCGAGCCATGGCGCAGCAACGTGCCCATGTTGTACATCTGCCCGTGGCAAGCGCCGGAATTTCCGCCGCAGCGGTTGATCTCTTCCATGATGACGGAAGCTTCGACCAAACCCAGGCCGGAGCCGCCGTATTCTTGCGGAATGAGCGCGGCCATCCAGCCGGCTTCGGTCAGCGCATTAACGAAGGCTTCGGGATAGCCGCGCTCGTCATCAACTTTACGGAAATACTCAGCGGGGAATTGCGCGCATAGGTCGCGAACGGCGTCGCGTATGTCCTGATAGGCATCGGTGGGAGTGTGCATCTGTTTGTCCTGTTGCTTGTTGGGCTAGAGAGCGTCGGGTAAAACGCACGTTCAATCTTGGGCAGAGTGTGCCGGATTGGTGCAACGGGGACAATTCAGATATTTATAAGCGAGGGTTCGTGGGGGGTTAAGCGGCTCATGTGAGCTCAGACTTCAACCTCCCCTACCAGCAACTCAATCAACTCCCGCGCAAACACCGGCAAGCCCTGCATACTCCTGACACAAATCTGCAGCTTCCGCACCGCCCACTCATCTTCAATCTCGACAATCCGTATGCCCAAACTCTTGGCATGCCGGCTAGCCGCTGAAAACGGCAGCACACCTAAACCCACATTGGCTTCAATCATCCGGCAAGCCGCTTCAAAGTTACCAACTTGAATACGGATCTTGATCGGCAAGCGCAAGTCGCTTGCAGCCTGCGCGAGAAATGCATGAATCGCACTCGCTTCCAGCATGCCCACAAAGTCATACGCCAGCGCTTCCTGAAAACCGATATGCCCGCGCTCGGCCAGCGCATGCGACTTGGGTGCGACAAGCACCAGCCGGTCTTCCATATACGGCAGCACTTCAAGTCCTTCAGTGCGCACGTTGCCGGCAACGATGCCGATGTCGACTTTGCCTTCCGACACGGCGCGCACGATGTCGTTGGAGAGCCGCTCTTTGAGGTCAACGTTCACATCCGGATGGCTCGCCAAAAACTTTGGCAGCACGGCCGGCAAAAACTCTGCCATGGCGGTGGTGTTGGCAAAAATGCGCACATGGCCCTTGGCGCCTTTCACATATTCGGCCAGGTCGCCGCGCAAGTCGGTCAACTGCTGCAGCACCAGCCGCGCATGGTGCATGAAAGCCTGGCCCGGCGGCGTGAGTGTTACGCCCTGACTGGTGCGGTACAAGAGCTTAATACCGAGGCCCTCTTCCAGGTTTTTGATGCGAATCGACGCCGCTGGCAGCGACATGTGGGAACGCTCTGCGCCGCGAGTAAGACTGTTGGCTTCGGCGATGTTGACGAAGAGTTTGATATCGGGAAGATCGAAGTGTGCTGCCATGGCTTTTAAACAAAAATCGGTAAAGGTGCGAAGTCGCCAGACAGCAGTGACTTGCTGTCTTTGTAGCCAAACCAGCCTTCTATCAGACTGGCATAGACGCGACGAAAGTCGGTAGTGTGCGCGACATTGCCGCCAACGTCCAGATCGGTCAGGCTAGGCGGCTTGCCGTAGTGCCCGCCTTTGACTTGTTTGCCGATGACGTACATGTGGTTGGCGGTGCCGTGGTCGGTGCCAAGGCTGGTGTTCTCGGCGGCGCGGCGGCCGAATTCGGAGAAAACCAATACCGTTACATCGTCAGCGCGGCCTATGCGTTCCATATCCTGCATGAATCCAGATACGGCGTCGGATACATAGGTCAGCAAGCGCTGATGCAGTTCGCCCTGTTGCACATGAGTGTCGAAGGCATTGTGACGGTAGGCGGTGTAGTAAAGCTGTGTTGGCAAGTCAGCGGCAATCATGGACGCAACCTTGGGCAGGTCAACCGAGATGATGCCGTAGTCAACCGGCGTTTTGTAGTTGGACCACGCAGCGCGCACCAGTTGCGATGCTTCACGTGCGCTGCTGGCGACGTCGTCGAGATAGCGTTGCGAGGCATTGGCGGCTTTAGTGGCGTCAACAGCGTCTTCAACGGTTTTGTCTAGTAATGCGCGGCTCTGGTACAGGCCTTTACGGGTGAAGCGCTCGGGGTCGTCGAACACCACCGGCACATGGTTGGCTGCGCGCACGGCCAATGACTGGCGCTCGTCTATGTTGACCAGAAAGTTAGGCGTGAGCTTAGGGTCAATTACATCGGCAAGTCTGCCCAGCCAGCCATACGGCTCTCCGCTGTTGGGCGCGCCGGTGTGCCAGTAGGCCATGGAGGTGAAATGTGAAAACGATGGTTGCGCATAACCGCAGCCGTGCACGACTGCCATTTTGCCTTCCTTGAACAAGCGCTCGAAGCCGGCCATGCCGGGGCTAAAACCGAACTGGTCGTCGATTTTGCGCAGTTTGTTGGCGCGTATGCCTATCTTCGGGCGAAGTCTGTAGTAGGCGTCGTCTGCGTACGGCACAAGTGTATTGAAGCCATCGTTCGCGCCCGAGAGTTCTAGCACGACCAAGATACGTTTGGATGGGTCGCGGTTGGCTGCGTTTGCTTGAGGTAGGACGGCCGCAGTGCTGCCTGCAATACCGGCGGCGGCCATTGCTTGCAGTAGGGTGCGGCGGGTTGGGTTTGGGTGATTGTTATGAGCCATGTTCTTATCCGAGTTGGTAGGCCGGCAAAGACAAAATTACATGCAGCGCATTGCGCAGTGCGTCTTCCATGTAGCTGTCGGCTTGCGTCAAGTCCGCAGTACCTAAGTCAGCGGCAAGCATAGCGGCGATTTTCTGGCGGGTGTTGTCGGAGACGGGCGTGGACAAAAAACGCAGCAGCAAATGATCTGTCGCTGCCTGCGCAGTTTTACAGCCGGCGGTGCGCACGATGGCAGACAGATCGACCTGAGCGGTAGCCCGTGGTATCGGTCGCACTTTTTCTATCGCCTTGCGCCACGCATGGTAGCTCGCCAATCTGGTGTTGAAGTCTTCATCACGGTCGCCCTGCATGGACATGGATGTCGCTTCTTTGCCTTCGGGTTTGGTGGCGGTGCTGATGTCATTGCCGAGCGCGAGTTTGTCAGCCACCGGCACGATCTGATAAAAGCCATTGGGTATGCGGTCAGTTGCGACGAAATCAATCGGTGGGAAAACGGTGTCGTAGACAAAATTACCGCGTGCCAGCAGCAGGCCCGGTGTGATCCAGCTTTTGCCATTGGACCAGCCGGCTACGTTCGGCGGGAAGAACAGTTTTTGTCCTAACACTTCGGTCTGGTCGTTAAAGTCGGGAATGCCGGGCACTTGTTTCAGACCCATTTTGCGGTAGGTTGAAATCACCAGTTCCACTGGCGGCTTGATGCGGGTGGCAACGGACGCGTCGCTGTAAAAATCGCGCGAACGAAATACCGTTTCCAGAAACGGTGCAATTTCATAGCGTGAATCGCGCAGCAATTTGCCGAGCTTGACTTGCAATTGCGGCGACAGCTCTTCGCGCACGAAGTAGCGGTACAGTTTACCGGCCACAAATTCAGCGGTGACGGGCTGCGCGAGCAAGATGTCTATCGCCTGCACACCGTCGAAGTTGCCGCGTTTGCCGAGCAGTGTTTTATCGGTAGTGTCATGCTGCTCGGGGTTGATGACGAATTGCACACCGCGATAATTCCAGCCTGTGAAAGCGCGTGCGGCTTCGCGTATGTCTTGTTCACTGTAGTTGCCCACGCCCATGGTAAAAAGCTCCATGATCTCGCGAGCGAAGTTCTCGTTCGGCGCGCCTTTTACATTTACGGCAGCGTCCAGATACGCAAGCATGGCGGGGTCTTGCGCAACGGCGATCATCAGTTCGCGGAAGTTGCCGGTCGCCTGAGCGCGGAACAGGTCGTTCTGCTTTTGCATCTTGCGGTAGTCACGCACCTTTTCTTCACTGTTGGCGAAGTGGCCGTGCCAGAACAGCGTCATTTTTTCTTCGAGTGGCCGCTGGGTTGTCAGCATGCGGTTGGCCCACCAGTAGCCAAGCCGGTGTGTTTCCAGACGGCTGGCACGCAGCCAGTACAGAAAGCGGTCTGCCACTTGCTGCATGCGGCGGTTGCCGTCTGGCTTGATCTTCACGCCCAAGGCTTCGCCGGTTGCCTTTGCCTGGTCGGTGGCTGCGGGGCGAGAAGTCGCAAAGGGCTCCAGGCCTTCGTCATGCACACCCGATGGTTCGAACGAAGGCATGGGATTGCTAGTCTGCCGGTAACGCACCAAAGACTGTACGGCTTGCGCTGGTGACATGGCTGCCAGCTTGGCAATTTCTGCCGGTGTGCCGCCAAAACCGGCGCGCTCAAGCAAATGCGCTGCGCGTTCACGGTTCCAGTCTGTAGTGGATATTGCTTGCAAGTCGTCTTGCCAGCCGTCCTGCGCAAGAACAGGCGCAGCTTGCAGCGACAGCGCCATGAATAATAACGAGAGTGAAGTGAAGGCTTTGAAGTGTTTGTTCATCAGGGTTGCTGTGTCGTCGATTGTTTACAAGATTCTACTGCATCAGACACTGCGTTTTACAAAACCAAAGGCCAAGGCTGCCAAGCATGCTATGTTAGCAATGAGACGTTTTACCATGCATAAGACATGAAATTAAATTCAAAATTAACATTACAACCACTACTGCTTTTAAATCTGGCTTTGCCTGTCCCCTTGTTAGCTGCAGAAGGCACCTCGGTCTACGGTGTGCTCGACATAGGCGTGGTCGGCGGCTTTGGCAGCCATATCGCGGCCAATCCGGCGAATCCGGACATTCGCCACAACTGGGGCAACGGCAATGGCACCGACATACGCCAGAACTATACGTCCCGGCTTG
Organism: Burkholderiaceae bacterium; assembly: GCA_040399905.1. Taxonomy (GTDB): domain Bacteria; phylum Pseudomonadota; class Gammaproteobacteria; order Burkholderiales; family Burkholderiaceae_D; genus Pernthalerella. Next base: position 136,988 of record JBBARG010000003.1, read on the forward strand.
GCTTCACCAATACTGAAGTGCTCGACGGCGGCAACAGTGTGGAAGTGCGGATTGAGGGCACGCTGGACAAGAACCATGATTTCCATTTTGATCGCCATGCATACATAGCCTTCAATGGCAGCTTCGGATCGCTGCGCGCCGGTCGTACACGTGACATCATTAATGGTGCTGCCAATCGTGTTGATCCTTTTACCAATGACGGTCTGGTAGAGGACAAAATCCTGCTCGCGCAGCAGGCTGGTGTCGGCCTGTTTCGCATTTCTAATGCGTTTACCTGGGTTACGCCAACTTCAAACGGTTTCACCGGTACGCTGCAGTACGGATTCAACGACACCGCGACCGGCAATAATGCAATCAAGCTGCTGCTAACTTATGACAATGGTCCGTTCGGCATGCACGCCGGACTAGACCGACCTTCTCGCAGCGCAGGCACCGACGGCACTTTCAAGCTGGGACCGAACGCGCACAACCTGGTGCTGGGTTCACTTTATGATTTTGGTAGTTTCAAACTCGCAGGCGTGCTTTTGCGCGCCACCCGCGATATGAATTCTTCTGAAGTGACCGCGACCCTGCCTAAGGAAGATGGCAACCGGCTTGGCTGGATTACGTCGCTACGAGTGCCAACTGCGCAGGGCGAAGTCAAGATGGTGCTGGTTAAAAGCGATATGGTATTTAACAAATTCGGTGTGCAGCAGCCAATCCGGGAAATTGGATTTGGCTATGAACATAATTTGTCGAAGCAGACTTTCTTGTATTTGCAGCTGGGGACAGAGCGTAATTCCCGTGGCGGGCATTGGCATTCGGGGATGTTTACGAGGTTTTGATGGAGGGGTAGTGCATCTTCAAAGTCGCTGGATTCCGGCCTGCGCCGGAATGACGGTGGTAGTGTGGAGGGCGCCTAAAACTCAACCGTCATTCCGGCGCAGGCCGGAATCCAGCGTCTTTTGTCAAACACCTGCACAAATCAAATATTTCAAGCACAATCCATAAAATAAAAAAATACCGCACAGAGACCTTCATGACCAACAAAAAAACCCGCCTCCTCCTCGCCGCCTCTGCCCTGCTGGCAATTGCCATTGCTTCGCTAGTCAGCGCCGAAGACAACGACAAAGCCCAACTTGAACGCGCGCGCACGTTTTTCAAAGCCCTGCCCGATTCTGTTCACGTTGACGACTACCCGCATTCCAAAGCGCGCGTCGAACTTGGCAAGTCCTTGTTTTTCGAAACCCGCGTTTCATCTGACGGTCGCCTTAGTTGCGCGGCCTGCCACAACCCTTCTTATCACGGTGCCGATTCACTCGCGTTATCGGTTGGAGTGCATGGCGTCAAACTGCCGCGCAATGCGCCTACTGTTTTCAATACACCGCTGCTGATTGCGCAGCACTACGGCGGCAACCGTACCAGCGTCGAAGAGCAGGCCATGAAAGCGCTACTGAGCCCGCTCGCCTACGGCAATGCCAGCTATGCCGATGTCGAAGCCAAACTCAAAACGCTTGGCTACAGCAAGATGTTCGAGCAGGCCTTTCCCAACGAAGTCGAACCTGTGTCGGCCGAGAACTGGGCTGTTGCGATCGGCGCTTTCGAACGCACGCTGCTGACGCCGGCGCCGTTTGATAAATACCTCAAGGGTGACACTCGCGCTATCAGCAAGGAAGCACGGCTGGGCATGGACAAATTCATCAGCATGGGCTGCGTCGGTTGCCATAGCGGCGTCGTGGTCGGCGGCCAGAGCTTCCAGAAGTTCGGCATTACCGAAGATTACTGGCTCGCTACCGGCAGCAAGGAAATGGAACTGCTCAAGGGCCGCGACAAAGGTCGCTACCACGACACCAAAAAAGACGAAGACATGTACATCTTCAAAGTGCCGCAGCTGCGCAACGTCGCCATGACGCCGCCCTACTTCCATGACGGCTCCGTCGCCAAGCTTGATGATGCAGTGCGCGTCATGGCGCGTCTGCAGCTGGGCCAGAAAATCAGCGATGCCGATGTCGCGCTGATCGTCGCCTTCCTTGAAAGCCTGAGTGGTTCAGTGCCGGCACAATTTGCAACGGTCCCGGCGTTGCCGGTTTCGCCCTACATGAATTAAGCCCATGCGCATGCGCCTGAATAGTTTGCTTATTACGCTGCTTATTACCTTACTTGCAGCCTCAGGCGCGCAAGCCTTCGATCGTTCTGACGGCGCGGTCGTGCAGTGTGAAATCGAGCGCGACGGCAAGCGCCATATCGTCAAAGAAAACTGGTTAGGCGATGGCGCAGCCGGCGACCGTCATCCGGCGCTCGGTGGCGCAGCGGCAGTCATACGCAATAACAATGCAGGTTTGCCGGAGATGTTTTTTGATAACGTCGTTTTCAAAAATATGGTCGTGCGCGACCCGCATATGGCGGACTTCATTTTTTATCATGAATGTGGCCATGCGCAGGACGATCAGTTGGATGAAATAGCCGCGAATTGCTATGCGTTGAACGAAATGCAAAAACTCGGGCTGATCAATGATGCCAAGCTGGCAGCATTGGGTGCAACGCACCAACGCATGTTGCGGCTGCCTTCGCGTTATGGCGGTAGTGGCAAAGTGTTTTGGGAGAGGACACTGGCTTGTTATCAAAATGACTCGCCGGAAAAATAGTAAATTTGGAATTATTTGAACGCAACTGAAAATTAAAATTCCACAACCACAAGTTTATAAATTCTAGTATTATTTCTCTGTGGCAATTAATTGCAAAGCGGAGAAATCATGAAAGGCATTATTTTTCGTGAATTTATAGATTTGGTCGAAACGCACTTTTCTGTAGAGATTGCCGACGCCATCATCACGGCTTCTCAAATAAAGTCCCAAGGTTCCTACACCACCATCGGCACTTATCCAACTGACGAGATGCTGGCACTGGTCAATGAACTATCGAACATTTCCAAAGTGCCGGTGCCTGCTTTGTTCAATGTATTTGGCCGCCATTTATTCAAACGCTTTACTGACATTCACGCGACATACGTCACCCCGCACACTACTGTTTTTGAATTACTGCGTTTACTCGACAATCATATCCACGTAGAAGTACGCAAGCTCTATAGCGACGCAGAACTGCCATCGTTTACGCATGAAATGCTCAATGCTGATTGCATGGTTTTGGTGTATCGGTCTAAGCGCATGCTAGCCGACTTTGCCGAAGGCATGCTGCAAGGATGCATAGAACATTTTAATGAAGCTATTCATGTAGACCGCCAGGACGTCGTTGCAGAAAACGACGCCTACACACGCTTTACCTTAACCAAACAACCGCATGTCCTTGCCTGCTGACATGCCGGACAAAAAGCAGGCAGAGCTTTATGCTCGCCGGCTGGCACGAGAAGTTAGTGCACGCGAACAAGCGGAAACGCTACTGGAACAAAAAAGTCTTGAGCTTTTCAACCAGGCGCTCCAACGTGAGCGCGCCGCAATTGCCCTGCGCGAAAGTGAAGAACGCTATCGACTGATCGTCGAGCTTTCGCCAGACGCGATCCTGATCGAAATCGATGAAAAAATCGTCTTTACCAATCACGCTGCACGCCTGCTCTTTTGCGAAGCTGAAGGTGACTGCCTGAGCGGCAAGGGTCTCCTGTCTTTGGCTGACTCAACATGTCACCAAAAAGTCGCGGATGAATTGCAACGTCTGCGGAACGGGCATCACCAATGCAGCGAAAGTGAAGAACTTGCTGTCAGGCTCAACGGCAGCACCTTTGAAGTTGCCGTCCAGCGCGTGACTCTGACTTATAACGGCAAAAATGCAGTGCAAATGATTGCGCGCGACATTTCTTCCCGCAAGCAGCTGGAACATCAACTCGCCTATCAGGCCACACATGATCCTTTAACCGGCATACCAAACCGGAAGCGGCTGCTCGAAATTTTGAGCGAAGCATTAAATTACGCCGACCGCTACCAATTCCCGGTATGGGTTGCCTTTCTGGATCTCGATCGCTTCAAATTCATCAACGACCATTACGGTCATCGTGTCGGTGACAAGCTGCTGATCAATTTGACCCGTCGCTTGCAAGCAGTCATGCGCAAGACCGATACCGTAGGACGCTATGGCGGCGACGAATTCATCTTGATGCTGCGCGGCGGCCCGGAAGACAACATGAACGCTGTCATGGTTGAACGCATCATGGCATCCGTCAATGAACCGATGGAGATAGACGGCCATCATCTGCAACTCAGCTGCAGTCTTGGGCTAGCAATGTATCCGGACAATGGCACCACACCAGATAGCTTGATTGATAATGCCGATATTGCCATGTATCGCGCCAAAGAATCCGGACGCAATCGCTACCAGTTTTACACGCAGGAGATGAACCAGCAGCATCAGGAACGCAGTCAGATTGAAAGCGCGCTCTACAACGTGCTTGAGAGTGGTGAATTATTCCTCGAGTACCAGCCACAGCTGGACTTGCAAAGCGGCCAAGTCAAAGGTGTGGAAGCGCTGCTGCGATGGCAGCATCCGGAACTGGGGCTGTTAACGCCTTCACGTTTTATCAGCATCGCTGAAGAAAGCGGCATGATTGGCCCCATTGGAAAATGGATCATCAAACAGGCCTGCCAGCAATGCGCACAATGGCAGCAAGCCGGCCTCGGCAAGCTGCGCGTTGCAGTCAATCTGTCAGTGCGCCAGCTCGATGCCTATGAATTGTTCAGCACCATTGAAACCGCACTCGCCGTATCCGCACTCACGCCAGACTGTCTTGAACTAGAGCTGACAGAAACATTAATGATGTCCGACCTTGAGCACACGCTCGAAGTCTTGAACAAGCTGCGCAAAATGGGCGTGACCATCGCCGTCGATGATTTTGGTACCGGCTTTTCGAGCTTTACTTTTATCAAGCAATTGCCGCTGGATTGCCTGAAAATTGACCAGAGCTTTATACAAGAACTGGCAAATAGAGAAGACAACAAAATCATCGTACGCACTTTCATACAGCTTGCCCACAATCTCAAATTGCGCGTCATTGCAGAAGGTGTCGAAACTCCGTACCAGCGTGAATTTTTACACGCGCATGGATGCGATGAAATTCAAGGCTATGTTTTTTGCAAACCTTTGCTGCCTCAAGCGATGGGGGTTTGGCTTAAAGAACATCTTTGAACTGACAAACATCAAAACGCGGCTATGCCTGCCCGCGATAATCAACAGCTTGCCTATTTCTATCCAAAAGGAGCAAGCACATGCAGCGCAAAGCCAATGCCGTCTGGAGCGGCAACCTAAAGCAAGGCAAGGGTCAGCTTTCAACTGAAAGCGGCGTCTTGCAGGACACACCGTACGGCTTTGCCAAACGCTTCGAATCCGAACCTGGCACCAACCCCGAAGAACTGATTGCTGCTGCCCATGCCGGCTGCTTTACGATGGCGCTGTCGGCGCAGCTTGAGGAGGCTGGTCTTGTAGCTAGCAGCCTGCGTACGAGCGCTGCGGTTACGTTGGAAAAAGAGGGGAATGGTTTTTCGATTACGGCCATTCATTTGGAATTGGAGGCCGCGATTCCTGGCGCGAGTCAGGAAGCATTTGATACGGCGGCGAATGCGGCAAAGGCTGGCTGTCCGGTGTCTAAGGTGCTTAATGCAGCAATTACGATGGAGGCCAGGCTGGTGGGGGGATAGAGCGGCAATTTTTTGTATTCTCTCGCACGATTTTTTTCGGGATCACGACTGAAGACACTGGATCCCAGCGTACGCTGGGATGACGGTAGTGGTTGAGGCGTCATCAAAATTACTACCGTCATCCCGGCGCAGGCCGGGATCCAGCGTCTTTCGCAAACCAACAACCACAACCAATTTTCAGCGCATCCCACAAACATCCCTTCCATCCACAGGCACCTTATCTTCAAACAGCTTCTTAACAGGCACCCAGAAAATCGACGTCGCCATTCTCACCACGGTTGCCAATATATCCCCCGAATTCGGCCCGACTGAAAACTGCTTGAACGTGCCGCGCACTTCTATTGGTATCGCCAGGCTCAAGAACTGCGCGCTCTTGGCTTGAGGCTGCAAGCGCAGCTGCAGGGTTTCATCAACAAAGCTGGCGCGGGAAGTGCCCTGCACGCGCATCTGGCTGGTATCAATGACCAACTGCTGCTGATTCAGTTTGCCATTGTCGAGCTTAAAGCGCCCTACTGCGCAATTCACTTTGGAGACATTGTCAGGGTCGAGTGTAGGCAGCAAAGCGACCAATACATTCACGGCCCACATGTCGAATACATCCGCCTTCAGATTTTTCGGCCACACTGAAAAATCAATCTGGCCGCTGCCATGTCGCAGGATTTCCGACAGCCGCTGCGCACGTGAATTCACATCGACATGCACGCTAAAGCGGCCACCCATATCAGACTCGGGCTTGATACGCCGCGCTAGCACGCCGTAGTCAAATTTATCCACATCGAGCTTCAATGCAGCCTGCACATCGCGTTCGCCCGGCACATACGACAACGAACCCTGCGCTGATCCGCCCGGCATCGCGATTTTGACTGGCCCGATTTCAGCGCGCCCATTGTCAACCCGCGCCTGCAAGCTGCCGCTGCCTAACTGATCGCGACCGGACAATACCCGTTCGACCTCCACATTTAATGTTGCATTCAACTGCTGCAGCAATGCAGGACTCAGCAAGCCCTGCACCTGGTCGCTGGCGTCGCTGGCTTGCTTGCGCAACACGTCTGGATCTACGTCTTTGGCTTTTATCGCTGTCGTTTGGCTTTCTGTGGCAGACCAACTGCCAGTACGGAAATCTTCGAGCTGAATCAACGGCGCAGCGAGCGTCACATCCAGTCGCGGGCGCTTGCCAATGGTATCGAACGCACCATGACCATTCAATTCACTGCTGCCAATCTGCAGCTTTAACTGATTGACTTCATAACCGTTGCGCGACATGCGAAACTGACCGGCGGCCGACCACGGCCCCCACGGCGGCAAGGACACGCGCAGCAGTTTGTTCAAATGATCGAAACGCTGACCGCCGGCTTTCAAGGCCAGCTCCACATCACGTTCGTCTATGTCGCGCGCGAGCGATCCGGACAAACTGAGCCGCGACTCTGCCGCCTCGACTGCAATCTCGAACGGCACCCGCAGCACAGGATTGACCAAATCTTTAGCGGGCGCAGTACGAATTGCAATAGTCACTGGCAAAGACTCAAGCGTGCCGGCTACATCAAGTTTGACGCGCTCGGCAGGCGCAGCCGTCAGCACACCTTGGTTAACAACAATGCTGGCAGCGGCACCTGTATTCGCATCACGCAGAACTACCCGGCCGCCGTCGATCTGACCGGAGAGGCTGGCATTCGCGATCAGACCGGACAACTTGCTCGAGCGGCTATCGAGATACAGCCCCAGACGTTCAATGCTGGCCTCTAGCGACTGCACCAGATTCAACTGCTGCAAGATGCTGCCGGCATTCACATCTGCGGCCGACAGCCACAGTTGTATGCGCGGCAGTTGGTCGCGCAAGTCCAGCATGAGAGCGCCTTCAAAATTCGTGTCGGCCAGGTTCGCATGAAAGGGTGAAGTCTGCATGAAGCCTTCACGTATACGTCCGTCGAAGGACAGATCACGAACTTTGAGTTTCACGCCGTCGACGCTGGCAACATGCACGCTGATGTCGGCGTCGCTCAAGACTATTTGTTGCGGCAGTATCGGTATGTCTAGCACCGGGCCCTGCTTTGATTTTTCAGTGCTGACCGCAACCGGACGCAAGCTGTCGAGCTCGGCGCTGTCTAAGCGCGTGACATCAACTCTGGCCCGCAGCACAGCGCGCCCTGCCGGCCCGCTGCTGGCCACATCGGCATAGACAACGCTCTGCCCCAGCTGGAATACCAGATTCGACAAATGCCAGTCAGCCTCTTTCATGGTCACGTGACCGGCCAGCGCCAGCGGCACCGCTGCATCGGGCTTCAAGCCAAACCACGCAGCGACCTCGCCCGACTTTGCGGCACCGACGCTAAAGACCAGATCGGCCAGCGTGTCGGCGCTGAAGGTGCCGGCAACCCGCGCCATTACGCCTTGCGAGCGGGCGTTGAATTCAATCGGCGTCTTGCCTGACTCCATGCTCGCTGCGAGCACGCCACCGGATAACTCTGCATCCAGCGGCTGCCCCAGCAAGCTGCCCTTGAGTGAACCTCTGAGCGGCTGGTTGGCCGGCAGCGACAACTTGAATTTGTCGAGCGTAAAACCGACTGGCTTGCCACCGGCGACATTGCCGTAACTGAGTCGGCTGCCGGTCAGTTCCAGATTCACTGCCAGTGCTTCCATTAATGCCTGCCCATGCTTGCCGCTGGAATCGAGCCGCAGCTTCAACCTGCCCAGCTTACCTTCTATACCTTGTACGCCCGTCAGTAATTGCGCAAGGCCGCCAATGTCTGCTTTCTCGGCACCGAATTCAAGTCTGAAACTTGGCATGGCAATGGCGGCATCGGCAAACACGCCGCCTTTGAGCGGCACACCGGCAACGGTCGCCTGCAAGGGCAACGACAACTTGCCGCGTTCGAGCTTTAGCTGCAGCGCGGCGTCACGCATGTCGCCGGGCAGACTAAGCCACTGGCCGACCTTGAGGCCTACATCAATGTCGTATTCATTGAGCGCATTCAGATCAAAGCGTGCACGCGCCAGGCTCTTGTAGAGTTCACGCAAATTGGCGGGCGGCTCCTCATCGTCGTCTTCTTGTCCGAGGAAAGGTCGCAAGTCCAGCGTTGGCAGCGACAACGAACCGGCGAGTTTCGGTCGCTCGTTGCGCAGGTCAATCGCAAGCGCGCCTGTCAATGTCGTTTTACCGAGCGCACCCGACAATTCCGAGAGCTGAATCACGCCCGGTTCAACCCGCAACAAGCCGCCGACACCGGCAGCACCCGCGTCTGGCAGGCTGATATCAAGTAGCCGCCCGAACTTGGCCAGGTCGGGCGTACCCAAGCCGAAGCGCAAGGTGCTGCGGCCTGCTTCCAGCGTACCGATGCCATTGAGAGTGCTACCTAAAAATTCGAGCTTCAGTGATAGCGGCCACGGTGCCTTGCCGGCTGCCAGCGCAGCGAGTGAGCCGCCTTCCAGCACGATCTTGTAGCCCAATGTTTGTTCGACACGGCCTTCGGCATGCAGGTGCATGGATTCACCGGCAGGGATCGCTGCATCGAGTTTATCGAGCGCGAAATACTGCGGCTTGTCATTGATGCCGCGGTATTCGACATTGATGTTGTTGAGCGCGATCTTGCGGATGTCGATACGCGCAGCCTGCTTGAGATCGACTGCGGCATTATCCGCGTCATCTTCGGCGGCGGGTACTGTGGTGTCTGTTTTGAAGGTCCAGTTATTGCTGCCGTCTGCATGCTGCTTGAGCACGAGTTTCACGTCGCGACCGGCGAGTTCGTCGGCACGCAAGCGTTTATGCAAAAGCGGCAGCAGGTCCAGCGCCATGCGCATTTCACCGACTTGCAATAAGTCGCCGTCGCCAAATCCCTTAGCCTGCGCAATGCGCACTTGCCGTATCAGCAAAGCAGGCCGCAGGCTCACTTCAAGCTGCACCACGCCGTCGAGATGAACGGCGCGGCCAAGTTTGTCTGACAGGATGCCGGCAACTACGGGACGAAATACCGAGGCGTCAATACGCACGCCGATGATGGCGACGTAGACAAGAAATAACAGCAAACCTGCAGTGGCCAGAGCGAATCGACGCGGCCAGTTCAGCGGGCGGGTGAAGAAAGACAGACGCATGGGAAGAACATAGGCAATTCAGGCGGGCAAGTCAATTGGGTAGCTTTTGTATTTGTTGTCCGACGAAAGACGCTGGATCCCAGCTTTCGCTGGGATGACGGTGGATGAGTGGGCAGCGCCTCAACATCAAAGGTCGTCCCAGCGAAAGCGGGGACCCAGTGGCTTCCATAAAACGCCCACCAAACTCAAAAAGAATCTGATTTTTTAAAACAACCCCGAAGCAATATTAATCATCAACGCCACCAGCGTAGTGTTGAAGAAGAACGCGAGTACGCAATGAACCAGCCCGGTGCGGCGCATGGTACGACTGGTGAAGCTGATGTCGGCAGTCTGGCCCGAGGTGCCGATCACGCAGGAGAAGTACAGGAAGTCGCCGTAATCCGGCAAGTGATTGCCCGGAAAAGCCAGCCCGCCGCCATTACCGCGGATTTCGGCGGCATAGTAATCATGTGCATAGTGCAGCGCAAACATGACTTGAGTGAAGGCCCAGGAAGTCAGTATCGTCAGCAGTGTCAGCGCAATATGAACATAGCGCATCGTGCCCTGCAGAGATTTAGCGAGCGCCAGTTCGGCAACGATGGCGCCGATGCTGACGATGGCTGCGCAGATGACCAGCGCCAGCACCATGTAGCGGCCCTCATCTTCTTGCAGTGCGCGCTTGCGCATTCTCTCGTGCGTGGACCAGAACATCATGCGGGCTGACAGCATCAGATAGAGGCAGGCGCCGACGTTCCAGCCAATGATCAGGCGCGTGATCAGGTGCAGCTCCAGCAAAGCGGGCAGCGTCAGTGCCGTTAACAGACCAAGAACGGCACAGATCAGCAGACGCGGGCGTGTCATCAACACCCTTAGAAAACGTGAACGATGGCTTTGTAGGGTTTCTTCTGTCATGGGTTGGCAATCAAGGCCTGTTTCGTCAGAGGCGGCTGCGATGAGTTTCGCTGCGCTTATGCCATCCTACATTTCTTTGCGTGCGCTGACGCATATCCTTTTGCCAAAACCCGGTCCTTTAGCCTCGAACCGCCGGCAATCCTTCCCAATCGGTGGTGTAGGCAGGCGACTTACTGTCTTGCCGCATTTGCCACAGCAGCCCGGCGCCTTGCGTTGACAGCTTGACGGTGCCGCGGCCATAGCGTTCGTTGAGACTATCGAGTGCGCGCATGAGCTTGCCGTCTGGTGCGGCAAGCGGCGCCAGCAAGTCGCCTTGCTGCTGGCTTGCCAGGGTAATTTCACTCAACATGACACCGGCTTTTTTATACGCATAACCGGGTTTCCACATGCGGTCGACCAACCAGCCAGCCCAGCGGTTGATGAGCAGGCTGTCGTTGCTTGGCTGCGGCAAGGCAATCGCCAGCGACGGGTTATATTGCGGCAGCTCAGGGCGGAAGCGGTTCGTCATCAGGAATACTTGTACGACCGCAGCGCAACTGCTCTGTGCGCGCAATTTGACGCAGGCGTTGGCGACAAAGCTCGATACCGCGTCTTTGAGTACTGCACAGTCTTCGACCTTCTGACCAAATGAGCGGCTGGCGACGATCTGCTGTCTGGGCGGCGTGATTTCTTGTAATTCGATACAGGCCAATCCCTGCAATTCGCGCTGGGTTTTTTCCATCACCACGCCAAATTGCGCGCGCATGGTCGGCGTGTGCGCGTCGCGCAAATCAAGCACGGTGTGAATGTCATGCTCGGCCAGCCGGCGCGTGAGTTTGCTGCCGACGCCCCACACTTCACTGACCGGCAACTGCGACAGCAGCTTGACCTGCTGGGCTTCACTCAAGTCGTTGTAGTTGAAGACGCCTTGCGAGCGCGGATGCTTCTTGGCGACATGGTTGGCCAGCTTGGCCAGGGTCTTGGTCGGGCCGATGCCGACGCAGACCGGAATGCCAGTCCAGCGCCGCACGGTTTCACGCATCGCGTAGCTGACGGCACGCAGTTCGGCGGTGCCGGTCAGGTCGACAAAGCATTCATCGATAGAATAAATTTCTTGCCGCGGCGAGTAGTCGGCAAGAATCGTCATCACGCGATTCGACAGGTCGGCATACAGCGCATAGTTGGAGCTGAGCGCGAGTACGCCGTGCTCTTCGGCCAGCTCCTTGATTTGAAACCACGGCTGCGCCATGCCTATGCCGAGCGCCTTGGCTTCATTGGAGCGTGAGACGATGCAGCCGTCGTTATTCGACAGCACCACCACCGGCCGGTCTTGCAAGTCAGGGCGGAACAGGCGCTCGCAACTGACGTAAAAATTATTGCAGTCAACCAGCGCTAACTGCTGCACGGGCTTCTCCATGTAAGCCTCAGAACAGTTTGTGCAGGTTGTAAGTCACCACGCCCCAGACCGATAGTTCTTCGCCGCTCTTGATGAGGATGGGTGGATAGAGCGGGTTTTCCGGCATCAGTTTGATGACGCCGCCGCGCCGGTGCAGGCGCTTGACGGTAAATTCATTGTTGAGCACGGCAAGGACAATGGCGTGATGGCGCGGCTCGATTGAGCGGTCGACTACCAGCGTGTCACCTTCAAAAATACCAGCGCCGGTCATGGAATCGCCTTTCACGCGGAACAGGAAAGTGGCTTCCTTATTGCGGATCAGGTGGTCGTTAAGGTCAATGCGCTTTTGGGTATGGTCGCCGGCCGGTGAAGGAAAACCGGCCTGCACGGACCAGTCAAACAAATCCAGCCACAAAGGGGTGGAGACCGGCTGGACGAGAGGTAAAGGGGGCTGGGCTGTATTACTCATAGGCCATATGATACTGTATGTTTATACAGTATCAAGCCTCATTTTGTACTTGTCTGTTTTAGAGCATCTTAGCTTTAATGCAAGCGCACAGCGCGGTGATCAATCCCCTGCCCCAGCCTGCAGTGTTCCGCATACCAAGCCTCGAAAATATCGCCCTTCATCGGCACACCCAAATAGTATCCCTGCACCTGCGTGCAGCCATGCGAATACACATAGTCGAGCATGTTCGAGCTCTCGATGCCTTCGGCCACGACGTCGAGGTTGAGCTTGCGGCCCAGGGTGATGACGGCGTCGGTGACGGCCCTGCAAGCGAGGTCGGCTTCGAGCCCGGAGATGAAGGATTTGTCTATTTTGACTTTATCCAAAGGCAAACGCGCAAGATAAGCCAGGCTCGAATAACCGGTGCCAAAATCATCAAGCAGCACGGTCACACCCATGGTTTTCAGTTGAGACAGCACCACCACCGCGTGATCAAGATCGTCCATGACGGCGGTTTCGGTCAACTCTACTTGCAGGGCATTTCTGTCAAGACCGTGTTTGCGGATGACATCATCGAAGCGCTTGATAAAATTTTTGTCGCGGAATTCGACAACGGACACGTTCACGGCAATCGGTATCGGCGGCAAGCCGTGCGCAATCCACGCCTTGTGCTGCAGGCAGGCTTCTTCGAGTAACCAGCGGCCAATCGGATTGATGATGCCGGTTGCTTCGGCCACAGGCACAAACTGGTCCGGACCGATGTCCTTGTTCGGCCAGCGCAGCAGCGCTTCAACGCTGACGATGGCGCGGGTCTCCACATTAAGTACCGGCTGGTAGCACAAATGGAAGCTGGCGTCATTCAAGCTGGCTTTCAGTTGCTGTTCAATGGCCAGATGCAGCTTCATTCTTCCGGCAAATTTCGGCGAGTAAAACTGGTAATTATTTCGACCGGCTTGCTTGGCCTGATACATCGCCATGTCGGCATGGCTGATGAGGGTATCAATATCACGACCGTCAAAAGGGAAAAGACTGATACCGGCCGAGGCAGAAATCGACAAGCACAGTTCACCGATATGATAAGGCTCACAGACGCGCGCCAGCATCTGGCGAGCGATCTCGGCGGCTGTTTGCGCAGGGTTTTTAATGTCTTGCAAAAGGATGACGAATTCATCACCACCCATGCGGATCACGATATCTTCGGTCCGCAGTTTGGCCGACAACCTGTTGGCGACGAGCTTGAGCACTTCATCGCCGATGTCGTGACCATGGCTGTCATTGATTGGCTTGAATCGGTCAAGATCAAAGAACAACACCGCAGCACACTGACTGGTACGCTGGTTGTGCGAGAACAGGCGACTTGCATAGTCGAACAGCATTGCGCGATTGGGCAAGCCTGTCAGAGGGTCATGCAATGATGCGTGCAGCAGTTTTTCTTCCGTGAGCTTTTGCCCGGTAATGTCTTTGAACAAGACGCCGACTTTGCTGCTTTTTTCGTCACCCATACGAATTGCATAAACATCGAACCAGCGCCCGAGCGCTACGGCCTGTTCAACAAAACGGATGGACTCGCCCGTCAGCGCAACCCGTCCATATGTTTGTGCCCAGTGCGGCTCAATGTCAGGAACCATCTCTTTGATGGTCTTGCCGACAGGATCAACAAGTCCGGTTTGCTGCTCGAAAGCCGAATTGATTTCCAGATAAAGATAGTCTACCGGCAAACCCGCCTCGTCGAAGATCATGTCGAGTACACAAAATCCTTCGTCCAGCGACTGGACCAGAATCTGGTACGACTGCTTCAATGACTCACGATCAAGATGCGTCTTGGTGACATCATTGCAAATAATCAGTAAGCCCTGCACACCAGATTCATCCGCAAGGGGACTGTAGCCATACGTCCACCAAATATCTTCGCGCTTGCCATGACGAGTCAACGGAACCAGCTTGTCTTCGTACCAGGTCGCCCCTTTGCCGGACATGACGTAGTCCACATCCAGGCCAACGACGTCCCACACTTCCTCCCAGATTTCACGTGCAGGTTTGCCAAGTGAGGAGGGATGGCGTTCCGGCCCCATTGTTATGGAGAACGCATCGTTATAAAGATGGATCAGTTGCGGCCCCCACATGATCAGCATCGGGTGGTTACTCGTCAATACCATACGCATGGCTGTCTTGAGAATTCCCGGCCAACTGTCCGGCTGTCCCAGTGGTGTGACAGACCAGTCATAAGCGCGTATCAACGCCCCCATCTCTCCACCGCCATCAAGAAAGTTAAACGCTGAGGCCACGGGTCTGCTCACTCGCTGCATAAAACCTTAAGGAAAATAAATTGAATGAGGAGTAGATCGGAAAACTCATATTTATATCCCCGTAAAAATAGTTCGCCATAAGTGGAGACAGAAATAAGGACAGAATTAAGACAAAAAATTTTCGCAGGGCAATGAACTAGGATCTGAAAAAATACCTATAAGAAATTATTGAGAACCTTGGAACAATTTGTTCATTGATCGCACTTGTATCTCGCTTATTTAAAGGATAAATTGATTAAGAATTTCCCTATTCTTGTTTGATTAAGGGCAAGCAGTAAAGGCAAACAAAATGCGCCGGAGACCGATTAGTTTCTTATGAGAAAAATTCGCCGCCATTTTTTCAAGCATCTCTTTTTGATTGCTCTGGTAGCGATGGCTGCCTGCGATTCTTCTACGACACCAGCGGGACCTCGGTATGCCAATGCGCCACGAGTTGGTGAAAAGAAGGTTTTGTATTTTGCTGTCCATCCTCTGCACAATCCTAAAAAACTCGTCCAGACCTATCAACCACTGCTGGACAAGCTGAATCAGCATCTGCAAAGCGTGCGGCTTGAGCTGGAAGCGTCGCGCGATTACACCGTCTATGAAGATAAATTTCGGCGGCGCGCACCTGAAATACTGCTGGCAAATCCATGGCAAACGCTGGAAGCCATCAAAGTGGGCTATGCCGTTATTGCCATGGCAGGTGAACCGGCTGATTTCAAGGGGCTCATCCTGATCCGCAAAGACAGCGGCATCAAGACTGTGAATGACCTTAAAGGAAAAGAGGTCAGCTATCCGTCACCGACTGCGCTGGCGGGCTGCATCATGCCGCAAGCCTTCCTGCATGCGCAGGGGCTCGATGTCATGCACGACATCAAGAACCGCTACGTCGGCTCGCAAGAGTCATCGATCATGAACGTCTATTTGAAGCAGTCTTCTGCCGGCGCGACATGGCCGCCGCCCTGGCGCGCATTTCAGAAAGACCATCCGCGCGAAGCAGCGCAGTTAAAAGTGGCATGGGTCACTGCGCCGCTCATCAATAATTCAGTCATGGTGCGTGATGACGTGCCCGCTGCCATCACCGCCGAGATACGCGCTGTGCTGCTGCATTTGCACGAGTCAGTTCAAGGCAGAAAAATACTGGCTGCGATGGAAACGGCCCGTTTTCCGGCCGCTGCCAATAATGATTACGAACCCGCCAAACGCTTCATTGCAGAATTTGAACGCACCGTTCGCACAGTGGAGGACAGAAGCTAGTGCTGGCGCGCCTCGACAATTTTTTCTTCAGTACCTTGCGGCGTCAGCTGATCGTCGGCGTTGCCTTTGCCATTGCCTTGCTGACCATCGCTTTTGTCACTTACCTCACGCATTGGCAACAGGGATTTTTACTGCAGCGGCAAAGTGAACTTGCGCTCGGCATTGGGCGCACCCTTGCCGCTTCGTCGGCCACATGGCTGGTCGCGCGCGACGATGCCGGCCTGCAGGAATTGGTCGATGCGAAACGGCACTACACCACGCTGGAATTCGCACTGGTAGCAGATTCACGCAAACGCATAGTGGCTCACACCGACCACACCATGGTCGGACGCTACGTAGAAGATCTGCCAGATCGTCCTGCAGAATTACTGCTAACACGCAATATGAAACTGATCGATGCCGCCGTTCCGGTCATGATCGGCAATCAGGCCATCGGTTGGGTGCGCATTGGTGTCGGAGAATCCGGCATGGAAGAAAAGATCGCGCATATTCGCCAGTCCGGATTGTTGTTTGCGTTGATGGCGATTTTTCTCACAACCATTTTTTCAGCATGGCTGGGTACGCGCCTGACGCGCCGGCTTGGTTCTCTGGAAGATGCGATGGCACGTCTTGAATCCGGCGAAACTGGTGTGCAAAGTACGCTGTCAGGAACCGACGAAGCCGCAAGACTGGCCGAGCGCTTCAACCGTATGCAGCAAGCGCTGGCAGAGCGCGGTCGCCAGCGGCTGGAAGCAGAAGCTGAATTGCAGCGGCATCGAAATCATCTGGAAGAACTGGTAGTCATTCGCACGCGTGAACTGGCCGAAGCCAAGAATGCAGCAGAAGCAGCCAATCACGCCAAGGGAGAATTCCTGGCCAATATGAGCCATGAAATCCGCACACCCATGAATGCAGTGCTGGGTATTGCTTATCTGCTGGGCAAAGCAAAGCTGCCCGGCGAGGCCAATGAGCTGGTCAACAAAATCTGTATCGCGGGCCGTTCACTGCAGGGCATCATTAACGACATCCTCGACTACTCGAAGATCGAATCAGGCCATCTAAAAATAGAACAAGTGCCGTTCTGTCTGGGCGACGTGCTTGACCGGGTCGCCAGCGTGATGAGTGCCAACGTCGGCGGCAAGGAAATCGAACTAGTGATTGAGCCCGCACCTGCTGCTGTCGACCAACTCTGCGGTGACGCGCTGCGACTCGAACAGATATTGGTGAACCTGATGGGCAATGCCATCAAGTTCACGTCGCGTGGCCATGTGCAGCTAACGATAGAAGTCATCAGCAACGGCATTGACAAGGACGCTGATAACAACAAGTTGGTCAACTTGCGCTTTGCCGTTATTGATACCGGCATAGGCATTGCATTGAACCAGCAACATGAATTATTCCAGCCCTTCACACAAGCCGACGCCTCCACCACGCGCCGCTTTGGCGGCAGCGGGCTAGGCCTTGCCATAAGCCGTCGGCTCGTCGCGCTCATGGGAGGTGAAATCGGTCTGACAAGCATAGAGGGCAGCGGCAGCGAATTCTGGTTCAGTCTGCGCTTTGAACGCGTGGCGAGCACGCGTTTGTCGGCACCTGAAATGGCCAATCTGAATATCCTCATTGCCGACGACAATCCAATCGCCCTCGCCTCACTCAGTCTGACAGCAAGCGGACTCGGATGGCGTGCACAGACTGCCGCCTCTGGCAGCAGCGCCGTTGAACAAGTGCTTGCCGGTGAAGCCATTGGCAGTCGTAATGACGTCATCATCCTCGATTGGAAAATGCCGGGCATGGACGGACTGCAGGCAGCCCATGCGATTCATGATTCCCTCAGCGACAAACATGCACCGATCATCCTGATGGTTACCGCTTATTCACGCGATGCCTTGCTTGGCACACCCGGTGCCGAACTGGCAGATGATGTCCTCAGCAAGCCTGTTACTGCATCAAGCCTGTACAACGCCGTGGCGCGCGCACGCCGCGTGCGCCTTGGTCATGTTGCGTCAGCTTACGACGTCACCAACTTGCGGCTGTCCGGCCTGCGGCTACTGGTAGTCGATGACAGCGATATCAATCGCGAAGTCAGTTCACGCATTTTTGCTGGCGAAGGCGCACAGGTCGAGCTGGCCAGCGATGGTCGGGAAGCGCTGAACTGGCTCTATGAACATGCCAACGAAGTTGATCTCGTTTTGATGGACGTGCAAATGCCCGTTATGGATGGCTACGAAGCCACCCGCGCCATTCGTGCCACACCAGCGCTGGCCCATCTGCCGGTCGTCGCGCTGACAGCGGGCGCATTCCGCGAGATGCAAATCGCCGCCCGCGATGCAGGCATGGATGATTACATCGCCAAACCTTTTGATGTCGAAGAGGCAATAGCGATGATACAGAGGCTGACAGGGCTGACGCAGTCGTCCAACAATGCAGGCAGCCAAAATCTTGTCGCACTGGCACCCGCGCCGCCACCGGAGACAGTCAAGGACTTGCCAGGACTGTCCGTGCAACGCGGCCTAGCAATCTGGCGCGACAGCGCAGTCTATAAACGCTACCTGCGCAAATTCGCACACGACTATGCAGACTGCGTAAACGTGATTACACATTCAGAGCCGGTTGCTGGTGCGGCCTTTGCCCATAAGCTCAAAGGCGCAGCCGGCAATCTTGCACTGACCGATCTGGCATCTGCAGCAACCGCTATCGATATGGCTTTATGTGCAAACACAAGTGAAGTGGGAGCCCCGGATGTGAAAGCCGCGCTGCTCTCCTTACAAGCTGCGCTGGCAACTGCACTAGCTTCGATCGCCGACTATGCAACAGATAATGAAATCCCATCAGCATCAGCACCAGCGACTAAGCTTAAAAACGGTAAGGCCCCGCGCCTGCTCAAGCAAGTGCTGCAGGCTTTGAATGCAGATGATCCTTCCGTCGTCGAACCGCTACTCAAGGAACTATGCAGTCAACTTCCGCCAGAGCAGATCGCCGCATTAATGTCCGCCGTCGATAATTTTGATTTCCGTAGCGGCGAGATAGAAACGCGCCGCATTGCCGCGCAACTCGGCATTATTTTGGAAGAAGTCTAATGACAAACCGCCCCCTGCTTCTTGTCGATGATGAGCCCCAGAACCTGGCTGCCATGCGGCAAATTCTGGCACCTGCTTACCCCCTTGTATTTGCCCGTAACGGCACGGAGGCCATAGCAGCGGCTGTTAAACACAAGCCGTCATTGATCCTGCTTGATATTCAAATGCCTGACATGGATGGCTATGCAGTTTGCAGGCAGCTAAAAGCCGATCCAATGACAGACTCCATACCGGTGATTTTCGTGACCTCTCTGGCCGAGACGGGCAATGAAGCCGCAGGCTTTGCTGCCGGCGCAGTCGATTACATCATCAAGCCGGTGTCGCCACCAATCGTGCAGGCACGCGTGCGCACGCACTTGTCACTGGTACGCGCGACGGAGCTCGAGCAGAGCCATCGCGCGGCTATCTCGATGCTGGGCGAAGCCGGCCACTACAACGACCCGGACACTGGCGTGCATATCTGGCGCATGGCCGCTTATGCAGCCGAACTCGCGGCAGCCTGTGGCTGGAGTAAAGGAGACTGCCAGCAGCTTGAACTGGCCGCACCCATGCATGACACCGGCAAGATCGGCATTCCGGATTTCATCCTCAGCAAGAAAGCTCAGCTTACGGCGGAAGAATGGGTAGTGATGAAAACACACGCCCAAATCGGGTACGACATTCTCAGCAAGAGCGATGCACCCATCTTCAAACTGGCCGCAGCGATCGCTTTACGTCATCACGAAAAATGGGATGGCAGCGGTTATCCGGACGGCCTCATTGGCGAAGACATTCCTGAATCTGCCCGCCTCATCGCAGTCGCCGATGTGTTCGATGCCTTGACCATGAAACGACCGTACAAGGAAGCCTGGCCATTAGAGCTGGCAATGGCTACTCTGCAGGAAGGATCAGGCAAACATCTGGAGCCGCGACTGGTTGAGTTATTTGAATCCATACTGCCGCGGATCGTGCACATCAAGGCAGAGTGGGAATTGCATGATGCAACGATGCAAACGATTGCCTAGCTTTCAAGAGGTCGCCAGATTCAATACATCGTTTTCATCGTTATTGAATACCTGATTGAAATCCATGCTGAAGCGGCGTAAATAACGCGTAAACAAACGGATAGGAATGCCGTCATTAAAAGGGATGCTGTGGTTATCGACCAAATATTGTGGCCCCGTATCCTGCTCAAGCTTGACGTTAACGAAACCAGCTTTGGAATTTGATTTTTCGAGAATCTTGCTGATATCTTCCTGCATTGCGGTTTCCTTGATTTGAATTTTCCCGCGAATGACCAGTTTTTTATTTTCATAGTCGGTATAGATCCAGATCGGGAAAGGCAAACCCTTTTCAGTCCGAATGGCTTTCGACGGCATCACTTCCGAAACAATCCGGTTCCGGCTCAACAGCTTGTATATTTTTTCAGGGTTAATTTCAACCAGATCCAGCGTCGATACTTCCGTTTCATTGCACTGGCTGCGAGTCTCCTCCACAATTTCAAGAACCTCATGCAGAAGCTGCGAAACCTCACGCGCCGGAATTTTATTTTTGCGAAAAACGTTACCCAGAATCTGGATCACTTCCTGAAATTGACTTCCTGGTATTTGGATATCTGATTTGGATGATGGCAACGGCGCTTGCGCGTAGTCATACTCTGACTTTGGCATCAGGTAGTGATGATATTTTTTTAAATCGCGCAAAATTATTTCTTTTTTTGCAGCCAAAAAATAGTGCTTAACCAAATCGCTGTTTTTAACCTCATCATGAAAATCAGAAATAATTTTTTCGAAATTCTGATCTTTCAAATAAGCATGCAGTAAATTATTCATTGCTAACGCTCCAGACAACTTGTTGAGGCTTTACTGACCTGCATGCATGTGGCTGCGCGCGGGACAGAATGATTTTTAAATTTACTTTAAAAATCACTTCACAAGTCAATGTCTCGAGGTTAATTACTGATTTGTAATTCTTACAGGGACATCCACAACTCTCACTAGTGCACCAGATTGATCTGCAAGCAAAGCTGATAGCCCACACCCCATACTGATTTAATGGCCGGCTCAGCGCCTTCAGGCAAAACGGTTTTGAATTTTCTTCGCAGGCGCGCGACTAATTCTTCGAGAGCATGTTTGGTAATGGATTCATCAGAGTCGCTGCTGCTGAAGAGATCACACAAAACTACCGAGTCCATGGTGTTTTCCTGCGCCTGAATCAATGCAACCAGCAGTGTTTTTTCGCGCGTAGTCAGTCTTAATTTTTGCGTATCCTCGGGACCAGTGAGTGTTCTGTCCCGCAAGCTGAGCGACCATTCTTCAATCGTATCAATGAGCTTGACGCGTCGGCCCAGACTGAGTAGTACCAGCACCAGTTCGTCCGGCGATATCGGCTTGGGTAGATAAAAATCCGCACCGCCATGGCTATACCCTGCCAGTCTGTCTTGCAGCGCAACCTTCGCTGTCATGATCACAATGCCAGCGCCAGGCAGAGATTGTCTGAGCCGTCTGCACAGGCTTAAACCATCCTCGCCTGGCAAGTTAAGGTCGATCACGAAAAGATCAATCGGCACTCTGGCGGTCAAGTCATCGAGCGCCAATGCGCTATTGACCGCATGTACTTTAAAGCCATGATTATCAAGGTGAATTGTCACTTCTTCACGCAGCATATGATCGTCTTCAACCAATGCAACAACGAATTGCGGCTGAACGACTGACTCTGCCAATGCCTGCCTATTTTTCAATTTGGAACCTTTACTGTAAAAGTAACCCAACCATCTGCATGTAGGTAATGCACACTGGCGCCAATCTTCTGGGATGCAGCTTGTACTAGACTGAGTCCGATTCCTAAACCAGATAAATCGACTGCATTCGGGTGCCGGTAATACCGCTCAAACAGTCTTCCTTCCTCCGGTGCGTCGTAAATGCCGACGGCATTTCTGATTTCGAGACAAGTTACATTGATATTTTTTTCGGCCTCAGGCACGGTTGCAAATGCTTGACATGACGCCACAGTGATCTTTATTTTTTCAACGTTATCGGCGTATTTATAGGCGTTACTGATCAGATTTTCACAGATCACCGTCAGCATTTCGCGGTTCGTATTGAAGCTGACATCGTCTTCAATCGAAATCTCAAACCGGTCTGTCTCCGGATATTCATCAATGAGCTCACTGATCAGATCGATTGCTCCTATTTTTTCTTGATGACCAAAATTTTCGAAACGATCAATTTTGCTCGACCGCGCCACATGCTCAATCAGCGCATTCATACGATTGACGCAAAGGTCGATGTGCTTGAACCGGCGGGAGGCATCTTCGTCGCCGATGACGTTGCGCTTGAGCGAAGCAAGCGCGAAACGAATGGTACCCAGAGGATTTTTCAGCTCATGCGTGAGTATGTCGATAAGTGTGTGGCGATCATTGAGTTTTTCTTCATTCGACTTTGCCTGTGCTGCTTCTAGGCGAAGCGTAATCAGTTCGCTTGCTTTGCTCTTTTCACGCGACGACTGCTCCAGAAGAATGAACCAGAAAAACACAATGCCAACGGCAATGCCATTCAAACGAAAGTCGGAAATCTGCCGTAATGCGGGTGAATTCTGAAAGGGTGTGGCGATGTTAAAAGCAATCAGGAAGCCTATCCCTACCAGCAATATATAAACTGCATAACCACCCATCAAAATAGTGCGCGTCTGCCTTGCCATGCTCTTCAATCGATAGACCCCATAGAGTTGCACATACGGGTTCAGCATAAAAACAAAAAAGTTGAATTTCAAAGCCAGACCGGCATGACCTGCGACTACAAGTGTGGCGCCAAGCACGCATATGCCAAGCAGAGAGATAACTAAGAATTTGTAGTTCTGCGCAGGTTGGTATGGTTGCACCATCATCCAACCAATCAGCACAGTCAGGAATACCCGCATCAGAAAAAAATATGATTCAGTATTTGTAATCCCTCTGCATTCATCAAGGGCAAGAAAACATCATGAAAGCCGCTGCGTGCGAAAAGAAAAAGAACAATGGAAAACTGGAACCAGCAATAGACTTGCAACAGAACTGAGCGGGTTTTCAGGAAAAATAAACATCCAAAGATAAACAATCCCACCGCCAATGTCAGGGAAATACTCATTTCCCTAATTCTTTTGGTAACTGCGAGCATGAGTGCATCGGGATGCATCACATCTGCCTGCACAATCATCAGCAAGTCGGTTTTTATTCGCAGATAGATCGTCGCCTGATGAGACGGATTGGAATGCAAATAGAAGCAATGGAAATCATCAAGACAAATCGGAGTTTGCCCGGCATGCAGTACGCCGGCTAATTGATGATTCCATTTTCCTGCAACACTTTCATAAAATTCGATTTCATCAAGGGAGTGCGGACCGACGCGAAGTACCAGTTGCTCACGAACTGCTTTGGTACGTGCCGCTTGCGCCGAATCTTCAACTGTAATTGGAGCAGATGGAATGACGAGACGTATCCATATCGTCCCTTTTTTGAAACCCAGACTCAGGTCATTTTGATAAGGTGTAAAAGCAGCCGATGTAACCGTTTCGATATCAAGACTGGATTCGGAGTCGTAGAAGAATGCGCGCTCAATTCCGAGCTCTTGCGTTGCTGCATACGCAGGACTCAGAAAACAGAAAAGTATTAGTAAAAAAATAATTCGCTTCATAAATTGAGTGGATGATTCATATAAGCAGCCGACATGAAACGACAAAACCTGTACTCATTGCAATCACTATTTTTTATTGATACGCATAGTGAGAGTTATTGTGAGTATTGATGGGTTTGCATGGGGATTATTCATCCACAGCACTGTATTTTCTCGACATCAGATGACTGCTCGAGGATTTCATGGTTGCGAAAATTATTGCCGATAATATTGAAGGCGGCACGAATGCAACTCCGAATGGACATGAAGCTCCGGGAATTGTATTGTCGGCTGAACAGGCATTGACCCTCGCCATAGGCATCGCAACCCGCATCCTGATCGAAATTCAAATCTGCGGGTCACAACAGATATTAAGTGGATTGAGCGTCAATCTGAACAGAACTCAAGCGATTTTTCAGCTTGAAGAAATACGCAACCAAAGACACTACGCCAGTTTCCATGGCTGAAAGTCCAACGCAAGCAGCGGATGCACTGCGAAACGAAAATTCACATTTCGTCTGTTAGCGTATGGACTCAGCAAACCTCCTCAAGGGATTGTTCAAAAAACTCGGCAGCGAAAATAATTTCGTTGATGGGAATGGTGGCGGCCATACGCAACTGACACCCCACTTGGCACTGGTAGTATCCATCCTTTATATGATGGTCGCCGACGGAGAAATATCGGACCAAGAGACCAGTCAACTACAGTCCGTTGTGGGTAACGATGATGCTTCTCTTAAAAGAGCATGGCATTATGTGGCCACAACCAGGATTGAACAGTTTTTAGCAGACGTTCCCTCAGTACTGGATTCTCAAGACAGCCTTTGCGTTTTGATGAATGTCTGCGACTCCATCATGGCTGACGGCCAGCTTGCAGAACTTGAATTAAATTTATTCCAGAGCCTGACAAGCGCACTAGGCCATAGCAAAAAATCATTCCGGTCTTATTTCAATGCGATCTCGATCAAGAACAAAAAATCTGTACTGGGATCGTTTGAAAATTACACTGCAAGCGAAAAGCTCACACCACAGTTGGCATTGGCCGCATCCATTCTGTACATGATGTCAGTGGACGGCTCCATGGCAGAAGAAGAAATCGGCCAGTTAAATGTTGTTATCGGACGTTCTGATGGCCTGCTACAAGCCGGCCTGAAATATGTCAGAACAATTAAATTTCAGAAATTTGTCAGTGAAGCTGCCGCTCTTCTGAATACAGAGCAAAAGCTCTGCATTTTGACAAATGTCTGTGATTCCATGATGTCGGATGGCGAAGTAGCCGGCGTTGAAATGGATTTATTCAGGCGGATGCTGACAGCATTTAATTTCAGCGAAGATAAATTTCAGCCTTACTTCACTATTCTTTCCAGAAAAAACAACAAGCCGGAAAAAAAGAAGGACGAAGACGAAGGCGCCGCCTTAATTCCATCACGGATCAAAAAAGTTGAAGAGGATGGCGTCATCTTCGACCGCAAGATTTTACAAAATGAGGATAAGCTCAATGCGCCCGGAGAAATTGGCTCTGAGGCAGATGACGGTCATGCGATAAGCGATTCAACAGAGCGCTCTGAACTTGGCATCATCATCAACCGCAAGATGCGAGACAACATCGACAGAATGTCGGAAAGCATTAAGGGCAAAAATGGTATTCAGGATATTACTGACAATGCCAATAGCCTTGCGGAAAACGAAGAACATGCTCTGCGGGAGCATAAAGACAAAAAGTCTTTGGCGCCTGATGAATCCGCACATAAAGACAACTTGCATTTCCTAGACAATGACGCCGGCAAGGACAGTGTTCATTTCCTGGACAACGATGGCAATCAAGACAGCGTCCATTATCTGGACAAAGATGGTACCCCAACCAGTGTTCATTATTTAGAAGATGATGCAAGCTCAAGAAGTGTTCATTACCTTGACGAAGCATCTGGTAGTGATATTGACGATCAAGACGCCCACTTCCCTACTAAGAAATCAGGCCCATCG
The DNA here is from genome assembly GCA_040399905.1 of Burkholderiaceae bacterium. Taxonomy (GTDB): domain Bacteria; phylum Pseudomonadota; class Gammaproteobacteria; order Burkholderiales; family Burkholderiaceae_D; genus Pernthalerella. The sequence goes on from JBBARG010000003.1 coordinate 162,615, forward strand.
CTGAAGCCAGCTTCAAGGAACAGTCTTAAATCTGGCCTGGCAAAGCATCGTGCCATTAAAGACAGCCGCACCTTAATTCCAGCTAAGCCGAGGACTAACAAGGGTACGTCGCCATCCGACTTGAGGGTCATTGAGGATAGTGAATCAGAGATTGAAGACTCGTCGCCTCTGGAAGTGAGGATGACCGTTGTTCAAACAAGAGCGGTAGAAATAAACGAAATGCTGGACAAGCTCGACACTGTCAGCGCCTCGCAATTTAACAAGCGCGGGCTCATCCTCAGCACGATTAAATTCAGCCCTGCTCCGACAAAGACAGCGGTAACAACAACGACAACAACAACGACAACAATAATGACAACGGCGATTGCCTCGCCAAAGGCTGACGTCGACTCGGCGCATTCCATTTTTGTTAACAACCCTATTTTAATTTTACAAAAAGAGGAATTCCTCGTGGCTGCAAATAATTCTGCAATTGAAAATAGTGAAAGCGCATTTAGCATGCAGGGCATGAAGATAAAAATTGTCTGCTTGTTCAGTGCATTGATCATCGCTCATGGTTTTTCCAGTTTCGGCGAATCGACTGCGCAGAGTGATTTGCTTCAGAAAGAAAATCTGGCAACCAATGCCAATATATCTTTACAAGCGGTGGCTGCGCAGCAAACTTTGTACAGGTTGGCGGCCGATGAGCTGGATGCTTCACTCGCGAAGAAAGAGTCGCTTGGCAGCGAGCAGCTAGACATTGAAAAAGGCAAATTGGCTGCTTACCTGAAAAAGATTGAAGAGCATGAGTCTTCCCCAGCTACCGGTGAAGGCAAGAAAGAACTTGCCGCTGCACGCAAAGCACACGACGAAGTGGCTGCTATCGATACAAAGATGATTCAATGGTTTGTTTTATCAAAAGCCATTTTGTTGTTTGGAATTGGGTTGGCGCTATGTGGCTTCTTTTTCAAATCACGTTTCATCTTCTATGGCGCTAGCCTTACTGCCGTTCTCGGGTCCCTGCTTACGCTCAATGGATTTTTTCTTTTTGTGTAGCGCAGAACAGTCCACAATAAATTTTAAATAGATCGTGCTTTACAGCTTAAAAATGAGAGGATTTACGAGCTTTAATGAGCTTCAGTGAAAGCTGGGCACACTACGTCGCGTATTGTTTACATCAGAGCTTCGCTATCGAGAATAGGAAGCGAAGACACTATTCGGCGACCAGTGAAAACTCATTATGTCAGCAGCCATTGCCTCGATTATCTCCATGCGCACGACCGCAGGCATGTCCGTCGGAGACGCAGCAAAGAACAAAACTTTTGCGAAAGAGCCTCACCAACCGAATATTCGTTCAGAAAGAGCGAATCATTTTCCGCCGAAAATTTCGAATATGAATTTCTCGTTCAGCAAGGCTGGAAGCGCATTGACTGTAGCAATAACGGACTCGGCTTCAGGCGAAATTTTACGCAAGATCTTATACGATAAAGCATTACCAACAGACTACTTGCAACATCAAACCAATGGAAATGTCATTGATGTCAACGTTTAAGCGTTGCGTGAATTTTTTCGCGCCAACTAAAATTTGGATGTGATTCTGGACTAAGATAGGCCCTCAATAATTGCTGAAAGTGATTAAGGGGGGTGTATCAGTCTGAAGCTTGATCCGTCCGCCGGATCCGTAAGTCCAGCGTCTTACTGGTCCGTACGAACTTACCTGACCTTCCTGGTTTTGGCGTGCCTGCTGCCGGGCTTCTTTGGCGCGAGCTTTTTTTTCGTTTACGAATACAAAAAAGGGCAAGCCCAACTCAGCAAAGATACGCTGCAAACGGCGCGCGCACTGGTTCAAGTTGTAGATACCCAGTTGCTCAAGGCGCAGGCGATTGGCCAGTCCTTGTCTACTGCTGATTCGCTGGCCAACCATGACCTCGCCAAATTTTATGCACGTGCGCAAAGAACTGTCGCGTTGTCCGGTGCGGGCACTAATATTGTTCTGCGCGATAAAGAAGGACGCCAGCTTCTAAATACAGCAATGCCATATGGTCAGCCTTTGACTCAACAGAAATTTCCCGAGCAAGTACGAGAAGTTTTTGCTACCGGAAAACCCACTTATTCAAATCTTTTTTTTGGTCCCATCCTGAAACGTCCGCTGGTAAGTGTGGATGTACCCGTTTTTATTAATGGCGAAGTTGCCTATGCATTGGGCGTAGGCATATTGCCGGGCGATCTTAATAAGCTACTGAAAAACCAAGAATTGCCGAATGACTGGATGGTCGTCATTGCGGACAAGGGCAATACGATTGTCGCGCGCACACATTTGCCTGAACAGTTCGTCGGCAAGCAAACGGCCCCTCAGCTGACTCAGGCACTACGGAATTCCGATGAAGGCACAATAGAATTGACAACGGTTGAAGGCATTCCAGTGGTGTCGATTTATAGTCGCTCACCTGTCACAAACTGGACAGTCGCTATCGGCATCCCGCGCGATTCGCTTGAAAAATCGATGGTCAGCAGTCTTTCAAAGCTGGGGATCGGCATCCTTGTTTTATTCGGCGTGAGTATGGTGCTGGCCTGGTTCATGGGCGGGACCATTGCACGTGCGGTGAAGGCCTTGATCGCCCCTGCTGTGGCCCTGGCTGACAATATTGCGCTCCCTGTTCCGCAGACCCGCGTTTACGAAGCCGCTGAAGTAGCCAAAGCCATCAAGTATGCAGCTGAGTTATTGCAAGAGCGCGCCGCTAAATTGCAGGTCAAGGAAACTGAATTGGCAGAAGCCCATCGCCTTGCAAAATTCGGCAACTGGTACTGGAACCTGCAGACTGGCGAAGTGGAAGCTTCGGAATCGATTGCCGAAATCTACGGCCGTGAAGTTCCGGCATTTGAAGAACAAAGGGGAACGCTGTTGACTGTCGAGTCATGGGAAAAAGTCAACGCTGCAGCTAAAGAAGTACTGCGCACTGGCCAAGGCTACGACCTTGAATTGCAAGTGAACCACGGCGACGGCCACACTATTTGGGTTAACTCCAAATGCAAAGCCGTTCTCGATGAACAGGGACAGGTGGTTGCCTTGCGTGGCGCGATTCAGGATATTACCGAGCGCAAGCTAACGGAGCAGCGCGTACGCACAGCTGCGCTGCATGACGTCTTAACGGAATTACCAAACCGCGCCTTCATTTTTGAATATGGCACCCGTTTGCTGGCAGCTGCCCGTCGCGGCCATGGAAACGGCGCGCTGCTTTTCATCGATCTTGATCGCTTCAAACCTATCAATGATCTGTATGGTCATGAAATTGGCGACCGTGTGCTGCAGGAAGTCAGCAAGCGTCTGCGCTCTTGTACACGGCAGGAAGATCTGGTTGGGCGTCTGGGCGGTGACGAATTTGTCGTCATCCTTCCGTACATTGATGCAGAGCGCCATCGGGCATCGATCATTGCGCAAAACATTATCGACACCATCAGCCAGCCTTACCGGATTGATCAATATGAACTGAGCCTATCGGCATCTATCGGCATCAGTTATTTCCCGTCCAATGCTACCGACGTCAGTATGCTGATACATACAGCCGATCTGGCTATGTATCAGGCCAAACAAAGCGGCCGGGCGAATTATCAGTCGTACTCACCAGAGCTTGACCAGCGGGCAAATCAAGCACTTGCCATCGAGATAAAACTTAAAAACGCACTTAAGCAAGGCACGCTCGCTCTGCACTATCAGCCCGTTATTGAAATCGATAGCGGCAGGCTGGTTGGTGCGGAAGCGTTGGCACGGTTGATAGATGAAGATGGCGAGATCGGCCCGGCGATATTCATCCCCGTTGCAGAATCAACCGGCTTGATCGTCGAGCTTGGCGAATGGGTAGCAAGAGAAGCATGCCAGCAACAAGTCAGGTGGCGCAATGCGGGCCTGAATATCAGAATTGCCGTCAACGTCTCGCCACTGCAGTTCAGGCAGCAAAACTTTGTGGAGAAACTGCATGGCATCATCAATGAAACAGGCATAGACCCAGCTTGCCTCGAGATTGAAGTCACCGAAAGTACGCTGATGGAAAGCGTGGAAGATGCGGTGGATATTTTGAAACGCATCAAGTCGCTAGGCGTCAATGTCGCGCTCGATGACTTTGGAACCGGCTATTCGAGCCTGAGCAGCCTGACCAGCCTGCCGCTGGACAAGCTCAAGGTAGACCAATCATTCGTGCGCCGCGTCGAACATGATGCGGCCAGCCGGGCCGTAACGGAAGCCGTCATAGCGCTGGGCCGCAGCCTGAAGCTTGATGTCCATGGCGAAGGCATTGAAACTGAAAATGCGTTGCAATATCTGCGAGAGCACGGCTGCAATCAGGCGCAGGGGTTCTTGTTCAGTAAGGCTTTGCCGGCTGACGAGTTCTTTGTCTGGTCACAGAACCGAAAAATTTGACAGCGGTGTTTCGGGGGTGAGTGAAATCACCTGCCGCAGCAGATTCTTAAATCAAGAAAATTCACTCATCTGATTTTCTTGCGCGTCAGTGATCCACCAATTTCCCAGGCAATCTAATTATCAGCAGCGCGCCCAAAAGAGCCAGCCCGCTAATAAAAAACAAGCTCAGTTGATGACTGCCGGTCTGGTCAGTAATCCACCCTACTGCTGCCGTGCTGGCCATGCCGGAAATATTACCCAGCGAGTTAATCAGCGCCATGCCGGCTGCAGCTGCAGCACCGGTCAGGAACGACGGTGGCATGGACCAAAAGGCTGACTGCGCCATTGATGCGCTGGCAGCAGCGAGGGTCAATGCAGCAATCGTCAGAGCGAGGCTGTCGAAATGCACCGCGCTTAACCCTACGCCCAAGGCGGTCAGCATGCACGGGACGGCAGTATGCCAGCGGCGTTCGGCATGCCGGTCGGCGCTGGCGTTGCAGTAGTACATGGCGATCATAGCTGTCATGTACGGAATCGTCGTCAGCCAGCCGATTTGCATGACGTCTGTGACGCCATGCTGTTTAATCAGCGTCGGCATCCAGAAGATGATGACGTACATGGCGCTCACAATACAGAAGTAAGCAAGGCTTAACTGCCAGACCACCAGACTGCGAAAGGCACTGGCAAAGCTTGAGTGCTCTTGCTTGCGCGCCGCTTCCCGCCCGAGATCGTCGCTGATGATCCGCTTTTCTTCATCGCTGAGCCAGCTTGCTTCAGCAGGGGAATTGACCAGCACTTTGATTGCCAGAGCACCGAGCACGAGCGAAGGAATGGTCTCCAGCAAGAACAGCCATTGCCACGCTTTGAAGCCACCTACGTCCATAAACGACGACATAATCCAGCCTGATAACGGCCCGCCGATTACGCTCGACAAGGGCACCGCCGACAGCATCAAGGCAAGAATGCGCCCACGCCGGTCAGACGGAAACCAGCAGGACAGAAAGTAGAAAACGCCCGGCATGAAGCCGGCCTCCGCAACACCGAGCAGGAAGCGTACGATGTAGAACTGCGTTGGCGTCTGCACAAAGGCCATGGCAATGGCAATCACCCCCCAGCTGAGCATGATGCGCGCAATCCATACCCGCGCACCGATCTTATGCAGCAGGATATTGCTGGGCACTTCAAACAGCACATACCCGAGGAAGAAAATGCCGGCGCCAAATCCATAGACTGTATTGCTGAACGACAGGTCGTCGAGCATCTGTAGCTTCGCAAAACCGACGTTGACCCGGTCAAGGTAGGCCGCAACCAGACACAGGCAAAGAAAAGGAATGAATCTGAGCGCAGCTTTTTTATAGACTGCCGTGCGCATGGTGTCGTGCGCAGGATCAGCGGTCGCGGCAGGATCGGCAGTCGTGGCTGTCGTATTGTTAGCAATCATGGGTGTCTCCTGTGAAAGGCTGGCGGCGCAGGTTTGCCGGCTTGCCTTTTAATTATTTTTTAGCTGATGATAGCGACACCGCACTTTGCCTCAGATTATGGCTAAATGGTTTGAATATTTTTCATTTCTGCAAAAGTTCACCGGCTTTCTGAGCGGCTCTGCGGGCAGCACCTTGTAAATCCACGGTCGGGTTAAGCGCTTCGTTTCCTGCCTTGATGCGTGCGTTAGCGCCATGCAGATAGACTATTCGCATTTCATCCGAACCCGGCTTGACGCGCAGTGCGCGGCCAACTTCATCCCTGAACATGCCTTCTCTCAAGTCACGGATGACAGCGGCACTGTCGCCGAACGGCGCAATCCAGTCGATTACCCAGCGCCGTTCTCCACTTACCCAGTCCTTTGGTTGCAGGCTACGCGGATTGAGCACATAGGCCTCTTCCACTTCTTTGGAAAGACTGGCCCATGCGACATAGGCGACTGGTCGCCCACGCTTATGGTAAAGACGGTACTGCTTGTGAAGCAGCGCCGGGATTATCCATTGCATGATGCTGTCAACAGGCCAGCCGCGATGCAAAGAAGAATGGGCCATCAGCCAGACGACCTCACCGAGCATGGTCATATTGGTGGGGGCAGATACCGTATCCATCATGCCCTACGCTGCCACGACCCAAGCGCTATTGATGGCGTTACGGACTGCACCAGGCAAGTCGGCAGCGCTGGCACCATAGGCGGTACTGCCATCGTTGACCGTAAAGCCCGCCATCGCAGACACCAAACTATTCACCTTGGACTGGGTCAGCAGTTCGCCACCAGCCTCAAAGCCATACACATAGCGCTTTGCCGTATCCGGAGAATTCCAGTTCTTTGCAGGGTCGCTACTGAAATACCAATCTTTAAAGGTCATGCTGTCAGTTGCGCCGGAGAGGCGCATCACAAGGTCATTGTCCACACGCTCGAACCACAAATCATCCTTGGAAATATCGGACTCGAGTTGAATAATGTCCGTGCCATTGATGCCCGTCTGCTCGGAGCCAATATAGATGTCGTTGCCATCACCAAAGCCGAAGCGGTACACATCAGTACCAGCGCTTGCCGTGAAAGTGTCATTGCCAGTGTCGCCTATGACCACATCATCGCCCTCGCCACCAGAGATATGGTCGTCGCCTGCCCCGCCAAAAATGTAGTCGTTGCCCCCTTCACCTGACAAGCTGTCGTTGCCAGCGTCACCCATGATGATGTCATCGCCAAGGCCCGCATTGACTATATCGTCACCCTGACCGCCGGATAACAAGTCATTGCCGTCGCCACCGAATAGTTGATCGTTGCCGCTGCCTCCGATCACAAAATCATTGCCGGCACCGGCAAGTAAGGTGTCTTCACCAGCGAAACCATCCATCCAGTCCGCAGTCGACGACCCTTCTAGTATTTCATCTTTGACTGCGCCTGCCTGCCCGAGAAAGGTATGGCTTATCTCAGACAGATCAAAGTCTCTGCCATCAAAGAACTGAAAAACTTCTACACGCTGCGCGGCAGTGCTCCAGTTATGAATCGTGATCGCATCCGTCAGCCCAGACAATGTCGCTTCAGGATCGACGCGCTCCCGCAAGTAGACCACCATGTCTTCACCCTTGCGGCTAAGGACTAGATCTTCCATTTTTATGTCGGGCCCAAATAACAGCTTGTCACCACCCGGCTGATCTTTGTCCGTGCCGACTTGGGAACTGCCAGTGTCGAAGATGGTGTCATGACCATCACCACGCGCGAAAATATACACATCGTCGTCGTAACCACCATTCAGCGTGTCGTTACCAGTACCGCCATGCAGTACGTCAGCTGCACTGCTGCCGTTCAAGGTGTCGTCGCCGGCGCCACCGCCCAGCCAGCTTGCTTCGGCTGATTGCGCTGCAAGGATATCTGCGGCACTCGTTCCTGCTAAGGCATTTTCTATATGCGCGACATCGACAGCAAAGTCGTTCATGAATCGCAGATGCTCTATGCGGTATTGCGGCGTGGTCCATTCTTTTACTGTCATGCTGTCTACAGCATCGCTGGCTTCCAGCGGCGACAACGCAATCACCATGTCGTGACCGCTACGGCTGAGCAGGACGTCGCCTATGTCGATATGGCTACCAAACTCGATGGTGTCTTCGCCACCTTCCGTTTTTCGCAATGCGCTACGGTACCCTGTTCGTGTTTCGTTAACCCAGACCTGAGTGAAGCCTTTGCCACTTTCGACTAATTTTTGTACTTCAAGCGTGTAGTTGTAGGCTTCCGAATAAGTCTCTTGACCCAGAGCGGACTCATTAATTACGTCTTGTCCGTCGCCACGGCCGAAGTGATAGACGTCATTGCCACGCCCGCCATTCAATGTATCGTCGCCACTACCACCGGTAATGACATCGCTGCCGTTACCACCGTTGATAATGTCATTGCCTGCGTTGCCCAGCAGGTAATCGTCACCCTCACCACCTTCCAGCGTGTCCCGACCGTCACCGCCGAACAAGTCGTCGTTGCCGTCACCACCGTCCAGACTGTCGTCACCAAGGCCACCGATCAGATAGTCGCTGCCGGCCATGCCGCGCAAGATGTCGTTGCCAGCGCCGTCTGATAACAGATCACCATTAATGGTGCCATAAATTATGTCGGCGTCATTCTGGCCGCTGGCGGCATGCTCTATCTGCGCCATGTTTAGCGTCAGGCCATCTGCAAAGCCAAAGGACTCGATACGATTTTTGGCATTGCTCCATTGCCGTATGCTGATCTGATCATCCATCTCGCTTAAAGACTGATCATTGTTTGAACGCAGCCCGACGACCAAATCGTTTTCTGCAGTTTGGAGATACAAGTTATCGAGCGTTATGCCCTGGCCGAATTGCAGACTGTCGTTGCCGCCGTCATCCTGAACCACACTGACCCGGGTTTCGGTCCGGTATTGTGCAACCCAATTCCCAGTCAGGAAGCCGCGTACGTAGCTGGTGCCGGCATAGACCTGTACCTGACTGGTTTCTTCGTGCTCGGCATTGTCGAAAATTTCATCGCTGCCGTCGCCCCGAAAATAGAAATACGTGTCGTCACCCGCGCCACCCATGAGCACATCATGTCCGGCACCGCCAAGCAAGCGGTCGTTACCGGCTCCGCCACTCAACGTATCGTCGTCGTCCATGCCAGCCAATGTGTCGTCGCCGGCCCCACCATCCAGTTGGTCATCACCACTATCGGCAATCAGGTAATCATTACCAACGCCTCCTGCTATTACATCATTGCCTATGCCGGCAAACAGCAGATCATTGCCATCGCCACCATTCAATGTGTCGTTGCCCGACCCACCCGTCAGCACATCATTACCTGCATTTCCGTCTAACGTGTCGTTGCCTGCGCCACCGGAAATGAAATCGCCCAAAGCCGAACCAGATAGCTGGTCTGAATCTGCGGCACCGTGCTGAGCGTTGATGATCTGACTGAAGTCGAGCAAGTTACCGTCTGCAAAACCAAAATTCTCGATACGGTTTTTTTCATCCGCCCATTCTTCAATGGTGACGCTGTCATCGCTCAATGTGTCTTCGCTACCGGCTGCTCGCAGGCTGACCCGCATGTCAGTCCCGACGCGCTCGAGAATAATGTCTTGTATATCGACACCTGCACCAAACAGTAACGTATCAATACCGCCGTCAACTTCGCCAAACGCAGTTCGGTAGCCTGTCTTTTCTTCAGACCGCGACAGCGTGCGATAACCTGTGCGCAGCTCGTTTATCCAGCCCGAATTCTTTCCTGAGCCGTGCCTGACTTGTTCGTAATAACTGTATTGCTCGTTGTATGACAACTGTTCCTGGTACTTGAATTTTTCCAGGTACTCGTCTTCTGCGTAGTCAAGGATATGATCAGCGCCATCACCTCGATTCAAAAGATAGACGTCATTACCCGCACCACCTTCCAGCCTGTCTTCTCCGCCGCCTCCAGCGAGAAGGTCATCACCCTTACCGCCCTTCAACAGATCGGCCCCGCCACCGCCCAAGAGCTGGTCATTGCCTGCACCAGCATCAAGCTGGTCGTTGCCCTCACCGCCGGTGAGCATGTCGTTACCACCGGCGCTAACCAACATGTCGTCTCCAGCTCCGCCATCGAACACATAATTTATTGCGTCGTTCGCGCCGCGAAGACGGTCATTTCCGGAACCCATACTCACCGCCTCAACGCGGAAAAAATCAGCATCTATGTTCAGTGCGGCATTCCCCGACACCAGCAATAAGTCAAAGCCCTCACCGCCATCGATACCACCACTTAGCGCTTGCGCGGCTTCCACATCTTCGGCATCAGCCAGCAGCACGTCATCACCTTTGCCACCGGCTAGCGTATCTGCGCCGTCGCCACCCTGTAGCCAGTCATGACCAGAACCTCCGAGCAGGACATCGTCGCCTGCACCGCCATCGAGCACGACATTCCAGCTGGCTGTCGTTGCATCAAGTCGGTTGCTTTGAGCATTGCCGCTTGCACCTATCCATTGTTTGTCGGTGAACGTAAAGTTGTCGTCTACAGCGCCAAGGCGTCGCTGACGCATTACATCGCCAGACTCAAGCCGGAACACCTGATTACCTTCTGCATCGTGCTCAACGCGCATACCCTCACCGTGGTAAGCGAGCGTGACGTCAGCGCCCTGTACCAGCTTGCCATCGTCGTGTTGCACATCAAACGTGCCGTGCACCTCGGTGCCATCTTCAAGCGTCAGGCCTGTATCGTCCGACACCTTCAACGCCATGCTGCTGATGCCCGAAGCTTCCAGTGTTTGCAGCTCACCCTCATCAGCATGACCGTCGCTGTTGGCGTCATGCCAGATACGGAATTCCGAGAAGCGCATGTCGCGCGCATCGAATAACCCATCACCATTACTGTCGAAGGTAGTAGCCAGCGCCTGCAGGTCGGTATCTTTTGCATCGGTCCAGTTTGCAAACGCCACTTCTCTGGCATCCGTAATTAATCCATCGTTGCCAAGGTCAATGACCAACAGACCATCATCGGCCCCCACCCAGGCAGTGCGCTCTGCATAGCCGTCAGCATCCACATCGAACAATGTCAGGCTATTTGACAGCGGCTTGATTTCAACGCCGTCACCGTCAAGGTCAACCAGCACTGGAGCGAAGCTACCGAAATCGTAGCCGCCATAATAGTAGCCACTGTCAAAACTATTGCTGTAGCCATTGTAGGAACTGCTGTCGTCGAAACTGCTATTAAAATCAGCATTGACGTCTGTAAAATAATTATTCCCTGCTGAGTAGCCGCTGAACCAGGCATCAAGCGCGTCCACATTGTCAGGAGCGTACTGCGCGAGATGGCTAGCGAATTCAGCAGGATTTTGATATTCGAGTTCGCGATAAACCGTTGCGAGTGAGCGTGCGTCCGTCCAATCGGTGATGGATTCTTTAAGCGTTCGCTCCCAACTTGACCCAATGACCTCGACGGGCGGCAGCCACTTGTCATTCGAAGTTAAATCTGTGTTTCTGTAGAAGAGATTTTGGTCTAAGAAATCGAGCTTAATGCCGTTGCTATAGGTTCTTTTTTCATAAACATGCATACCGAACTCTGCCAAAACCGTGGCGGTAGTGTAAACAGCACCCCATGGGCTGGCAATTTTTGCGGTTCCTATGGCAACGTTCCCTAAATTACCAGCTAGTGAAAAGACATCGGAAGTCTTGATCGTTCCACTTTTCTTATAAGAATCCAACATGTTATCGTAAGTAAGGTATGTCCCTACCAGACCAATACCAATTTGCCCGAAACTTGACGATTTTCCGACCATCTCGGCAACGCCAAGGAAAGTTGAAACACCTCCAAGTGTCAAGCCACTAATATTCAATTTTCCATTCGAGTCATACGTACCCATTCCGGTATTAACGAGTCCAAATTTTGTGCCAAAACTGTTTATAACGATAGTTGCAGCATTACCGCTCATAAAATCCCCTTCTAAATCGTATTAGAAAAATTCCCATAAAAAGTGGGAAGAAAAAGAATGTCAAAAGTCCAGAACCGACTGCATCCATCGTTCGTTTTGAGTCCTCCAAAAATTCTTCATATGACGCACCTTTGCGCGTTTTTTCACATCTGATCTGCCAAATTCGATGACGCTGCCATAAGGTGTATTTGGGAATATCAAACCAGACGGTCGCTTCACAGCCGAGGACATTACTGTTCTCAAAACCAAGACTCTTTGGACCACCAGGTCCACTTCCTAAATTACTCATGAAACTTGGATATTCCATGTCTAAAATTTTTCCATTTTCAATTCGCAATCCAAGATGTGGGCTCTTGCGATTTGTATAGATCACCTTCCCTTTAACTATCTGTAACTCAGAGAGTTGTGGAGGATTCCGGTTTATCCAAGTAGTCACCCATGGGTGAACGCTCAGGAAAATCCACACAAAAAAAACAATAAATATTTGAAATAAAAAACCTTTTTGCTTTCTTTTTCGCGGATTAGAATTAATGTCGCCATAGACCCACCATTTCCAGCTGCGCAGTCGCTGACTAAGGGTTGGCTTTGAAATACGGTCTGTTTGTGGCATTGCAGTACTCACTTCATATTCTCAATTGAATTGCAATCATTTCTAGTTTTTTAGTGCCCATCGCGTTAGGAAGATTTGGATTTCGCTGCGCTCTATCCATCACAACATCTCAATGCGCATGATGTCGTGAGAAAATTAATTAACAACGTAGTAGCCTCTCCTAAATCGAACGAACCACAATGCCGTAAACATTGGAATTAAAATGAATGCAGCAAAGCCGAATAAAACCAAACCCATATGACCTGAAGAAAAAATAATTTCATCGTACGAAGCGCCTATGTCACGATCATCACAACTGATTTGCCAAACTCGAAAACGTCGCCATAGCGTGTAACGAGGTACATCGAACCAAACTGTCGCTCGGCAGCCAAGCACCTTTTCATTGTCTTTCCCAAACTTCCTGATAATTTCAGTTGTCCGACCATAGGTATTCATGAAACTGGGATATTCCATCTTAAGAACTTCGCCGTTGTTAAGCTGAAGTACCAGATGAGGATTTTTGTAATTTGTACCTACTACCTTTCCATGGGCTATCTGTAATTCTGAAAATGGTGGAGGGTTCCGATTGATCCACGTCGTTACCCAAGGGTGCACCGCAATAAATAACCAACCTAAAATTCCAATGAAAAGTTGCAGTCGTAAACCCTTCGGTGGTTTTTCCAAAGGCTTTGAATGCATATCGCCGTATACCCACCACTTCCAGCTTCGTAGTCGCTTTCGGAGCGGTGGCTTGTCTGGGAGTTCGTTATCAACCATGGCATCAATCATAAAAACCTCTTCTAAAACGAATCGAAATAATCGCCATGCCTAGCGGTATAAGAAAAAAAATGATTACGCCCCAATAAATCAATCTGTTCCATTTTTTAAAATATTCTCGGAAATTTTCGTAGGAAGCTCCATGCGGGCTGTTGTCACATGCTATTTGCCAAACTCGGTTGCGTTTCCAAAGAGTGAACCGAGGGACATCGAACCAAACTGTTGCAGAGCAGCCAAGGACGTTTTGGTTTTCATCACCTAATCGGCGCATGAGTCCTGTTTCCCTTCCGTAGATTCCTAAAAATCCTTGGTACTCCAGCCGCACACGCTCCCCCGTTGTTAACTGCAAAATAAATTGGGGACTTTTTCGGCTCGTATTTGTTATTACGCCGCGAACTGATTGCAAGCTACTGAACTCCGGAGGGTGGCGATTTATCCAACTATCGATCCAGGGATAGACACCTAGACTCAACCAGATAGCTATGCCAAGGCAAATATTTAATCTATATCCCTTGGGTGCTTTTTCTAATGGTTGTGAACTCATATCGCCATAGACCCACCATTTCCAGCTACGCAGGCGCTGCCCAAGCGGCGGCTTGGGCGATTGCTTGATAACAGTCATGGCGTCACTCATGACGACCTCTCGGCTGCTTATAAATATTCGTATTTAATTTGCTCATAGTTTGTTCAGCTTGAGCTTCATGCGTGCAAGGTAGATAAAGGCAAACAGCGGAAACACCAGGAATCCCAAGATGCCAGTCCATATAAGCCATTCGTTCAGACCTGCTTCAGTAACGATTTCTTTGTATGACGCACCTTCACTGCCGTCATCACAGCGGATCTGCCAAATGCGATAGTTCTCGAACAGCGTGTAGCGCGGCTTGTCGAACCAGACTGTGGCTTTACAACCCTTAACACTGGCATTCGCCGTACCGAGACTTTTTGCGCCGCCTGGTGGAAATTGCAAGTCGATTAAAAAAGTCGGGAAATTCATCCGTAGTTGGCTACCGTTCTCCATCTGCAGCCACAAGTGCGGTGCCCTGCCGCTGGTGTTAATAACCTTCCCGTGTACGGCCTGCAAGCTCGACATTGCGGGTGGTTCGCGGTTGAGCCATGTCGCCATCCAGGGATGCAGAAAGAAGACCAGCCAAAACGCAACTTCCGTAAAAAGAATTGCGTAGTAATGCCATGTGGTTTTATTCAGACCTTGCGGATTCATTTCTCCATAGACCCACCACTTCCAGCTGCGTAGTTTTACTGCAAGAGTCGGCTCGTTCTCGGCTTGATTTACTACCGTTGTTTCAGTCAAAATTTTTCTCCAGTGGGTTGATAGTGATGGTGGTGTATTACGAAAAGGTTTCGTCGGCAGTTCTCATCGTTCCCTCGCACTCTCATCCAGCGTGCGTTGTATCGGGCTCAACAAGTAATCCAGCAAGCTGCGCTGGCCGGTCTGGATTTCTGCTGTGATGTTCATGCCAGCGTTGATGGGTATATCTCTGCCGTCAACACGCAAGTGCGTCTGCTTGAGCCTGACGTGCGCCGGAAAATACGCCAGCGGTGCCTGACCGTTGCTGGCAACACTGTCCGCCCCGTTTGACGGCTGCGGGTCACGCGTGAGCGCATCGGCGCTGACCCATTCAAGCTCACCGTCGAGGGTGCCGTAGCGGGTGAAGTTGAAGGTTTCCAGCTTGACGCGCACGCGCTGTCCCTTGCGAACGAATCCACTATCTTTGTTGGCAATCATGACCTCGGCGATCAAGCCACCTTGTGTCGGGACAATCACCATCAACGGCTGCGCAGGTGTAACGACACCGCCATTGGTGTGTACTGCGAGTTGCTGCACTACGCCATCGACCGGCGCACGCAACTGCAAGATGCCAAGCCTTTGTGTGATTTTTAAGCGCTCTTGTGCCAGCCGTTCGATGGAATGCATTGCCTCCGCATTGCGGATTGACAGGGTTTTTTTTAATTCGGCAAGATACGCGGACTGTTCCTGTATCGCTTCCTGATGTGCCGCTGCTGCGGCGATTTGCTCAGCCTGCAGTCGCACAAGTTCGTTCTCGGCATCGAGCCGTTCGCGGCTCTTGTCTTGATATGCATGCTGGTTGAGGAAGCCTTTTTGCGCCAGCGCGCTGTAATCATTTTCTCGCTGCCGAAAACTGAGGATCAGCGCTTGAAAGCGCGCAGCAGCGGCCTTGGCTGTCTGGACTTGTGCTGCGCGTGTTTCTGAAGTTGCGGCGAGCCGGTCGCGTTTGCTGCGTATGTCTTGCCACTCTGCTGCTAGTTGTTGCTGCAGGTTGCTCCATTGCAGGTTGTTCCATTCATTGCAGGTTATTTGTTGTGACTCGCACAGTGTGCTGACGCGGTCGACAGACGGTAATGTCAGATGACCTGTAGCGATTGCTTGCGACAGTGCACCGACACGCATTTTTTCTGATTGCGCGGCTCGCAACTCCTGTATGGCTTGCGCGCTGTCAGCACTGGCTTGGGTATCGTCTAGCTCTATGAGTAACTGTCCTTGCCGCACATGGTCGCCATCATGTACGTGAATGCTGCGTATGCTGGCAGTATCCAGAGGCTGTATGACTTTGCTGCGCTCACTGACGATGATGCGTCCCGGCGCAACAGCGACTACATCGACCTTACCGAAAGCTGCCCAACTGACAGCAGCCACAAACAAAGCACATATCGCCCAAAGTGCCCTGCGTGGTGCAGGGTGCGGCTGGGTTTCACGGATGCTGAGAGCGGCTGGCAGGAACGCGGCTTCGCTCGCCAATCGCTCAGGACCTGCAAGCTCATGTCTATGCACCCATGCGTGGCGCAATACAAGGCGGTAGCGTGACAAAAGTTCACGCATGCCTATGCCGCTTGCATTTTTTTTGTTCGGATGAGGTGATTTAGGCCGCATGTTCTTTATGCCTCTTCCGATGCGGCAGCACAGTGTTCTTCAGCTTCTGTGACGCTGCCAGTCTGCATACTCCATAGCCGCGCATACAGTCCTTTGCTGCGCAGCAGTTCCTGATGTGTGCCTCCTTCTGCTATGCGACCCCGGTCGAGGACTACGATGCCGGTTGCGTGGCGCACGGCACTTAAACGATGCGCGATGATGAATACGGTTCTGCCTTTGCAAATGGCAGCCATGTTCCGCTGCAAGACCATTTCGCTTTCATAGTCGAGTGCGCTGGTTGCCTCGTCAAAGATGAGAATGCGGGGGTCGGTAAAGAGCGCTCGGGCTATTGCCAGCCGCTGTCTTTGACCGCCCGACAGGCTGCTACCCTGCTCGCCGACTAATGTGTCGTAGCCTCTTGGCAGTTCACTGATGAAGTCGTGCGCGCCGGCCAGACGAGCTATGCGTACCACCTTGTCCATGGAGGCAGCAGGGTCGGCAATGGCGATGTTGTCGCGTACGGATAGATTGAAGAGCCAGTTATCCTGAAGGACGACACCGATCTGGCGCCTTAGCTGCGCAGCATCGACGTGACTGATGTCGATACCATCAATCAGAATGCGGCCCTGATCGGGCACATAGAGACGCTGTATCAGTTTGGTCAGAGTAGATTTACCGGAACCGGAACGCCCAACGATGCCGATGATTTGTCCGGGGTTTATATCGAGGCGTATCTCTGACAGTACCGGCTGCATATCGGCGTGGTAGCGGAAACTGACACGATCAAAGGTCACCCTGCCCTGCACTTGGGGCAGCTGCGCAGCGCAGACGGATGGCACTTCGGTGCGTGTATTGAGAATGTCACCAAGTCGGGCTATGGATATACCGGCCTGCTGGAAGTCCGACCACATTTGTGCAATGCGCATGATGGGCTGGGCAACGCGGGCGGCGAACATGTTAAACGCAATGAACATACCCAGCGTCAGTTGACCTTCCATGACCAGGTGCGCGCCAAACCAGAGCGTCGCTGCGTTGACCAGCTTGCCAATCAGGTTCACGCCTTCGTGCGCTGATGCCGCAACGATCTGCGTCTTGAAACTGGCCGACACATAGGCTGAAAGCTGTTCGTCCCAGCGCTGCGCAATGACCGGTTCATAAGCGCCAGCTTTGACTGTCTGTATACCGGTGATAGTTTCGACCAGTAGCGACTGGTTTTCTGCGCCACGCGCAAACTTCTCTTTTAGCCGCGTGCGCAGCAGAGGAATAATCAGCAAGCTCAAAGCTATGTAGCAAGGTACGCTGAGTAGTACGATCGCAGTCAGCGCAACGCTGTAGCAAAACATGACGGCAATGAAGATGACTGAAAAAATTACGTCCAGTACAGCCGTCAAAGCCTGCCCGGTGAGGAAGCTGCGAATATTTTCCAGCTCGCGAACGCGAGCAACTGAATCACCAACGCGGCGGCTTTGGAAATAACTCAGCGGCAGGCTCAGTAGATGCCGGAACAGGCGTGTGCCCAGTTCGACATCGATACGGCTGGTCGTGTGCGAGAACACGTAAGTACGCAAAAAAGACAGCAGGCTATCGAACAGGAAGGTTGCTACAAGGCCGGCTACAAGAACGTTGAGCGTTGAGACACCGTTATGGACCAGCACCTTGTCCATTACCACTTGAAAGAACAGCGGTGTAATCAGTGCAAACAACTGCAGGAAGCAGGACACCAGCAAGACCTCGCCAAGCAGCTTACGGTAGCGGACCAGACTGGGAATGAACCAGCTGATATCAAACCTGGACCATTCACCTGCGATGTCTGCTCTGCTTGTAAAGAGCAGCATGTCGCCTTGTTCGCGATGGTTGTCGCCGAGCCATGCGAGAGCGAAATCGGCTATCGCTATGCGTTGCGGTTGTATTGATTGCTGGGTAGCTGTGGATTCTTCATAGTCTGCGTATTGCACTAGTACCTGATCTTCATCGCAGGCACAGACTATCGCCCAGCTGTCGTCTGCCAGCTGGACCATCGTTGGTAAGGGAGTGGTATGAAGCCGAGATAGCCTGACTTTGGTAAGGGCCGCTTTCAGGCCGATTTTTTGCGCTGCGAGCAGTAGAAGATCAGCATCTATTCCCGTGTTTGCTGATATCGCAAGCTGATGGATTAGGGTTGTTGGGTCAGCCGATAATCGGTGAAGTCGTGCAATCAGACATAGGAGCAATAGCGGTTGCCGCTCAGTTGCGTCAATGCCAGAACGCGGCTTGGGGATGTACATGGCAGCAAATATTCCGAGTCACTTTTCAAAGTCCTGAATAGTGATTGCTCTGCGGAGCTGCTACCAAAATAATGCGTATTAACCAATCCTTGAGCTTGTCATTGTTTCTGAAAAGATAAAGAACTGTTGTTTTCTTTTATTGAGGACAGTGGCCCTCAATTCACCAGCGCGACTGTCTTCACCTGCAACCACACTGAGTCGCCAACGGAAAGGCCGAGAGTATCCCACGCCCGTGCTGTGACCCGCGCAATCAGGCAGGCGCTGCCGACAGTAACGCGTACCAGCATCAGGCCGGGATGCTCGCCGTTGGCGACTTCTACAACACTGCCTTGCAGCAGGTTCTGAATACTGGTGGCCGACGGCTTGTCGCGCGCAAGACTGACATCACCCGCGAAAATCTGTAGTCTTGTGGCCGCGCCCACGGACAAGCCTGCATCGCGAACCCACAGGCTGCCACCATCGAAGCGCATCTCTGCCAGATGCCATGGCGCATCCACGCGAGCTACAGTCGCCTCGATGATCACGCCATGATCGTCGCCTAACCTGAACGGCAAGTCGATACGCTGCATCAGATCTTTCAAGGGTCCGGCACCGACAACTTTGCCCTGTTCGAGCACGACCAGATGATCGGCCAGCCGCGCGACTTCATCCGGGGAGTGCGTCACGTACAAAATGGGAATGGACAGCTCACGATGCAGACGCTCCAGAAACGGCAGAATTTCGCGCTTGCGTGCAAGGTCGAGCGCGGCCAGCGGTTCGTCCATCAGTAACAGTTGTGGATTGACTGCGAGCGCACGCGCAATGCCCACTCTTTGACGCTCGCCACCGGACAAGCGCTCGGGACGTCTGTCGAGCAGATGTTCTATGCCCAGCAGTTCGATTAAATGATCGAGCTCAACGAGAATCGAATCGCTGCTGCGCTTCATGCCGTAACGCAGGTTGCCCATTACCGTCAGGTGCGGAAACAAGCTCGCTTCCTGGAATACATAACCGACAGGCCGCTGGTGCGCCGGCACGAATTTCTGCACGTGCTGCCAGACCTGTCCGCGGAATTCGACGCGGCCACGCACGTCAGGTTGCAGGCCTGCTACTGCACGCAGTAGCGTGGTTTTGCCGCAGCCTGACGGACCGAACAAAACGGAAATACCACGTGCGGGAAGTTCAAGCGACACGTCCATCGCAAAACCGGGCCAGTCGATCTGGCACTGTAATTTGAGCGTGTTCATGTCAGCTCACAGACGCAGAGCGTGGCCGCCAAACATGCAGCAGCAGTAGTACGACAAAAGAAAAGACGACCATGACTGCTGCCAGCGCATGCGCCTCGGCGTACTGCGTTGCTTCGACATAGTCGTAAATTTGTACCGAGGCCACACGCGTCTGGCCCGGCATATTCCCACCTATCATCAACACGACGCCGAACTCGCCGACGGTGTGCGCAAAGGTCATGACCGACGCCGTCAGAAAGCCGGGCAGCGCCATCGGCACTACGATCGTGAAAAATGCATCAAGCGGCGATGCGCGCAAAGTAGCGGCGACTTCGAGCGGGCGACGGCCTATGGATTCAAAGGCATTGTGCAATGGCTGCACCATGAACGGTAGCGAATAAAAAACCGACGCGATGACCAGCCCCCAGAAAGTGAAAGGCAGCTGACCAAGGCCGAGCGACGCAGTCAACTTACCAACGAAACCATGCGGCCCCATCGCCAGCAACAGGTAAAAGCCGAGCACCGTCGGCGGCAGCACCAGCGGCAGCGCGACGATTGCGCTCACGGGTGCTTTGAGCCAGCTTTGCGTGCGCGACAACCACCATGCGATCGGCGTGCTGACCACAAGTAGGATGACCGTCACAAGCGCAGAGAGCCTGATGGTCAGTGTAATGGCCTGAACGGCTTCGGCATCAAGGAGCATAAAGATACAGGGAGTAGTTAATTCAGCTTGTAGCCATAGCGCTCGATGAATTTGCGCGCTTTGTCGGACTTCAGGTAGTCAACCAGCGCGGCAGCAGCCTGCGAGTCTTTGCCGGCGTTAAGCAGCACCACATCCTGCCTGAGTTGCTCGTGCATAGCTTCCGGCACTACCCACGCAGAACCGGTTTTGAGTTTGCCATTCTCCCAAACCTGCGACAGGGCGACAAAGCCGAGCTGTGCATTGCCGCTGGTGACAAACTGAAAGGTCTGGCTGATGCTCTCGCCCTGCACAACGCGTGGCTCGATCTTCGTGAGTACGCCAAGCTTCTGCATGGTCTGGACGGCGGCACGCCCATAAGGCGCGACCTTGGCGTTGGCGATTGCAATGAATTTGAATTTGTCTGTCTTCAGTACGTCACCGCCCTGGTCAACGAAGTTGACATCTGGCGACCAGAGCGCCAGCCGGCCAATGGCATAAGTGAACTGCGAGCCTGCTACGGCCTTGCCTTCTTTGACCAGCCGGCCTGGTGTTTCATCGTCGGCCGACAAAAAGACTTCGAACGGCGCACCGTTCGAAATCTGCGCGTAAAACTTGCCAGTCGCGCCTTGCGTCAGGTTCAGCTTGTGGCCAGTGTCTTTCTCGAACTCGGCGGCGATCTCTTTCATCGGTTGCGCGAAGTTTGCGGCGACGGCGACTTTGACTTCGGCTGCGTGGGCAGTGAATGAGGAAAGCAGTGACGCTATGATGACGAGAGAAATTTTAATGGTCATTTTTTAAATAAATTCAATGAATAATGTTTTGATAGATCAGGTTCTGACTACAACTTCTTTGTGCGAGAAAAGACGCTGGATCCCAGCCTGCGCTGGGATGACGGTAGGAATTTAGATGTCTCCTCCACCACTACCGTCGCCCCAGCGCAGGCTGGGGTCCAGCGTCTTTCGCCACTCAACAGAACTACATGCAATTACCCCTCAGAATTTGAACTGCGCACCAACAGACAGACCGCTCTGGCTCAACGTACTCTCCGAATATCCGGATGAGCTTGCACTGCCGGTATCAGGCTTCCACTTGTCGTAAAGTGTAAAAGCACCCGTTGCGCCGTTCTCACGCACTACCCTTGCGTAGTCGACGAAGAAATCCCACTCTTTATACGGACTCCAGGTCAGGCCGCTTGCAAGCATGCGTAAGCCATTGTTGCAGTTCTTTTCAGACGCAGCACCGACACAGACCTGGCTGGTTTTATCATTGACTACGTAGTAGCCGACGTTCCAGCTGAACTCGGGTGTGAATTTGTAGACGGCGCCGGTGAACCAGGTATCGGCATTGACAGTGCCTGCGGTCTTGGCGATATCGAAGAAGCCGCCGCGAGCACCTGTAGGGTTGGGATTACGGGTCATTACATAACCAGCATTGACGGTGAGTTTGTCGATGGCGTATTTGGCTGCCACAAAGTCGATGCGGTTGTTCACACGATCAATGCTGGTGGGCGCGCTTGATGAACCCAGCTTGACTTCGGCATGGTTGTAGCCCATCTCGAAGTTGCCGTTTTTGTAGCGGCCACCGGCGAAGTAATTTGTGCCTTTTTCTTCGTTGTCGGCGACGCCGCCGAATGACACACCGGTATCAAGAATAAATCCATTCCAGCTTGGCGAAATATAGCGAAGCTGTTTGTCAGCACGACTGATGCCGCCGGCGCCGTGGAACCCGGCATAGCGTCCGATGGGCTTGAGACCGCCAAAGTTCCAGTTTTGTCGCGAGTCGAACGCGCCGGATAAGTCGTTCTGCAAATTGGGGCCACGCCCGAGAATGAAGGTGCCGTAATTTTTCGATATCCAGCGCATATTCGCCTCGCGATCAAACAGCGAAGCCCCGGGAATTCCGCTGTTGGCGGTGCCATAGCCCGCAGCGTCGCGACCGACCGCGCCGGTACGCGCAGAGAAATTCGACTCCAGCGTGAGCATGGCGGTGTTGTCGGCATCCAGTTCTCGCGACACCTTCAAGCCAATGCGGTTGTTCCCCTTGGGCTGGTCGCTCATTCCTTGCGCCGTCTGGTTTTCGCTGGTCATATTTGAGGCTTGGTAATAACCGGCTGAAACTTGACCGTAAATCTGCGTCTTGAATTTTCGCTCGCTCTCGGCGCGAAGGTCGATCTCGCGGTTCGCGCGGCTAATATCCTGCGCCGCGTTGAAGGCACGAATCTCTTCCGCCTCTTGCGCCTTCTTCAGTTTCTTGTCGAACTCTTCCTGAGTGAGGATGCCCTTTTCCAGCAGGATCTCAAGCAAGACTTTGACATCGTCACCTGCATGAACAGCCGTGCCAAACGCTAGCAGTCCGAGCAACAGCGTAAAACGCTGCATGAATTGGGTAATAGTTTTATTTTTCATTTTGCCTATCAAATTTTCATTATTTAAAGAGCATTAAAATAATTTTTTCGCATAGCTAAATATGCCAACCTAATTTTGCTATGTCAACACTCCATTTTGCAGAAACCTGGAATAAGCTCAAATTTCAAGCTACTGGAAGTAGTATTATTGCGAAAAATTTATTGTTTTCTAAAAAAACTGATCTGTTATGTACCTAGGAACATGACGACCGATTACAATAGAGCGATGGAATCTCCACGCTATAAACTTGATGCCGAACTGACACTACGCGTCGGTGACGATCTGCTCGCAAATGCAAAGCGCATTGAACTGCTGCGCCAGATTGGTCTGACCGAGAGCCTGACCAAGTCGGCAAAAATCGCCGGCTACAGCTACAAAGGTGCGTGGGATACGATCGAACAAATGACGCAGCTGACCGGCGGCAAATTGCTCGAGCGTCATGCCGGCGGCAAAGGCGGTGGCAGAACTTCACTAACCGAGCGCGGCCATCAACTGCTCAGGAACTTTCTTCTGGTGCAGGCGGAGCACGCCCGTTTCATAACCCGGCTAGATCAACTCGCCAACGGACTTGAAGCGGACTACGCGATGCAGACCGAGATTGCGATGAAGACCAGCGTGCGCAATCAATTTGGCGGCATTGTCATGTCTATCCTGCAGGGGCCAGCCAATGACGAGGTGACGCTACTGGTCAACGACAGCCTGCTGCTGACTGCATCGATTACACACGGAAGCGGACGCGAACTGCAACTCGACATCGGCATGAAGATTTTCGCGCTGATTAAGGCGTCATCGATCAAGTTATGGTCATCCTCGGAATTGACGACGCCCCCACAGCGCAACAGCTTCCCCGCCACCGTCCATAAACTCACTAAAGGCCACTCCTTCACAGAGGTGGCGTTGGCTATCGATGGCGGCCAAGAACTGATATGCACTGTCGGAAACGAAGACATTCTGCGGCTCGCACCAGCATCAGGCATGCCGATGATTGCCACCATCGATCCATCGAATGTGATTCTGGGCATTGCTGCCTGAAAAGCGCAGCGACAATTCTTTTCTGCTCCTGAAAAATATCAACGTGCCTGGTCGGGAAACGGCTTATTTATAGATGCCGTCCCATCTATAAGGAGCATCTGATGAAAAGAATGAAGATCTTTTTAGTACTCGCCTCACTGGCTTTTGCAACTGGCGCTTATGCACAAACGACAAAGCTGAATGATGCACAAATTGCGGCCATCGTTGTTGCTGCCAACACTGTCGACATTAATGCAGGCAAGCTGGCAGAAAAGCAGGCGCGTGACAAACAGGTACAAGGCTTTGGTAGGCAAATGGTGACGGATCACACAGGCGTAAACAAGCAGGCAACTGACCTGGTCAACAAACTGAAACTACGGCCAGAAGAAAGTGATGCCAGTAAAAAACTGAAGGAAGATGGTGATACGGCCGTCAACAGGCTCAAGAAATTAAAAGGTAAAGACTTTGACAAAGCTTACATCGACAACGAGGTCACATATCACCAGGCTGTCATCGACATGATGGATAAAACTCTGGTGCCTGACGCCAGCAACGCTGAGCTGAAGGACTTACTCAAGAAGGTGCGACCTTCATTCGTCGCGCATCTCGACCAGGCAAAAACTATTCAGGCTTCGTTGAAGTAAAGACTGCGATCTTGTCGTTACCGACAAACCGCTGAATAAAATTGCAGCTGTGCCGAAGCGCATTGCTTATACCTGCGCTATCGGCATGCCGCTTCGCATACTTGATCAGTTCGCCATCTTGTTCATTCAGTCATCTCACAAGAGGACGCACGGTCGTGAAGCCACCATCGACAGCCAGCACCTGCCCAGTAAGGCGTGCCGACTCAGCCGACAAAAGCCAGTCCATCACTGCGGCAACCTCGTCGGCGGTTTGAACGCCACCGAGCGGATACTGCTTGGCAGCGCCCTCTCGCATCGCAGGGAGCTTTAGCATACCGATCGTCATTGGCGTCTCTGTCATGCCGGGTGCAACCGCATTAATGCGCAGGCCTTGAGACGCATAGGTCGCGGCGGCACCGCGTACCAGTGCCTCTACGCCGCCCTTGGCTGCAGCAATTGCTTCGTGGTTGGCAACGCCAATACGCGCCACGACCGAACTTGCAAACACCGCTGCACCCGGAGCACCATCCAGGGAAGCGATCCAGGCCTGTAACGTCCACAGGCTGCTTTCAAGATTGACGCGCAGTACCTCACGCGCTTGCTCAGTTCGGGTGCGATGCAGCGGTGCAATCAGGGTGCTGCCTACGGTATGTGCGAGCCATGACGGGGCAGCGCCAAGCTGCTCGCGGCAGGCCGCAAATGCGGCAGCTGCGCCTTCCGGTGTTGTCGTGTCGGCGGCTATTAACGCGTCTGCCGGCACGTCGGCCAGCATATTGATATCGCGCCCAACTGCAGCTACGCGCAGGCCGCGTGAGCGTAGTCGCGCCACGAGCATACGTCCTATACCGCCACGCGCGCCGGTCACGAGTGCAATGTTGTTTTCATTCATGAAGATTCCATTCGATTGAGTCTGATAATTAAAGTCAAACGCGGCGGGCCAGCACAACAGCCATAGCAGAACCTGCGTCAACTAGTGCGCACCAGACGCGCAGCATCCACGATGACGACGTGCCCGCCAGCGCTGCTGCCTCGTCGCGATGCTGGCGCTCATCTTCCTGACAACGCTGCAGCAGTTGTAGCAGGCCTTCCGGTCCGCCATGGCATAGCAAGTGATCAATCTGCTGTTGATAGTGACGATCAACAAAGGTTTCGACGGCAGCAATGGTTGCGTACACCTCGCGGCGCCCTGCCAATGCCGGCAGCGCACCGGTCAACCAGCCGGCAAGTCGCCAAGGTCCGAGTAAACGGCTGCGGCGATTGGAAGGCAGCCAATCTTCGATGAGCCGCAAGTGCTCTAGTTCTGTCTCGCCATGCTGACGTGCGAATTTTTGCAATTCAGCGTCGTCCCGCCACGCAGCAACGGCGGCAATTCCGCGGTAAATGTACACAGCGCCAGTCTCGCCGGCATGATCGGAACGTAACTCGCGCTCCAGGTAAGGTGATAAACGCCCGGCTGTAGGTTCAAAGGATGCAACTTGACAGACATTATCTATTGATTTTTGAGGCTCCTTCTTTTGTGCGTCCAGGCGGCGCACGAGCGTCTGCAGCGATGGCCTCAATAGCAGGAAGCCTCGGTAAGCCAGCTCTAGTAACAAAAGCATTCCCGGCAAACTTGCCAGTCGTGCCAGCCAGCGCCAGCCTGGCAACCGGCTCCACATTGCCACAAAGGCTTCTGCACCGTCCAGGCGCGAGCCGTCGGCGCGCTGCACATGAAACCGCGCCAGTAACTTGGCACGATCTGCTAAGAAGGCAGCACTACCATCGGCAGCACCACCACCGGCACCATCAGCACTACCGCTAATATCGACAAAACAAAGGCTGCTATCGCTTTGTCGCTTCGCAAGCCCTTCGACGTGAGCAATTTCACGACGGCATAGCGGGCAATCGCCGTCGTAAAGTACGGTCAGTTGATCGGGTGGCATGGCCTTGTTCAAAGCAGTTCCTCAATAGGATACGAGCACCAAATCTTGTCAGACCACCGTTGCAAAATAATTTTGCGACGGTGGTTAACGAGCAGGAGTAGAGGCTGTTGGATTTCCAGCCGCGCTGATAACTCTGATAATTACAAGCGAGCGCGGATAGATGCAGTAAAACGGTCACTCGCCATTCGATGTCGAGCCGCTTGTAGTCTGTGATTTTTGATCAGTGGCTTCAGTCATTTTTGGAAAACACATTTTTTCGCCATCCCATTGCTGCCCGCACCAGCAATGTCCATCTGGATTAATAATGCAGGTACCTGTGCCACAACATCTTGGATCTTCACTCACATCATTCTCCCTAACAGTGAAACATTAACAATTTGCCCGACGATGATCTGCAATTGCATGATCATCAAATTTCATGTCAGGACTTCTCAGCGCACGATGCTTGGTCGTGCGCCCTTTCATTCGCTTGCGCCACATTTTGAACGAGTTGAAAGTAAGCTCACTCCGCATCAGCTGGATAACTTCCGGTTCTGTAATGCCGATGCGCTCTTTGATCGTCTCAAAAGAAGTTCTATCTTCCCAAGCCATTTGAATCACAGCCGATATATCACCCGGTGTCAAACGAACAAGGAAATTAGTGGATTTTTTGTGCATAGTATTTGCGTCTATTTCAACTCTAAGTTTGTAAAAAATCATAACATTGATAGAAGTTTTCAGTTCGGCAGCCTAAATTGAGTGGCCAAAAAATCGCGTAATCAAAGCTACGATATGATTGGTAAAAATTAATAGAGTAGCTCGTTAACAAATCAACTAGGGCTCTGGATACGACATGATTCTTTTTAAAAAACCAATTCTTTGCATGATGCTAGCTTATCTGCTGCCTGCTTCAGTTGCGATGGCCCAGTCAGTTTCTGAAAAACAGGCGCAGCAGCCAATCCCTTCCGGTCGCAATTTCCTGGGCCTTGGCATTGGCGCCTTCCCGAAAACTTCGGGCAGCAGTGATTTGCGCACAATGGTGCTACCGGTAGTGCAGTACAGCTGGGGTAATGTTGCTTATGTCTCGGGCCTTAAAGCTGGCGTATGGGGTTATACCTCAGCCGACCGGTCGCTGCGCGTTGGCCTCTATGCCGAACCGCGGTTTGGTTACAGCGCGAGTGATAGTCCTCGTACCGCCGGCATGGCCGATCGCGATTTTGCAGTTGATGCTGGCCCCAGCGTGCGCTGGACAACGCCAGTCGGTGTCGTGAACTTTGAATACGGTTTCGACATCACTGGTCGCAGTAACGGTCAGGCAGCGCAAATCCAATTCATCCGTCCGCTATTGACTGAGGAAGGCTTCCGCTTGAATGGCCTGGTAAGTGCCACTTGGCAGAATGCCGCGATGAATACCTACTACTGGGGCAAGCGAGCTTCAGAAAACTCGGGAACCCCGCTTAACGTCGGTGCAGGCGTGGGGGTTTCAGCAGGGCTCACCGGTCTCTATACAGTCGGCACTAACGGTGCACTTTTCTTTGGCGCCACCATCAACCGCCTGTCGGATGCGCAAGCCAACAGCCTGATCGCGGAGCGTAATTATACGCCCGTGATTTATCTTGGCTACGGCTGGCGTCTTTGAACAAAAGCTCAAAGTAGTCGCCGCCGCCGGCAAGATTCTGCGGCAGCGGCACGGATTACAAAGCTAGATGCCTTTGTCTTTTAAAGGCGATATTTGCGTTCGGTTCAGGGCTTCACAAAACGCAGCGTCATTCGATCAGATTCGCCGATAGCCCTGTACTTGGGCTTGTCGCTGTCCGCTACGCTACGCAGATTGGGCGGCAGATTCCACACACCACCCGGGTAATCTTTCGTATCCAGCGGATTGCTGTTGATTTCGGCTCTGCGATCGAGCCGGAAGCCTGCAGCGGTAGCAGCCTCGATGACGAATTGTTCCGTCATGTAGCCGGATTCGATTTGTTTTGTCAGCGGTGTATCTGGTTTCGCACGATGTTCGACTACGCCAAGTACACCGCCAGGTTTCAGAGTCTTAAAAAAGCCATTAAACATCGACTGAGCGTGACCAACTTTAGCCCAGTTGTGCACATTGCGGAAGGTTAGAACCATGTCAGCAGAGTCTTCTGGCGCGAAGGTGGGTGCTGCAGAATCGTAGGTAGTAATACGTGGATTTCCGAACACCTCTGGCGCCGAACTCAGCATCTGACGGTAAGTCGCGTCTCGGCGCTTCATAGCCTCTGGCATCTCATTGCTGATGAGAGGAACAGCAGCGTAAAGCTGACCTTGTTTTTTCAAAAGCGGCGCAATAATTTCCGTGTACCAGCCATTGGATGGCGATATCTCCACCACAGTCATATCCGGACGCAGACCAAAGAACAACAGCGTCTCTACAGGATGGCGATACTTATCGCGAGCGCGATTTTCTTCGGATCGATGAGCGCTCTCGATCACTGTTGTCAGCATAGTTCCAACGTCATGGGCGTGAACTGGGGCGATACTGACGATACTGACGATACTGATACCCATTGAGAATGCCAGCATGATGCTCAGACAGCTAGGCAGTAGTTTTGTTTTTTTGCTCATGATTAGGCCCCCGTAAAAGATCAAGTGTGCCAGATTACCGACTGAGCAGTGATGGCGGACCTTGTTGAAGGCGGAAAGTGCCGGGTTTGCCGCCTTCTGCGGCAGTGTGATGGTTTTAATTCGAAACTTTCAGTTCGTCTGAAATTTCATTTTAAGACCGGGGCTAATTCGGTTGTGGAGTCAATTCGGCAACTAGAGAAAGCAGAGCGCGGTTTGCTTGGCGATTTATTGCCAGTTGGTGAGGAGTCAGTGAAATACGGGAACACTTTGGCGCCGGAGAACTTGCCCACGCCCTAGGTATTTCAGCGAGGTTGCGCGGCATGGCACAGATTGCGCAAGAGACTGGCATTAGTCGCGAGGCCCTGTATAAAGAAATGCTTATAAACGGGTCATTTCGGAAACTTAAAAATAATATAAGAAAGTCAGCAATGAAAAAACAGTTATTTGTTAGCCTGATTTTGCTGGCTAATTCTGCCTGGGCATTTACAGATTGCGCAGAATGTCCAGAGATGGCGCGTATTCCAGCGGGTAGTTTTTTGATGGGCGCACCATCAAAACAAGACCTTCACATGAACGAGAAATCAGAAGCCAGAGATGATGAAAAGCCTCAGCATCTTGTTGCGGTCAAAGCATTCACTTTGGGTAAATTTGAGATCACGCAGGAACAGTGGTATGCGGTTATGGGATCAAACCCAAGCCTCAACAAAGGACCTAAGCTACCGGTAGAAAATATATCTTGGGATGACGCACAAAAATATCTTCAAAAGCTCAGTCAAAAGACAGGTAAAAAATATCGATTACCCTCGGAAGCAGAGTGGGAGTACGCAGCGCGATCAGGAAGTACTACGCTCTATCCATGGGGTGATAGTTACTCCGATTCGCATTTGTACGCCTGGTCGAAAGCAGATGCCGTTGAAACGAATTTTGTGGGCTTGAAAAAACCGAACCAGTTTGGTCTGTACGACATGCTTGGCAATGTATCGGAGTGGACTCAAGACTGCTGGAACGACAACTACAACGGCGCGCCTGACGATGGCAGTGCGCGGTTGAGCGGCAATTGCTCTTTAAGAGTTTTGCGCGGCGGTACTTGGGGAGACGACCCACAGAATTTGCGAACAACTATTCGCGACGGTACACATCCCACTTACTATCGTTTCAGCGGCAGTAGTTTTCGTGTCGCGGCAGACATTCAGTAACCACATGAAAAAATTAAGCGAAGCTCAATACCGTTCGCCTCAAAAACATAAGTCCCCGTGCGGGGACTTTTGAAATTTTGGCGGAGGCGGTGAGATTCGAACTCACGGAGGGCGCAAACCCTCGCTAGTTTTCAAGACTAGTGCCTTAAACCGCTCGGCCACACCTCCTTGAATTGCTGCGAAGCGCATTATACCGAATCGCGCCCTACTCCCCAAGCAATTTACAATCTGCTCTCAATCCGGCAAGAAAATCTGCTGCAGGTCATTCAGAAAACGCTGGCCTAGCTCAGTCGGACGGATGATCTTGAAGTCGCGGTAGATAAGGCCTTTGGCTTCAGCTTTGTTTAAAGCCTGCTCGACTACGTTAAAGGACAGTCCGGTGCGCTCGGTAAAAAGCCGGGTCTCGAATCCGTCCGTCAATCGCAGGGCGTTAAGCATGAATTCAAAGCCCAGCTCTTGCCGCTCGATTTCGTTTTCTTCGACGATGGCGTTACCTGCGAGCGCATGCTGCATGAAGGCCGCTGGTTGCTTGTAACGCGCCTGCCGCACGACGCGGTGCGGGAATGATAGTTTTGAATGCGCGCCTGCGCCTATGCCCAAGTAGTCGCCAAATTCCCAGTAGTTGCGGTTGTGCCTTGCTTGTCTTCCGGGCTTGGCGAAGGCCGAGACTTCATAATGCTGGTAGCCGGCTGCGGTGGTGAGTTCGGCGATCATGTCCTGCATGGCAGCACTGGTGTCGTCGTCCGGCACCACGGGCGGATACTTGGCAAAGACGGTGTTGGGCTCCATGGTCAGGTGGTACAGCGACAGGTGCGGCGGTGCAAAGCTGATGGCGGTTTCTATGTCTCGTCTGGCTTCTTCCATGGTCTGCTGCGGCAGCGCGTACATGAGGTCAAGGTTGAAATTGTCGAAGCTGGCATGCGCGATTTCTACTGCGCGGCGCGCTTCGTCGCCGTCGTGTATGCGACCCAGTGCTTGCAAGTGGCGCGGGTTGAAGCTTTGTATGCCGACTGACAGACGGTTTACACCGCTGGCCGCATAGGACTTGAATTTTTCTGCTTCGAAGGTACCAGGATTGGCTTCCATGGTGATTTCGGCGGCGCCATCTATGGGCAGCAAAGTGCGCAGGTCGGATAGCAGCCGGTCCAGTCCGGCAGCAGACAACAGGCTGGGTGTGCCGCCACCGATGAAGATGGTGTAGATCTTGCGACCCCAGATCAGCGGCAGGGCTTGTTCAAGATCGGCGCGCAAAGCGTCGAGATATTCTTTTTCTGGAAGTGCGCCGCTGGCTTCATGCGAGTTGAAGTCGCAATACGGGCACTTGCGCACGCACCACGGAAAATGCACATACAACGACAACGGCGGCAGCGCTGTCAGGTTCAGGATACCGGGTTGTAGATAGGTTTCTGCAGCACGCGCCGGCAGGGTCTGCAAGGTTTGCGCGGTGTCGGGCTTGATGGGAATCATGCGAGCTTGTTTGCTAACTTATTGACCAGCATCCGTAATGCTTGTCCGCGATGCGACAGCTGGTTTTTTTCTTGTGCGGTGAGTTCGGCAGCGGACTTGCCGATTGCGGGCAACCAGAAATGCGCGTCATAACCAAAGCCACCCTGCCCGCGCGGCGCAGCGATTACCTCACCTTCCCAGCGACCTTCGGCAATGACAGGTTGCGGGTCGTCGGCATGGCGCATGTAGACCAGCGCGCAATAGTAATAAGCTGATTTGTCATTGTGCGCGGCGAGATCGGCGACGAGTTTGGCGTTGTTGGCGGCGTCTGATTTTGGTTCGCCTGCATAGCGTGCCGAGAAAACGCCGGGCGCGCCACCGAGCGCCGGCACACAGATACCGGAGTCATCAGCCAGCGCTGGCAACTTGCTCTCGCGCGCCGCATGCCGTGCTTTGGCCAGGGCATTTTCTATGAAGGTCGCATGCGGCTCTTCGGCTTCGGCAATGCCGAGTTCGCTTTGTGTGCGCAAGCTGAAACCAAGCGGCGCCAGCAGTTGCGCAAACTCGGTCAGCTTGCCTTGGTTATTCGAAGCGAGAATGAGCGGACGTGTCATACCGTTCTTCAAGCTGCAATACCGAGCGCCTGTTTTTGCAGCACTATGAGTTCGCCAATGCCGGCGTCAGCCAGGTCCAGCAGCTTGTTCATGGTGGCGCGGTCAAAGGCTTTGCCTTCGGCAGTGCCTTGCAGTTCGATAAAGCGCCCTTCTTCGGTCATGACAACGTTCATGTCAGTGTCGCAGCCGGAGTCTTCGATGTAGTCGAGGTCCAGTACCGGCAGGCCTTGATATACACCAACCGAAATCGCTGCCACAAAGTGTTTGAGAGGTATGGCGGCAATATGACCACCAGCAACCAGTGTAGAAAATGCGTCGTAGGCAGCTACCATGGCGCCGGTGATGGCGGCGGTACGGGTGCCGCCGTCTGCTTGCAGTACGTCGCAGTCAAGTTGCAGCGTGCGTTCGCCGAAGGCGTCCAGATCAAACGCTGCGCGCAGCGAGCGGCCGATCAGGCGCTGGATTTCCTGCGTGCGACCCGACTGTTTACCTTTGGCTGCTTCTCGGTCCATGCGGGTGTGGGTCGAACGTGGCAGCATGCCGTATTCGGCGGTAAGCCAGCCACGTCCCTGGCCGCGCATGAAGGGTGGCACTTTGTTGTCGATACTGGCGGTGCAGAGTACATGGGTGTCGCCAAATTTGACGAGCACCGAGCCTTCGGCGTGGCGTGTGTAATGACGGGTCAGGCTGATGGCGCGCAGGTCATGGGCAGTGCGTTGGCTTGGACGCTGAACTGCTGTGGTGGAGACGATATTATTCAAGCTGATTCCTTCATTAAGTTGATTCTGTTTTTGCCAACGCAACGCGCATTTCGGCAATGGCGCGGTCAATGTCACTGGTGTCAGTTAGCTGTTCTGACTCAGTGCCATCGAGGTTTGCATGGTGCGCTGCCTGAATGCTGGTGACGACGCTGCCCATGGGCAGGCTGGTAGTGTTATTTGAGCTTGTGTTCTCGGATACCAGATCTTCGCCTTGCCAGGTAACGGCTAGTGCGGTGACATTATCACCGGTTTTGCCGCCGGCCACGACGGCAGAGCTGACCAGTGCGGTTACGGCTTGCGCCAGATCGCCAGAGCACAACTGATAGGCAAGTTTATGTTCCGGCACACTGCCCCACAGTCCATCCGAGCAAAGTAGTATCTGGTCGCCAGGTTTGAGCGCGACGGGCGCTGCCTTGTCCACACGCGGCAGGGTTGGCGCGCCGAGGCAATTGAAGAGTTTGTTGCGGTCGGGGTGGGTCATGCGCGCTGCCGGTGACAGCCGGCCTTGCGCGATCAGGCGCTCCACATGCGAATGGTCACGGGTGCGCGCAAGTATCTGTCCGTTGCGCAGCCAGTAGAGCCGCGAGTCACCGCAATGGGCCCACCATGCATGGCCTTGCTGAATCAGGCAAGCGACGATGGTGGTACGCGGCGCATCGGGCAAGCGGTTGACTGCGCGGTAGCGGTGCAGTTCATGGTGCGCAGCGAAGATCAGGTCGTCGAGAAATTGCAAAGGGTCGGCTACGACAGGTTGCGCACGTTCCTGAAACAAGGTACCCATGGTCTGCAGCGCCAGCGTGGCAGCGACTTCGCCTTGCAAATGCCCACCCATGCCATCAGCGAGCAACAGCAACAACGAATCGCTGGTGTAGCAATAACCCATGCGATCCTGATTGATCGAACGGGCGCCGATCTGGCTGTCTTGAAAAACAGAAAATCGCATGGCTATTTCACCAGCCGGCGCAAACGCGACAGCAAACCGGATTGACTGCGCGCGGCTTCGCTTAGATTGCGCAGGTCCTTTTGCAGCGCGAAGACGCTTTGCGGCCGCTGCAGAGGGTCCATCATCAGGCTCCAGCGCATGAGTTGAATCAGGCCGGCAGAGTAAACGCCCTCCATCTGTTGGTAGTAGCCTTCCATGCGGTCATTTTCCCGTCGTTCGTTGGCAGACTGCGGCGGCACGCCGACCATGCAGGTAAAAATCGACGCACCTATGCTGTAGATGTCGGTCCATGGACCCAGTTCTTTTCTGGTGACGAGTTCGGGTGCGGCAAAGCCGGGGGTATACATCGGGTAGAGGCGGCTCAGGTCGGCATGCAGCGTCTGACGGGCGGCGCCAAAGTCAATCAGGATAGGCGTGCCATCGACGCGCAGGTAAATGTTGGCGGGCTTCAGGTCGAGATGCAGCAGCTTGTGCGTATGCACTTCACGCAGCGCATCCATGACTTGCATGAACATACGCTGGATCGCTGCTTCCGATACCAGTGGTTTGTCGCCCTTCTGGCGACGACGGTCGATGTGGTCTTGCAGCGAGCGGCCATGTTCATAGCCCATTACTATGTACACGGTGTCATGCGCACGAAAAAAATTCAGCACGCGCACCACATGCGGATGCACGATGCTGGCCAGCACGCGGCCCTCATCGAAGAAACACTTCAGGCCGATACGGTAGAGCTCTGTATTTTCAGGGGCGACTTTGGGCGACAGTTGACCGGGTTCGCGGGTAGCGAGCGCCGCCGGCAAATATTCTTTGATTGCAACGGCATGGCCATCGCTATCCTCGGCGAGGTAGACGATACTGAAGCCGCCGACCGCAATCTTCTTTACAATGCGGTATCCGCTTAGTTCTAGCCCGTCGGGCAAGGGTGCATTGTTTTGACCAGCCATCCTTCGTCCCAATTTCATGTGGTCCCGGCTCGGGATTGTGTGGACTAATTACCTTTTTGTAAAGACTCGTTTCCAGATTGTGACAAGGCCACCATTTTGACTATCAACAGCATGACAGGTTATGCCGTGACCAGCCGCGAAAGCGCAGCCGGCACGCTGACTATTGAACTCAAGAGCGTGAATTCACGTTTTCTTGATTTGCAATTCCGTATCAATGACGATTTACGATCACTTGAACCTTTATTGCGCGAAGCCATCATGGCCCGCACGGCGCGTGGCAAAGTGGAATGCCGTTTGTCGTTCGGCCGCAAGGCGCAAGGCGACAGCACGCTGGCGACGAACGACGCATTGCTGGCTTCATTGGCGAGCTTGCAGCAAAAATTGCAAGCGCAGTTTCCCGATGCACGCCCTTTGAGCGTGAGCGATCTGTTACGCTGGCCTGGTGTGCTGGCTGAGAGTGAAATCAGTCAGGAGTCATTGCAAGCCGATGTGCAGGCAACGCTGGCAGCAACGCTGGAGGCGTTTGTCGAATCGCGCAGCCGTGAAGGCACTGTGCTCGAAACCATGCTGTTGGGCCGCATTAGCGATCTGGAGCAAATCGTTGAACGCATAACGCCGCTGGTACCGCAGGCAGTGGCAGCGTTTCACCAGAAGGCTACCGAGCGCATGCAGGAAGCGCTGGGGCTGGCACTGAGCTCTGCAGCGAATGCAGCGCCGACGATTTCGAAAGAAGAAGCGCAAGATCGCATACGGCAGGAAGTCACGCTCTATGGCATACGTATCGATATTGCTGAAGAACTGACCCGCTTGTCGGGGCACCTGAAAGAAACACGAGCCATCATCAAAAAAGGCGGTCAGGTTGGCAAGCGACTAGACTTCATGATGCAGGAACTGAACCGCGAAGCCAACACGGTTGGTTCAAAAGCAGCCGTCAAGGAGTTGTCGGATGCTGCTATGCAAATGAAATTATTGATCGAGCAAATGCGCGAGCAAGTTCAAAATCTGGAATAAGGAGCAGACCTCAATGCTTACGCCCCCTTCCCCTTCCGGCAGCTTGTTTGTTGTGGCAGCGCCTTCCGGTGCCGGCAAGTCGTCGATGGTGAATGCGCTGCTGGCGCAGGAGCCGGGCATTAAATTGTCGATCTCTTACACGACTCGTGCGCCACGTCCGGGCGAAGAGCATGGCCGCGAATATTTCTTTGCCAGCGAAGCGGATTTTCTGGAGCGTCGTGCCAAGGGTGAGTTTTTAGAGTCGGCTGAAGTGCATGGCAATTACTATGGCACGTCGCGCATCGCCATTGAAGAACAGACGCAGCAAGGCAATGATGTTCTGCTTGAAATTGACTGGCAAGGTGCGCAGCAGGTGCGCAAACAATTTCCGCAGGCTGTTGGCGTTTTCATCTTGCCGCCTTCTATCGCTGCATTGAAAGACAGACTTGAAAAACGCGGACAAGATAAACCTGATGTAATCGCGCGCCGCTTGCTGGCCGCAGGTGGGGAGATCGCTCATGCGACCGAGTTCGAGTATGTTATTATCAACCAAGATTTCGCGACTGCTTTGTCTCAGCTTGTAGCCATTGTCAAAGCAACCCGCTGCAGGTTCCTGCAACAGGCCGCACGCAATCCTTCCCTTTTTGCCCAGCTGGGCATTCATGCAAATTTGTACTAGATCCGTTTTTCAGGAGATCACATGGCCCGTATTACTGTCGAAGACTGTCTCAAACGCATTCCAAACCGCTTTCAGCTGACGCTGGCTGCAACCTATCGCGCACGCCAGCTGCTGCAAGGTCATGCACCGAAGGTTATTGCTGATGACAAAGCTACTGTCGTTGCACTGCGTGAAATCGCTGCCGGTCATGTCGGTATCGAAATGCTGAAAAAAGTACCAGGCTGATTATTGAGCTTTAGTATCGAGTTTTACTATCGCGTTTTACCCTTGCATGGGGCGGCTAGCTAGTCATGAACCCGATATCGAATGACATCCCCACTACTCCCGCCAAGCGGAAGTCTGCCCCACGTTCGTCCTCCACGATCAAAGCTGAATCAGAACCAGACTCGCCGCATGCGGTGAGCGTGGCTTCCATTACGCAGCTCACCACCCGGCTTGCTGAATACCTGACGCCTTCCGAGCTCAAGAAGATCAAGGAAGCTTATCGCTTCTCGGACGAGATGCATCTGGGTCAGGTCAGGAAATCTGGCGAGCCGTATATTTCTCATCCGATAGCGGTCGCCGAGATTTGTGCTGAGTGGAAGCTGGACGCACAGGCGATCATGGCTGCTCTGCTGCATGATGTGATGGAAGATCAGGATGTTAAAAAAGATGAGCTGATCGAGCGCTTCGGCGCGCCGGTCGCGTCGCTCGTCGATGGCTTGTCGAAGCTGGAAAAGATGGAATTCCAGAGTCAGATCGAACAGCAGGCAGAAAATTTCCGCAAGATGCTGCTGGCGATGGCGCGCGATGTGCGCGTCATTCTCGTCAAGCTGGCAGACCGGCTGCACAATATGCGCACGCTCGATGCAATGGCCGTTGATAAGCGCCGCCGTATTGCACGCGAGACGATGGAAGTCTATGTACCGATTGCGCACCGCCTTGGACTCAACAATATTTATCGGGAATTGCAGGATCTGTCGTTCTCGCATATTTTTCCGCTGCGTTACCGCACGCTGTCCAAGGCAGTTCGCGCTGCGCGAGGCAACCGGCGTGAAGTCGTCAGCAAGATCATGGATTCAGTCAATCTGTCGCTGGCTGATGCCGGCATAGACGCTGAAGTTTACGGTCGCGAAAAAACACTATTTGGCATCTATAAAAAGATGCGCAACAAACACCTGAGTTTTTCACAGGTGCTGGACGTTTATGGCTTCAGGGTCGTCGTCAATAATTTTCCCAACTGTTATGTGGCGCTCGGTGCGCTGCATGCGCTGTTCAAGCCCATGCCGGGCAAATTCAAGGACTACATCGCCATTCCTAAACTGAATGGCTATCAGTCTCTGCATACGACGCTGATTGGTCCTTATGGCACACCGGTAGAATTCCAGATTCGTACTGAAGACATGCATCACGTGGCCGAGTCGGGTGTCGCTGCGCACTGGCTCTATAAAAATGATGACGGTGCCTTGACCGACCTGCAGCAGCGCACGCATGCGTGGTT
Organism: Burkholderiaceae bacterium; assembly: GCA_040399905.1. Taxonomy (GTDB): domain Bacteria; phylum Pseudomonadota; class Gammaproteobacteria; order Burkholderiales; family Burkholderiaceae_D; genus Pernthalerella. The sequence continues at coordinate 200,367 of JBBARG010000003.1, forward strand.
GCAGTCGCTGCTCGACATACAGAACCAGACCGGCGATTCGGCAGAATTCCTTGAGCATGTAAAAATTGACCTGTTCCCAGACTCGGTCTATGTGTTTACGCCGAAGTCGACCATCATTGCCTTGCCGCGCGGCGCAACCGCACTCGATTTTGCGTACACCATTCACACCGACATTGGCGACCATGCGGTGTCGGCACGTATTAATCACGAAAGCGCCGTGCTAAAGACGGAATTGCGCAATGGCGATATCGTCGAGATCGATGTTTCCGATGACGCCAGGCCGACGCCGAACTGGCTGGGCTTTGTGCGAACTGGCAAAGCACGCTCGGCAATCCGGCATCACCTGCGCACGATCAATCCTGACGACGCGATAGAACTGGGACGCATGCTGCTAGAGCAGGCGCTGGTCGCGCTAAACCTGGAAGCGGAAATCCCGTTGGCAATGGCTGAGCGACTGGTCAATGAAACCAGCGCCAAGTCGATGGAAGAACTGTATGCCGACATCGGTGTGGGCAAGCGCCTCGCGGTTCTGGTCGCACGTCACATTCTGGGATTGATGGAAGCACAAAACAGTAACACTGGCTCGTCTGATCGCCCTATCGAAGCAAAGATTGACCCGGTTGCCATCAGCGGCAACGAACCGTCTTCAGTACAGTTGGCATCTTGCTGTTTGCCTATACCGGGCGACACGATGATCGGGCATTTGCGGCGCGACCAGTCTTTACTGGTTCATACAGCCGAATGCGAGACAGCCAAGCGCATGCGCGTCAAAGAGCCGGGACGCTGGATTGACGTCAACTGGGACAGCGAACTGCATCGCCGCTTTGAATGCCGTATCCGAATTCTGGTGCGGGACGAAAAAGGCGTACTGGCGCGCGTGGCTGCCGAGATCGGCGAATCAGATGCGAATATTGTTCACGTAGGCATGGATGATGGGCATGCAGATTCGCTGACTGAATTGCGCTTTACGGTTCAGGTTGAAGGCCGCGTGCATTTGGCGCGCCTGATGCGCAATGTACGCAGTGTCGCAGGCGTGGCTCGCATTCTGCGGGAGCGCAGCTAAATCCCTTAATCCACCTCCTGTAACCGCCTCCTGTAACCGCCTCCTGTAACCTCTCCTTGTAACCTCTCCCTGTAACCTCGGACCCTTGGCCAGCCCAGCTGCCAACTCTTAGGGTACGTCATCGCCTTTTATTTGGCATTTGACTCAAATCAACATGCCTGCTTGTCCCCGAAACTGCCGTGCGTTTATCGTCACAGATATCCGGAATCAGAACAAACGTTAAGGAGTTTCCATGAAAGCGAGTTTCGAATTAACCGCGGGCGTCAGATCCCGGGACATCCAGCAGTTTCTTCATAGGGCTTCCGGGGATGAGAACAAAAAACTTTTTATCTACAAGAAAGACAAAAATCTGTTTCTGACGACTGATTCCACCGAAGCTGCGGCATCAGGAAATTCCCGCAAGGATGTCCTCGCCAGCATAAAAGCAGGGGTCAAAAAATCTGGCTATGCGGGTGAAGTTCAGGCCTTGTTCCGGGATATACGTAACCTCGCGAAGCCATTGTCCGAGAACGGGGAAAAAAACTTTTTGGAAGACCAGAACAGTTATCTCACCTTGACGTCCGGGCAGCTGACACTCTTGCTCAAGCACAGGAGTGATCCAAATCTGCTCATATCGCATGAATCACGAGGCATCATCATCGATAACAGCGTCAGTTCCCTGCAGAAGTCGCTGCAAAAATATAGCACGGCATCAGCACCTTCATCTGTTGACAGATCGGACGAATGGCAGAAAGAAGGAAAGGCCATAGGGAAGAATCTTGCCAACAATCTCATGAGCAATTTTAAGCAAGAAAATCCTTACGCAAGATCGGTTGAAAAGGCCATATTCAAAATCTCGTTTTTGACCAACGAAATAGAGGAAATCAAAAAGTCGATCAAGGATTATTGCGACAAAGAGCTTTCTCAAAACATACAGAATGACATGCTGGAGGCAATAGCTACCGGATTGCAGGAATCAGTCGCCAACATCCATCCTTCGTCTATCAAGGAATTTAGCATCGATAATTCAGAACCGTTCTCGTTGCCGACAAAGCTAGACATGGATGGTGAAATCTACAAGCTGGTAACACCGGAATCTGTCGGCAAGGGTGGGCATGGTGTCGTGCATATGTATGGCAACCGAACCCAGCCGCAAGAATTCATTGCTGTCAAATCACCGGTGAACTGCAATTCGCCTCAAGATATTATTAAAAGTAACAAGGTGTCGCAGAACGAACTGACGACGCATTTACGGGCTCAGGGAATTGGCCATGAAAATGTGGTTGAGGTGAAGGGAGCCTTCATGGCGGATGGCAAACTGTGCATCGCCCTCGAGGACTGCAGCCTCGGCAAACTCGACAGCTTCGGTGCCAAAAAATTGATTTCCAATCAAAACCTGAGTCCTGATGATATCAGCCTCGTGCTTCTTACCTTGGGACGAGATGCGTTGCGCGGCCTTGCATTCTTGCACAGAGAATCCGGCGTCATGCACACGGATTTCAAGCCGCAAAACGTATTTATAGGAACGGACGGAAGAGCAAAAATCGGAGATTTTGATCAGTCAGCTTCAGGTATAAATACCACGCGGGACCTTCGCTCAATTCCTGATGGCACTCCACAATATATGACGCCATCTCTCCTCAAAAAAACCCGGGAATATAGAGAGTCAATAAAAAAAATTAACGAAAAATATGATCCGCTTTGGTCTAAAGAAAAAGACCAGGCAAAGCGCAAGGAAATTAACAAGGAAAAAATAAGGCAGCACAGCCTGGTAGATTCTTCGGTGTCCTTATCCAAGAGTGATGACGTTTTCGCCGCCGGCGTGACGCTCTATGAACTTTATTTCGGAAGCAATCCTTTCTTTAACGATAAAGAAATAATAGAAAGTTCGGAAATTTCTCTCCGTGTAGAGGAATACGGACAAATGAAGACTCAGGAAAGGTCGAATTTTCTCTTTAAAGGAAAAAAAATAGCTCCCGGCATGGAACAGCAGGCTGGTGAAATCAAAGCCATTATTTCCGGCCTGATGCATCCGGATCCGGCAGAACGACTGTCTGTGAGCGATGCATTGACAAGTCCGGTTTTTACCGAGAATGAGATTGAAACCGATGAAGCGCGCTTGCTCATTATGCAAATCGGTATGGATACGAGTACGGACGTCAGCAGCGAAGAAAGTTGAATTATTCGAGACGCGCAATAGTGCGTTCGATTTGCCTGTTTCCAAAGCTCAGGCGCCTATACGTCGAAGCAGGAAAGCGGCTAGCAGATCAGGTCTTGTGCCCGACGCTTTTATGCAGCCGCTTTAGCCCCAGCCACACTAGCAATGCAATCGCCGGAATCATCAGGCCCGTGGTCAGTTCCACATCCAGATGTATGCCGGCCGCTTTCGCGCCTTTGGCGACGTAACTCACCAGCCCCGCCAAGTAGTAGGTGATCGCCGCTACAGACAATCCTTCCACAGACTGTTGCAACAGTAACTGCTGAGCGGCGCGGTTATTCATTGATTCGAGAATTTTGCTGTTCTGCTTTTCTTGCGCAATGCCCACGCGTGTGCGCAGCAGCGAGTTGGTGTTGGCGATTCGTTCGGCCAGTACTTCCTGCCGGCGCGCTACTGCCGCGCAGGTGTTCATTGCCGGCGTCAGTCGCCGGTCCATGAATTCGGCAACGGTCGGGATGCCTTCGATGCGGCGTTCGCGCAGCTCTTCAATGCGCGCATGCACGAGCCCGAAATACGCTTTCGATGCAGAGAAGCGGTAGCTGTTGTCGAGCGTCAGGCGCTCGAGCTTTGCCGCCAGTGCTGTAATCTTTTGCAGCAGCGTCTGATCGGTGTCAGCGCTTCTGTCGGTCTCGGCCTTATCTGTTCCTACCATCGCTGCCGTCAAGGTCGCCAGCTCGCCTTCTATGGCGTTTAAAGCAGGGTTGGCGCGCTGCGCTGGCGGCAGGCCGAGCAAGGCCATCGTGCGGTAGGTCTCGATTTCGAGCATGCGCTGCACCAGTCGACCGGCCTGCTGACCGTGTAGTCTGTGGTCGCGCACGACGAAGCGGCTGAAGCCGTCGGCGTGAATCAGGAAATCGGTCCAGACCTGCGCAGCCTGCGAGGCTTCGCAGCCGACGATGGCATTGCCTTCGAAGTGTTCGCGCATTTGCACTGCGGCGTCTTCAGGTGAGACCGTCGAACGTTCGAGTACAACATGCGAAGCACCCATGACCATGCCGCGCAGGCTGAGCAGCCATTCTTCAGGCAAGTCCGACAGCGGCATCTGTTTGAACAATTCGCCGCTGACTGGCGCAGGCTTATTGCCGGCAACGAAGGTGTAGCTGGCAAATTCCGTATGGCATTCCCACTTCAGACGAAAACGGCCGAAGTCATGGAAAAAATATTTTGCTTCACTGGCAGGTGCCGTTACACCGAAATGCGTACATAACGCGGCGAGCAATTGCAACTGCAAGGCGGCGTTGTCACTCGTGGCATGAATGTCGTTTCGTCCGTAGATCGATAGATGGGTAATGCGCTCGGGTGCTTCCAGCGTCATCGGTGGACGCGAGTGGATTTCTGCGGCCAACGGCACACGCAGCGGATGATTCAGAGTGGGATAGACGATAGGCATGCGGATAGCGGACTTTTGATCATTCTAGAATGCACCTATTTTACGTCATGCAGGTGACGGATAGCTTACACACAAGACTTCGAGTTCTTCATTGCCCCCTGGGGTCGCCAGCGTGACGCTGTCGCCCTCCACGGCCTTGGTCAGTGCGCGGGCAACGGGCGAAACCCAACTGATTTTGCCGCGCAGCGGGTCGAGTTCGTCGATGCCGACGATGGTGACGGTATGCTCTGCACCAGCCGCGTTACGGTAGCTGACCGTCGCGCCGAAAAATATCTGGTCGCTGCCATGATGAATGGTCGGGTCCACGATGGCAGCGAGGTCCATGCGCTTGGTGAGGAAGCGGATGCGGCGATCTATCTCGCGCAGGCGCCGCTTGCCGTAGATGTAGTCGCCATTTTCGGAGCGGTCGCCATTGGACGCGGCCCAGTGCACGATCCTGACGACTTCAGGGCGATCAACATCTATCAGCTGCAGCAGCTCTTCACGGATGCGTTGGTAGCCTTGCGGCGTGATGTAATTCTTTGCGCCAGCCGGTATCGCCGGCAGACTGTTTTCGTCGTCGTCATCGTCCGTTGATTCCTTGACGAAGGCTTTGTTCACTTGCTGCGTCCTCTGGGTGCAGCCTTCGGTGCAGGCTTGGGCCCAGTCTTGCGATTAAGGGCTGCGGCGACCCGATCTCTGACAGCGGTTGCGCCTTCCCTGAGCGGCGCAGGCGCTGCTGTTTCGCCACCGACCTGCAGCGTGAAGTGGGCGCCGCTGTCGCGACCAAGCGCAGTCACCAGCCAAGGCATGACTTGCTGCAGCGTGGCCTTCAGGGTCCACGCGGGATTAACGATGAACATGCCGCTGCTATGCAAGCCCATGCCTTCGTCTTGCGGACTGCCAACACACAACGTGACGTTAAGCCAGTTGGTACCAGCCAGACGCTTCAAGCGTTCTGGCAGTTGTTGCGAATCGAGCCGGCCAAGTACGGGGTACCATACCGCATAGGTGCCGCTGGGGAAACGGGTTAATGAATCTTCAATGGAGACTTTGACTTTGCGGTAGTCATCCTTGTCTTCATACGACGGGTCGATCAGGACCAGCCCGCGGCGTGACGGCGGCGGCAGCAAGGCCTTGACGCCGGCAAAGCCGTCGGCACGATATACCATCACGCGCTTGCCGCGTACGGTGGCGCGCTGCCCTTGCGCTGCTGCGTGCGCTTCGAGCTTGCGGAAGTTTTCTTCAAGGAGTTTGATTTCAGTCGAGTGCATCTCAAACAGACGTAAGCGGTCTTGTTCGCGCATGGTTTTCTCGGCACAGAACGGCGAACCCGGGTAAAAACGCATTCTGCCGCTGGGATTCATGTTCTTGATGAGGTTGACGTATTCGGCGACTGCCGGCGGTAGATCGGCACGGTTCCAGAGCTTGGCGATGCCTGAATCGGATTCCATGCTCTTAGTGGCGAATTCGCCATCAAGCAAATAAACGCCGGCACCCGCATGGGTGTCGATAACGGTGTAGGCAGTATCTTTTTGATTGAAGTAGTCAAGAAGCTGCAACAGCACAGTGTGTTTCAACACATCGGCGTGATTGCCAGCGTGGAAAGCGTGACGGTAACTGAACATGGCGGGGTGCGTGACGCAGGAAAACGGGAAGGCCTTCATTGTAACAAGTCTGAGCGCCAAGATAAAAAAGCCGCATCCTTGTGGGATGCGGCTTTTATTTTTTTGAGGAAGTTGTCTCCTCTGGTCCTTCGCAAATCAGACGCTATTTAAGCGACTTTTTTGCTATCGAAGAATTGTTCATCTTCGGTCGAACCGTGCAGCGCGGTGGTTGACGACTGACCTTGCTGAATTGCCTGGGTCACTGCGTCGAAGTAACCGGTACCGACTTCGCGCTGGTGCTTGACTGCGGTGAAGCCTTTTTCGGCTGCAGCGAATTCCAGTTCTTGCAGTTCAACGAAAGCCGACATCTGGTTGCGGGCATAGCCGTGAGCCAGATTGAACATGGAGTAGTTCAGTGCATGGAAACCAGCCAGGGTGATGAACTGGAACTTGTAGCCCATTGCGCCGAGTTCTTTCTGGAACTTGGCAATGGTGGCGTCGTCCAGATTCTTTTTCCAGTTAAACGATGGCGAGCAGTTATACGACAACATTTTGCCCGGGAATTTGGCTTGGATCGCTTCGGCAAATTTCTTGGCGAAGGCCAGATCCGGCTTGCCGGTTTCGCACCAGATCAGGTCGGCATACGGTGCGTAAGCCAGACCACGCGATATCGCTTGCTCAACGCCTGGTTTGGTTTTGAAGAAGCCTTCAACAGTACGCTCGCCGGTCAGGTATGGCTTGTCGTTGTCGTCCACATCGGAGGTCAACAGGTCAGCGGCTTCTGCGTCGGTACGGGCCAGCAGAATGGTTGGCGTGCCGGACACGTCAGCTGCGAGACGCGCTGCGTTGAGCTTTTCAACTGCTTCGCGGGTTGGTACCAGAACTTTGCCGCCCATGTGGCCGCACTTTTTCACGGAAGCCAGTTGGTCTTCAAAGTGAACGCCAGCGGCGCCGGCATCGATCATGGACTTCATCAACTCATACGCGTTGAGCACGCCGCCGAAACCGGCCTCAGCGTCAGCCACGATAGGCGCGAAGAAGTCGATATCGTTTTTGCCTTCGGACCATTGGATCTGGTCTGCACGCATGAAAGTGTTGTTGATGCGCTTGACCACCATCGGCACCGAGTTCGCTGGGTACAGCGATTGGTCAGGGTACATTTCGCCAGCCAGGTTGGCGTCGCCGGCGACTTGCCAGCCGGACAGGTAAATCGCTTTCAAGCCAGCTTTGACTTGTTGCATAGCCTGGTTGCCGGTCAGTGCACCGAGTGCGTTGACGAATGGCTCGGTCTGCAGCAAGGTCCACAGCTTTTCAGCACCGCGCTTGGCCAAGGTGTGGTCGATCTGAACCGAGCCACGCAGGCGCACGACATCTTCTGCCGAGTAGTTACGTTTTACGCCAGCCCAACGTGGGTTTTCTGCCCAGTCTTTAGCCAGTGCCTGTACTTGCTGTTCGCGAGTTGCCATGATGATTTCTCCTAGGGGTAAGCGTACTGATACGTTCAAATGAAAATCTAATGAACAAATATTAGACTTTTTTTTGCGCGGCAACAAGGTCTTATATAAGACATATAAGATAAATATTTTTGTTGTTAATCAATATCTTATTAAGTTCTTTTTGCGATACGAAATGCAATTTCTTTAAATGAAATTTAATCATGCTGTTGCGCACCACAATATTTCATATCGTGAAATGCGCGTTTCAGCTATTGAAAATGCCTTGGTCATTTACGCCAAAGGAGCGCGGGAGACCAAAATGCCATCCTCGTCGGCGTAAATCCAGTCACCCGGATTAACTGCTACGCCGGCAATGCTCACACGGATTTCAGACTCACCTATCCCTTTGCGAATGCTGCGTTGCGGATGCGTCGCCAATGCGCGCACGCCGATATCGCAGGCATTGATTTCAACTGAGTCGCGAATGCAGCCGTTGACGAGAATGCCAGCCCAGCCATTCTTTTCAGCCAGCACACCGAGGTTGCCGCCGACCAGCGCGCAACGCAGGCTCGCTCCGCCGTCAACGACCAGCACGCGCCCTGCTCCCTCTGTTTCAAGAGCAGCACGAACCAGTACGTTATCTTCGAAGACTTTCAGGGTGGCAGCAGGACCGGCGAATGCGGCGCGCTTGCCATAAGATTGAAAAACAGGCGGGAGCACTGTGAGACTGCCGTTGGCGATTTTATCTTCGTTGGCGTCGCACAGATCGCAGGTGGCAAAAGACATGAGAGGCTCCGGTCAAGTTGATATTTAACCGGATTGTAAAGCGCAGGATGGGGAGAATCCACCCACCCTGCATACTATGTTGCTATTACATCGCGCTATGACATCGTGCTATTACATCGCGCTATGGCATCAATTAAGCTGCCTCGGATACATCCTTGGTGAAGCTTAACTCTGAGCCGTTGACATCAATGGCAATGACATCCTTCGGACCAAAGCCGCCCTGCAGGATCGCTTTAGACAACGGGTTTTCGATCTCTTGCTGGATGGCGCGCTTGAGTGGCCGTGCACCATACACAGGGTCGTAGCCGGCCTCGGCGATCTTGCGCAGTGCTGCCTCCGAAATTGTCATGCCGATGTCCATCTTCGCGAGCCGGTTTTCCAGCACTTGCAGTTGTATGCGGGCGATGGATCCGATGTGCTTGTCGTCAAGCGCATGGAAGACGACGATCTCGTCAATGCGGTTAATAAACTCAGGACGGAAATGCTGGCGCACCTCGGCCAGAACTGCCATCTTGACTAGCGCCGGATCACTGCCTTCCATTGCCTGAATCTTGTGCGAGCCCAAGTTGGAGGTCATGACGATGACTGTATTCTTGAAATCAACCGTGCGCCCCTGCCCGTCGGTCATGCGACCGTCATCGAGCACTTGCAACAACACGTTAAAGACATCCGGATGCGCCTTCTCAATTTCATCGAGCAGGATTACGCTGTACGGCTTGCGGCGTACGGCTTCGGTCAAATAACCGCCTTCTTCGTAGCCGACATAACCGGGCGGCGCACCGATCAACCTCGCCACGGAATGCTTCTCCATGAATTCGCTCATGTCGAGACGGATCAGCATGTCTTCCGAGTCAAACAGGAAGCTGGCCAGTGCCTTTGTCAGTTCAGTCTTACCCACACCGGTGGGGCCGAGGAACATGAATGAGCCATACGGGCGGTTCGGGTCGCTCAAGCCTGCCCGTGAACGACGGATGGCGTCCGACACGGCAACGATGGCTTCTTGCTGACCCACTACGCGTTTGTGTAGTTCATCTTCCATATGCAAGAGCTTGTCGCGCTCGCCTTGCATCATCTTCGAAACCGGGATGCCGGTTGCGCGTGAGACGACCTCGGCGATTTCTTCGGCACCGACTTGCGTGCGCAGCAGTCGCGGTTTGCCGGCTGCCGCTTCACCTTTATCGGCTTGCTTCAACTGCGCTTCCAGCTCGGGCATGCGCCCGTACTGCAGCTCTGACATTTTTTGCCAGTCGCCTTTGCGCCGCGCCTCTTCCATTTGCAGGCGGGTCTTCTCGATTTCTTCCTTAATGTGCTGGCTGCCCTGCACTGCCGCCTTCTCGGATTTCCAGACTTCTTCAAGATCGGCGTACTCGCGCTCTAGCCGCGTGATTTCTTCTTCAATCAGGCTCAGGCGTTTTTGCGAGGCTTCGTCCTTCTCTTTTTTCATTGCCTCGCGCTCGATTTTCAACTGAATCAGGCGACGGTCCAGCTTGTCCATTACCTCTGGACGCGAATCGATTTCGATCTTGATTTTGGACGCGGCTTCGTCGATCAGGTCGATTGCCTTGTCAGGCAGGAAGCGGTCGGTGATGTAGCGATGCGAGAGCTCGGCAGCGGCTACGATAGCAGGGTCGGTGATATCAACACCATGGTGGACTTCGTATTTTTCCTGCAGGCCGCGCAGGATGGCAATCGTCGCTTCGACGCTTGGCTCGTCAACTATGATTTTCTGAAAACGACGCTCAAGCGCGGCGTCTTTTTCTATGTACTTGCGGTATTCATCCAGCGTGGTTGCACCGACGCAATGCAGTTCGCCGCGTGCCAATGCAGGCTTGAGCATGTTACCGGCGTCCATTGCGCCTTCAGCTTTGCCTGCACCAACCATGGTGTGCATTTCGTCGATGAAAACGATGGTCTGGCCTGCGTCTTGCGACAGTTCTTTCAAAACCGACTTGAGGCGCTCTTCAAATTCACCACGGTATTTTGCGCCTGCCAGCAGCGCGGCCATGTCGAGCGAAAGGACGCGCTTGTTTTTCAGACTCTCGGGGACTTCGCCATTGACAATGCGTTGCGCGAGTCCTTCGACGATGGCGGTCTTGCCCACGCCGGGCTCGCCAATGAGTACGGGATTGTTTTTCGTGCGACGTTGCAGCACTTGTATTGCACGCCGGATTTCGTCATCACGCCCAATAACCGGGTCGAGCTTGCCCAGACGGGCGCGCTCGGTCAGGTCAAGCGTGTATTTTTTCAGGGATTCACGCTGGCCTTCGGCTTCTTGCGAGTCGACATGCGCGCCACCGCGGACTGCCTGAATCGCGGTTTCGAGTGACTTGCGGGACAGCCCGTTTTCACGCGCCAGCTTGCCGGCTTCGGACTTGTCGTCCGTCATCGCAAGCAGCACCATTTCGCTGGCGATGAACTGGTCACCATGCTTTTGCGCTTCCTTGTCTGCCAGGTTAAGCAAGGCACCCAACTCACGGCCGACCTGCACTTCCCCACCTGTGCCGCTTACTTTTGGCAAACGCTCCAGCGCACTTTTGAGGCCACTGGCCAAGCCGCCAATGTTGACGCCGGCGCGTTGCAACAGCGAACGGCTGCTGCCATCTTCCTGATTGAGCAAGGCAATGAAAAGATGGACCGGGTCAATATATTGATTATCGTTGCCGACGGCCTGACTTTGGGCATCAGCCAAGGCTTCTTGCAGTTTGGTAGTGAGTTTATCGAGACGCATGAGAATGACTCCAGAAAATTCGTTCTGCAGTCATTATTGGGCTAGACGCCGGGATTTCAAGCAGGATTTGCAATGCGGTTGCAGGCGGCTCAACCCGTAGCCAGCCGCCATGTAGCTAAACCGGCTATGCAGAAAGCAATGGAGCCGATCAGATGAACGCTGGCGTGCGCCAATGCCCAGCCGTATTCGTTACGTTGCAAAAGCAGCATGGCTTCTGCTGAAAAAGTTGAAAAGGTGGTCAGGCCACCCAGAAATCCGGTAACGACCAGCAAGCGCCATTCAGGCGACAGGGCTGGTAAATCCTGGAACACGCCAACGGCAATACCAATCAGATAGCCACCGCCAAGGTTGGCAATCAGGGTGCCAAGCGGTAGGCTGACAAACACGGGGTTGAACCAGAGCGACAAGCCCCAGCGCAGCCATGCTCCCAGTGTTGCACCGATGCCGATGGCAAGAAATTGCATTATGGCGTTGCCCATTTTTGCAATGCGACGTCATCCGATACGCGTGCATCAACCCAGCGCGCACCTTGCGGGGTTTGCTCTTTTTTCCAGAATGGTGCTTCTGTTTTGAGGTAATCAATAATGAATTCGCAGGCAGCAAACGCTTCGCCGCGGTGCGCGGACGTGACTGCTACGAGCACAATCTGATCTAGCGGTTTCAGGGGGCCGACGCGGTGAATGACTAACGCATCAAACAAGTCCCAGCGCGAACGTGCTTGCGCAATGATGTCTTCGAGCGCATTTTCGGTCATGCCAGGATAGTGCTCGAGCTCCATTTCGGCGACCTGCTCGCCTTCATTCAAGTCGCGCACGGTACCGACGAAATTGACAACGGCACCGACCTCGGGAAAGCCTGCGCGTAGCTGTGCTATCTCGGTGGTGAGATCAAAGTCTTCGGTTTGCACGCGTACTGTCATGGTTGTCTTTGTTCTGAGTTTAGCCGCCGGTAACAGGCGGAAAGAAAGCCAGTTCGCAGCCTTCTGATATGGGTGTTGCCGGCTCTGCCATTTGCTGGTTACAGGCCATACGCAGTGCGCGTCCTTCACCCAGTGCTTCCAACCAGACGCCGCCACGATCACGCAAAAAGTCGCGCACTTGTCCTGCATTCTGCACATGGGCGGGCAGGCTGACTGATTCTTGCGAAACACCGACTGCTTCGCGCAGGCTGGCAAAAAAACGTAGATGAACTTGCATACTAATTGAGCAATTCGCTAAAAGGAATGAAGCCGACTGTATCGCCTGGCGCAATGGTTTGTCCGGGCGGGTTGTCGACCAGACCATCGCCCCACACGGTTGACGTCAGCACAGCCGAACTTTGGTTCGGATACATTTCAACGCCTTGCTGGTCGTTGAAGCGTACACGCAGGAATTCGTTGCGCTTGTCAGCCTTGGCCCAAGTGAAATCGGCACGCACAGGATAGCGTCTCGGCGGCACAGGCTTCGCCCCCTGCAACGCCAGGATGAATGGGCGAACAAACAGCAAGAAGGTGACAAAGCTGGAAACAGGATTGCCGGGCAGGCCAAGGAAAAAGGCATCACCCTCGGCATTGGGCCGGCGCACCTCACCAAAAGCCAACGGCTTGCCCGGCTTGATGGCGATCTGCCACATGTTCAGGCGCCCTTCTGCTTCAACGGCGGGCTTAATGTGATCTTCTTCGCCGACCGAAACACCGCCGGAGGTAACGATCAGATCGTGGCCACTGGCAGCGCTGCGCAGAGCATGGCGCGTAGCATCGAGTGTGTCCGGTACATTGCCGAGATCAGTAACTTCACAGCCTAGCTGTTGCAGCAGGCCGCGCAGCATGAAGCGGTTGGAGTTGTAAATGGCGCCCGGCTTTAAAGCTTCGCCCGGCATGGTCAATTCATCGCCGGTAAAAAATACAGCAACGCGCAGCTTGCGATATACAGGCAGCGTAGCTAGACCGACTGACGCAGCCAAACCAAGCTCCTGTGCACGCAGTCTGGTACCTGCAGGGAGAATGACGCTGCCTGACCGAATGTCTTCTCCGGCTCGGCGCACCCACTCACCAAAACGCGGAGCATGCTTGACGGTGACTTGCGTTGCAGTTGAATCCGCCTCGCACTGCTCTTGCATGACCACTGCGTCAGCGCCTTCTGGTATCAACGCGCCAGTAAAGATGCGGGCTGCTGTTCCTGGTAAAAGCGGCTGGCCAACATGCCCTGCCGGTATGCGTTGCGATATGCGCAGCGTTGCATTGCCGCTGGCGCAATCAGCAGCACGAACGGCGTAGCCATCCATCTGCGTATTGTCCATCGGTGGCACATCAATTTGCGAAGCCTGGTCAGCAGCCAGCACGCGACCATTTGCGTCTAGCGTTGGAATAATCTCGGTGCTGCTAACAGCACGTGCTGCCGACAGTAGAAAATCAAGCGCTTCTTGCACGCTCAACAAAGGCTTTTTTATTGTCATTCTGATGCCACAGTAAGTTTGTTCTCAACCCGATTGTAAACTAAGAGCCTCTAACAAAAAGCCGATGGCTAGGCGCAGCGCCGCAGACAGTACGCTAGTACGGCAAGACGCTGCAACGACGCTAGCGGTTTTTTGTTAGAGGCTCTAAGCAATATGCACTACAGTGCCGTGTGAGCTTCCAAATAGGACTTGATGCTGGCCACATCCGGCGCCATCACTTCAAATCGCTGCGGCAGTGATTCAATATGTTCAAAGCCAGCAGGACGTTCTGCGTCCTTACCCAGAGCTTCGCGTATGGCTTCATTAAACTTGGCAGGCAGTGCAGTCTCCAGCACGATCATGGGCACACCTGAAGTCAGGTTTTCGCGTGCCACCTTAATGCCGTCAGCTGTGTGCGTGTCAACCATCAGACCGTATTTTGAATACACGTCGCGTATGGTGTGTAAACGGTCGACATGCGACGAACGTCCCGACAAGAATCCATAAGCTGCAGCCTTAGAAAATTCATCACCATCGCTACCAGCCTGTCCGGACAAATCGAAGCCACCCTGTGTTTCAACTTTTGAAAACAAGGCCCGCACGCGCGACGCATCGCGATCAAGCAGATCGAAAATAAAGCGTTCGAAGTTGGAAGCCTTGCTGATGTCCATGCTCGGACTGCTGGTGTGATAAGTCTCGGCAGATTTGCGCACACGATAAACGCCAGTGCGGAAGAACTCGTTCAACACATCATTTTCATTAGTCGCCACCACCAGCTTGTCGATAGGCAGGCCCATCATGCGGGCGACGTGGCCAGCGCAGACATTACCGAAGTTACCCGACGGGACAGTGAACGAAACTTTCTGATCGTTGCTGGTCGTTGCGGCCAGATAGCCGCGGAAATAATAAATCACTTGCGCGACGACACGCGCCCAATTAATTGAATTGACCGTACCGATTTTTTGGCGTGCCTTAAATTCAAGATCGTTCGAGACGGCCTTGACGATGTCCTGGCAATCGTCGAATACACCATCCACTGAAATATTAAAAATGTTGGCGTCCTGCAGGCTGAACATTTGCGCGCATTGGAAAGCACTCATCTTTTTGTTTGGCGACAGCATGAAAACACGTATGCCCTTCTTGCCGCGCATCGCGTACTCAGCAGCACTGCCCGTATCACCCGAAGTCGCACCCAGAATATTGAGCTCTGCATGCTGTTTGGCAAGCGTGTACTCGAACAGGTTGCCCAGCAACTGCATGGCCATGTCCTTGAATGCAAGCGTCGGGCCGTTTGACAAAGCCTGCAGCATCACCTTCTTATCGCCACTTTCCTCAAGCGTCCGCAATGGCGTGATCGTTTCGGAATCCTCTCCATCACGTACGTTGCAGTACACGCTGCCGGTATAGGTCTTCTTGACCAGCGCTTTCAAATCGCTCGCAGGAATATCAGTAGCGAATTTGCTCAACACTTCAAAGGCCAGGTCGGCATACGACAAAGCCCGCCATACATCGAGCTCGGCAAAAGTGACTTGAGGATAGGAAGCAGGCAAGTAAAGACCCCCGTCAGGTGCAAGACCACCTAACAGAATGTCGGAAAACGATGGAGTAGCTGCGTGGCCACGGGTGGAGACGTATTGCATAGCAGGAAAAATTCCGAAAAAAGGCAGTCAACATTATACGGCCAGCTTGGTTTTAGGCCAAAGCTGCTTGCTTCCTTGGAACCGGTATGCGCGATGCGCATAGCCAAAGTTTCGTTTGGAATGCATATATCTTTACAAAAAAACAAGCATTAATCTCGGCTTGTCAATCCCACGAATTAGGTAGTTTGGAAAAAAAATTCTCAGGAACTGCTGTTTATCAACCTGAGATCAAGCAATAGGGAATTTCTCAATCCCAAAGAGCAACAACAAAGTTAGCGCAGCACTACATACCTAGCGAAGCAAAGATTCATAGCAATCAATTCTAAGTCAAGCATAAGCGTTATTCATATCGACGAATAAAAGCACGGGAGCTAACATGACTGCTGTTCATACTGATGATATTGATACCATCGCCCTTCGGCCTGATACGCCAGAGAATTTTGTAGACATTCCCGAAATTGGCCTAAGCTTTGAGTCAAGTAACGACACAAATATAGGCATAAAAGTCGGAATGCCAGCGTACATTAGAGAATCTCAGATTCCGCCTTCAGAACTTAATCAAGAAACTTTATTTCGCGAACTGGTCGCACAACATCAAAAACGACTGTATCGCTTCGTTATTAAATACATAGATCATCCTGACGATGCCGCCGACATAACGCAGCAAGCCTTTGTTGAAGCCGCTCGAACCATAGCAAGCTTCCGTGGTGACTCAAAATTATCGACCTGGCTTTTTGGTATAGCCATGAATATGGTCAGAAATTACTTAAGCCGCGCGCCCCACAGGATATGGAAATTCGAAACAGACGAGTCATTAACGACCGTCGCATCAAACTGGCCTGACCCTAGCGATTGCCTCGTACAAAAAGAATTGCTGGAACTGGCAGAAAAGGCATTTTCCGACTTGTCGGAGGAAATGAGTGAAGTACTGGGATTGGTCGCTGTCGACGAAATTTCGTATCAAGATGCCGCTGATATCCTCTGCATACCTCTAGGTACTGTGCGAAGCCGCGTCTCGAGAGCACGTGCTGTATTGCGAGCACATTTTGCAAATGCTGGCGTCATAATGAAGTTCTAATGTACTCGGAGCCTATTTAGATAGGCTCCAAAGAGCAAAAAATCAAATTGAGCGCAATGTAGCGAGAGGAAGAGAGTCTTCGCGGTCTTTAGCTTCTTTTCTGCTATTTGCGGTAGCTTTATAGTCATTAAGGTTCGGCCTCAGCCCCAAAGACTTTTGAACGTTTTCTGAGGCAACTTGCAATGTCACAGCTTCAATGACCCCTTCAGGCAATTTCGCTACTAAACCAGAAGTATCAACCGTGTTAAGCACAGATTTAACCTCCAATAATTTATCTGATATCTTTTTTTTCATATCGTCGCTGAATGAGCTTGCCTCGCAGTATCCTTCAATAAATTCAAGACTGCAGTTCATGCTTTCAAGATCTTGCTCCAAAATTTCAGTACTAAAATTTTTCTTCGTAAGCAATTCATGATTAAGCTTCGTTTCGTTGATCTGCAATGAAAAATTCTTTAGGTTCTCAAGAAATTCTGAAGGAACAGCACGCCGAAAACTGCCGACAAGACCAGATTCAATATGGTGTAACTCTTTTGCGAAGTCAGCGCACTGTAACGACTTCTCCTCTGGGCTTACAGTAATAGCAATTGGTTTTCCAGACTGCTCCATACTCTCTCTAGCACCTGCAGTCTCTGGCATTGATTCGGAATTCGCAGAATCAAGCCCCGCGCGTATGAATGCAAGCGATCGATTGGCTGACGATTCTGCATCTCTATCAAGAATTGATTGACGTTGTGCTTTGTAAGATGCCAATTGCATTGCATCAGACAAAAGCTTTTCAGAGTTTTTGCGCTCAGCCTGCCGCATCACTGGCGGTTCATTGACCAGTTTTCGCTTTGCTACACGCCTGTTACGGGCATCATTTTCATCCGCAGCGTCGGATGCAGCAAAAGAGGGACTAATAGAATAAGAAGAAATTATAGTCATATACTGAGAGCCTTTATCAATATGCTATTTCTCAACTGTGCGCAGCCATGTCGTAAGAGCTTACTGCCTGTAAAAGAGCGCGCCACAAGCAACTGCTGTACCGATTTTTCATGCATCTACCTTTGAATTTTCGATGGTATTAATTTCAGAAAAATGTAAGGGTAATTTTTCTCGCACATAGTAATTAACCAATTCGGAGGCGCTATCAATATTGGTATCATTATCCGCGATCATGGAATAAAAAATCCTGTCTTGATCAGGCGGCAGCGCACGTATTTTCAGCTCTACAAAACCTATTCGCTTCAAAGCACGAATAGAACGTGCATTGTCGCTATAAGCTGAAGTCAGCATTACGTTAACACCAAGTTTGCTGGCATATTGGCAGGCCAAACGACCCGCAGCCGTAGCAATGCCGTGGCCTTGAAAATCGACACCAGTCCAAAAACAAAAATAGGAGGCATGCTCTGAAACTGCTAAATTTATATAACCAACAAAACCGAAATCTGCATGCATGATTGAGTAATTTACGCGATTTGGATCAGCGTCCTGCTCTGTTATCCACTTCTTTACTTCTTCAAGATTAATTAATCCAGGAAGCCCTGTCATCACGGCTATTTGTGGATCGCGGTATTGATAATAAAAAGCTTCCGCATGGCTAAGATCGAGAGGCTCAAGTACGATAGGTAGAACATCGTGATGCAAATCAACGCGCCAGCGCTCATCCCACTTAGCCAAGCGATCATCAATTCGTTGACTTACCTGCTCAACAAGGCTATTTTCAGGCTCGAAACGAAGTGCCTCGGCGATTAATGCGCGAGCCTTTTTAATATGTCCAGTACGCGTTTCACACCACGCTAAATTAGCAAGATCATTGGCTGTTCTTCCAAAAGTTTGCATACCCCGCAGGATGACTGAACGCGCCAATTTCCAATGCCCGCAATGCATAGCTACCGGCGCCATGCAAGCATGCAGTTTGCTGGAATTAGTAGTCGGCAAATAGTTTCCCCAAACCCGCTCCAGAGCGTCCCGCCAACTTTTATGGTCAAAATTCGCAGACTTTGTAAATGACTTAATCAACGCAGCATGACTTGCTATGAATATAGCTGGATCATATTGCGAAAGTTTAAGTAGGGCGAGGCGACTATCAAGGGCAGCGCTCAAACCGAGGGTAGAAACGGCCTCATTTAAAGCAATAGAATGATGAAACATGCCGGCATCAATCTTGGTTGCCATGCTGCTTAACCTTTTCTTTCCTTCAGCATGCCCATGCAATGCTATTTGCAAGACAAGTCCTTTTTGCATTTCGACTTCAATTGTTTCCGAACCTAATTGATGCAAATGGTGCGATAAAAAATGAAAATTGACTGAGAAGCGGCCCTCTTTCTCATAACTATCGATCAACTGAGAAAAACTCCACAGTCTCAAACTGTGTTCTGAAGCAGTGCCTTTTGCAGCTGAAAGAAGTAAATACTGGCGCGGCAATTTGGAAGCTAATCGATCAATCATAGCGAGCGCATTGTCCGGATAAGGGACAGGACTGCTATTGAATTGTGTTAAGTAATTATCTATGAGCGCGCCAAAGCAGGAATCAAAAGAGTTACTTTCTACACTTTTCCATTGCTGAGAGCGCTTCTCGGGTTCAATTGTATTTTTTAGAAGCGCCAGATTGGCTTCCAGTACTTTTCCGTAGTGAACAGCAAAAAGACGCTGCGGAAGACTAGACCATTTATCGTGGGCGAGAACGATGCAAGGATTCAATGTTTTCCATGGCTTTCTACCGGATGGTAGTAAAAGACAAGGGTCATTACGCTGATAGTCCCAAAGCATAGGAACGATAACTTCGCTTTTAAGTAATAAAGAAAATTCGGGATAGTTACGAATAGAGGAAAACCAGGATCGCTGGGGCGCAACGGGCAGGTAACGTATGTGTAAATTTTCAATTTCAACAGACTGCCGCAACAAGGCCTGAACCATTAGCCAGTTACTCTGCCCAAAACCGGGAACAAGGTCGAGAACATCAACCGGATATTGCAAATTAATTTCGCCAGCAACTACACATGAACGCAGATGATGCAGGATCAGGTCTGCCCATGAGTGGGCTATTAAAGGGTTAAAATTCTCTGGCTCTCTTTGACTTTCGGAAAAAATTATTTCATTAAATCGAGCTCCTCGAGCAGCCGCTGTAGATTTTGAGTCTGCCACGTTGTTATCAATGCTTTCATCATGAGAGATCACGGAAAATTCCATTCATTTTTCAGTAGCGACTTTTAATTCAGCACTTGCGGTAACGGATTTGAAATAATTTTGGGAGTGATTAAAAATAAGCGCTCTCTTTTACTACGATTGGTGGCCTTCTTTTTAAAAAGTATCCCCAAGAAAGGAATGTTAGAGATGCTGGGCACACCATCGACTTGACGCAAGTCTTGTTCGGAATTAAATCCGCCTATCAGTAAGCTCTCGTTCTCTTTCATCACTGCTTGAGTCCCAATTGTGCTGCGCCGTATCGTAGGTAAATTTTGTATCAGACGATCTTGTAACGCTCCATCTTCAATATCAACAACCAAGTGAACGGATAGTTGGTTATTGATTTCAATAATGTGTGGGGTTACTTTGAGAGTTACAC
Organism: Burkholderiaceae bacterium; assembly: GCA_040399905.1. Lineage (GTDB taxonomy): Bacteria > Pseudomonadota > Gammaproteobacteria > Burkholderiales > Burkholderiaceae_D > Pernthalerella. The sequence goes on from JBBARG010000003.1 coordinate 220,230, forward strand.
CGACAGAAACAGGAACAACATTGGCCACGCGTTCACCGACCGATTGAACGTAAAAAGTTTCTGACAAATCTATCAATGCGCCCAGATTATCCATTGTCAGAATCGATGGGCGAGATACAATTTTTGCATCGCCATCACCTTCCATCAAACGAACCCTTGCCATTAAATAAGAGCCCGCATCAGCAATGACAGTTGCAGGATTTACGCCTTTTCCAATCACGATGGTAGCGGTATTTGCATCCGGTGCTTTACCTGGAACTCCAAATCCGCCCGCAATATTGCCGGCGCGAGCCCCCCAATCAATGCCGAGCTCTGATACGCGTGATGAATTAACATCAACAATCACTGCTTCAATTTCAATTAATTTACTAGGAATGTCGATAACATTTATTAAGTCTTCGTAAATAGACATCCTCTGGGGAATATCTTTAATAATGACGGCATTCAGGCGCGAATCAGATTGAATCACAGGACGCCGCCGATTTTCCTCCGCATTATTTCTGTCCGTCTTTGAAGCTTCTTGCCTGCTGCCGGTTTCTCGCTTGCTAAGGTCAGCAGACTTTGCGTCTTGCTGGTCAACGTTGTCCTGCAAAGTTTTAAGTGGTGCTGTCAATGATGTGGTTTGAGGCGTACTTTCACCCGAACGACTGTTATCGCCGTTTATCAAATTGCGAAGTATGTTTGCAACGCCGGGTGTTGTAATTTTCTGATCTCGATATGAGATAACGCGATCATCAACTTGCGCATGCTTTAGCTTAAAAACTTTTATCTGTTGATCAGGTTGAGGTAGCGGCAGTGTCGAAACAGCCCAAACGACCAAGTCAACATAGGCAGGGGGGCCCGAAATAATAGCTACACCGCGGTCGGGTAACTCGCCCCATCCAAATTTTTGCTCAACTACGCCAAGTTCTATCAGGGCCTTATGAAAGTTAGCCAACAATGTCACGCCGGGGCTGATTGATCGTGTCGCTGTTTCAAAATTACGGGTTACATAAAGTGTGCCGCCATAATAAAACCACTGCAGTCCATAAGTTGAAGCTAACTGATTCAGAAATTCTGTCGGATTACTCGTCGATAGCTTGCCATTAACTATATCTTTACGTGCTACTACTGCTGGTGAAGAAAGCAGCTGAAGGCCAAAAGTCCGGCAAAACGACTCCAATACGACCGACAGGTCTTGTTTGTCAGCGATATAAGTGAAACTAGCATCCGGCCACGGAGCAGGAGCTGCTGCAACAGGTCGCATAGCTAACATAGCGGCAAATAGTAATAAGAGACTTGATATGGCAAGGCTAATACGGCTTCGCATAATTTCTCCGCTATCTACAAAACACGAAAAATTCGTCGCCAGTCGGCGATCGAATTCGTGAATTGTTCAAGTGCACTTTCAAATTCATCAACCGTAGCGTCTGCTGTGACGCGTTGTTGCAGAAGAATTTCATTTTCATTTTGTGAAAGAACTGGGACATCAGCGTATTCCATCATCCGGACCCATGAACCCAGCAGGCATTCACGAATCATGTCGTCAGCTTCATCATGACGATCTGGTAATTGCAACAGTAGGCTTTCCAGAACCAGATCGCCATGTGGCCCTGGACGACAGAAAATCCGATAACGCGTATCAACGGTAAAAATAAGAGCGCCATCCATTCGGGGTTGATTGGAAGAGATTTTTTGCCTGCTCATATAAGCAGCCAATCCGCTATGCAAACGTTCCTGCATCATGCGTCTCCCTCGATATACCCATTTGAAAGTTGGCGCAAGGCGATCAACACTTCAGCTATAGGCTCAATAAGTTCAGAGGGAACGTACTGATCAATCTTCGCGTTAGCAAAAAGTGCACGCGCTAACAGGATGTTCTGCATAACTGGAATGCCATAGGCATTAGCGACCTGAATCATCTGCTGTGCTACACCGTCTTCACCCTTAGCCAACACGATAGGCAACGGCGTGAGGCTTTCCTGGTAATAAAGAGCGACTGCGAAGTGCGTCGGATTAGTAACCACCACTGAAGCCTTGCGCGTCTTGAGAGTCATCTCTCCCATAGCGATTTCTTTAGCCAAGCCCTTGCGATGACTTTTTACGTGCGGGTCACCTTCCAGTTGTTTATATTCCTGTTTTATTTCGTCCATCGACATCATTTGCTGCTTACGAAATTGATAGCGTTGAAATACAAGGTCAGCCAGAGCAATAGCGCCAAAAGCAATGAAGGAATAAATAACTAAGGTCTTCAACATGTCTGCCACTGCCAGTCCGGCGGCACCCATACCGGCGGCAGGTATGAGCACGAGTGCCTGCAATGAATCACGGATCACCATCGTAATGAGGACCGTGAGGAACGACACTTTCAAAATGGACTTGATGAACTCCATAATATTTTTCATTGCAAACATCTGCTTCAGATTACTCGCCGGATTTAGCCGGTCGCCTTTTGGAATCAGCGCCTTGAATGCCAACAGCAAACCCGTTTGCATCACTTCGCCAAAGATGGCAATGGCAATGACGATGAGAATAAAGGGTAAAACAATACGAACGGCGGCAATCAGAACCTGGTCGAACAGGATTCGTACTGCATCTTGAAAATGCATGCCATATAACTGGGCTGGAAAAGTCATGATTTCCACCAGATTCTGAATAATCGATTCCGAATTTCCGAGCATATAACCTAGCAAAGACCCCATCAAAAGCGCCTGCGTGAAGTCTTTGCTCTTCGCAACCTGCCCTTCTTCGCGCGCTTTGCGTAGCTTGTGTTCAGTGGGCTGCTCAGTTTTTTCGCTGCTCATTGCAACCTCTTATCTAAAAATTGCCTGCATAGTCTGCAATGCGCGTTGGCCGATATTTGCCATCTCAACCCCGGCATAGCCAAACAAGGTCGTCGTATAAACAGCAAAGACAAACATGGCCAATCCACTTTTTACCGGCATCGCCAGAAAAAAAACCTGCAATTGCGGCACGAAGCGAGAGACCATTCCGAGTCCTATTTCTGCAAGAAACATACTGAAGATTACTGGCGCACCCAGCAACACAGCGATGGACATCAATCTGTCCAACTGATCTAGTAGTAAGGTCGGTGTCTCTTGGCTGAACTTTGGCAACATCTCGAATACTGGCCAGATCAAAAAGCTGTCATAAACGGCATTCAGTATTAAATACATGCCCCCACTGATCAGTAAAAAGACGACGCCAGCCTGACTGAACAGCTCACCAAGAGGCGACGTATCGTGACCTGTCAGCGGGTTAATGCTGGCGGCAATACTTGCACCACGCTGGTTGTCGACATACGCGCCCATGATGTCTAGCGCCCACAATGGCAATGCGATGATAAAACCCAGCAAAAAACCTATCAATGCCTCTTTAGCCATGATTGCAAACACGAAACTGCCGGTGCGCGCAATGGTCAAGGCCTGCTCTTGCAAAATAGGTATTTCAAAAAGGCCAATGCTAAATGCGACACCTATTCTTAGTATTCCGGGCAAAGCCTGCCGACCAAACATGGGCAGCATCGAAAACATCGCGAGCAAACGCGGCATCGAAAAAAATGTCGCCGTCAACCACGAATAAGGATATTCAATGATCGAGTTTTCCATTTAATGCACCATCGCTGGAAAGGTATCGAAAATCACCATCGTGTAATTAAAAATCTCTCCGCCTACCCATCGCGCTGTCATGTACAAAGTTAAGCCAACAGCGATCAACTTCACACCAAAGGAAAGCGTTTGCTCCTGAATCTGAGTCAGCGCCTGAACCAGGCTGAATAAAATACCGACCACCGATGCCACTACAATCGGCGGTAGCGAAAGCCATAACACCAGCAACATGGCTCTTATAACTTGAGATGTCAGATCTGGAATTTCCATGTTTTTTTGGCACACTGGTTAGTGAATATAGGTTTGAACTAGGCCATGTATCAATCGCGACCAGCCATCCACCATCACAAACAAAAATAGTTTGAGTGGCAGGGAAATAGTTACAGGGGAAACCATCATCATGCCCATCGCCATCAGAATGTTGGAGATAACCAGGTCGATGACAACAAAAGGCAAGAACAATAAAAAACCAATTTCAAATGCTGCCGTCAATTCGGAGACTACGAAAGCGGGCATGACGATCAGCAGATCATCATGTTTTGCTTCGTCAGCCAAACTTGGCGGCCATAATTTTTTAGCTGTTGCTAAAAAAAAGCTGCGTTGCTCTGGTTTGCTATTCATGACTAGAAATTCACGAATTGGCCCAGCCCCTTTTCGCGCAACCGCCAGCATGGCTTTTACTGACATCGTTGCCTCAGGTTCGGTAGCAACTTCATCTGCTATTTTTGAACCAATCGGCGCCATCACATAAGCTGACAACAAGAGAGCTAGCGCATAGATCGCCATATTCGGCGGCGCTTGCTGGACGCCGAGTGCATTACGTACAAGCGACAGCACAATGGCGATCTTGAGGAAGGCAGTCGTCGTCACCAGAATAAGCGGCAGCAGCGCGAACAAGCCAAGCGCAAACGCTAGAGCGACTGGATCCAGAGCTTTCATTTCCGCTGCCCTTTCCGCTTCACGAGAATTTCCCCTTCACTCTGACTTGCTTGAAATGCTGAGCACAGAGACACCCGTCTGACCTTCAATGTCGACCAGTTCGCCCTCACCTATCGCTTTGCCATTGGCACGTATCGTCACAGAGCGTCGTAAATCACGACCCAATTCAAATACATAACCGGGGGCCAACAACCTCAATTCGGCTAAGGTCAGACTGCGCTCGCCAAGGTCAAAGTTGACTCGTATACCGATATCATCAAGGAGCGATTCATCTTCCATGTCTTGCTGCTCTTCGTCGTTCATAGTTGCCTCCAGACCTTGTGTAAGCGTGATAGACGTGCCATTCAACTTTCCCCTTATGCCGCTACCATTCCCAACCCGAACTGCGATATTGTCTTCAGCACCAAGCCAGCACTCATCAAGCAAAATGACGTCATTTTTTTTTAAGCTAGTTAGCGCATCTAGTGCCAGACTGGTCCAGCCTACACAAAAGTGAATTGGCAACGGCAGTTGCGCCAAGTCGCTCATGTTCAGTGGCGAAGCCTCAACGGCGCGCATTGCATTAGCAAGAAATCCCAGACCGAGCGCATCAACCCAGAGCTCCGCGCTGGTCGCACGATTGCTATCGTCAAGTATTAGCTGAAACCCTGTGAGCTCCAGAGAGGGCAATTCAGCAACAGTGGCGGACACAATACTGAAACGCTTGCGTGTCGCTTCTTCCAGAGCGCTGGCTGCGCTGGCAAAAGCAGCCTCCAACACTACCTCTCGGACTTGCTCTGGTAGCTGTGCGGGGTACGCAACCTGCATCAGGTTACCGACGATCTGACTGACCCAGGATTCATCGACGCGCAAAAAAATGCGGGCGCCGCCCCAGTCAGCCTCTACCTGCAGGAGTCCTGATCTGCTGCTGATACCTGCTTGCAGTTGAACCTTCCATTCGGAACCAAGGCAGTCCACAAAGAGAGGAGCTTTTCTGCTGCCAAGCTGGCGATAAAATGGCAAAGTCTCGCGGTTGACTTTGCGAAGAGTCAGGGGCTGCGTCAAGTTTTTTCCCCTTCCGGCCAATCGATCATTGCGCTTGGCAATCCATTAGCATTGGAGACAAGTAAAACCACACGAATAGGTCGTCCAAGTTTTTCCCCAACCTCGCGTACAAGCCATGGCAGCCTGCCTGAAAGCCAGCTTTGTCCAGAGAGGTCATGAATACGAATCTCAAAATGGAGTCGACCGTCAGATTCAAATGCGGTCAGCGTGGTGTTAGGGAGCAGCTCGCCATGTAATTGCAATTGCACGCTACGTATGGCAGAAGAAGCCGGTGGCGGCGCCATATTTGGTAAAGCCTCAGCTAGCTGAATCAGTGCATTGGTTTCTGAAATCGTCATCTCAGATGCAGGCATCAAGGGAACTGCACCTTTTTCCACATCAGGAACAGCATTGCCAGATTGGCGCTGACCGTCATCGGCTAGCAATTGCTTCAAGCGCTGCACATCAGACTGCCGTGCAACCAAGCCATTGAACAAATCAATAGCGTCCTCACCAACTGGCAGCGACATTGGGCCGAGATCGACTGCCTTGCTAGGCATTACGTTTCCTCCATAGCGAGTTGATCTGCATCAGCCTTTTGTTTTGCATGGCGTGTGCTGGCCGCCTCTTCCAACTCAAGGTCTTCCAGACGCAGTGCTTCGATATTGCGTTCTTCCTGGACAATCCTGAGCATCTCAGTGAATTTCTCGCGCATGCGAACTGCATCGCGATGATCTTGCTTAGCCTGTTCTAAAAGCTCAGCAGCCGCATCGCGTGCTTCTTTTGCCTCCTCCACATCCTCTTCATGACGCGTGGTCTGCTCTTTCATTAATTGAATATCAAGCGTGACATCATCAATTTCCCTTCGTAAGACAAGTCGCGTACAAAGATCAGCGTACATTTCGCGTTCCTTGCGATTACACTCTTCAAGAAAGTCCTGCAAGGTACGTCGTGCGGCTTCCAGCTTCGCATCTGCTTGCACGAGAAACTGACGTGCACGTGCAAGAGCCAGTTCAGCTTTTTCTTCTCGAAATACTTTTATTCGCAAGAGATCTGTCAGTACGTTCATCGAACGTTAGCCTTTCCGGCGAAAGTTATTTGAGTTCAACATTAAGTTCCGACTGTTCGTCAGTTAAACGCCACATCTTGTCGATATGTAACGTCCCGAAGAGAGGGGTTCCGGAAAGAGCGGGAAAACAACATCAGGAAGGGAAAAGAGGCGCTAGCAACCAAAAATCGGGAAAGCCAGGCTGAACAGATCAAGTCAATTTATTTAAGTTCAGGCAATAGCCTGTTTCATTTGCTCTAAAGTATCGTCAAAATCAATATGCTCATCGGTAGATTGCCGCAAGAATTCACGGATACCATCCATGCGCTCAATCGCCTCATCAGCAACTGCGTCAGAGCCACGTTTGTACTCCCCTATTTTGACTAGCAGTTCAACTTCCTGATACTTGGCCATCAGCTCACGCAAGCGGCCGGCTGTCTGCTTGTGCTCTGGCGTGATCACCATATTCATCACACGTGACACGGACGCCAGGACATCGATTGCAGGATAGTGGTTCGCGGAAGCAAGCCGACGCGAAAGAATAATGTGACCATCAAGAATCGAGCGCGTCTCGTCGGCGATAGGCTCGGTCATATCATCGCCCTCGACCAGCACGGTATAAAGGGCAGTGATCGAACCTTTGTGCCCCATGCCAACCCGTTCCATCAGTCGAGGCAAAGTCGCAAACACGCTCGGAGGAAAACCGCGGCGGGTTGGAGGTTCGCCAGCGGCCAAACCAATTTCACGTTGAGCACGTGCAAAACGCGTGACTGAATCCATCAAGAAGAGAACACGCTTACCCTGATCCCGGAAATATTCAGCAATGGCAGTTGCCACATAAGCCGCTTTGGAGCGTTCCATGGAAGACTTGTCGGACGTTGCGCAGACAATGACTGCGCGCTTCCTGCCCTCCTCACCCAATTCATTTTCAAGAAATTCACGCACCTCACGGCCACGTTCACCAATAAGCGCAACCACCGTCACATCGACATCCGCGCCTTTGACCAACATCGCCATCAAGGTTGACTTGCCGCCGCCAGCAGCAGCGAACACCCCCAAACGCTGCCCTTCACCACAAGTCAACAAACCATCCAGAGCGCGCACACCCAACGACAAGTGATTACGAATGATGCGACGCTTGAGCGGGTCTGGCGCACCGGTTAGCACCGGATAGTAACGGCTGACAAGCAGCGGCCCATGTGTAGCCGTATCCATTGGTTCGCCCATACCGTCCAGCACACGGCCCAGCAACGCATTTCCAACCGGAACCATATGCACATGGCCTGTCGGAATCACCTCGGTGTCAGATGAAATGCCCTGCATATCACCCATAGGCATCAGCAAAGCCGATCCCTGAGAAAATCCGACCACCTCGGCTCGCATCGGCACTTCATCACCGGGGCTTTGCAGATGACAGATCTCGCCGATTTTTACTGAAGGAATCACTGCGCGGATGATAGTGCCCGTTACCTGAACTACCCGACCACGCACACGCACCACCTGCGCCTGTGCCAGCGCGCTCTGGAGCATGTCTGTAATGTAGTTGAAATGGTGTAGTGACATTCGTCTGGGTTGGCCGCAGATTAGTATGAAAAGGAGACTCAGATATTATTGGCGGTCGAAGACAACGCAGACGTGAATGCTTTTAAAACGTAAGTAGCAGCATCAAACGCATACTGATATTTTTGAGCGAGGTTGGTAACAAATAACTGCTGATCGGAAGAACGTTGGGTAATTATGATGATTTTTTCTGCATATTGACTACGCCATTTTAAAATTTCATCTGAAGATGCTTTCGAGACATATTTCGTCGTTTCACTTACATCCATAAAAGAAATCCTACCGTAATTATCGGCGGTAATAATTGCCGTTCTAGAATTCGAACCAATTTTTTGTTCGAATACCTTTCCGACATTAGCTGTAATAAGTAAGGATGAATCATTTAATGCAGATACAACAGTAGGGGGATATGGTTGATATGCAAGGAAAACCTCGTTGTTACTTCCTATCGCCTTGTATCGCGCCATGTCATAAGAAAGAGAAGAAGCATCAACTATACCCAGCAATATTGCATCAGAATCTGCAGGAGAAGTATTCGTCCTAGGAGCAAGTTCAAAAGTAGAAGTTAATGACGCTGTATTATTGATCGACAACTGCGCTGAACTAACCCCTCCTAGATTATTTGTATTTTTAGCCTGAAGCTCCCAATTACTTAACTCGGCAGCAGTTGATGGAATTGCCATTCCCGTGAGTGTTCCAATGCGAGTTCCTTGGAAATTAAAATTCTCTCTATAAAGAGATCCAGAATAATAAACATAGGTGAAAGTTTTGGGTTCGTTAGGGAAACCAGGAAAAGTTGGAGCATCATCAGGTCCAGTTAGTAATAGTACCTGTCCATCTGCCAACGGAAGATTCGCAAATTTTGCACCCAACATTACAGTGGATAAGCTCACCGCACCAACAGATGCAGTCGAAGTTATAGTTCCGACATATGGAGGTCGAGTTAAAACCAGTCGCTCTAAATATGCTCCTCCAAAACTTCCGTGTAGGGTATAAGAGTAGGCGTCGAATCCACCAAACTGCACCCCAAGTTGATTCATTTTTTCAGTAGCACTTATCATATTAGCGTAGGTATCAGGTGGTATAGGCCTTGGAAAACCTTCTCGGAATGTTACATACACACCAAAATTTGTGAATCCAATTGATTCAGCAGGAAAACCCAAGTTAGTAGTTTCTCCACCCCACCCAGAGCCAAGACTAGTCAGAACGTCGTTAACTATACCGACTGATCCAACCAATTCCTTAAGCACTCCAGTCTGCGTCTGAAGAGTTTGGCCCTGTGATGCACCGAGCAAGGCCAGTTTGCCAACAGCCAGATTAATCAGGTTAGTTTGATCTAGATTTGACGTATCCGTATTTGCAAATATCCAGGGTGCATCATCAGGCAAACCATTGGTAATGGTGATATCGCTCATACCGGGATCCTGTTATCGGGTGTGTTGGTGTTTGGTCCGGCAGCAAGGCCTGACAATGATTGCTGAAGTCGTCGGCCTTCGTCGTTTGCATCTGCTGCCGATGCAGATCGACTTGAAATATCTGCATCAACGGTCGAGACGCTCTCTATTCTGTTAGACATATTTTTTGCAATGGCACTGATTTCAGGACCGATTTTATTATCATTTTTCTGCAGACTGGCTTCGCGCTCCAGTTTAATAATTCTCAATCTGCTGAGTAGTTCAGTTACTTGTTCCTTTTGTTGTGCAGCTAATGCGTTAATCTTCTGGGACTGATTTTTTCTTGCATCAGCATTATCGTCAATTAATGCTTGAAGTTTGTCTGCATCGACACCGGACTTATCCATCGCAGCAGCAATTTCTGCATCCATCGACTTAGCCAGCAAAGTTACCTTTGCAATTACTGTATTAACATCTGATTGGGACGGTGTGAGCTTTGCATATTTATCAAATGAAGTGCGAACGATATTAATACTTTTAGAAAAATTTTCTGTTTGTTCGTTAGCGCCTGGGTAAATCGAACTTTTAGTAGGTGTTCCGCTAATACCAGCCAACTGCTCGTCACTTAACCATTTAACGGTTCTAGCTATTACTGCTCCACTTCTACTTATGTCCTTTACCTCCTCTAGTACAGGCGTCAGCTTTGGCGCATCAATTAAAATACCTAATCCCTTAAGCTGAGATATCGTTGCATTAGCATCATCCATGTCTGAGCCGAGCGAAGGACCACTATTATCGAATAATGACTTCAACGCTGTGCTGGTCTTGGGGGTAGCAGACAATGTATCTGCTGTAACAGGTTTAAAGGCGCCGGTACCATAGGTCTTCAGATGATTTACGATCTGATTCAACCGCTCTAATTTATTAATTAATGAACCTGCAATCGTAACTTGCGCCGATATTGATTCGCGTAATTTATCAGTCAAGTCGGACTGAGTAGCATTACTTAAATCCAGAGCATCCTCGGGACTCGAAATATAGGCAAGACTAAGGGCAGTTGCTGAATTGCCGGCTGGGCTAATGCTCATGATCTCTCCCGTCCAAAGATTGAATAACTGTTCTAAATCAAAGACCGTATCCTGCGTCGCACCGACTTCACTGCATGCTGCACCCTTGCCGCCTCTATTGCGCGCTGAGCTTCATTTCTGGCCTCGCGCATCGTGCGCTCGACCGTATTTTCCAATTCACGCCGCGTGCTCTCACCACCATGCTTGTCCAGATAAGCCATCAGCTTTTCCGTTGTAAGCCCATGCTCCGCAAAATAATCTTCAGTACGTTTCAACGCTTTCTCTGCCTCAGCGATTACGCGTCTGGCTTCCTGAGTCACAGCTTCCGTTCTTTTTTTCAGAGCCTCATCATCCATATTTGTTTTCCACTCAAAATTTGTTGCGCTTGTCTGCATTCTCTTTGTAACAGGGGAATTACCACGGTTCCTTCGTCTCTCTTATGCAAGGAACAAGACTGCAGCTGTTGTCACAGACAATGACCGAAAACAACTTTATCTTGGTGATAGAAGGAAAATCATGGTTCAGGATATGCGGATTCAAAATAGCGGCATTCAAGGTTTACGCGGCGGTAACCAGCAGCAGAAGTCTGAGAAATCAGCTGGTTCCTGGCGCGGCGAATCGATCTTGCTCGCCAAGATTGACGATGTTGATGAAAAAATTCAAATCGAAACCTACATGCGTTCCGCTGGTATTAAGAGCGATACGGTCGACCACAAATCGCTGGCGCAGCGCAAAGTTTCAGTAGATCAGCGTGCGACAGAGCTAACGCCACAGAAAATTGGTGCGTATACGCAAGCTACAGGCAGCAGCAAAACCACCTCAAAAATCGCTTTAAAGTATTTGAACAGCTTTATCAGCAACGGCAAAGAACCCAAGCCAAAGCAAGAAAAAGGCTTGAATGATTTAATGCAGCGCTTTATGGGCTTGCAAAAGCTGGCATCTGCCCTGCGTGGAAACGACGACGACTTTGTTGCCCAACTCACCCCCTTCGAGCAGAAGTCCGGCACATTTGGCGAAATCGGTGAACGACTACGCGAAGCCAAAGAAGACCCAGAAGAGCTGGCACAGCTAATGAAGGATGTCGAGGGCATGCCGAGCGGGCAGGAAGAGCTCTATTCGATGATGAAAACCCTGCGCTTCCAACCAGACCAACTCAAACGCAAGCTGCGTGATGCGCAAAAACTTCCAAATCCAAGTACGCAAGAGCGCAAAGAACTTCTGGAGAAAGTCGAAGATGAACTACGCGAACTAGAGCGAGCTGATGGCGGACGTATTCACGCCAGCCTTAACTCCCTTGGCTCCGCCAGTCAAAGCGGCGACGCGAGTAATTTCATTGAAAGCTACAACGACCTGGTGCACGAAACGACAGGGTTTTCACAGACGCTGGAAAAATTATTGGAGCGATACAAACCAAAGGAATTAGTCAGCGTGCTGCCCCTTATGAAGCAAGCACTGGCAGATGACCTCAGCGCAGACTTGCGCTCAACCGACCCGATCAAGTTACACGCATTAATAAGTGATCTGTCCTATATGCACATCTCAACTACTTTGCTAGATATGGTCAGCAACCTGACCCTTAGCCTACAGAGAATCTACCGTGCCCCCACTACAGCTTGACTCGAAGCTGGATGAGCAGAAACTGCTGCTAGCGCTGCTGCGCACGATATCAGGCAGCTGGATCGCGCCTTCGCAGTTCGAGAGGCTTGCATCAGAGTTGGGGGTACCGGACGGCAGCCCGGTCATTTATTTTCTGACTGGCGTTAAGCAGATACTGCGTGAACTGCCCATCAAGGTTTATACCGATGAAGCAGCGCGCGCGTCCGTGCTCGATGCACTCCAGACAGCGCTTGATAATGCGATTGAAAGAGAAGAAGCAGAGGCAGAAACCATGCTGCAAGCACAAGCCGGGGAGAATCAGCAATGAACTGGGTGGAACAAACAATCAGCGAATTCGGCAACAGCATAGGCCTGCCGTCTTTGACACTGGACTACACGGGCAAAGTGCGCTTCAGCCTGCAACAAGGCGGCAGTATAGCTATACAACACCTGCCCGATTTAGCGCTACCAGAAGTCGTCGTTACCCGTTCAGAGCCGATTAGCTATGCAACACCACAACTATTCCGGCAGGCTTTGCGCATAGCAGATTTCCGCAATCCCAGCAGCTGGCCCTTGCAGGCAGGTTGCAACCAGCGCGAACTATTTCTTGCCATGCGCATTCCGGAGCGTGCGTTTGTGATGAATGTGCTGGAACAGGCTCTCGCTCAATTAACTACGCTGCAAAACAGAATCAAGCAAGCTAAATAAATAGCTATTGCAATGTCAAAATTCAAAGTCAGATACCGCTTGAAATTCAACGGTTAATCCAGCCATTGCTGCATTTATGAGTTGGTACGACGTGAACATGCTGCAAATCAAATGGACGGTGTGGGTCTTGCATTCATGCTTATTCAATTGCTTGAATAAATATGAGTGACTACAAGACCCGACCCCGCCTCCCCCTGCCTCTGGGGGACGGCTATTGTGACCCTGCCTCTGCTAACCGTAAGTTATTGGTTAAATTTTTGTTTTCTACTTTTAGACGTTCAATTCTTTTTAACAATACGAATCTTAACATTACTTCTTCTTTATCTTGAATTAAATCACCATCAATAAATTTTTTACTTACATCTAAAAAATCTTGATGCAATTCAGGATTTTGAAGCAAAATTTCTTCATTGAATTCACGATTTAAATCCGTTCTTAATTTACTATTTTTATTAATATTATTAAAAATTAAAACCCTTTCAATTTCATTTTCAAGAAAAGAAATAATTTTTTTATTGATATTAATACGATCTTTAGAAGTTTGATCCGAATTGTCATACACATGAAAGTTCGTATTACCTGATGAACTAACTTTGCTTGTTCGGCTAGCTGAATTTCCCGTGCCCGCGGCACTTGCTTTGCCCGTCGCAGCGGCAGGATTGCCAGATACTGCAGTGGATGTATTAGATGTGCCTAGCTCTGAGGTCAGTTTGCTCGCTGCGTCTGAAGCCAGCGTATTTGCAGTGCTCGTCGCTCCGGTACTTGCGCTTGAAGTTGTTGAGCTCAAAGCTGTATTCGCTGTATTCGCTGTATTCGCTGTATTCGTCCCTGAAGTCTGCGTGTTTGTACCAGAGCTCTGTGTGGTCGATATGCTAGCTGGGCTTGATCCTGATGCACTCGCTGAACCCGAAGCAGAGGTCGTACTTGTACTTGACTCCGAATTGTTCGTGTTTGGTAAGTAAATGTATGCTGATTCTGTTGAAACATTATTTGCTGCTAACGTTTGCTGCTCCCTAGGAACGACCGTGGGATTTGTACCTCCAATAGCTCCCTCTCGTAATGTTTTGATCATAACAGTCAACTTAGCCATTCCTTGATTGATGGCAATGGCATCAGCGCCCGACTGAACATCTGCAGTATTAATATTCAAATGAGTTATTGCATTATCCAATCTATTGATGTCCGTACCAAATTTAGCTTTACTGTCAAGTGCCGTATTCACACTATTGATGACATCCCTGACTGAAGTCTCGGATGAACCGCCAAGAAGTGCTTCAAGTTCAGTCAGAATTGTATTCATTTCACGCAGCAAATTATTCATTTCGTTTAATTGAACATTCATCCGAATCATGGATTCGCGCCACTCTGATTTAATAGCGGGTAGCGGGTGAGTTACTGTGTATGTTGTAGTTTGACTACCCGTTGGTGCGATAGCGTTTGGGTGTGGATCAATTGGACTTCTCATTAGTGGAGGTGTGCTCGATGGTGTATTTGCACTGCCGCTAACATTCACATTCAAATTTGATGTTTGTGCTGATGTCCGCTGTGCTGATTGTGTTTGTGCTGGTTGTGTTTGTGCTGGTTGTGTTAGCTGTGGTAGTGTTGGTAGACTTGTGTTTGTCACAGAGGTAGTCATAATAAACTTTCCTTAATAGTTAATTCAAGCTAAAGCCGAAAGATTAAGCGCCGAGTCTTTAACGCGATCTTCATCTTTAACAAATCGGGTTTCGAGCCAGCGACGGCCATGCCAGACTATCTCGGTCATTTTCGCTAACAACGCATTTCCATCCATACCTTCAATTGCAAGACCTAAGGTGTAAATCAGGTCTCCGCTTTCAGGATCAAGACAAAACACAGACGCATCCAGTTCAGCCAATGCGCAATTCATGTTCAATAAGCGCAGCATGATCTGTTGTTCGCGACCTTCTGGCAAAGGTCCAAAGCGGCATTCAATGAGTATTCGTTCTGGTGAATTACGGGCTGAGTGAACTACGGCAAAATCAAAACCGCCATACATCATTTCCATGGCGAGTTCTTCTTCTGGCTGTGTATCTTCCTTGTTCAATGAGTAGCCGAGAGCGCTTCGAATTTCATCAACAATGCTGAGAAATCGTAAGCGCTGCTGGTTGATGTCGAACATATCCATCATGTATCTTTCTTCAAGCTAGGCTGTGGGCAGAATGGAAGTCGCCGGTATTGGATGCGGCCCGGTTTTGCGAAAAAAATTGGTCTTTCCAGTTACTGGCATCCGTAGCAATCTGACGCATGCCTTCCAGTATCGCGCGCGCATTCGTAGTATCGAGCTCTTCGTAATACATGCATTGCACTTGGTCACCTGTTGGGTTAATGCCGTAGCAAGCTTCGTGTGTTCGCGCCAGAGTCAGGTTTGATTGCAACAAACGTCGTATGCCTAGTGTTACGCCTTCCTCTGGCAGTGGGCCTAAACGACAGATAACCAGCACACGTTCTGCTTGCTCAGTCGATGAATGTAATAGCTCGAAATCCGTGCCGCTGACTTCGAGTTCCATTGCAAGAGGTAAGCTGTCCTCGTGCACCATGGAAGGTGGAGGAAAACCAAGCTCCCGGAATATGCTCTCGGAGAGCTCGATAAATTTTCTGCGCCACGAAGATGTCATCACGATTTTTTCTCATTTTCCAAATTAATTGGGTAACGAGATTTCATCCAATGTTCCGACATCCTGTTTGCTGCCAATAACGTCGTCGATGATTGCAGTATTCTGTGCATCTGCAGATGCATTACCGAACACGCGAGCAAAAGATGCGCGCAACGCTTCGAGCTGACCAGACATGCTGGCTTCGACCTGACCAATATCGGATTCAATCACGCAGGCATCTTCTGCTAATTGACTATCCGATACGACGTCGATTTGTTCGATACTCGGATAGACTTCCATCAGCGCCGCAATATGCGTCTTAATGGTCAATGTATGAAGAGGATTAACTTTGACTAGTAGTTGTTTCTGACCGCGTACACTCGCTAACGAATTGCGAACGACTTTGACAATTCGCTCCCGGTCATCGAAATCATCAATGATGCGTCGTACCGCATCGAGCACAAGGTCAACCATTTGCGCCTCTACTTTTGCAAAGTAATTGACGGTCTGGCTGATGATGCCGATCATGTTGCCGGTTTGTTCAAGACGTGCCGTTTCTTTGCCTTCCAGATAACCTCGCCGCTGTTCTGCCTCGAAAGCAGCATGGGCAGCATCAACGATCTGGTCGTGTCTCTTAATGGCTTCCACGACTGCTTCGCGGGCCTGTTTGTAGGCCCAAAAATCCTCAGCCTTGATGATTTTTTTGGAACGATCAGGCAGGCTCAGCTCTTGATCGCTGCGAATGATGAATGCCATTCTGCCTCCAGTGTCATCGTCACGGACTGCACTAATTGATTAACCAGCTTGGACGGAATTTTTGATGGCTTTGTCTTTAGGGGCATTTTCAACAGTGCACGCTGTCGCATCTCCGGTGGCGCATCATTCAAGCTTGCGAAAATTGTGTCGTAGCCGATTTGCTCCACATCAGTAGTACCAAGCGCCTCATCTTCAATTTGAATCGAGGGCAGCAAACGGGCGCTGTTCATCACAAATTGAAACGCATCATGCCCAAGCTGTTCTTTCCAGCTGAGCACTTGTTCACGGGCCAGGCTTGAACGAATGCGCGTACCGAGCACGATGGCGCCGATGTGTTGTGCCAGCCTCTGCTGTCTGCTGACTGGTAGCAGCACAAGACCCCATTTTGGATGTGGAAAACTGACGCAAGGTTGATCATTCATACCTAACTGTTCCAGCATTAGTACGGACAATTTTTCCCAGACACGCGGCTCTTCCCACACCAAGTCAGGTAAGGCACCATCAAAAAACTGAACATGTCGGGACGTGTGCAAATAACTAGCAGGCGTGTAGTTGAATGCATAAAGCTGGCTAAAAATAGCTGGCGACTTGGTCAGCAGCGATTTGAAATTTTCCGTAAACGGATGCATCAATTAACCTCTGGCTGAACAGGCGGCGGTGCAGGCATTACAATTTTATTCGGTGCGGCTGAAGAGTTTGCAGTCTTTAATACTTTGCTCCAGTGGCGCCAGGCAAGCACACCCAGACCCGTCAAGATCAGCGCAAGCAAAGCAAATAGTCCCCAAATAATTTCTGGTCGTAATGAATTATTTTTATTGCCTGCTGAATCCGAGGTGAGCTGCTTCGGATTGCCGTCTTCAGCCACTTTCATGCCAGATGGAAGCAAGATCACCGACACTTTGTCAGATGTAAGCCCAGGAATGCTGTTCGATACCAAACGCTTAATCTGAGGTACCGAATCGTCGAGATTGCTGCTGGCCTTATGCTTGATGAAAACTGCTGCTGAAGACGGCAATGCGGGGTCACCACCTGTGCTGTGCTCCGGCAGCACTACATGCACCCGCGCCTTGATAACGCCATCGATCTGCGACACGGTGGCTGATAACTCTTGCGACAACGCCCAAAGATAACGCGCACGTTCTTCCAGCGGCGACGAGATCAAACCTTCTTTGCGGAAGATTTCACCCATTTTTGCGTAGCGTTCGCGGGGTAAACCTTCGGCGCGCATGATGCCGACAGCGCGCGCCACCTGGCTTTGTTCTACGTCAAGGCTAACCATGCCCTCCTTGCCCGGTAACTTGCCTGCCTTGACGCCCGCTTCAAGCAACGCAGCAAGCGCCTCATTGGCTTCGCTTTCTGAAACTCCGGTCAACAGTTCCACGCGCGCGCCGCAAGACACTAGCGATATGGATAGCACCACAAGCGTAAGTAAGCGCGGGAGCTTGGCGAACTCAATTGAATTTAGCATCATCACTGGAGTTTCGTTAGTTGCTCAGCATGCTGTACGGCTTTTTGGACGCCCTTGCCGACCAGTTCAATTTCCAGCGATACCTGTGCCATTTCCATCTGTAGCCGCAGCACATTTTCCAAACTCATTTGGCCCGGCCCCACTTCCAGCATTGCATGGGCGCGCTCCATATTGGTTCTGAACTCCAAGCCAACCGCATCCAGTCGCGCAAGTATTTTTTCCCCAAGTGTATTGGCACCACCGGTTAACTCTGCTGGAGCAACTGCCGGATCAATGGCATAAACAGGTTGCTCAGGCTGATTGGACAATAGCTCTGTCAAACGCTCTCCGCCCGCTTCAACTTCCGGCTTGACTAGGGGAATGGTAGGGGGAAATTCAGGTTCAGGCAGCGCTGTTGTCGCTGATTCGGCAACCTGAGCCAATACGCTGAGAGCTTCTTGCATAATTCCCTCACTAGTCGAACAACAATTAGTCAACTGCTGATACTGGCAAAATCCTGACTATCTGTGACACGCGCTGGAGAAGGCCACGCAGCGCGCTGAGAGCCGCTGCTAATTTGAAGCAGCACTGATTCTGCCAACGGCCGCTGGTCCGCATCCAGTTCTCCGCGTTCAAACAATGCGTATAAAACGCGCGCAGCTTCTGAGGGCTGGCCTGCCAGATGCAAGGCCAGACCCAGATACAGTTCAATTTCGTCGCGACCATGAAGAGCGGCATTTGCGTCTTCCCGCAAGACGCGCACTGCATCGTTAAACGCACCCACATAAAGTCGCGCCACTGCAAGACCTATATATGGAAAAGCGTGATCGGGTCGCAGTACGAGCAGGCCCTGAAATATGCGAATCGCCGGCACCACAAAGCCGGCAGTGGCAGCCATGAATCCCAGCTCAGCTATCAAGCTGATTTCTTCGCTTGTTAACGGAAATTGCTTGTTTTCTTTAACGGATTTGGCTGCACTTTTTTTCATTCTTGCCTCAACATGTTTCGCAAGGTTTCAGCGCGCGAACGCAGATCGTTATAGCTTTCGTCCAGTACGGCTAATTTGATCAACGGCTCTAGCAATTTCAGGCTCTCATCCCTCTTACCTAAAGCAGCCAGGCATTCGGCCATATGCACTGCCCAACTCAGATTCGTCGGCTCCAGTACCAGTGCTGCGCTGTAAGCAGGGATAGCGGCTTCTAAATGACCTACACGTTTGCAACAAAGTGCAAATGCGCCGAGAATGCGCGGATCGAGTGGTCGATATATCAACATCATCTGAAATACGCTGCAGGCATTTTCGAATTTCCCCTGGACGAATAAAGAATGTCCAATACCGTAAATGATCTCGATTTGTTCATCAGAAAAACGAGTCGAACTCGGGAGATTTGCTATTTTATTGCGCAAATCATCCAATGAATTTAGTTCAGCAATTACATCTGAAGTAAATTTCACTTTAGGATCAACCGGAGTGTTCAGTTGGCTCATATTTTTTAGAATTATTAGGCTGTGACCATATGGCTTACGCTGGAATTTAGACTTTGCTCCATCGCACTCAAAGATTGAGTCAAATTGCGGAAGCCTTCATTCATATTGCGGTAAGCCTCCATTGCAGATTGCTCATACTGTCCAGCTAAATCTTTTACAAGACCAAATTTATCCGCCTCAAGCCTGCTGGTACTGGCCATGAATGTCATAGTTGCAGAAATCACCTGTACAAGTCCCTTCGCGATGGTTGCAGAACTGTTCGTGATTTGTTGAATGCCCTCATATTTTTGCGTTGAAGATTTCAATTTTTCATTTCCAATAGCAACCTCATTGGAAAAACTGGTTTCCATATTGCTCAAATCGTCAAATTGCTTAGTCAATTGCTTATGTTTTACATCAAGCGCACCTAAATCATCTTTAATGATTTTCAAATCAGCTTGAGCTTCTAACTTTCGTTCTGACAATGTAGTTGGAGAATCAATTTCTAGCTGCAATTTCTCCATTTTTTTTAAGGCTGCTGGTTTAGTATTATTAATTTTTTCTGAGACATCTTTAAGCTTCATCTTAATGATATTTTTCTTTTGTGAGATATCAGACAATTCATGCGACTTTTTTAGCAAATCTTTTGCTTTTCCGGTGTTTTTTAGAGCTCCCTTGAAAGCATGTCCGGCACCTCCCAATTGAACTCCTCCCGCAACTATTTCTGCAATGGCGGAAACCAAATCAGCCGCTAGCTGCTCATAATTTGCTTTATCTTTGAACTCGAATTCTTTATCTGCAGCTTTAATCTTTAATTTTCGATTTTCAATATTTTCATCAGATTTAATGGTGGCTAGTGTGCGGTGCGCTTCAGACAATAAGCGCATGATCGAGGTCATATCAACTGACATTGAATTAGAGGCGCTTTCAACAGCAGAAGCGACTAAGCGCAAATCCTGTAAAGTTACGGACAATTTTTCAGGATTCGGCAATTGATTCCAATTGCCTTCAGTAATAATTTTGGCGATTTTTTCTGCAAACTTGGTGCTGGTAAAATTCAGACTCGGAATTTGTGCATTAATTTCAGCGAGTGTTTTGGCGCCCGCCACTTCCAGGGCCTTTTTTTTATCATCAGCACTAATATTTTTATCATTTTGCAGCGTCGATAATTGCTGCAACTGGGCAGCAAGGTCATTTGAAATTGTGTTTGACATTATTTATCCTAGTGATTAAAAAAATATTTTCAGCTTGTCTTTACAATTCGGGACATACTTTCACCGTAAATTGAAATCAAGTCAGCCATATCTTCGTAAATAGAATTGATGGTTTGCATTCGGCTTGTAATATGATCTTGTTCAGATTTCATATCAATGGACAATATGTTTTGCATGGCATCCATAAGGGTTCGCTTGTTATCCAATTGTTTGGATTCAAAAGTAATATCAGCGATAGTTATTCCATAAGCGCCATGCGTAACCATGCTGGCAGCGCCGCCAGTATCAGTGAATATTTGTACAGCGCCAGCCAGCTTTCCCGCAAGCTGTGCCGCTTGTTTCGTTACCTGACCTGATAAGCTAGTAACGTCCTTTGCTGCTCCGATAGCTTTTCCGGCGCCTGCTGCGGTAACGCCACCCGCGATAATGCCGCCAGCCGCTACTGCCAGATTGATTGCGATAGTCCAGCCCATTGTGTACTTGGATTTGAACTCGGCTTTTTCGGTATCAGATTTCATTTCTTTAGGATAAAGATGGCCATCTGCTTCCTGCTGTTCAATTGCACGCTTGATCGCACCACCCAAAGTGATATCAAGTGCCTGCTTCTTCTTCCCGGTCGGGTCAGTGGGATCGTCATAGGTTGCACCCGTCGCTTTAGCGATGCGGGTACCGACATCCAGAATTGCAGTGGTTAATCCGATCGCGGCACCAACAATCGCTGCGGCACCGCCTCCCAAGGTGAAAGCAGTCAGCAGGATCGCAGCAAGCATGCCGAATACAGCGCCAGCTACTGAAAACCCAAGCCCAACATCGGATGCAGTCTGTGCGTCTTTTGCTTTAAGATCAGCCGCAGCAGATTTTGCAAACGAATCTTTTAAACTCTTAATACGCTCTTCGCCTAATTTTTCGCTACGCTTAAACGAATTTACAAGGCTCTCCTTCGAATTTTTTACTTGAGCATCCCCAGACTTATCAATCATATCCATCAGTATTACAACCGCAGTATCTGGATCCATTGATGCTTGGGACAAAATACTTCTAGCTAGCCCAGCTAAAGATATTAGTGAAGCATTCGGTGATCCGACTGCAGCAATGAGATCGTTATTCAGCTTTGTGCTAACCGGCGCCTCTGAAGTCGGCGCAGTTGATTGACCAGCTATAGGCGAACTGTCAGGCCGGATCCTGCTTTCTTGGGAAGAATTTGAACCAATAACCCCACTCATGACTATTCTCCCTTACTATTTATTCGCACTTCGGTTGGTCTAGATGCCAACTGAAGCAAGGCCTCTACTTTACGAATCAGCATCTCGTGCTTTGGAATTTTTCCAAATTCATTTAGCGTTTTTTGCAACAGACTAATCGCTTCTACTTTTTTACCTGTCAACAACAAGCATTCTGCAAATTGCACACCAGGCCCTGCATCGGAAGGATCCATCATCACTGCCAAACCTAAAAATATCTGCGCCTGCTCATACTGACCCAGCATCTTCAGGCAACAACCCAAACCGAACATTGCGCGCTTTTCGAATTGATCATAGAAGAGTAGAAATCGGAAAAACTTCATTGCATCTAGGTATTTGCCTTGTTCAAAATGGAAATGGCCCATGCTGTAAACCGCTTCTCGCTGTTCCTTCGTAATCCCGACTACGTCAGCTAACGTTGCACCATTCGTCAAGTGTTGAATCAGTGACTCGACTGTGAGCTCCTCTCCTGCCTCCGTGTCTGATGGCGAGATTTGCTGGTTATTAGTTTCTTTTTGAGCGTTTGCCATTTCTCTCTCCTGCATATTAATTTCTAAAATTTGGAGAAATAGTGCTCTTCGACTGCGCACTTTTTTGCAGCAATGTCGTTGCCTGGTCACTCGCTTGTGTATATCGATTGGTAAAAGTCTGCAGCCGCAAAGATTCTTGCTGCGACTGGTTACTGAGGCTTTCACTTACCGTCTGCAAAGAACTTTGCCAAAGCGATACGGTATCTTGCGTAACAGCTGGCTGAGCTTCCGGTTTTCCATTTGTAATCTTCAGGGCCGCATAAAAAGTGTCAAGGTCCTTCACCTTTTCGCTTTTTAATGCATCAAGAATGGCCATCGCATCCTCGGGAGAATCTCCAAGCTTAAGCGTGTCTGTTCGAGTAGTGGATGTGGATTTATATTTAATGAGCCTGACATTCAGTTCAGACACCTTATTGATGTGATCGGTTATTTCCTGCACTACGAGTTTTTGCAGATTAAGAGATCTTGCTAGCGCAATCGTGAGTTGCGCATCGACCACTGCCAGGTTGTGCAATGGATCAAGCGTGTCGTCACTTGCGAGAAATTCCGCCAGGCTCGTCTGACCACCTGTAATCTCAGTTTGAAGTGTCATAAAAACTCTCTCTAACGCCAAAGAATTGCTTGTCCATGTTCGGTCAGGATGATCAGTAAATCATGCATACAGCGCAGGTTTTATTGTAGGTAACGTCGCGTGTAAGCCAGTTCCCTTATGTCTTTTGATGATTTTTCAAAGGAACTAGTGTCGCGGTGGCGGTACTTAGTTTTCACATTACGTTGCCGGCAGGAACAGGGGTGCAGTGGCCAGCTTAGTTTGCTACTGACTGCATCTACTTCCAAAATCAGTGCTTGAATCACATGTTGAAAGTGCCCATGAAGAGTCTTACAACCACGGCGTTCAACCCGTCGAGCGGGATTGACCGTATTCAGCGCCATAGGCAATCGCCGATTTCGTTACCTGAGCACTTGCCGCTGCGTCCGCCTGAAGTTCATGAGCAGCCACGACTGGAGCGGCTGTTTGCGCTACCGTCTATTGATGATTTCATTGCCCAGCGTCTGCGCCCAGAGGTACTGGATTCAGAGATCCTTTCGCCCGCGTATTTCCGCACAGTGTTAAGCCAGACACGTGCGAGTTTGCGCGGCTATGCAAAGAAACATCCACGCTCGGCGCGTCGCTTCGGCAGGCTCGCGTTGTTGCTTGATGAAGAGACGGGGCTACTTGAGCTGCTTCAGATGTACCGATCCGCCCTGCTGCAAGGATAACGATGGAAGCGAGGAATACCATACCCGACGAATTTCCATCCGAGCAGCTTGATCTGTTGCGCGTGCTCGGATATCACCATTTGCAAAATGGCAGTAGTGTGCGAGCCGCACAAATATTTGAGGCGTTGCAAGCGTTGCATCCGGAAGATGCAAGCATAAGCCTGTCACTGGCTTGTGCGTTGCTGCGTAGTTCTCAAGCCGATCAGGCGATGCTGGTGTTGGATTCGATTCCTGGTTTGCAAGCAGATAGCGCACTAGCCTGGCTATTACGCGGACAAGCATTGACCAAAAATGGCCGTATGGCCGAGGCAGCACACGCAATGCGTTTATTCATTCATCGCCGTTCAAAAGAAAAAACATAGGAGCGCACTGATGGAAATGATCGCGCATCGTCTGCAAATCATTATCCAGTACGTCGTTAAACGTAACGACCTGGTTCTGGCAGCCCTGATCGTCAGCATCATCTTCATGATGATCCTGCCGTTACCGACTTGGCTAGTTGATGCACTGATCGCTACCAATATGTGCCTCTCGGCTACGTTGCTGATGGTGGCCATGTACCTGCCAAATCCGCTGGCATTTTCATCTTTCCCTTCCGTACTGTTGGTAACAACTTTATTCCGGCTGGCAATCGGCATTGCGACCACGCGTCTGATTCTGCTAAACGGCGACGCGGGCCACATCATTTACACCTTCGGTAATTTTGTCGTCGGCGGCAATCTGGTGGTTGGCTTAGTGGTTTTCCTGATCCTGACGATTGTGCAGTTCGTGGTTATCACCAAGGGCTCGGAGCGTGTCGCTGAAGTGGCAGCGCGCTTTTCTCTTGATGCGATGCCGGGCAAGCAGATGTCGATTGACGGTGACCTTCGTGCAGGCACTATCGACATGGACGAAGCTCGCCGCCGCCGCTCTATTGTGGAAAAAGAAAGCCAACTATATGGCGCGATGGATGGCGCGATGAAGTTCGTCAAGGGTGATGCGATTGCAGGCCTGATCATCGTCGCAGTCAATTTGCTCGGTGGCGTACTCATTGGCGTCTTACAGCGCGGGATGACTGCGGCAGAATCCGTAAAAATCTATTCAATCCTGACTATCGGTGATGGTCTGATCTCACAAATACCGGCGCTGTTCGTATCTATCTGTGCCGGCATGATCGTTACCCGCGTGACCAATGCTGATGGCACTGCCTCCAACGTTGGTAGTGATATTGGTGCGCAGTTGCTGGCACAACCTAAGGCGCTCATGATTGGCTCAGTCGTGATGCTGGGTTTCGCCATTATTCCGGGAATGCCAACAACAACCTTCCTGATTTTGTCGGTTGTAATCGGTGTGGTTGGCTACATCTTCTTTCGCGGCGAGCGCAGGATCGTTGATCCTAA
Organism: Burkholderiaceae bacterium; assembly: GCA_040399905.1. Taxonomy (GTDB): domain Bacteria; phylum Pseudomonadota; class Gammaproteobacteria; order Burkholderiales; family Burkholderiaceae_D; genus Pernthalerella. Next base: position 245,061 of record JBBARG010000003.1, read on the forward strand.
GACCGGCAAAGTGACGACGGTGCCGGCTATTCAAGCTGGGTCGGACAAAGATAAAGCCGCCAAGGCTGCTGACGCCGAAGCGTTTGCACCGACTGTGCCGCTGCTGGTAGATATGCAGTCTGGTTTGGAGAAAGCATTTTCGTCACAGACTCTCAATGACGAGTTGGTCAAAATACGGCGCGCGTTATTTGAAGATCTCGGTATTATTTTTCCAGGTATTAGCCTGCGTTTCAATGACACGCTACCACCGGAAAATTATTCGATCATGGTGGCAGAGATACCGGTATCGCAAGGCCGACTGCGCCCGAATCATTTGCTGGTTCGTGAAGCCACTGAAAATCTGACTGCGCTGTCCATTCCTTTTGAGTCTGACAAAAAATTCCTGCCCAATCTGCCAACGATCTGGACTTCAGCCGACCTGAAACCTGCGTTGGCGAATGCCGGCATTGCCTTTCTGGAGCCAACGCAGTTACTGTCGTATCACATCGCGATGGTGTTGAAAAAATATGCGGGTGAATTTATAGGCATACAAGAAACACGCGCGCTACTGACAGACATGGAAATTCGTTTTCCCGAGTTGGCTAAAGAAGTGCAGCGCGTCATGCCCATACATAAGATCGCTGAGATTCTGCAACGACTGGTGGGCGAGGAAGTCTCGATTCGCAATCTGCGCGCCGTAATGGAAGCGCTGATTGAATGGGGCCAGAAAGAAAAAGATTCGGTAATGCTGACCGAGTATGTGCGGGTCGCGCTGAAACGTCACATCAGTTTCAGGCATTCGTCTGGTCAAAATATTTTGCCTGCCTATCTGCTGGCACCAGCCGTGGAAGACACGGTGCGTGGTGCAGTACGCCAGACATCGGGCGGCTCCTATCTGGCGCTTGACCCCGGCATTTCACGCAAGCTGCTGGAAAACATCAAGAGTACGGTCGGCGACTTAAGCAGGTCTATGCAAAGACCGGTGCTGCTGACTTCAATGGATATCCGGCGCTACCTGCGCAAGATGATAGAGCAGGATCTCTACGAACTGCCGGTACTGTCTTATCAGGAGCTGACACAGGAAATCAATATACAGCCGCTAGCCAGGGTCGAATTATGAGAAAAGATACTTTAGATATTGTCGATCTCTTCGCGAATGGCATCGAGCGCTTCTTCGAGACTATCGAATTCATCGAGCAGCGCAAAAAATCCGCCTACTTCAAAAACGCTGCGGACATGTTCACCGACTCCGACGACGGCAACCAGTCCATGGGCATCACGCAAGGCCTTGACCGTATTGAGAATGGTGCGCAAGCCTTCGCTCGAAATTTGCGTCAACAAAGAAAGCTCGAACACCATGTAGGCCACGCCTTCGTCAATCGCGGAGCTCAACAGCTCTTCAAGCTCTGCGGCGATTGGCTTGCTGATATTGCCGCTTGGGCGAACGATCATTATCTGATCGCGGATTTCGGTATGAATGGACATGGTTATAAATATGGAATTGTTTTTGAGTATTGTAGCTCGGCTGAGTTGAAAATTCACAATTGCACAAAATGAAAATCGAACCGGCATTCGAAACCCTGCTTCCACAGGTAGAACTCCGCGTACTTTACGGCCCCCAAGCCGGCAGCCGTCTTAGCATAACGCCGGGGGATTACGAACTTGGCTCCTCGGATGACTGCACGATCATCCTGAGCGGGCCGCGCATGGAAGGCAGCCATGCACGGCTCTCTTTCGATGGCAACCGGCCATCAATATCTCCCGCAGACGGCAAGGTATGCGATGCGCAAGGCAACGAGATTACCGATACCATCGAGCTCAGCCTTGGTATGCCGGTCGAGCTCGGTGGTGTCTGGATCGCTGTCGATGAAGTTGATTCGCCGTGGCCCGACCCAGCGACGGTTGCACCTGTTTCTGGTATGTCACCCGTCGAAGTCCCACAGATTCCAGAGTCTGACGAACAAGACACGACCGTTGTTAGCAGCGAGAACAAGAGTCGTGCTCGTGCGAAGCTGGCTTTAACAGTTTCGGCGGTCACACTGGTACTGGTGGCCCTCGGTGGCATAGCCGGCGCCAAATGGCTGATCCAGAAAGGACAGGCATCTGCCAACGTCGAAGTTGCAGCGAAATCGCCCACTGTGCCGCCACTTGAAAAACAAGTAGAAAAAATCCGTGCGCTGATAGCGGGTATCGCAGCAGGACAGGCAGTCGATGTGTCTGTCAGCGCCGACCATAAGCTAAAGGTGCAGGGCTATGCGAAAGACCGTGCAATGCAAACCAAGCTTATTCAAGCTCTAGAGAATATGTCGCCCCAACCGGCAAGCCAGTTCTATGTGGAAGAAGAAATGCTGGAGGCCAGCAGACAGATACTGGATACCCGGCTTGATCCTGCGCGCGCAAGACTGCGTGCGCTTGAAATGAAGGGTGGCACGCTGTCAATACAGGGTGCAGTGGCATCACAAAGCGTACGGGATGCTACGGCCGAGATGCTCCATGCCGGCGTGCCCGGTTTGAAAGAAGTCACCGGAACCGTGATCGTCGCCGAAGAGTTACCGCCCGTGTTCATGGAAAGGCTGACTGAAAACGGATTGACCAGAAAGATGCAACTTATCAGTAAACAGCCTGAACTGGTTTTGCGAGGCACGCTGACTGAAGACGAAATGAAGCGCTGGGAAAAGCTGCTGGTAAGTTTCACAGAGGAGTACGGCAAAGTGCTGCCGATTCGTGCCAGCATCACGCTTGGTCAGCGCAGGCTGCCCGTCAATGTACAGACCATCGTTGGCGGCATTACGCCTTATGTGATGACTACTGATGGCCAGCGCACCACGCGCGGCGGTGATACCAATGGCCATACGCTGGTTACGGTCAAAGATAACGAAATTGTGTTTGAAGGTGGAGAGCGGTTCCGGATAGGGAGATAGAGCAATGCAAACTGAAAAAGTAATGGTTGGTCTGGAAGAGCGTCTTCATGTAGATAAAGATGGCAGCTTGCTAGCCGAAGTGAGAAACCGTTTGAAGACGATACAAACAAGGCTCGATGGCGAACATAAAAAACTGCACAACCCGCAGGCTTTCAAGGCTATCCAGGCAAGCGACCAAGCGGTACAAGCTGCACTACTCAGCTTGCAGCTGTTTGAAACTGGAAAGAAATAATCAACGCGACTAAAAGGAGAACATCATGGCCGCACCAGCACCGACATCAACACTCGACAGCACAAGTCTAAACGCAATCTATGGTCTTTTAGGACCAAAAATGGCATCGGCTGAAAGCACACTCAAAACACTGCTAGCCCCGATCACAGACGGTGGCGATATCACCACCGCCCAGTTACTTCAACTGCAGGTCGCAATTTCCAAGTACACGATAACGTCTACCGTATTCAGCGCCATCATCAAAGAGTTATCTGACTCGCTGAAAGGCACGGCGAACAAGATAGGTTAAGCAAACATAGCAAAGTTTTGCTTAGCTCAACTGCTCAAGCCGGATACGGGTCACTTTACCGGCAACGGTAGAAAGACCTTCAATCGCTGCAATCGCCGCGTTGACATTTTTTTCCTGCGTCTGGTGGGTCAGGATGATGATGTCAGTCTGCGTTTCGTTTTCAGCCGGTTCCTTTTGCAGCATTGCGTCGATAGAAATCGACTTATCAGCAAGAATGCGCGTGATGTCGGCCAGCACGCCCAGCTTGTCTGCGACGCAAATGCGCAAGTAATAGCTGGTCGTAATATCGTCCATCGGCAAAATCGGCGTGTCTGCCATTGCATCGGACTGGAATGCCAGATACGGTACGCGATGGCTGTGGTCTGCATCAGCCATCCGCGCAATATCCACCAGATCGGCAATCACGGCTGAGGCTGTCGGCTCCGCCCCTGCCCCTTTGCCGTAATACAGCGTCGCGCCTACTGCGTCGCCCTGCACCAGCACCGCATTCATGGCGCCTTCGACATTTGCAATCAGGCGATTGGTCGGTATCAGTGTCGGATGCACACGCAATTCAATACCCTTGTCGGTACGACGTGTAATGCCCAGCAATTTGATGCGATAGCCCAGTTTTTCTGCATAACGAATGTCGGTGGCCTGCAGGCCAGTGATGCCTTCGACATAGGCTTTGTCAAACTGCACGGGCGTACCAAACGCGATCGCCGACATGATGCTAGCCTTGTGCGCGGCGTCGACGCCTTCAATGTCGAACGTAGGATCAGCTTCGGCATAGCCGAGCCGCTGCGCTTCTTTCAGCACGACGTCGAAATCCAGTCCCTTGTCGCGCATCTCCGACAAAATGAAATTGGTCGTGCCATTGATGATGCCGGCTATCCATTGAATGCGGTTGGCCGTCAGGCCTTCGCGCAGTGATTTAATGATAGGAATACCGCCAGCGACTGCGGCTTCAAAGGCCACCATCACGCCTTTGTCTTGCGCCGCACGGAAAATCTCGGTGCCATGCGTTGCCAGCAGCGCCTTGTTGGCAGTAACGACATGCTTGCCATTTGCAATAGCTTTCATTACCAGATCGCGCGCAATGCCGTAGCCGCCGATGAGTTCAATGACGATGTCAATGTCAGGATGGTTCACTACCAGATTGGCGTCGTTCACGACTTCAACGGTGCCGCCAGTAATCTGCGTGGCGCGCGCCGTATCAAGATCGGCCACCATGACAATTTCAATACCGCGACCTGCGCGGCGACGGATTTCTTCCTGATTACGCTGCAACACGGCGAACGTACCAGCGCCTACGGTGCCAATTCCCAACAGACCTACTTTGATCGATTTCATAATTTCTTATTCAAAGATGCATTAAATATTGTGATCAACCGCGACCATGCTGCCGGCGGTAGCTATCAAGGAAGCGCGCAATACGGCCAATGGCTTCCGTCAGATCATCCGTATTCGGCAAGAACACGACACGGAAATGATCCGTGGTCGGGCAATTGAAGCCAGTGCCCTGCACGATCAATACCCGCTCTTCAGCCAGCAGTTCATACGCAAACTGCTGGTCATCTTCGATCGGATACATGTTCGGGTCCAGCCTTGGGAACATATACAGCGCCGACTTGGGCTTGGCACAGGTCACACCGGGGATCTCGGTCAGCAGACGATGCGCCAGGTCGCGTTGACGCAGCAGTCTGCCACCGGGTGCGACCAGATCATTAATGCTCTGGTAGCCGCCGAGTGCGGTCTGAATCGCAAACTGGCCCGGCGCATTCGCGCACAGACGCATCGAGGCCAGCATGTTGAGGCCTTCGATATAGTCCTTTGCATGCTTCTTTTCACCGGAGACGATCATCCAGCCAGCACGGTAGCCGCAAGCACGATAATTTTTCGACAGGCCATTGAAGGTGATGAACAATACGTCGTCGGCCAGCGAAGCAAGCGATGTGTGAGTCGCGCCGTCATACAAAACTTTATCGTAAATTTCGTCTGCAAAAACAATCAGCTGATGCTGACGTGCTAGTTCTACGATTTGCTGCAACAACTCAACTGGATACAATGCACCAGTCGGATTGTTGGGGTTGATGACGACGATGGCGCGCGTATTCGAATTGATTTTTTTACGAATGTCTTCAATGTCCGGCATCCAGTCGGCCTGCTCATCACAGACGTAATGGACCGGCGAGCCACCCGACAAACTGACTGCTGCGGTCCACAATGGATAGTCCGGCGCCGGCACCAGTACTTCGTCGCCATTGTTGAGCAAGGCGTTCATGCTCATGACGATCAGCTCAGACGCGCCATTGCCGAGGTAAATATCGTCGATGGTCACGCCGTGAATATTTTTTTGCTGCGCATAGTGCATGATTGCCTTGCGCGGCGCGAACATGCCTTTGGAATCGGTATAGCCCGAAGCGTTCGACATATTGCGAATCATATCCTGCACGATTTCATCGGGCGCATCGAAACCGAAGACGGCCAGATTACCAATATTGAGCTTGATAATCTTGTGGCCGTCCTCTTCCATCTGCCGGGCTTTTTCAAGAACGGGGCCGCGAATGTCGTAACAGACGTCCGCCAATTTTTTTGATTTCTGGATAGCTTTCACAGATTCATCTCGCTCATTTTGGGAATGCAAAGGCAGCCGGGTGTTGCGCTGCGAAAAAACGACTATTTTGCCCCAAAGCAGGCAACTTTACCAATGGATGATCGGGCCTCTCGGCCTGATCGCGCTACAATTTGGTCAATATGAAGCTGCATACCACCTCCACCCAGCAATATCAGACCGTCACCGGCTACGAAGTCGACTCGGTCGACATCAATGCCGTACGCTTTACGCACAGCCTTCTGGTGCTGCCGGAAGTCGCTCCACTGGCTTGGCCGGTCGCGTCCTTCGAGTCGTTAAGCGCGGCCGATTTCGCCCCGATTGAGGCACAGACGCCTGATGTGGTCATCCTTGGGACCGGTTCACGCCAGCGCTTTGTGCATCCCAAGCTGCTGACCAGTTTGACAGCACGCCGTATCGGTGTCGAATGCATGGACAATCAGGCTGCCTGCCGCACCTACAACATCCTGATGGCCGAAGGCAGAAAAGTCGCTCTGGCGCTGATCTTGCCAGGACAGACGCTGCCAGCCAAATAGCCTTGTAATCTTAGGGTTTATGCTGTTGCCGCGATGCAGATTGGGGTACATTCTCACCGAAGAATGTGCTTGCCTCTGTGGCACTGAATAGCACTGAAAGCGCTTCCTATACTTAAAATGACATGCTAACAAAGGAGACTGAATGGCAGACCGCCCATCCATATTGACTATGAGCGTACCGGACTTTACTGCGGCAATGACGGGCACCAAGCCTTTTCAGCTTGCCGACCATCACGGCAAAAAAATCGTGCTGTATTTTTACCCTAAAGACAATACGCCAGGCTGCACCACCGAAAGCCTGCAGTTCCGCGAGCTGCACGACAAATTCAATGCAGCCAATTGCGAGATCTTCGGTATCAGCCGCGACAGCCTGCGTTCGCATGAAGGTTTCAAGTCCAAGCTTGCATTGCCCTTCGAGCTTATTTCCGATGGCGACGAAGCCGTCTGTGCGCTGTTTGATGTCATCGTTATGAAATCCATGTACGGCAAGCAGGTGCGCGGTATAGAAAGATCTACATTTGTGATTGACGCTGCTGGTGTATTGGTGAAAGAATGGCGTGGAGTGAAGGTTCCCGGACACGTAACAGAAGTACTGGAATTTGTAGAGGGTCTTGCTTAAACCTGCTCAACCCATTGAATTCAAAAACAAAATATCAACAAAGGCTGTTTAGGGAAAAGGCGCATGTCCTTTTGCTTAAACAGCCTTTACGTTTTTTTGCCCCGCTTTGCTGTTCCCCTCTCCACTTTTTTTGTACGAGGATCTGATGCCACTGCCAAAAATGCCTACCAAGCCAGCCGCATTGCTGTCTCCAGCCGATTACCCGAAGGCAGAAAAAGGCAAGGCGGTCAAACCCGCCATTACGCTGGTTGAGTCCGCGCCGAAAAAAATCGAAGCCTTGCCGGCTGCGCGCGTCAAGACCGAAGCGCCCTCTGCGGCAAAGCCAGCCCCGCGCCAGCAGCGTGGCGAAGCGCATGTCAAGTCGCCTGCGAGCCGCGCAGCTGACAAACGCGGCGGCGTGAAAAAATTGTTTGTACTCGATACCAATGTGCTGATGCACGACCCGAGTTCGCTGTTTCGCTTTGCCGAGCATGATATCTACCTGCCCATGATCACGCTGGAAGAGCTCGACAATCACAAAAAAGGCATGTCCGAAGTCGCACGCAATGCACGTCAGGTATCGCGCTCGCTTGATGCTTTAGTGGCCGACATCAGCGAAGACGCAATCGACAACGGCATTCCGCTCAACAAGCTCGGCAACAAGGACGCCGGCGGCCGCTTGTATTTCCAGACTCGCCTGGCAAACTGGAAATTGCCGGAAGGTCTGCCGGAGGGCAAAGCAGACAACCAGATTCTGGGCGTGGTGCGCGCACTCGAAGAACAGCAGCCAGACCGGCCTGTGGTGCTGGTATCGAAAGATATCAACATGCGCATCAAGGCCCGTGCGCTCGGACTACCGGCTGAAGAATATTTCAACGACCATGTACTAGAAGACACCGACCTGCTCTACTCAGGCATCCTGCAACTGCCGGATGACTTCTGGAACAAGCACGGCAAAGGCATGGAATCGTGGCAGGAAAACCGCCATGGCACCGGCACCACTTTTTACCGCGTATCCGGCCCGACTGTGGCAGCCATGCTGGTCAATCAGTTCGTTTACATGGAACCTAAAGACGGCGAGCCGCCGTTCTACGGACAGGTCACGCAAATCAACGGCAAGACTGCCGTCATTCGCACCCTGCGTGACTACGGACACAACAAAAATAATGTCTGGGGCGTGACTTCACGTAACCGCGAGCAGAATTTTGCGCTCAACCTGCTGATGGATCCGGACTGCGATTTCGTCACCCTGCTCGGCCAGGCCGGCACCGGCAAAACCCTGCTGGCACTGGCAACGGGCCTCACGCAAGTTTTGGAGACCAAGCTCTACAACGAAATCATCGTCACCCGCGTGACGGTGCCGGTCGGTGAAGACATCGGCTTCTTGCCAGGTACCGAAGAAGAAAAAATGTCGCCGTGGATGGGCGCGTTTGATGACAACCTTGAAGTACTCAACAAGTCCGACTCGGACGCCGGCGAATGGGGTCGCGCTGCAACACAAGAACTGATCCGTTCACGCATCAAGATCAAGTCGCTCAACTTCATGCGTGGCCGCACCTTCGTCAACAAATACCTGATCATCGACGAAGCACAGAACCTGACCCCTAAGCAGATCAAGACCCTCGTCACGCGAGCCGGTCCCGGCACCAAGATCGTCTGCCTCGGTAACATCGCGCAGATAGATACGCCTTATTTGACCGAAGGCTCAAGCGGCCTGACTTATGTGGTTGATCGATTCAAGGGCTGGTCACACAGCGGGCATGTAACGCTGGCGCGCGGCGAGCGTTCACGGCTGGCTGATCATGCGAGTGAGGTATTGTAAAAGCTGACGTACGTCTGCCCACAAGGGCAATCTCTGGAGCGCAAACAGCTCTTGAGGAGGAGCAGATCGCTGCACAAAAACAAAACGCCCCAGCTCGGCTGGGGCGTTTTGCTAGCTTGCCCGACAGACCAGTTACACAGTCTGCATGGGCGAGCACTTTTAAACTACTAAAATTTACTTGCCTCGCAAGCCGTCAAACACTTCGGCAAAACTCGGTTGGTTGTGATGACTGATGACGGCGCGTGCCGCTTCAATGACCAACGGGATCGGATGTCCCTGCAGTGTGCCAACGATCATGTGCATGATTACTTTGTAGACCTGACCTTCTTCGTCAATGATCTGGCCTAAGCGGTTAGCCATAGGGTCGAACACGCCGTAAGCGACGAAAACGCCAAGGAAGGTGCCGACCAGCGCGCTACCAATCAGTGCGCCCAGTACCGGTGGTGGTTGGTCAATGGCGCCCATGGTTTTCACCACACCGAGAACGCAAGCCACAATACCCAGCGCTGGCAGCGCGCCAGCAATGGAAGCGAGCGTGCCCTGATATTTCAGTTCATCGTGATGGTGGGTCTTGATTGCATTCGTCATCACGTCTTCAACGGCGTTCGCATCCAGGTTGCCCTGTGCGATGACGACTAGTCGCAGCGTGTCGCAGATCATGTGGACGATGGAATGGTCTTTGGCCAGTTTTGGATATTCACCAAAAATTGCGCTCGAATCCGGATTTTCTACGTGGGCTTCAAGGGCAACTGCGCCTTCTTTTTTCATTACGGCCAGCAGTTTGCCGACCATCAGGATCAGGTCCAGATAATCCTGCTTTTTCCATTTGGCGCCACCAATGCATTTGCCCATGCCGGCCATGGCACCTTTAAAAATCAGCGCACTGTTGCCGACCAGTGCTGCGCCAATCGCCGAACCGATAATGATGAAACCTTCGTGCGGTGCGGAGTGAATAATAGGGGCGAGGTTACCACCGGCCAAAATAAAGCCGCCAAAAACGGCGCCAAACACCACGGCTAATCCAACGAAAAAAAACATTTACTTCTCCTTGTGCGGGCACGGCACGGGATGCGGAACAGTCCGCGATCGCATCACCCATTACACCCACTGGTATATCGACAGGAACAGCCAAAACTAAAGCCCATAAAGGGACGCTATTGCCATTGTGAAACAAACCGTGAGTTTAAGCTATCTTTATGCTGATGCCATCTATTAGTAATTTGGCACTCTCGTGCGGCGCTGGCAGGGACAGGTTTTATTTGGCGCGTTTGAATGGCGCCTGATACAACCATACCGGCTTACCCTCCACACTCTGCAAAGCGGCCAAAGGCTCGAGTTCATGAGCAGGAAATTCCAGACTCACGAGCCACGCACCGGGCTTGAGTTGTGCCGCCGCTTTGGCAACGGCGCGTGGCATGCTCTCGGGACGCTGGAACAGATACACCACATTAAAGGCGCTCCAGTCAGCCGCCCACATGTCGCCCTGCCGGATGCTGCCCCATGGACAGCGCAACGCGGCGGCGAAACGCAAAGGCCAGCTCCACTCGATGCCTGAACAATGCGCTTGCGGAAAAGCTGCGTGCAGCGCAGCGAGGCCGTGCCCCAGACCGCAGCCGGCATCCAGAATAGCGGCACCCTCTTTGAGCTTTACATGCAGCGGCAAATCTACCAGTGCTTTGGCAGGCGTAGGAAACAGCGGCGCATCGCGCCACGCATTCATGGGATAGACCAGCAAGATCAAAGCAAACGGAGCGAGCCATGCCCATGCCGGCAACGCGACCGCGCCAGAGAGTAACAGAGACAGCGGAAAGCCGGCACCGATGGCTAGCCGTCGCCATAAGGTGCCGCCCAGCACACTGAGCAGAACACCGATTGCGGTGGCGACGCCAACCGCTGCCAGTACTGGCAGATTAGGCGTTAGCAGCAGGATGAATATGAGCCAGGTGCCTGCCCATGCGAGCAGCGCCGGTAGCGGCCATCGAAGCAGAGTCACGATCGTTTTTATTGTTTTACAAAAACCGGTCCAGCAAACGGCGCGAAGCGCGATCCAGCTTCAACATGTCGAGCACGTGATAGGTGACACCATGGCTATCGGTAATCAGTAAGCCACGCCCTTGCAGCCTGCGGATATCTTCTTCGCCCTTCAAAATGAAACGCGTAGTGCCACGGTCAGTGTGCACAGTCCATGTACTCGGTGTTGCAAAAGACGAGACCGCTTCGACACGCTGTATCACGGGCGTGAATTCACGCTTGGCCAGGAACTGCTCGATGAGGATTTTTTCAGGCCCAGCGAGCGCGGACAGGCTGGCAATCCACGCAAGTTCATGTCCGTCCACGCCGACCAGTGACAAGCCTTCGGCTGGCGCATTGATAGGAAAGGCACGCACCGGCATGACGCCATGATGGACTGCACCTTCCTCATCGGTAAATACCAGTTCACTGTTCAAGTCCAGAGCGAGCTTATGTTTCAGTGGCTGGTACTGGCGCACTATCAAACCTTCCATCATGTACCCACCTTGGCTAAAGGAAGATGCAGCGTCTGAGGTTCGCTGTCTTCGGTGTCGACGTTGCGCGCCTGTGCTTCATACAGTCGCCAGTAAGCGCCCTGCGCTGCCATCAATTCTTCATGCGAGCCGACTTCGACGACTTCGCCACGATCCATCACAACCAGACGGTCTGCACGCCGCAAAGTCGACAGGCGGTGCGCGATCGCGATAGTAGTCCGGCCCTGCACCAGATTGTCGAGCGCTTTCTGGATTTCTTTTTCGGTTTCGGTATCGACGCTCGAGGTTGCTTCATCCAGCATCAAAATGCGCGGGTTAATCAGCAACGCACGTGCAATCGAGATGCGCTGACGTTCGCCACCAGACAGCCCCTGCCCGCGTTCGCCGACGATGAAATCATAACCATGGCGCAGACGCAAAATGAATTCATGCGCATGCGCAGCACGCGCAGCAGCAATTATTTCAGCGCGCGTGGCATCCGGCTTGCCGTAGGCGATGTTCTCGGCGATGGTGCCGTGGAACAGGAAAGGCTCCTGCAATACCAGACCGATGTGACGGCGATAGTCAGCCAGCGCAAAGCGGCGAATGTCGATGCCGTCGACGGAAATGGCGCCATCACTGACGTCGTAGAAGCGGCAGATCAGATTAACCAGCGTGCTCTTGCCGGAACCGCTGTGGCCGACCAAACCTATCATTTCACCGGGCTTAATATCGAGAGTCATGCCGCGAATAATGCGCCGGCTGCCGTAGCGGAAACCGATATCGCGGATCTTGATGGCACCCTGCACCTGCGGCACCGGCACCGGATTGGCCGGCTCTGGCACGCTGGAACTATGGTCGAGAATGTCAAAAATACGTTTCGCGCCGGCCGCTGCTTTTTGCGTATGCGAGACGATGCGGCTCATCGAATCAAGCCTGCCGTAGAAGCGGCCGATGTAGGCAATGAACGCCACCAGCACACCAACCGAGATGGACCGGTGCGTGACGAGCCAGATGCCAAAGCCCCACACCACCAGCAAGCCGACTTCGGTCAGCATCGTCACAGTCGGTGCAAACAAGCTCCAGATGCGGTTGAGTTTGTCGTTGACGGCGAGGTTGTGCTGATTGGCTTCCTTGAATCGTTGTGACTCGCGGCGTTCCTGTGCAAAGGCTTTGACTACACGTATGCCCGGAATGGTATCGGCCAGCACGTTGGTAACATCGCCCCAGATGCGGTCGATTTTTTCAAAGCCGGTACGCAATCTGTCGCGCACCAGATGAATCATCCAGGCAATCAGCGGCAGCGGCACCAAGGTCACCACAGTCAGCCATGGATTGATAGAAAACAGGATGGTCGCCGTCATCAGCAACATCAGAACGTCAGTAACGAAGTCCAGTGCATGCAGCGACAAAAAAATACAAATACGGTCGGACTCGTTGCCGATACGCGCAATCAGGTCACCGGTGCGCTTGGCACCAAAGTACTCGAGACTCAGTTGCAGAAGGTGATCGAAAGTCGCGGTACGCAAATCAGCACCGATACGCTCGGAGACCAGCGCCAGCAAATAAGTGCGCCACCAGCCTAGCCCCCACGCCGTCAGCGCAGCGCCCAGCAGCCCACCCAGCAAAATCAGCACATCATGCGTATCGATCTGGGTGCCGTTATGGGTCGGGATCAGGATTTCATCCATCAGCGGCATCGTCAGGTACGGCGGCACCAGCGTGGCGGCGGTAGATGCCAGCGTCAACAAAAAGCCCAACAGCAGTTGCAGCTTGTAGGGCCGTGCAAAGCGCCATAACCGGAACAGCACCCAGGTCGAGGCCGGTTGCACCAGCTCGCGATGGCATAAAGGACATTCATCGCTGTCGTCCGGCAGCGGCGAATGGCAACTCGGACAACGTGCCGCATGCTCGTCGCTGTCGTCGACTTGTCCATCGCGGCTGGCCTGCTGCTTCTCGAACTGCTGGAGCAGCCGCACGGCCGCTATATCCTGCGCAAGCGTATAGCGCCAGCGCATGATGGCGTGTTCGCCTTGGTGCAGAGCCAGACTGCCGACGCCGGCATGATCGCTGTGATGCAGGGTCAGATCGGGTTTGAGCGGCCAGCTAGTCCACCCTTTGCCATCCGAATCGCTTATCATGCGCTCTGTTGTGAGCAAAACTTTGCTGGTCGCGAATTGAAGCGACGCGTTCAGGTCTGCCTCGAGCGTGGCGAGCACGATTTCACCCGGGCGCAAGTCGGGGGCGCCAGCAGCGACGTTGTCAAAATCAGCGGAAATTTCAGCAGTATTCAAAGATCGGGAGCTTGGTAGCATGGGGTGGGTAAGTCAATGCAGCATTCTAAACAAATTTTCAAGTTCCCCGCTGACCCTGGCGGCCGGCCTACTGGACGACTCAAAGGCCGAATTTTCGCCGAATATGGCTTTGCCGTCCATGTGTGCGTTCATTTATTCACAAGAGCAGTTCTGATATGAGCACCTCCAGCACCGCGGCAAGCCAGGCTTTCCCTCCGACTCCGCTTGAATTGAAGATTCTGAGTACTACTTTTCTTCGCGGTCCGAATATCTGGACCTACACCGAAGTACTCGAAACCTGGCTCGACCTCGGCGTACTCGAAGAATGGCCAAGCAACCGCCTGCCCGGATTCGTCGACCGCCTGCTGGCCGTATTGCCCAGCGTAGCCGCGCATCGCTGTAGCATCGGTGAAACGGACGGCTTCCACTTGCGCCTGCGCGAAGGTACGTGGATGGGCCACGTGCTCGAGCACGTTATTATTGAAATCCTTGAATTGGCCGGCATGAGCGCAGGCTTCGGCCAGACACGCGAAACCTCGGTCTCAGGCATTTACCGCATGGTGTTCCGGGTGCCTGACGAAACTGTGGCGCGCACAGCGCTGGCAGCTGGTCATGCGCTGATGGAAGCGGTGCTCAACAACAAACCGTTTGACTTGGAGCAGGCCGTCGCGCAGGTACACAGCAAAATAGACGAATACTGGCTGGGACCCAGCACCGCGCATATCGTGTCCAGCGCGGGTAAACGCAAAATTCCCTACATCCGTCTCAACAAAGGCAATTTGGTCCAGCTTGGCTATGGCTCACGCCAGAACCGTATCTGGACCGCCGAGTCTGACCGTACCAGCGCCATCGCCGAAGGCATCGCCAGTAACAAGGACATGACCAAGAACTTGCTGCGCAGTTGCGGCATACCGGTGCCGGAAGGCGAAATCGTCGACAGCATGGAACAGGCTTGGGAAGCCGCTCAGGAACTGGGCTTGCCGGTGGTCGTCAAGCCGACAGACGGCAACCGCGGCCGCGGCGTCATGCTGGACCTGAAAACCCAAGCCGAAATTGAATCGGCGTGGCACGTCGCGCATGAAGAAGGCAGCGGCGTGATCGTAGAGCGCTATATCGTCGGAGAAGAGCATCGCGTGCTGGTGGTCGGCGGCAGCGTGGTAGCAGTCGTGCGCGGCGAAAGCGTGTGGATCACTGCTGACGGCACTTCCACCCTGCTGGAACTGGTCGATGCACAAATCAACAGCGACCCGCGCCGCGGCTCGACTGACATACAGCCACTCGAAATCCTGAACCTCCTTACCAATAGTGTCTTGCAAGACAATCTGCAGCGGCAAGGCCTGCAACCGGAATCGGTGCCCGAAGCCGGCCGTCGCGTACTTATTGCGCGCAACGGCAACCATTCGCTGGAATGCACTGACCAGATTCATCCTGAAGTTGCGCATGCGTGCAAGCTGGCCGCACGCATCGTCGGCCTCGACATCGCCGGCATTGACCTTGTTTGCGAAGACATTAGCCGCCCGCTCGATGAACAAGGCGGCGCAATCGTCGAAGTTAACGCCGGTCCCAGTCTGCTGATGCACTTGAATCCGGCGCAAGGAGAACCGCGTCCGGTCGGCAAGGCCATCGTTGACCATCTTTTCCCGGACAACGAAAACGGTCGCATCCCCATCGTCGGCGTGACTGGCACACGCGACAATGCGCAAATTGCGCAGCTGGTGGCATGGCTCATGCAATTGTCAGGCATGCAGGTTGGCCTATCCTGCAGCTACGGCCTGTATGTTGGTGCGCGCAGTCTTGCAACCTATGGCGCGAGTGACTGGGAAAGCGGCCAGCGCTTGCTCATCAACCGCAATGTTGAAGCCGCCGTCTTTGAGAACAGCCCGAAGATGATCGTGACCGAAGGTCTGGTCTACGACCGCTGCGACATCGGCATCGTCACCGACGCAGACGCCATCGCGACAATGGACGAGTACGACACCGACAAACAGCGCTATAAAGTCCTGCGCACACAAGTCGATGTCGTGCGCCAGGAAGGTGCCGCCGTCCTCAACGCCGACGATGCTTTGGTGCTCGACATGGCCAGCCTGTGTGATGGCGAAGTGCTGCTGTATGCAGAAAACGGCCACAACGCCGCATTGCTAAAGCAGCGCGAAGCAGGCGGCCGCGTCGTCTTCATGAACGACACAACGATCGTGCAGGCGCACGGCGCGCAAACGATCAACGTGCTCGACATACACAAAGATTTGCGCCCTGCCGCACGCAGCCTGCCAGTGCCGGTGCTGCTGGCTTCGGTTGCCGCCGCATGGGCACTCGGACTGGAGCCCGACATGGTGGCGACCGGCCTTGAAACTTTCGAGCCGGCACAGCCGCGTGCCCGCTCACTCTGACCAGACTGACCCACTGAAATTATGGAACTGATCCGAACACGAGCCCTGCGCGGCCCGAACTTGTGGAGCCGGCATACCGTGCTCGAAATTGAATTGCAATGCACACCAGCCGAATGCGCGCTCGACAGCGTCGCCGGCTTCGAGGTGGCACTGCAAAGCCTGTGCAACGGCATCGCTGCTTTACGCACCGTTGGTCAGCAAGGGCAGCTGACACTAGCGCATGCACTGGAAGCGACCTTGCTGGCCTTGCAGACACAGGCCGGTTGCCCTATCAGTTTCAGCAACACGATACCGACGCCGGAGAACGGCATTTATCGGGTCGTCGTTGAATACAGCGAAGAAGAAGTCGGCCACACTGCATTGAAGATGGCGTGGGATCTGGTCGTGCGCGCATGGCAAAGCGCTAATGGCCAGCCGCAGAATGATGCCCAGTTGGCTGATGTGCTGCTGGATACGCAAACCATGATTACGCAATTACGTGAAATGGACGAAGACCTGCGCTTGGGACCAAGCACGGGCGCGATTGTTACCGCGGCGATTGCGCGCGGCATTCCGTTTCGCCGCCTTACCAGCGGTAGTCTGGTGCAGTTCGGCTGGGGCCATCGGCAGCGCCGCATTCAGGCAGCCGAAGTCGATGCCACCAGCGCCGTAGCCGAAACGATTGCGCAAGACAAGGACCTGACCAAACATCTGCTGCAAGCTGCCGGCGTGCCGGTGCCGGTTGGTTATCCCGTAGCGAATGTCGAGCAAGCGTGGGCTGCAGCGCAGCGCATCGGCATGCCAGTGGTAGTCAAGCCACTCAGCGGCAGTCAGGGTCGCGGCGTGACGGTCAACATCACCAGCCGTGAACAACTCGAAGCTGCGTTCAAGGCCGCTTCCGGCAAAGGCCTGGTGCTGGTCGAGAAATTTTTACCGGGCGGCGATTTCCGTTTGCTGGTCGTCGGCCAGCAACTCATCGCTGCCGCGCGGCGCGATCCGCCATTCGTCATCGGTGACGGCAAGCACACCGTGCGCGAACTGGTCGACATCGTCAACGCCGACCCACGCCGCGGTGACGGCCATGCGACTTCGCTGACCAAAATCCGTTTCGATGACATCGCCAAGGCCAGACTGGAAGCGCAGGGGCTAACGCCAGAGTCCGTGCCCGAAAATGGACTGCGGGTTGTGTTGCGCAACAACGCCAACCTCAGCACCGGCGGCACTGCTACCGATGTCACCGACGACGTGCATCCCGAAGTGGCGGCACGTGCTATCGATGCAGCCAGCATGATAGGTCTGCATGTGTGCGGCGTCGATGTCGTGTGCGAAAGCCTGCAGATGCCACTGGAAGAACAGAGCGGCGGCATTGTTGAAGTCAATGCCGCCCCGGGCTTGCGCATGCATCTGGCGCCGTCCTATGGAAAGGGCCGCAAGATCGGCGGCGCCATCATGCGCCAACTCTACGAGACTGGCGACGACGGCAGGATTCCGGTCGTGGCCGTCACCGGCGTCAACGGCAAGACCACCACCACCCGTTTGATTTCACATGTATTGGCCAGCACCGGCCTGTGCGTGGGCATGACCAATACCGACGGCGTCTATGTCGGCGGTCGTCAGACAGATAGCGGCGATTGCAGCGGCCCGAAAAGCGCGCGCAATGTGCTCGCGCATCCTGAAGTGCAAGCGGCAGTTCTGGAAACCGCACGCGGCGGCGTGCTGCGTGAAGGTCTGGGCTTCGACCGCTGCGCCGTCGCAGTCGTGACCAACATAGGTGAAGGCGACCACCTGGGCCTGAACCATATTCACACTCCCGAAGATGTAGCCACCGTCAAGCAGATCATCGTACAAAATGTCGCCCCTCACGGCTATGCGGTGCTGAATGCTGCTGATCCACTGGTAGCTGGCATGGCTGTTCACTGCACAGGGCAAGTGATTTATTTTGCGCAGGATGCGCATAACCCGACACTGGTCTCGCACAGGGCGCGCGGCAAGCGCGTCGTGTTTGTCGAGGCCGGCCACATCGTCGCCGTCGAAGGCCAACTGCAACAAAAACTTGCACTGGCGGACGTGCCATTGACGCGTGGCGGCTTGCTCGGCTTCCAGATAGAGAACACGCTGGCCGCTGTCGGTGCCTGCTGGGCGCTGGACATGGACTGGCAGGCAATCTGCAATGGCATCAGCGGTTTTCTGAACGACAGCAAGAACGCGCCGGGCCGCTTCAACCTGATGCAGTACAAAGGCGCCACCGTAGTGGCTGATTACGGCCACAATCCGCATGCCATGCATGCGCTGGTCGCCGCCTTCAATGCCATGCCTGTGACACCGGGACAGAAACGCACCGTCGTCATCAGCGGTGCAGGTGACAGGCGCGATCAGGATATTAGCGAGCAGACTCGCATCCTTGGCGCAGCGTTCGACAATGTCGTGCTATATGAAGACGCCTGCCAGCGCGGCCGTGCCGAAGGCGAAGTCATCGCACTGTTACGACAAGGTCTCGATGGCGCAAGCCGCACGACGCATATCGAAGACATACGCGGCGAGTTCATTGCCATTGATCGTGGTCTGGCTTTGCTCAATCCCGGAGACCTATGCCTGGTGCTGGTCGATCAGGTTGAGGAAGCACTTGCGCATTTGGCGGCACGGATAGCTGCAAATTTAAGCAATGTGTCCTAAAATTTTCTGGCAGACGCATGCAGGCATGCGCCTGCGTTGACTATTCAATTTATGTTTGAAAAATTACTTCCGTTGTTGATGTATGGCTTGTTGCTGGCGACTTTCGTCTTGGCCGCGGTCGGCCTTATCGCCCTACTGAATCTGGCGCTTGCATTCTTCGGTATTGAAACCTTTGGATTTTCCCTGCTGAATGTAGGGTTACTGACCTTGGTACTAGGTGTTGCTGCCAGCTTCTTGCGGTAATGTCTTGCGACTGGACTTCGAAATGTTAGAGGGTTAGGACTTACTGGACAACCCAAAGCCCATTCCCAGCCTTATTGATTGGAAAGAATCTGATCATGATTAAGAAAAAATCTGCACCACCAGAGCGCTCGCTTATAGCGCTAAGAGCACTTGAGCGCGCAAGTAGAGTCGCAAAAAAATTGGCCTTCGATACAAATACCTATTTCATTACTGAAAAAGACGGCAAGGTCATCAAAGAAAAAATCACATCAAAAGACCTGTAAGCGACGTTTACTTCGCAGCCAGCCTCCAAAGCGAAGTCACCTCCGCAGACCGCGCAGCATGCAAGGCATCTTCAGTATCAGCTACCTTGCCATGTACAGGTTTCGTATCAATACGATCCACCACTTTCAGACCGCCCGCCTCTATCGCCTCGAGTAATTCAGCGCGCGTGCGCAGTCCCAAATGCTCGGCCAGATCCGACAGAATCAGCCAACCCTCACCAGCAGGTAGCAGGTGCACTGCCAAACCCGCCAGAAATCCGCGCAGCATGCGGCTGTCCGGATCAAACACGGCAAACTCAATCGCTGAACTCGGCCGTGCCGGTACCCACGGCGGATTACAGACAACCAGCGCCGCACGTCCTTCAGGGAACAAGTCCGCTTCCAGTACTTGCACCTTGTCAGTCAAGTCGAGCCTGACCATGTTCTCGCGAGCGCAGGACAGCGCACGCTGGTCCTGATCAGTCGCGACGATCTTCTCGACGCCGCGTGCGGCCAGCACGGCGGCCAATACGCCGGTGCCGGTGCCGATATCAAAAGCCACGGACTTTGAAGACAACAGCGCCGGCAACGGTGCCGCAGCTACCAGCGGCACATACTCGGTACGCACCGGCGCAAACACACCGTAATGCGGATGAATGCGCTGCGGGCCTTCTGCATTGGCGAGCGCCGGAATCTCGACGCCACGCTTGCGCCATTCATGCGCGCTGATTACGCCAAGCAGTTCGCGCATCGAAGCCGCATACGGCTCAGTGCCGCGGCCATAGGCTTCATTACAGGCGAGCTTGACGTCCGGTGCGCGACGCAGCGGCACGCTGTGATCGGCGTCGAATGGAATGATGAGCATGCCGAGCGTGCGCGAGCGTTGTGACTGCGCCTGACGGTGCAGATGAAATGCTTCCGTCATGGTCGGTTCGGGCTTGTTTGATTTTCTGTGGGATTTTTTAGACGGGCGATCAGTACGGCGAGCCAGCGCCTGCAGCAATTGACGCGCATTCTGAAAGTCGCCGCGCCACAAAATGCCGGTACCTTCGCTGGCGAGCCGGAAGGCGGAGTCTGCGGTCAGAGTATCGTCGGCGACCACCACGCGCTTGGGTGGCATGACGCCGTTTTCAGAGCGCCAGCGCAGGCTGTGGGTCTGGTCGTTTTCGGTCCAGATTAGTTTGGGGAATGGGGTGTCTTCGGTGTTGGTGCTTATTGTCATGGGGTGTTTTTAGCCAAACGGGCTGATTAAATGGGGTAGTAGATTTTTTACGGAAGCCGCTGGATCCCAGCCTGCGCTGGGATGACGGTAGAAAATTGGTACGACGTCTCAACTACTTTCGTCGCCCCAGCGCAGGCTGGGGCCCAGTGTCTTTCATTACAAAACGAAATATCAATTTATATCAAGCAGCACCCACCGGACCAAACCGTTTCTTAACGAATCCAATATGCTCGCGCAGCACATACAACTGGTCTGCGTAGGCCAACGGCGCATGCATCGCATCGACAGCGCTTTCTATTTCAGCCAGCCGTGCATGAATCTGAGTGCTACGCTCGGCTGAATTCGCCAGCGACATTTCGCGCTCAATCACCATCAGCGCGCCATACCAGCGATAAATCTTCGAGCGCACGCACCAGCGATACAGCGGCGCCAGCAATCGAGACGCCGGCACCAGCACGATCGCCAAAGGCACGATCAACAACAAAATCCGGTCCATCAGGCTGGCCAGCCAGAATGGCAGGCGTTTGTATAAAAATGGCGAGCCGGACGCATAGTACCGCTTTGCTTCCTCGCTCAACGGAAAATCTCGCTCTACGGCTGCAGGAAATTCATTCGCTTTGCGAAACAGGCCGGATTTGCCATGCACTTCGCGCGCGGCAGAAATAAGCAAATCCGAAATCGCCGGGTGAAGACCTTCACGCGCCACTAACTCAACGGGCGTGCCTACTAGTTGAATATCCATAGGCGGCAGATTCTTACCGAGATCGAAACTGCCTTCCGGCGCGGTCAGCCGCGATAAAAAGCGCAAGCGCCGCAAATAACCATCAGCTTGCCGAAAGCTCATTAATTTGACGTTCGGCGCCTGCATCAGTTCGCGCACTTTTTTACCGCGAATTAATTCGCTCATCACGAAAATGGCGTCAACTTTATTCTCAAGCAGCGCCTGCATGGCGTCGTCGCCATCCATGGTCAGCAGCGTCGCGTCATCTTTGGTCAGGTCATTTTCTTCGAGTATTTTTGAAGCCAGCACATGGGTGCCACTACCCAGCGGCCCGATGGCAATGCGCTTGCGCTTGAGTTGACCTATGTGGTCGATGTTTTCTTTACCGCGATAAAACACCAGTATCGGCTGCACATATAGCGTGCCCAGCGACATCAGCGCTTGCGACTCGGCCTTGTCGGCCAAACCGTTTTGTATCAGCGCGACATCGGCGACTGTTTTTTTATTCAGCAGCAGCTTGAGGTTTTCTTCCGAGCCGTCGGTGGTAACTACCTTGACCTTGACGACATGGGTGCCAATGATCTTGGCATAACGCTCGGCGGTATTTTGAAAACTACTGCCTTCCGGCCCGCTCAGAATCACCAGTGTGTCGGGCGGGGCCGGCTGTATCAGCTTGACTGCAACCCAAACTGCGGCAATGCAGAGCAAAAGAATCGGCAGCAGCACGAAGGCCAGGTCTTTCCAGGACAGCGACGTCAGCCGCTGCTTAAGGTTAAGTTTGGGTGCGAGCTGATCTTGACCGGATAAATTGGGAGTCATGGCCTAGCTACATTTTGAACGAGATCCGGCATGGTCAATTTCAAGCCGGTACGCTCCTCAAATGCAGCAATATCAGCGGTTGTATCCAGGTCAAGCACAAAGCCTTCGCTTTTTGTTATCAGCTTGTGGACCAATGCCGGGTTGGCATCGACGAACTTGCGACAGCCGATATTTTTGCCGGACTCCAGCATGTCGGCGATGACTTCACCTGAAAACGCAACCGGATTACCGCGCTGCCCATTCACTTCCGGATAAACAACGCTCGTACCAGAAGGGCGATTTTTAAAAGCGGCAATCAGTTCCTGCAATTCTGCATTACCAACCAAAGGCAAGTCCGCTAAAGCGATCAGCACCAGATCAAAATCACTACCTAACTGGGCCAGGCCCAGTTTTACCGAAGACTGCTGTCCATGCTCAGGCGATGGATTGCGCTCAATCCTGACTGCAAAAGGCTCAACTGCCGGTTCGATTACCTGATGATAAAAACCCGTAACCACCACTACTTCATGAATGCCAACCTCGCGCATGGCTGTCAAATGACGCTGGATCAGCGGCACACCTTGCAATTGCAACAAACACTTCGGTACGCCGCCCATGCGTGAGCCTTCACCGGCCGCCAGCAATACCACGCCGACTTTCCACTCACTATCCTGCCTTAATGCTAATCCCATAATTCTTGCCTTAATTAACTAGCCTTTGACCATATACTAATTTAATTCAAAAAAAATCAGCCAATCATTAACCCGCTAATTAATCATTCAGCAACATCGCCGTCTTTCCCGACAGTTTGCTTGGTACGCTTATTGCAATTCCCCTCAGAATATTGATCAGAATCCTCAGGGATAAAGCGGGCAAGCCATGGTTACCAGCGTTACCACTTCAACCTCATCACAGACGAATACTGTTAGCAGCGCGAGTGCGACCTTAACGCAGATTAAAACCGATCTGGCCGATGCGCTGAAAACGGCAGGCATCACCGACGCCAAGAGCACAGACGCAACGCCCAAGGGTTTTCCCGATGGCGTTAGCTGGGCTGACGCTTACAAGATGGTGACGCGTCGCATCGATGACAAAAATCCGGCCACACCCGGCACCCTGGAGCTATCGCCGGATCTATTGAAGAAAACGATCGCCGGCACCCAATCGCTGAAAGACCTTGGCTACAGCAACCTGTCGCGCTTTGCCAAAGGCACATCGGTGCAAGGCGCACTGGACGAACTCTTCAAAAGCAAAACCAACGGCATCCTCGCCTCTACGCTTGCCAAATCCGGTATCTATGACATGTCAGCTTTCCCGACTGGTACTACAGCCTATCAAGCGTTCAAGCTGATTGAAGACCCCGACAAGCCGGGCAAGATTTCAATGACGCAGTTCACCTCACTTAAAGACAGCTATTCGGCGCTATCGGGACTGGGCATCAAGTCGCTCGCTAATTTCCCGCGCGGGACGACGGTGCTCGAAGCGAAAAACATTCTGGAGCCGAAGGCGACGTCCATTCTGGCGATGGTAGGCGTCAATAACAGCTACTTCAAGAACACAGCCGTCACGCCTTTGCAGGCACTGGCCGTAGTTAGCAAGTTACCGGGCTCCATCAAGGAAATGAATCCGCTGCCCACTGGCATGTCGGGAAGCCAGCTGGCAATCGAAGCCGGTGCCGCCAAAAAATTGGTATCCATGGGCTATGACAGTCTGGGCAGCTTTGGCGCAATGAAAGCGTTCAGCACCGAGCCCGTCACTGCTTCGGCCGCACTCGCGCAAGTCAACAAGACGCCCAAGCCAGATGACTTGCCGCTGGCGACTTCGGACAGTACAGAGCGCCTGTTTGCCGATCCGGCTGCTGCAAAGATGATTAATTTCGGCGCTGCCAATCATATTCGGCAATCCGTCTATACGGCCACCACCGACGATAAGGTGAAGGCGAAAACCGTGCCGCCGCTTGTCATTACGACGGCGGCTGATGTGCTGGCTGCGAATGTGGCTTACTGGTCGAAAAAATAAATTTCAGCGTTTAAAAATAATTTCTAAACAATAAAAGACCAGCTGGCTCGTGCCAGCTGGTCTTTTTTCTTAGGAATTTACTTAACAACGTGAAATGCTTCGCTGAAAGGTTTTTGATTTCCTGACATAATGCGTCACCGAACCTGACAGTTTCCTGACAATCAGCGATGAAAACCAAGCCTGGCTTGAACTTAACAGCATTATTTTTCTTTTTAGAAATCAAAGTATGACTATGCCTGTTTGCCTCTCCCGAAAAAATCTCTCTGCACTGCCGCGCCGTTTTGTGAAAGAACCGCTGCGCCTGCTTTGTTTATCCCTGGTTTTGCTATGCAACACAGCGGCAGCAGAAGAAAAAGTTTTCAGCATCGATACGCTGGTAAAGCAGATCATTCAATACAATCCGACGCTACTAACTAGCAAAAGGTCGCTGGATATCGCCACGGCTGGTGTGACGACAGCCGGCGCACGCCCTAATCCACGCCTGGAAGGCAGCGCCGGGCGACAGACTGCTTTTAGCTCGAGCGGACAAGGAACGCTGACTGGCGTTGGCGTTGCTCAATTAATTGAAAACCCGGCGCTGCGCAGCGCGCGTATCGATGCCGCGCAATCCATAGAGCGGGGCAGCCTGCAAGCAGTTGCGGCGACTAAAAATGGTGTGGTCGCCAGAGTGCGTCTGAGTGCATTTGAATACCTGCTTCGCAAAGAAGAACTCGTGGCAGCGGCAGACGCCTTGTCTTTGCTGGAGCAGATACAGCAGCGCGTCAAAGTCAAGGTTGATACTGGCGAGGCCGGCAAATATGAATTGATCAAGGCCGATACCGAAATCATTACCGCTCGCCAGCGTGAACAGGCTGCCAAGCTGCTTGTCGAGCAAGCCGTGCTCAACCTGAACCGTTTGGCTGCAGGCAAATTGCCGGCGAACTGGACGCTGGATGCCAATCTGGCTGACGTCATAGAACTGGAATCGCTGGAATCTATTAGAGCGGTGGCCTTGAAGGCCAACCCCGAGCTCAGCGTGCTACAAGCCGACGTGGAACGCGCAAAGGCAAAAATCGATGAAGCAATCGCCAGTCGCTGGCCCGGTATTGACTTGCGTTACACGCATCAGCGCGAACCGGAAGCACGACAGAATCTTTTAAGTTTATCTATACAGGTTCCGCTGATTGACCAGCGCGCCGGACCGCGCAACGAAGCAATCGCCGATCGTGAACGCGCTCTCACTCGCCTTGAAGGTCGCCGCGACGAACTGCAGCAACAGCTGGCACTGGCATGGAGCTCGGTTGAAGTCGCGCGTTTGCGCATCAAGGCTCTGGACGAAGGCGCGATGCGTGGCGCCGAGGCAGCGTTGCGCATTGCTCAGGCCGCTTACCGCTATGGTGAACGCGGCATTCTCGATGTGCTCGACGCGGAACGCGTGCTGCGCTCAGTCCGCAGCGATTTGCTGCTGGCGCGTTATGAATTGCAGTCGTCGACGATTGAACTCGACTTTTTGGCCGGCCGCTACGTGAATTCAGCCAACTAACTCGAATCAAAAAATTCGCTTTGATATCGCGACCTGATTAACCCATAAATTATTTCTCCCTAATCCATGACTGCAAAAAAATCTGAACGACTGCTTGCCCTCCTCGCGCCGTGCCTGCTCGCTTTCGCTCTGGCCGGCTGTGGAAAATCTGGCAATACGCCAGCGCAGACACAAGCCGCAGCAAAAGCAAGCGATCCTCTGGTGGTTGAAGTCACCGCCGAGATGGTAAGCCAGTTCAAGGTCGAAGCAGTCCAGCTGGCCAACATCTCGATCACGCAAAAAGTCGTCGGCAAAATTGAAGCCAATGAACAACGCACCACGCGAACCGGCTCTTCTGTCACGGGCCGCATCACGCAGGTACTGGCCGAGGTCGGCGACCGCGTCAAAGCTGGTCAGGCACTGGCCAAGCTGGCCAGCCCTGAGCTGACCAATGCGCAGCTTTCGTATCTGCGTGCTGTGTCCAGCAGCAAGCTGGCTGAACGCTCGGTTGAACGCGCCCAGCAACTGGTTCAGGCCGATGTGATTGGCGGCGCCGAATTGCAGCGCCGTGAAGTTGAACTCTCAATTGCCCGCGCTGAACTGCGCGCGGCTGCCGACCAGCTCAGGCTCATCGGATTGTCGCAGTCCGCCATTGAGGGCCTGCGCGAAAACGGCGCACTCGCCTCTGAAGTAGCCATCACTGCCACCCGTGCCGGCGTGGTCGTCGAGCGTAAGGTCAGTCAGGGTCAGGTCGCGCAGCCGGGTGATCCGCTGTTCACCATCGCTGACTTGTCCAATGTCTGGGTCGTCGGCGCGCTGCCAGAAAAGGATGCCAATTCCGTTTTCCTGAACCAGAACGTCGAAGTCGATGTCGCTGCCCTGGGTGATATCAAACTAAAAGGCAAGATCGTTTTTATCAGCGACACCGTGCATCCTGAAACGCGCACCGTGGCCATTCGCACTGCAGTCGACAATCCGAAATTCGTGCTCAAGCCGCAAATGCTGGCCACGTTGCAACTCAATGGCACCTATGTCAAACAGTTAGCGGTACCTGGCTCGGCGGTCATTCGCGAGAACGATCGTGATTATGTATTTGTTCAAACCGGTGTGCGGCAATTCAAGCTAACCGAAGTGCAGCTCGACGCTGCCGCCGGCGACATCCGGCCTGTGCGTAAAGGCATCGATGAAGGGGCAAGCATTGTGGTGGATGGCACCTTTCATTTGAACAGCCAGCGCAAGCGCGCAGAACTGGAATAAGCGATGATAAAAGCACTGATTCGTGAGTCGCTGACACAGCGACTGGTGATGACTATCCTCGCCTTTGTATTAATAGGCTTCGGCCTGCGCGCGACGATGAAACTGTCCGTCGATGCCTTCCCTGACGTGACCAATGTACAGGTGCAAATCGCCTCCGAAGCGCCAGGCAGGTCTACGGAAGAAGTCGAACGCTTTGTGACAGTCCCGCTCGAGATCAGCATGACTGGTCTGCCGGGACTGACCGACATGCGCTCGCTGAATCGCAACGGCCTGTCGCTCATTACGCTGGTTTTTACCGATAGTACCGACGTGTATTTTGCGCGCCAGCTGGTCATGGAAAGGCTGATGGAGGTCACTACGCGCCTGCCTTCCGATGTCACGCCAGTGCTGGGTCCGGTATCGACCGGTCTGGGCGAGGTGTATCAGTACACGCTGGATCATCCGGACGACGGTAAACGCAAATTGACCGAAACCGAACTCATGGAGCGACGCTCGATTCAGGACTGGGTTGTGCGTCCGATGTTGCGCTCAATCTCCGGCATTGCAGAAATCAATTCCATGGGTGGCCTGGAGCGCCAGTACCAAGTGCTCGTCAATCCGGACCGTCTGCGACATTATCATCTGTCGCTTAAAGCTGTACACACCGCCATCGCAAACAATAATGCCAATTCCGGCGGTGGCATCTTGCCGCAAGGTGAAGAGCAATACCTGATTCGCGGCATAGGCCTGACTCGCACCGCCGAAGACATTGGCAACATCGTTTTGGTGGAACAAAGCGGCACGCCCGTTTTTGTACGGGATGTGGCTGAAGTCAAAATCGGCCCGGCAGTACGCTATGGCGCATTCGTCAAAAATGGCGACACCGAATCCGTTGGCGGCATCGTGATGATGCTGCGCGGCGGTAATGCTAAAGAAATCGTCACGCGCGTTAAAAGTCGCGTCGAAGAAATCAACGCCAAAGGCCAGCTTCCAAACGGCCTGAAGATTGTGCCTTTTTATGACCGCACCGAACTAGTCGACGCGTCGCTATGGATGGTCGGCAAAGTCTTGATGGAAGGCGTCATTCTGGTCGTGATCGTGCTGCTGATTTTCCTGGGCGACGTGCGCTCCAGCCTGGTGGTG
The DNA here is from genome assembly GCA_040399905.1 of Burkholderiaceae bacterium. Classification (GTDB taxonomy): domain Bacteria; phylum Pseudomonadota; class Gammaproteobacteria; order Burkholderiales; family Burkholderiaceae_D; genus Pernthalerella. The sequence goes on from JBBARG010000003.1 coordinate 272,972, forward strand.
ATTGCCACGCTGGTCATTACGCCGTTAGTCACGTTCATGGTCATGAACCGCATCGGCCTGTCGGCCAACCTGATGTCATTGGGAGGTTTGGCTATTGCCATTGGTCTCATGGTCGATGCCACGGTGGTGGTGGTGGAGAATGTCTTCCATAAACTAGGCACCGTCGGCAACAGCACTGCTGAACGCTTGCGAGTGGTACTAGACGCAACTTTAGAAGTTGCCAAGCCCACCATCTACGGCATCTCGATCATTATTCTGGTGTTCCTGCCGCTGATGACGCTGACTGGCATGGAAGGCAAAATGTTCGGCCCGCTGGCAATGACGATCGCCATTGCGCTGGCTGTCTCGCTGGCTATCTCCTTGTTCCTGTCACCAGCCTTGTGCTTCTATGTACTCAAAGGCGGCAATGACCACGACACCCGCCCTATCGCATGGATGAAGCGGCATTACCTGTCGCTGCTGCAGTCCGCACTGGGCGCCGAGAAAAAAACGGTGGCTGTCGCAATCGCGCTGCTGGCTAGCTCGTTCATGCTCGTGCCGTTTCTCGGCAAGAGCTTTATTCCGACCTTAAATGAAGGCTCGATCGTGCCGTCGATTATTCGCGCACCGAATATTTCTATTGCCGAGTCTGTCGAAATCGAAATGCAGGCAATGAAAATTGTCAGCCAGATTCCTGGTGTACGACTCGTCGTCGCCGGCCTCGGTCGCGGTGATTCACCGGCTGATCCTGCGGCGCAGAACGAATCCAATCCTATCGTCAGCATCGATCCTAAAGCCGATCGCAGCCAGCACGAAATCGAAAAAGATATTCGGCATGCACTGGCAGTCGTGCCCGGCGTGCAAGTGGTGATGAACCAGCCGATCGCGCAACGGGTTGACGAAATGCTGACCGGCGTGCGTTCGCAATTGGCCATCAAGATTTTCGGTGACGACCTTGCAGAACTTAAACGCCTCTCCGAGCAAGTTGCACAGATCGTCAAGAAAGTCCCCGGCGCCCGTGATGTCCGTATCGACAGGCTGTCAGGACAACAAACGCTGACGATTGATATTGACCGCCGTGCCATTGCCCGCCACGGCATCAACGTCGCTGACATTCATGAAATCATCGAGACTGCCATCGGCGGCAGCGAAGTCACTCAGCTCTACGAGGGTGAGCGTCGCTATGCAATCCAGCTGCGTTATCCGGAGTCTTACCGTAACTCGGTCGAGGCTATCAGCAAGACTTTGTTGCGCACGCCTGACAATGCCGTGATCCCGCTGGATTCGGTAGCCACTATCAAACTAGTAGACAGTCCGCCAGCCATCACCCGTGAATCTGGTAAGCGCCGTGTTGTCGTTGGCGCCAACGTGGCCGACCGCGATCTGGGCAGCTTCGTCGCAGAGGTGCAGCAAGAGGTGGAAAAGAAAACAAAACTGCCAGAGGGTTACACCATTTCCTGGGGCGGCCAGTTTGAAAACATGCAGCGGGCAATGGGCACGCTGATGGTCATCATTCCACTAACCATCGCAGCCATCTACTTCTTGCTGTTCATGATGTTCAACTCGCTCAAGCTGGCTGCACTCATCATTACCGTTCTGCCGTTTGCGTCGATTGGTGGCGTCTTCGGACTTGCCTTGACCGGTGAATATCTGTCCGTGCCGGCCTCGGTTGGCTTCATCGCACTATGGGGTATTGCGGTGCTCAACGGCGTCGTTCTGGTGGCGTGCATACAGAGGCTGCGCGAAGAAGGTATGGCAATCAGGGAAGCCATCCGTGAAGGCTGCATACAGCGTTTCAGGCCAGTGATGATGACGGCAACCGTCGCCTTGCTGGGACTGGTACCTTTCCTGTTTGCCAGCGGCCCCGGATCGGAAGTGCAACGCCCTCTGGCTGTTGTCGTCATTGGTGGCCTGATCACGTCGACGCTGCTCACGCTGGTGGTGCTACCGGTGCTGTATCGCTGGTTCAATCCGGCACTCGCAGGCAAGCAAATCGATCTAGACGTCGAGGTCTGATTTCGCCAGCTTTATGATATGAGGTAACATTTGAGCCAGAAGCGCAGCGGAGACACTGCGCTTCTGGCCACGCCGAAGAGCGTGCTCGATAACGATAACAAGAAACGGGTCAAACTATGCGTTTGCAACGCCCCGCGGCTGCAAGCAGCCAGAACAGCTACGTCATTCTCAACCCCAACGCCAACAGCGGTCGCACCGCCCGCCTGCAGTCTGCCATGCAGAGTGCACTTGTTGCACGCGGACTCAGCGACAATTTACTCCTCACTCACAGCCCCGCCGAAGCCAGCCAGATGGTCGATGCGCTGCCAGCCGGCAGTCGCGTAATAGCCGTCGGCGGCGATGGCACCGTACAAAATCTGTTGCCTTCTCTGGTCGCCGGCGCCCATACGCTGGGCCTGATTTCCATGGGCAGCGGCAACGACACAGCGCGTGCCTTTGGCGTGCACAAGCTGCGCTGGCAAGCTGCTCTGGACCATGCATTGAACGGCGTAGCCACACCAATTGACTTGGGTGAAGCTGCCTTCATTGACGAGCAGCATGGCGGCGAGCGTCGGATTCTTTTCATCTCCAGTCTGACTGCAGGCTTTGATTCGGCAGTGAATTGTCGCGCCGTCAACGGCCCACGCTGGCTGTCCGGCATGCCGCGCTATTTGTGGGCGACACTCGGTGAATTGCTCGCGCTGCGCTGCTGGCCCTTGCAAGTGACCGTTGATGGACAAACCCTGCATCAGGGACCGGCGCTGTTTGCGTCTACGCTCAACACCCGCAGCTTTGGCGGCGGCATGCCGGCCATGCCGCATGCGCAGATTGATGATGCGCGACTTAACCTGCTGCTGGCAGGTGAAATCGGTTTTGGCGAAATTCTGAATTTGCTGCCACGCTTACTGGTGGGCTGGCACCTTGAACAGCCCAAAGTGCATCACATGTCGTATACCGATATGCAGATAGATTCCGCACTGGCGCTGCCGCTGGCAGCCGACGGTGAATATCTGGGAGAGACACGCAGCCTGCATTTGGCAATTCGACCGGCTGCCTTGCCGGTCGTGAGGAATGCGATGTAAAAATCGAACTGGACCTGCGCTTGCCACAGCACGGAACGGTTTACAAATCCAGCTGACCTGAATACTGCACAGCGACAGGGATAGGGATAGGAATAGAAACAGGGTTAGGAACAGGAACAGTTTTAGATGCAGGAACAATATCGCGCGGCCGCGCACGCCGCTCGAAAAATTCCGCTGTTGCAGTTGGCCAGTAAGTGCGGAACGGCTCTGGCAGACTGTCAGCTACACCCTGAACCAGCAAATCGCCGAGCTGCACGGTCGGCAAGGTTAGCGCCAGTGGCACTGCTTGTCCGGCCTGATTCCGCACCATGATGTGGTCGGCACTGATCTCGGCCGGATGTTCGAAGCCGGCGGCACTGACCAGTTCACCCAATGCGTCGAGCGTCTGCTCGTGAAAATTCATTACCCGCTCTGCCTTGTCCGGTACCACCAGCGCACGCTGGCGCGCAGGATCTTGCGTGGCTACGCCTGTGGGGCAATGATCGGTATGGCAGCTGCGGGACTGAATGCAGCCAAGCGCAAACATGAAGCCACGCGCCGAATTGCACCAGTCGGCGCCCAGCGCAATGGCTCGCGCAATATCAAACGCTGAAATGATTTTGCCGGAAGCGCCGATTGAAATCTGTTCGCGCTTGCCGATGCCGACGAGTGTGTTGTGTACCAGCCGCAAGCCCTCGCGCAGCGGCATGCCGACATGGTCGGAGAACTCTACCGGTGCGGCGCCAGTGCCGCCTTCGCTGCCGTCGATGACAATAAAGTCCGGATAAACATCAGCCGCCAGCATGGCTTTGGCGATGCCGAACCATTCCCACGGATGACCGATGCAGAGTTTGAAGCCGACCGGCTTGCCGCCGGACAGTTCGCGCAGGCGCGCAATGAATGTAATCAGTTCAACCGGTGTAGAAAATTCGCTGTGGGCGGCCGGCGATACGCAATCTTCCCCGAGCGCGACACCGCGCGCTGCCGCGATTTCGGGCGTGACCTTCGCGCCCGGCAGCACGCCGCCATGACCAGGCTTGGCACCTTGCGAGAGCTTGATCTCTATCATTTTGACTTGCGCTTCGCTGGCGTGCGCAGCAAATTTTTCCGGGTCGAAGCGGCCGTCACGAGTGCGGCAACCAAAATAGCCGGAACCGATTTCCCAGATCAGGTCGCCGCCGAATTCGCGGTGATAGGCCGAGATCGAACCTTCACCGGTGTCATGCGCAAAACCGCCCATTTGCGCGCCGCGATTAAGTGCGCGTATGGCGTTCGGCGACAACGAACCGAAACTCATGGCAGAGATATTGAAGATGGAAGCCTGATACGGCTGGCTGCACTGCGGCCCGCCTATGTTGATGCGAAAGCTTTTAGGGTCAGCGTGTTTTGGCGAAGCTGAATGGCCGAGCCACTCACTGTCATGACCATAGACGGCCTTGATGGTGCCGAAGCCACGCTTGTCGTTCTGCCGTTTTGCGCGCGAGTACACCATCACGCGCTGGTTGCGCGAAAACGGCAATTTCTCTTCATCGTTTTCGAGAAAGTACTGGCGGATTTCAGGGCGTATGTATTCAAGCAAAAAGCGCAGATGACCGGTCACGGGATAATTGCGCAGTACCGCATGATGAGTCTGCGTGTAGTCACGCCAGCCAAGGATGAACAGGCCAAGGCAGATGAAGGATAGAAACGGCGAGAAAAAGAAAAACAGGAAAAAACCAAGACCCGACAAAGTCCACGGTATGAAGCGGGAAAATTCAGCCATGCTTTTTATCCTTTGCGGGTTTGTGTTGTAATGCTCGCTGCTGTGCTTTGTAACGAACTGTCATACAAGGAAAAAATAATGAAACCAGCTTACCTCTATTTCACTGCTGTTACTGCCATTGCTGCCAGCCTGTTCACATCGCACGCACTTGCAGAACCTGTCGTCACCATGCATCTGGCTGAAGCGAATGGCACCGGCAAAGCCATCGGCACCATCACTATCAGCGAAACGCGCTTCGGCCTCGTCTTCACGCCAGACTTGTCCGGCCTGCAGCCCGGCGTGTATGGTTTTCATGTACATGAAAAACCTTCCTGCGCACCCGCCAACAAAGACGGCAAGATGGTACCGGCATTATCAGCTGGCCCGCATTACGATCCGAACGACACCAAACAACACGGCACCCCATGGGGCGAAGGCCATCTGGGCGACTTGCCCGTCATCGCCGTTGCCGCCAATGGCACGGCCACCAATCCTGTCCTGGCGCCACGACTTGAACTAGCCGACCTCAAGGCCCGCTCACTGATGATTCATGCCAGCGGCGACAACCATGCAGACCATCCTGCGCCTGCGGGTGGTGGTGGCGCGCGTATGGCTTGCGGTGTTATTCAGTAAGTTGCAGATTTATTCTATTTGCAATCAAAGACGCTGGAACCCAGCGTCTTCCGTCGCAAATAAACCTGATCAATACAATTCAACAGAAACAGCCGGATCACCTGGCAGGCCGATATAACGTACCTGCACCTTCATGCCTGGCTTGGTTGGTTGCGGCGGAATGTAACCACCAAGACTAAGCAGGTCGCCCTTCTTCAGCGTGATGCCGTCTTTCTTTAATTGCTGCGCCAGCCACATCGCGGCGTAAATCGGATTCTCCATCAGCACGCTGCCTTTGGCGCGACCCAACTCTTTACCATCAACTTCATCAGTCATCACGACCGTCATGTTGGCAAGGGCATCCAGAAATGCCTGGCTTTTCACGACCGGTATTTCCGCACCCAACGCACCGCCGCGAAAGGCGATGTTGGTCGCAATCATCGCGTTGCCGTTGAAAGTCCCTTCCAGCATCAAATCTGCCAGTTCAATGAAGGGCACGATAGATTCCAGATAGCCAAGCGCTTCGAGCGGCGTCTTCGCATCGGCAAGCCGCGAATCTTTGACTTCGACGATGAAGTCGGCTTCATACATAGGACGCGCACCGAAGTTCGCAGGAACGGAAGCGATGATGTCGATCATGTTACGGCCGTACATATAGCCCCACTTCGGGCTGTCTACACCAAAGCGCTGCTGCAGTGCGACGTTGGTAAAGCCGGCTTTATAGCCGACGAGCTCACCGAGTACGGGTGGCAGTCGCTGCGCGAGTTTTTTCTTGGCGCATTCAGCGTCAGCCAGCGTTAGCTCATTGCCAAAGCCCTTGCTCAGGCGACGGGCAGCAAAGTCGCTGACATAGGCATTGATGGCGGCATCATCGGGGCAGGCAGCGAAAGCCGGCACGATGCTGCACGCAGCCAGCGTAGCGAGCACGGATGCGCGTAGAAGTTTTACGGGAATTGTGTTCTTGCGCATGCTGATGTCTCCGGCTCATTTAAATTAATTTTATGGCGGTGAGCATAACATGCAGCAATTTGATGAGCGCCTGCCGAACAAATAGCAAATCGGCAAGCTAGCAATTATTAACTGTTACTTAGTGCCGGCCGGGGTCGAACACGGTCTCGATGGAAGCTGCCGACAGTAGTGCCTCCCCCCAAGCCTCCAGTTCGGACTCGGACGCTGCCTGCAACCGGCTGAGTGCCCACGACGGCACCTCGCCAAAGCGGCGGGCCAGCAGCCGAGCAAGCAGGTGCGCTTCGCCAGCCAGGCGTCCTTGCTGCATACCCTGTTGCATACCCTGTTGCATGCCCTGCTGCATACCCTCTTCGATAGCAAGGCGTTCAATTGACGTCACATACGGTTTTCCCATGTTTTCCTCCAGTGTCGGTAAATCCTGCTTGAATTGCTGATCCAGTTCTTTGGGCAGGCGCATCATCCAGTCCAGTATTTTGAACAGGTCAATGACTTGCTGCCGTTCCCATCCAAACTTGTATAAATTTTTTACCAGCGCCCATTTAGCTACAAAACGCGCCTGCGGATCTCTGCGCGTTGCGCGAGTGGCCAAGTGTGCTTGCGTGACGATGGCAAACGGGTTCTGACTATCGCTCAGCCGCTCTTCACTGCCGGCCCAGTCCAGCAGCTTGGCGACTGGAAAGCGCAGCGCCAGCTGGCAGCCGAACACGTCATAAGCAAAGGTTTCCGGCCGCCAGCCTTCTTTGTCGTCGGCCAGCAGCGCAAGGCTGGCAATCGGCTGGTCATACCGTTCAAATAGTCTGCAGTGATAGACGAACATGCGTTTGGCGAATTCTGTTTGCACGCTGCCCTGCACCTCAAGGTGTACATAGACCCAGCCTGATTCACCACCATGTCGGGTCACGCGTACCAGCTTGTCGACGATGCGGGTGCCGAACTCGCCATCACACACCGCAGAGCGCAATTCCTGATCGAGGAAGACCGGCGGTACTGACCAGTCGACCTGCGCATGCGCATCCGGAAAATAAAACAGCAGGAAGTCAGCGAAATAGCGCTCGATTGCTTCTTTCCATGGGCTGTCATAGTCATCTGCCATCGCGTGCTCCGGGCGCGTTATCGTGAGTCGGAGCATGCGGGGAAGAAGGTCAACTCGAACAGCACGCAGTGCTGGCAGCAGTTCTGATGCTGTCGATGACGGTTCTGATGGCGCGTCGCTGTTGTATCCGCGCACGATGCCTGCAAGTCTTTTGCTCAACGCACGAAACAAGAGAAAGCCAACAGTATTTTTTAGACGCTCCGATTAAATAGCAAATCGGCATGTCCATAAAACAATAATCGTCAGTTGATTGTCAGACCAATGTCAGCAATTTCAAATATGGTGTTTGACAAAATAAAAAATTAAAAAACAAACACACTGCTCCGAAGTTTTTTATATTCAAATTGAAAATAAAGCCCCGGAAAATAAAAAATAAACATCCAGAAAACGGTTCACAGCCGGAGGATAAATAATGTCAGCAAAACAAAGCGCTATCAGTACTGAAGCGCCAGCCCAATACTTTGGCATCACAGACGCGATCTTCGTAATTATCGCCATCATTATCGGCATCATGGTTGCCCACCTCGGTTACATCACCTACCAGGAAGGCGCCAATACCGAAGAAACAAAACTGCATGGTGAAAATCTGTCGGCATGGCTGGAACAGCATGGCGCAGCACGTGCCGAAGGCAAAGTCGGCGATGTGCCTGCCTGCGATGCCAAGGGCGCTGTCTGGAAAGACTGCATTGATGCGCTGCATGCCGAGGGCGGCCCGTTTGCCGATATGAGCAATGTAGATGACAAGAACGGCGAATTATTTGCTCCAGCCTGTGATCATGACGACCCGGACAGTCACGGCGCCATCATTTTGGAAAAAGGCATTGCCAGATTGCCGCCAAATACCGGCTTTGACTACGCACCAATACCAGACAGCGAGCCACTCAAAGACACGCTGCCAATACGGGTTTCTATTTGTGGTCGCGCTTTTTCACTGATCCGCATTAAAGAAGTTTTATTTTAACGAAGGCCACGAGAATACTCATGAACGAGACCCAAGCCATCGAAGCAAATAAATCCCTGTCGATACGCGGCTTTGTTTACGCGTGGCTGTTCGACACGACCAACCCGAATAATTTTCAGCAGCGCTTCGACAAATGGATTTCAATTCTGATCGTCGCGAACATGCTCAGCATGATCGTGGAACATATACCGTCCTTGTTCGATCCGTATGCAAATTTATTTCACTACTTTAATCAATTCTCGCTGGCTGTATTTACCGTCGAATATCTGTTGCGCCTGTTTGTCGCGCCCGATGATCCGGAGTTTTCGCGCTCGCGCTTCCCTCGCCTTGCGTATATTCGCAGTCCCTATGCGCTGATTGACCTGGCAGCCATTCTGCCGTTCTATCTGGCCGCGTTCATCACGGCCGACTTGCGCATGATGCGGGTGCTGCGTCTGCTGCGTTTGCTGAAATTGTTCCGTGTACTGGTGCCAGCGATTCAGGAATTCCGCCGCCTTAACGCCGGACGCACTTTCCGCCAGTGTGTCTATGCACTGCTGAACCCGACTGAGCGCAGCGGCAAGCTGCATGAAATGCTCGACTCCTTTGTTGTCTGGTGGGTCTTCATCTCCGTCGTCGCGGTGATACTGGAATCAGTCGAGTCAATTCATTATGTGCTCAATGTGCAGTTCATCATTGTCGATGCTGTAGCCGTGTTCATCTTTTCGATGGAATATATTTTCAGGCTTTATTCCATTGCTGAAGACCCGAACTTCAAAGGCGGCATTAAAGGCCGCATCGCCTATGCGAAGACGCCGATTGTCATTATCGATCTGCTGGCCATCGTGCCGTTCTTCCTGGAGAGCATGCTGGGTCAGCTAGTGGATCTGCGTTTCCTGCGTATCTTCAGGCTGATGCGGCTGTTGAAACTGACACGGTATACCAGCTCGACCGACACGTTGGTTAAGGCGCTGAAACGCGAATGGCCAGTCATCGGTGCCTCAACTTTCATCATGCTGTTGCTGGTGGTACTGACAGCCAGCCTTGGCTATTTGTTCGAGCATGCAGCCCAACCGGACAAGTTCGAAAATATTCCGCAGTCGATCTACTGGGCCGTAGTCACACTGGCCTCTGTCGGCTACGGCGATATCTCGCCGGTGACGCCGGTAGGACGCCTGATGACAATCATCATGGCACTGGTTGGCATTGGTATTTTTGCAGTGCCGGCAGCGATTTTGTCTTCCGCATTCAACGATCAGCTGCATAAAGATCGCGAGATGATGCACAACGAATTGATGCGTTTCTTCAAGGACGGCGTGCTCGATGAAACCGAGCGCGCAAAAATTATGGAAGAAGCCGCCGCGCTGCATATATCGGCCGATGAAGTCGAGATCCTGATCGAGCGTGCGCGCCTGGAAAAAGAACAGGCAGAAAGCGGACATTTACCGCTGGAGGCGATGGAGAAAACACCGGAAGTCGCATTCGAGCAGTTTCGCATTACGGTCGGCAACCTGCGCCAGATTATGGCAGTTGGCGACACAGGAAAAATGCATGAGCTATTTGAATTGCCAGGACGGGCAACCGATGATGAAAAAGCGATCTGGCGTCAGTTAAACAAGAACTGAAACGTCGTTATCAGGCAAGCATGAAGGCCGCAATGAGTAACGTTATTCCCAATAACGCAAAAATAAAGCCAGTGCGGTCTTTACGGCGTGGACCGCTTTCTTCAGAAGACGGGGCGCGCAAATGCAGTCGCGAGCGCAGACGCTGGGATGCCCGCTTGGAAGCCTGCATTATTGTGTGTATTACGACAAGTCGCATTGTTATGCTCCAGGGTTAACTTGGATAATTTTGTACTTATTTTTTTAACTTTTTTATATAACGACGTTGCAGCGAACTTGAAACAAGCTTATCAGAAACAAGCTAAACAAGATTAGCTAACAAAGTAGTATGAACATTTAACAGGACTAGTAATGAAACGCCGTGTAATGCAAATCCTGGATGGTTCGGCCAGGAATAAAGCCAGTAAATTTGTAGAATGGTTAATCACCATCGTAGTCCTGAGTAATTGTGCTGCAGTCGTTATCGACTCCATGCCCGAAGTGCACGCTGAATATCATGAATTTTTCCATGAGTTTGAATTTTGGAGCGTGATGTTCTTCTCGGTCGAATATGTATTGCGCGCCTGGTCTTTCGGCGCGCGCTATTCGCAAGAAGATGGCGGCAGCTGGCGCGGCCGCAAAGAATACCTGTTCAGCTTCTTTGGACTAATCGACTTCTTCGCCACTGCGCCATTCTTTTTCCATGCCATGTTCCCGTATCTCGACTTGCGGGTACTGCGGGTTTTGCGACTGTTGCGCATCTTGAAACTGTCGAACTACAACACTGCACTGCAAGACTTGTTTCACGCAATTAAATCTGAACGCAAGGCCTTTGCATCAGCATTATTCCTGCTCGTGATTGCGACCATTGTGTCAGCTTCGCTGATGTATTTCGCCGAAGGCCATCATCAGCCCGAGCATTTTGCGTCGATACCAGCTGCTATTTACTGGGCAATCATTACGATTACTTCTGGCTACGGCAATGTCGAACCCGTCACCACTGCAGGCGAAATCATTGCGCTCATTACCGGCTTCATGGGTGTTTGCATGGCCGCCATCATGACGGGTATTGTCGCGTCGGCATTTTCGAACCAGATGTCACGCAAAAAAGCGGCATATGAAGCGCAGCTGCGCGAGGCCCTGGCCGATGGCATTGTGACCAACGCAGAAAAGGAAACACTGCAGCGTCTGCAGCGCGAATTCAGACTCAGTGACGAAGCGGTACAGACAATGATGGAACAGGCGAAGCAGGAAAAGAATTAAATGAGCATCTCTATTAAAAAACGTGTTTTCGAAATTCTTGAGGGATCGATTCACGACAAATCCAGCCGCATCTGCGAAATCTTCATTGCTTCGGTGGTGGTCGCCAACGTAGTGGCTATCATCCTCGAATCAGTGCATTCGCTGCATGAAGAATTTGCGCATGCGTTCCATCTGTTCGACATGTTCAGCGTCGCGCTGTTCTCGGCCGAATATGTTTTGCGCGTGTGGTCATACGCAGAAAAATATACCGCTGAAGATGGTGGCGCGTGGCGCGGTCGCAAGGAATATATTTTCAGCTTTTACGGCTTCATCGACTTTTTCGGCACCATGCCGTTCTATGCGCAACTGCTGTTCCCGGGACTAGACCTGCGCGTGCTGCGTATCTTCCGACTGATGCGTATCTTCAAACTATCGCGCTACAACAGCGCACTGACAGATCTGGCCGAAGCAATCAAGGCCGAGCGTGATTCATTCACGTCGGCGATGTTCCTGCTGCTGATCTCCTGCCTGCTGTGTTCGTCGCTAATTTATATCGCCGAAGGCCATCTGCAGCCGGAAGTGTTCCCGTCGATTCCAGCAACGATGAAATGGTTCATCCTCACCATCATCTCGGGCTGGGGCAATGTCGATCCCGTGTCTATCTTCGGTGTGGTGCTGGTGGTGCTCACGCAAGTGCTGGCCATTGCGCTGGCCGCAATTCTGACTGGTGTGGTCGCCACTGCCTACACCACACAGGTAGAACGGCGCGAAGCAATCTATGAAACCCAGATTCGTGAGGCGCTGGCTGACGGTGTTATCACCGGCGATGAAGCCGCGCATCTGGAAAAACTCAAGGCTCAGTTCGGCATGAGCGATGAGCAGGTTGAGGCGATTGCGCAGCAGGTGCGAGCGGAGAAGAAACTGGCTGACATGCAGAAGGCGGCTTGATACAAAGTTAGATGGTGGGTTTCGCTACGCTCTACGCCACCCTACGATCAATGGATGACAAAGAACTGTAGGGTGGCGTAGAGCGCAGCGAAACCCACCTTTCAGGTTGGCCCTACCGCTGCGCCATAAACACATACCGGTTCAGACTAAAGAAGTAAGCATCACGCTCCCCCATCGCCCGCGCATCCGCCTTCCACGCTGAGATATCCTGCGCAGTCAGACCATTGCGCCCGCTGGCAAAGCTGCCGATGACTTTCATCATGCCTATGCTGTAGGTTTGCGGGTCATACGCCAGATTCAAAATAGGCACGATCTCGACCTGCACCGATTTGAATCCGGCCAGCTCCAAGCGGCGCTTCAAGTCACGCGGCAATTGCGGATGCGGTATGTGTTCATTCCACGTATCGAGCACCCGCCGCATGCGCGTATTGTCGCTGCTGGCCCAGACTGCAGACTCCCAGTCGGTATCGACTAAAAGCACGCGGCCGCCCGGCCTGACCACACGCGCCAGTTCAATCAGCGCAGCATCGATATCTTCAACATATTCATAAACCTGCGTGGCAAGCGCGACATCAAAACTGGCGTCGGGATAAGGCAAGGCCGTCACATCGGTGAGCGCAAACGTCACCTGCGGACATGCGCTGCAACGCTGACGTGCAATAGCGAGCATAGGCTCGGCAATATCAACACCGACAACACTGCCAGTAGTGCCAACAGCCTGCGCGAGCGCCTGCGTAGTCATGCCGGGGCCGCAACCGATATCAAGCGCCCGCTCCGCGGGCTGTGGCGCCAGCAGCGCAAGCACGGTGTCGCGCTGCGCGACGATATCCGGGGTCAGGTAAATGGCTTCAATGCGGCGCGAAGTGGATTCGTCAAACTGCTCTTGCGCACTGGGCGCGCTGCTTGGCTGAGTCATGGTGCATTCAATCCATCCAGCAAGGCTTGATGCAAACGTGCCGGCTCCTGCATTTGCGGTGCATGACCAAGTTCTGGAAACAGGACAAGCTTCGCACCGAGTATAGACTGCGCCGCACGACGCGCCAGCAGCGGATAATTGCCAAGCCGTGCCTTGATGTCCGCGCTCACCAGATCCTTGCCAATGGCAGTATTGTCCTTCTCGCCTATCAACAAGAGCGTGGGCACTTTGATCTGGCCAAATTCATACAGCACCGGCTGCGTGACGATCATGTCGTACAACAGTGCCGACTGCCATGCCACCACTTCCTTGCCGGGGCCGCGGAACATCCCGGCCAGCATTTGTACCCACGGCTCGTAGTCGGGTCGCCATTCATTGACGTAATACGTCACGCGCTCGTAATTACGAATGCGCTCTGCCGTGACTTGCAATTCGCGCTGATACCACTGGTCGACCGTCAGCGGCGGTACGCCTTCGGCTTTCCAGTCTTCAAGGCCAATAGGGTTGATCATTACCAGCTGCTCTACGCTATCCGGATACATTAGCGCATAGCGCGTCGCCAGCATGCCGCCGGTTGAATGGCCAATCAAGGTTGCGCGTTGAATGCCCAGCGACGTCAGCAAGGCTTTGGTGTTCGTAGCCAGCTGCTGAAATGTGTATTGGTAAGAAGCCGGCTTGGTCGACTTGCAGAAACCGATCTGATCAATAGCAATGATGCGGTAGCCTTGCTGCTGTAAAAAGCGCAATGTGCCTTCCCAGGTCGCCGCGCAAAAATTTTTGCCATGCAAAAGCACTGCAGTCTTGCCGTTAGGCTTGGAAGCCTGCACGTCCATGTAAGCCATCTGCATGGACTGGCGTTGCGACGTGAACGCGAAACGCTGCACGGGTTCGGGATAGGTGAAACCTTCCAGTTCGGGACCGTAGATGGGGTCGGTATCGGCTGCGAATGCGGAGGAAATCCATAAGAATGCACTTATCGAGCAGGCGAATAAAATGCGCAATGCGTAACTATTCATAATGACTCCAAAGTCGCAGCACCTTGATTATTTTTTCTTGTTTCAGGACTTGATAAACCAAACGATGCTGGATATTGATGCGTCTTGAGAAAGCGCCAGAGAGATCACCTATCAGAGCTTCATAACGTGGCGGATTCTGAAAAGGATTTTCAGCGATAATCTCAAGCAGTGCCTGAGCATTTCCCTTCAATCCTGACGCCGTCAATTTTTTTGCATCTTTTTGTGCCTGCTTTGTAAAAACAAGCGTCCAACTCACCACTTCAAGACCTTGCTGGTCTTAGAAATGGGTGTTGCCAATCCCTCACGCAAAGATTCGCGCATGCCAGGGATCGACAACAAATATATTGTTTCCTGCATCGCCGACCAGTCTTCCTGAGAAACGAGCACCGCAGTATTTCTTTTGCCGGTTATAACAACTGGCTGATGCGAATCTGCTGCTTCATCAATAAGCTTAAAAAGTTTGCTGCGCGCTTCTGTCGCCGTAAGCACATCCATGCTGCCTCCTCAGTTGCGTACGTTTAACGGTACGTAATAGTAGATCATTTCGCGATACCTGCTCAATATTATTTCCCATCTATGTCAAATTGTACAAATCAATGCAACACCCGCTCACGATGCCGCTCCACCATGAACAGCGCCGCGATTAAACCCATCACTGCACCAAACATCACATAGTAAGCAGGTGCCAGCGGTGTGCCCGTCTCTTTGATGAGCCAGGTCACAATCAACTGCGCAAAACCGCCAAACAACATTACGGCAAAGTTGTAACCAAGCGCAAGACCCGTTGAGCGTACTCGCGCCGGAAACTGCTCAGCCAGCGCGGTTGAAATCGGCCCGAGGCCGACAGCCACGGCGCTGCACAAACAAATCTGCATGACGGCCAGCCGGAACAGTGCAGGCTCGGCCTGCAGCCATGCAAACAAGGGATAGGGCAAAACAAAATAAAGAACGGATGCTGCCATCATTAGCGGACGACGACCGAAGCGGTCAGACAAGCCACCGAAAACAGGTATCAGCACAGTCAGGCACAGCAGCCCCATAACCTGCGCAATGAAGGCATCTGTCAGCGGGATATTGAGCTGGGTCTTGGCATAGGTCGGCATGTAGATCAACACCACGTAATACATGATGGTGCCCGACAGGACCAGCCCGAAAGACACCAGCACCGAGCGCCGGTGCGCATGCCAGATCGCCGGCAGGCTGGCTTTTTCTGCGCCGGACTGGCTGGCTTCGATAAACGCTTCAGTCTCTTCCAAGTGTCGGCGCATATAGAGGCCAACGGGTGCAATCAGCAAGCCGATGATGAACGGTATACGCCAGCCCCAACTGTCTATCTGCTCAGGCGACAGATTCTGCGTGATCAGCATGCCCGACAACGCCCCTGCAAGCGCGGCGATGCTTTGCCCGACCATTTGCAGCGAACCAAAAAAACCGCGCCGCTCTGCCGGTGCGCTCTCGACCAGAAACGACGTCGCGCTAGCGAATTCGCCGCCCGTCGCAAAACCTTGCAGCAATCGCGCCAGCACAATCAGCAGCGGCGCGCCGGCACCGATAGCGGCATACGTCGGCGCAAAGGCAATCAAGGCCATTGCCACTGTCATCAGCAAAATAATCAGTTGCAGCGCAGCTTTGCGACCTTTGCGGTCGGCGTACAAGCCAATGACAATGCCACCGACCGGCCGCATGAAAAAGCCGACACCGAAGGTTGCCATCGCCAGCAGCAGCGACGCATATTCGCTACCGGAAGGGAAAAACAGGCGGGAGATGATGACGGTTAAAAAACCGTAGACGACGAAGTCATACCATTCAAGAGCATTGCCGATGACGGCAGCGACGATCTGACGGGTGCGCGGGGCTTGCTGCATCGGCGTTTCCTTTTTATTTTTGTTTTGAATAAGCTGCGGAACCTGAACTTTACACGCCTTGAGCCGCGGGGGTAATTTCCTTATTGATCTGACGTGAATTTTCTATTTCGGCCAAACGCAGTTCGTATGTACTCTGCACGTTGAGTTGACGACAATCTTCTACTGCGGCATGGCAGAGCGATGAAAGCTGACGATTCGCCAGCCACCCTGCACTTCCTGGACCACCAGAGTCAGGCGGCCTATCATCTCGTTAGGCTTACCTTCTGCCGTGACATGCCATTTGTCATACCCGGTGATGACAGCGCTGGTTGCCGACAAGGCCGATACGGTCACGGGACCGAGCGATAAGTTCAGCGGAGAAAATGCGGCAAACGCAGCGCTGAAATAATTTTTTATCCCATCAATGGAGGAGATGACGGTCTTGGTCGTCGTGCCAAAGAACTGTGCATCCGGCGCGAAAACATCCGTCATCGCCTCGACATCCCCCTGATTCACTGCCCGCACCCAACAATCCGCCACGTGCATCGCTGAAGCGCCCGCATCAAGCGGTATGGCATTCGTCATGCCTTCCTTGCCTGACTCACCTGCAGCTTGACTGAGTAGTGATTTATCCATGGTTATTCCTCATGCCACGGCTGCCAGCCGCTGAACCGCCCAAAGCGATGCAGGCAGTTGCCTTCGACATTCTTACGTTCGATGACGCCGTCGCCTGCAGCGGTAACAATAACGCCGTGTTTACAGCATCAGATAATCGTCCACCACGAGCGGGTGAATACTGTCCGTAAAATTGGGCAGGTCGGCCAGCAAAGTTTTGCCTTCGGGGCTGCCGAGCGATGCGGCAAGCGCCTCGGCCGAATCAAACCAGAGTTCCGAAAAGCCTTCATAACCAAAGGCCGCGACCTGATCAACCGCCACCAGATTGACGGAGTAGCGGCGCATGTTGGGCAGCTTCTTGCACAGGTCGGCGTGAACGTTCAGCCAGTGGTCGGTAAATTGTTCATAGCTGAGGTCTTTGCGTTTTTTCACCAGACCGATGCGTTTGACG
Organism: Burkholderiaceae bacterium; assembly: GCA_040399905.1. Taxonomy (GTDB): domain Bacteria; phylum Pseudomonadota; class Gammaproteobacteria; order Burkholderiales; family Burkholderiaceae_D; genus Pernthalerella. Next base: position 289,995 of record JBBARG010000003.1, read on the forward strand.
AAGGTGGGTTTCATGCTGTCTCCTGTGACTGTTTTGAATTAAGTATCTGGTTGGGCAAAGGCCGATGTGACCGCGCCTTGCGAAGCATCGGTCACGAGACGGGCGAACTTCGCCAGTACACCGTGGGTGTAGCGCGGTGGCGGCGGCATCCAGCCGGCACGCCGTTCGGTAAGCTCTGCGTCCGTGAGTGCGACATCGAGGCGGCGATGCTCGACATCGATCTCGATCATGTCACCGTCACGCAGCATGGCGATCGGGCCGCCATCGACGGCCTCGGGAACGATGTGACCGATGACGAAACCATGCGATGCGCCGGAAAAACGCCCGTCCGTCATCAGCGCCACGGTGTCGCCCAGTCCTGAACCCTGCAGGGCGCCGGTGACGAGCTGCATCTCGCGCATGCCGGGTCCACCGCGCGGCCCCTCGTTACGCAGCACCATCACGTCATTCGGACGGATCTCACCGGCCTTGACCGCCGCGAAGGCGGCCTCTTCGTTCTCGAACACGCGGGCGGGGCCCCGGTGCAGTTTTTTCTTCTGGCCGCCGAGCTTGATGACGCACCCGCCGGGGGCGACATTGCCGTACAGGATAGCCAGCCCGCCCTGCGGATAGATCGGCGCCGTTGCGGGACGGATGACCTCTTGCCCTTCTGACTCGCTGGCACGCTGCGCCTCTTCGCCAAGCGTTCGCCCGGAGACGGTCTGCACGTCGGTGTGGAGCAGGCCCGCTTCGCACAGGCGCTTTGCAACCAGCGGCATGCCGCCGGCCTCATACATTTCAGGCGCGGTGAAACGTCCCCAAGGGCGCATGTCGGCCAGTACCGGCGTACGGCGCGAGATGCGATCGAAATCGTCAAGCGTCAGCGGCACACCAAACTCGCGCGCTATGGCCAGCAGATGCAGCACCGCATTGGTGGAACCGCCGGTTGCCATGACGCCCGCAATCGCATTCTCGAAACTCTCACGGGTAACCAGTTCGCGCGGCGTGATGCCGGCATTCACCAGTGTCATCACCAGCTGGCCGCATTCGTAGGCGGCATCGGCCTTGGTCGGGTCGAGCGCCGGAATGTCATTGAAACCCATGGGCGAAATGCCGAGCATGGCACTGGCAGTCGCCATCGTATTGGCCGTAAACTGGCCGCCACAGGCACCGGCACCAGGGCAGGCATGATTCTCGACATCGAGCAGCTCATCCGCGCCGATGCGGCCCGCATTGAACGCGCCGACAGCTTCGTAAATTTCCTGAATAGTGAGCTTGCGGCCTTCGAACAGGGTCGACGGCTTGGTGCACTTGCCCGACAGGATGGAGCCGCTGTAGAAGGACAGGCCCGGCAGGTTCATCCTGCCCAGCGCCATCGCCATCGCGGGTATGGTCTTGTCGCAACCGGAGATGGTCACGAGCCCGTCGAGCGCGTGGCCACGGGCGACCAGTTCAACCGAATCGGCAATCAGTTCGCGGCTGACCAGCGAGGTCTTCATGCCCTCGGTGCCGGTGGTGATGCCGTCGTTAATCGCAACGGTGTTGATCTCCAGCGGCGTACCGCCGGCATCACGGATACCGGCCATCACGCGCTGAGCCAGATCGCGGTGATTCAGATTGCAGGGCATGGTGCCTATCCAGCAATGCGCGACACCGATCTGGGGTTTTTTGAGGTCGTCGTCAGTGAAGCCGGCGGCTTTCATCATGGCGCGCGCGACAGTGCGGTCGGGGCCATCGAACAGCGCGCTGCTCTTGTGACGGGGGTTGGCAGTCATGCGGAACTCCTCGGGGTCAGAGCGCGGTGGTCAGATCGGATACTGGCTGATGAAACGACGGATCTCTTTGAGCGTCTCGGCCGGTTTTTCTTCAGGGATGAAATGGCCGCAGTCCAGTGCACGGCCGCGCACGTCGGAGGCCACCTCGCGCCAGTCGGCGAGGCAATCAAACAGGCGGTGAACGACGCCCTGCTTACCCCAGAGCGCCAGCATCGGCATCTTCAGTTTGCGACGGCGGTCCTTGCGGTCATGCTCCAGATCGATCGTGCCGGCAGCGCGATAGTCCTCGCAGCTGGCGTGGATGGCTTTCGGGTCTTTGTAGGCTTTCACGTACTCGGCCACCGCCGCTTTGGAGAACGCTGACAGGTCGGGCGTCGAGCGGCCCACCATGCCGAGAATATTAAAGGGCACGATCCCTTGCAGCATTTTCTCCGGCAGCGGCGCCGGCTGCAGCATCTGGAACCAGTGGTAATAGGCGGTCGCAAAGCGCAGGTCGGTGCTTTCGAACATTTTCAGCGTTGGGGAGATGTCGAGCACGGTCAGGGTCTGCACACGCTCGCCGTGGTCTTTCGCGAGCCGGTGCGAGACGCGTCCGCCGCGGTCATGACCGATCAGGTGAAATCGCGCATGGCCCAGCTTGTCCATCACTTCGACCATGTCCTGCGCCATTGCCCGCTTTGAATAGTTCGAGTGGTCGGGCAAACCTTTGGGCTTGGAGGAGCCGCCATAGCCGCGCAGGTCGGCGCAGACAACGGTGAAGTGCTTGGCGAGTTGCGGCGCAATCAAATGCCAGCAGGCCATCGTTTGCGGATAACCATGCAGCAGCAAAAGCGGTTCGCCCTGTCCTGCCGTAATGACGTTGATGGTGGCACCGCTGGTGCGAATGCGTTTTTGTGTAAAGCCGGGAAAGAGTGGCATTCGGGTCTTTGGTGTGGGTTGAATGGGAGATGGCGTACCAGGGCCAGCGAGTTTACTGACCCGTGCGATAACGCAAATTGGCGCGCGACAGATGCTCGCGGACAGCCTGCTCGGCGCCATCAGGATCGTGCCGGGCAATGCAGTCAACCAAGCGACTATGCTCTTCAAACGTGACTTCTTCGGCGCCGGGTGCGCGCACGAGATCTTCATGAAAATTGTGCAGCCACTGCAGCATCGCCTGAGACACGGCAACGTAGACCGGATTGCCGGATACCCTGGCGATCAGCTGGTGCAGGGCCAGGTCGGTCTCCAAAAAGCGCACCGGATCGCCGAGGCTCTGACGGTGCTCATCAAGCGCCGCCCTCAGGGTGGTGATGTCCGCCGCCGTGGCCCGTTGTGCCGCGCTGCGCGCCATCGCCACCTCAAAGGCGAGCCGTGCTTCTTTTAAATGCTCCAGCAACTGGCTGTTCGACGCCAGCAAATGCACGGCCGTCTCGGAAATCTGGGAGATCACGGCATCGGCGTGCAAGGCCTGCACGCGTGCGCCCTCGCCGTGCACGATCGACAGCAAGCCCATGCGCTCAAGCGCCTGCAAACCTTCGCGCACCGCCGGACGCCCGACGCCCAGACGGGCCATCAGTTCCCGCTCGGACGGCAGCAAGGATCCGATCGGATAGGCGCCTGAACGTATGTCCGCCAGCAACCGGTCTTGCACCTGACGACCGAGCTTGCGGCGCACGATGGGCGCTGACGGAGGCGTGTTTTCTGGCAAATTTTCCAATTGACTGTTCACGTGTTCGTTGGCATGATCATCTCTTATGTAGTCATCATACCAGTTAAAAAATGAGCCTTGCAAGCTACTATTTCACGGGTACTTGTCCTGTCTTCGGCCTCCACTGAAGCGCCCGCTGAACGTTTCGCCGAAATACCTATCAGGAGACTTTTCATGCAAGACCAGGCTGTCGCGGACCCCACTAACGCAAGCAATGACGTATCCCCACCCGCCAACTCACCGAGGAAGGTCTTGTTCGCGAGCCTGATCGGCACGACGATCGAGTACTTCGATTTCTATATTTTCGGTACGGCTGCAGTGCTGGTTTTCCCGCACTTGTTCTTCCCGTCGTCGGACCCGACGATGGCGATGCTGCAGTCGCTGGCCACCTTTGGTCTTGCGTTCGTGGCGCGCCCGGTGGGTTCCGCTTTGTTCGGTCATTTCGGCGACCGGGTCGGGCGCAAGGCGACACTGGTTGCATCACTGCTGATGATGGGCGTCTCCACGGTGCTGATCGGCCTGCTGCCGTCGTATGCCTCGATCGGCATTGCCGCGCCGCTGTTGCTGGCGCTGCTGCGCTTCGGGCAAGGCCTGGGACTGGGCGGCGAATGGGGCGGCGCGGTGCTGCTCGCAACAGAAAATGCACCGCCGGGCAAGCGCGCCTAGTATGGCATGTTCCCTCAACTGGGCGGACCAGCCGGTTTCTTCATGTCGGGCAGCGCATTTTTGCTGCTGACTACGCAGTTATCCGAAGCTGACTTTCTCGACTGGGGCTGGCGTGTTCCTTTCCTGTCCAGCGCAGTGCTGGTCGTCGTGGGTTTGTATGTCCGTCTCACGATCACCGAAACACCTGCGTTCCGCAAGGTGCTTGAGCAGCATGAACAAGTCAGGGTGCCGGTGTTCGAGGTGATAACGAAACATCCGCGCGCACTACTGCTGGGCATGCTCTCGGCCATGGGTCAGTTCGTGCTGTTCTATCTGATCACAGTGTTCACGCTGAGCTGGGCGACGTCGTCGCTGGGCTATGCACGAAAGGACTTTCTGGTGCTGCAGTTGGTGTCGGTCGTGTTTTTTGCTTTGTTCATTCCGATCGCCGCAAAACTGTCTGACCGCCACGGACGCACTTTCGCACTGACACTGGGAGCGGCAGGCATCGTCGTGCTGGGAATAGTGCTGGGCCCGATGCTGCAGGCCGGCAGCCTCACGACCGTGCTGGCGCTGTCGATCGGCATGGCGCTGATGGGTCTGTGCTTTGGTCCGATGGGCGCACTACTGTCAGACCTGTTTCCGGTCGAAGTGCGCTACACGGGTGCCTCGCTCAGTTTCAACCTGTCGGCGATTCTGGGGGCGTCGTTTGCGCCGTACATCGCGACCTGGCTCGCGACGAATTACGGTCTGCAATTCGTTGGTTATTATCTGTCAGGAATGGCGACGATCAGCGTGCTGGCTTTGCTGGCAGTGAAACACCATGCGCCTGCAGGGAACTCATGAAACTGCCCTGCCTGACGCATCAGGTACAACGCTGTATCGCAACTATTGAAACCAGATTTTCATACCGAACATGAACACAAAGAGCCATCAAGCTGCCGAAATGCTGCTGCAACTTGCATCCACAAAACGCCGCTGTGCCGGTATGCCTGAAGCGCTTCGTCCGACCACACGGAATGAAGGGTATGCGGTGCAGGCCGCGATGGCTGAACTGCAGGGAAACCCGGTCCTCGGCTGGAAGATCGCAGCCACCAGTATTGACGGACAAAAACACATCGGCGTCGACGGACCGCTGGCAGGCCGGCTCTTCGCCGATCGCGTCTTGCAGAACGGCACAGAGATGGCGCTGGACGGTAACCTGATGCGGGTTGCCGAGATCGAGTTTGCTTTTCGCTTCGGTCGCACCTTGCCACCCCGTACCGAAGCTTACTTAATGCATGAGGTACTGGATGCAATCGACTCCGTGCATCCGTCGATAGAAGTGCCCGACTCGCGTTACGACGATTTTGTGAAGGCAGGTGCGCCGCAACTGATCGCCGACAACGCCTGCGCCCACCTGTTCGTGCTCGGCCCAAGGGCGGATGACTGGCAAGGCTTCGATTATGTGAACGAGGAAATCCGTGTGACACTGAACGGGGAACCGACCGGCTCCGGCTTTGGCCGCAATGTGCTGGGCGATCCGCGCATTGGCCTGACCTGGCTCGTGAATGAATTGTCGGCGCTGGGCATCGCCTGCGAGGCAAACCAGTTCGTCACGACCGGCACCTGCCGGATACCCATCGCGGTCAAGCAGGGCGACCGCGTCAGCGCAGATTTCGGTGTACTCGGCAGCGTGAGCTGTCGCTTCCGTTAAGACTATATCCCTTTCAGGAGGCCATCGCATGCCCAGCGTCTCAAACCAGTTTGATCTGAATGCTGTTGAATGGCGACATGTCACGGATCCCGCTTGTAAAGCCTTTCTGGTTGATTTTGAATACAGCCTGCTTGGCTACGATTTTGCAAGTGGGCGACTCGACATGCTGCTCAGGTATGGCCCGGGTGGACACTGCCGCCGGCATCGCCACGTTGCCTCAACAGTCACCCTGGTGCTGGAAGGAGAGCAAATACTGAAAGAACTCGGTGCCGATGGCCGTACCACGCTTATCCATCGAAAAAAAGGCGACTATGCGATGGCCCCGGCTGATGCCCTGCCCCACATTGAACATGGCGGCGAAGATGGCGGTACCGTGCTTCTGTCCATGACGGCATCTGATGATGGCGTGCTGTTTGAATACTTTGATGATCAGATGCAGAGTACCGGTACAGTCACCCTGACGGACTATGTCGCCAGCTGGAATCAGGGCACGATTTATGGCAATGGTGTTGCTGGCTGAAATAATTGGAGTCTGTAAATCTGGCTGTGGAACCTTAAATTTATACCTCTTGAGCCGCGGGGGTAATTTCCTTATTGATCTGACGTGAATTCTCTATTTCGGCCAAACGCAGCTCGTAAGTACTTTGCAGGTTCATCCATGAATGCGCGTCGCCACCAAAATAGCGCGCCAGTCGCAATGCGGTATCTGCCGTGATGCCCCGCCGTTCAAGCACGATGTCATTGATGCGCGGCGCAGGGACATGCAAGGCCCTGGCCAATGCATTGGCACTGAGTTCCATGGGAACCAGATAATCTTCACGTAAAACTTCTCCGGGGTGTACCGGCCTCATACCATTTTTGAACATGATGCAGACTCCTAATGATAATCAACAATCTCGACACTAGCCGGACCTTCCTCTGTCCAGACAAAGCACAATCTGTACTGTACGTTGATGCGAATGCTGTACTGACCCTTCCGATCGCTTTTCAATAATTCAAGCCTGTTACCGGGCGGCGCCCTCAGAAAATCCAGCGTCATAGCAGCATCTAGCTGTGCCAATTTACGCGTCGCGACTTGGATCACGGACGAGAATCTTCTACTGGCACCAGTCTCGAACAGGTCGCGGGTATCTTCGCAAAGAAATGACTGTATCATCAGAGTATAACGGATAACGTTAAACGACAAGCCCTCCCTCTAAAAAAGACAGGAAGACAGTTTCGCTCTTGGCTATCGCTTTATGGAAACCGCGAACTTGCGGTGAAGATGCCAGATTTGGCAAGCAGAAATGACAAGAGGAAAAAATAACATGGCTTCATTGATTCCCGGACTGCGCTAAAACCTGAAGAATCAATTGTTCAGAGACAAAGCCGCCCCACCGATTTATTCATCCGTAATGTCACCACTTTGGAATTAGACCAATACACCCTGCAAACTGAGCGGCCTAAGCCTAGTCAGGCCTGCAATCATGCAGTCTGCTGCCTGCGCAAACCGAGTTGTTGAATGAGCTGCTCGCGCAAGGCGAACTTCTGCGGTTTGCCTGTGGCGGTCATGGGAAATGCCTCCATGAATTCCAGATAGCGCGGCACTTTGTAATGGGCTATCTGGTCTTTGCAGTAGGCTCGTACCCCTTCGGCATCCAGGGTCTGCCCGGGTCGCAGGATGATACAGGCGGCGACTGCTTCGCCGTACTTGTCGTCAGGGACGCCCACGATTTGTACTGCCAGAATCGCGGGATGGCGCAACAGGAATTCCTCGATCTCTCGCGGGTAAATATTTTCGCCGCCGCGTATCAGCATGTCTTTGACCCGGCCGACGATGTTGAGATATCCCTCGGCGTCCATCACGCCCAGATCACCGGTATGCATCCAGCCAGAGACATCGACGGCCTCAGCAGTGCGCACCGGATCTTTCCAGTAGCCGCGCATGACGCCGTAACCGCGCGTGCATATTTCGCCGGTCTGGCCGACAGGTACGATGCGCCCCTCGCGATCGATCAGCTTGGCTTCGAAATGCGGCTGTACGCGACCCACTGTTGCGATGCGTCGTGCGAGCGGATCTTCAATCGAGGACTGAAAAGAAATCGGCGCTGTCTCCGTCATACCATAGGCGATCGTCACTTCTTCCATATGCATGTCTGCCACCACGCGACGCATGGTCTCGACGGGGCACGGCGCGCCGGCCATGATGCCGGTACGTAGTGAGGTCAGGTCGAAGCGTGAAAACTCCGGTCTTTCGAGCATAGCGACAAACATCGTCGGTACACCATGCAGCGCCGTGCAGCGGTGCCGCTCGGCAGATGCCAGCGTCTCCAATGCATCAAAACCCTCGCCAGGAAAAACCATCGTGGCGCCGGAAGCGACGGCACAGAGCACGCCCAGCACCATGCCAAAACAGTGATAGAGCGGCACGGGAATGCAGAGCTTATCGGCGTCGCCCAAACTCATGGTCATGGCGGTGTAGCGGGCGTTGTTCACAATATTAAAATGCGACAGCGTCGCGCCTTTGGGCGAACCGGTAGTCCCGCTGGTGAACTGAATGTTGATCGCATCGTCGGGATCGAGCGCGCTCGTGAGCATTTCCAGTCTGCTGCTTTGCGCGGGCCCTGCCAGCTTTAACAAGTCCGCGTAGGTCAGGCAACGGGTGGGTGCCGGCGCATCGCCCAGAAGAATGACGTGCTTGAGGTCGGGCAGTTGAACGCTATCGACATGGCCCCTGTCGCCCGCCATTAGTAGTTCGGGCATCAGATCCGTGATCATGCCCAAGTAATCACTGGTCTTGAAGTCGCGCGCCATGACGAGCGCGCGGCAACCTGACTCCTTCAATGCATAGGCCAGTTCGGACTTGCGGTAAGACGGGTTGATGTTGACCAGGATCAGGCCAATGCGTGCCGTCGCGAATTGCGTGACCAGCCACTCATGGCGATTCGGCGCCCAGATACCGACGCGGTTGCCCTTGCGCAGACCGAGTGCCAGCAGGCCGGCGGCCATGCGATCGACGCGCGCCGACAGCTCGTACCAGGACAGTCTCAGGTTCTCGGCATCGAAAATCGCCGCGTCTTTCGAACCGAGGCGCTGAACCGTCTGGCGAAACAACTCGGGAATGGTAATGAATTCCAGCGGTGGTTCGGTGTCGCCGGCCACATAGGACAGCGACCCTTTGGGCCGCTGGCCAGAGGCTCGCGAAGCGGCCAGCCAGTCTGACTGGAAAGGATTGCTACGCATTCTGCTTCACTCAGAAATCGCGCCAGTCTCCGCTCTGCTCAAAAGCGTGGGCAGCGCGGTATATGGTCGATTCATTGAAGTGCTTCGCCACCAGCATCATGCCGATGGGCAGACCCCCGCTCATGCCGCAGGGTACGCTGATGGCCGGGTGACCGGTGACATCGAAGGGCTGGGTATTGGTCAGCATTTCGAATCCTCGCTGGCACCACAGCGCCAGCGGCGCATCCGCAGGCGGCAGCGGCGTGGCTTTCATCGGCAAGGTCGGCATCAGCAATAAATCGTAGCGCGAGAGTGCGTCGTCATAAGTGGCGCGCAGCTTGCGCCCGACGTTCTGCGCTTTGGCAAAAAAATGACCACGATGCTCTTTGATGAAATATTCGCCGACCATCATTGACAGCTTCAGTGTGCGGGAAAGTTCGTTGGCACGGCTGCGCCAGTTGGCATGGGCATCGAGCAGGCTCGTGGTGTACATGCCCTTCCAGTTGAAGCCCATGCCATTGCCATGCATCATTTGGGCGGTCAGGCCCTCCAGTGCGATGGGTGCCCAAATGGCCGGGCCATCGAGGTGCATGGGTATCGAGATGTTTTCAACGATCGCGCCCAGGCTGCGCAGGCGCTCGGCAGCCTGCAGCACCTTCTCGACGACATCGGGTTCGCAACTATCGAGTTCGAAGCCCTCGGTGACGAGGCCGATGCGCAATCCGGCTACGCCCTTGCCCAGCGCGTCGGTGTAGCGGTCAGTACGCACATTGTTCTGGCGCGGGTCGAGACCGTCTTCACCGGCGATCACTTCAAGCAGCAGGGCATTGTCGGCGACCGTCGTGGTCATCGGACCTACGTGATCGATGGTGGCCTCGATCGGCATCACGCCAGTATAGGGAACCAGACCGTGCGTGGCTTTCATGCCCACCAGACCGCACCAGGAAGCGGGAATGCGGATCGATCCGCCCTGGTCACCGCCGATGGCCATGTCGACTTCACCGGCACCGACAAGCGCACCTGAGCCGCTGGAGGAACCACCCGCCGAGTAGCCCATTTTGTAGGGGTTATGCACAGGACCGGACGAGGAAGTATGGCTACCGCCTGACAGACAAAAGTGTTCGCAATGGGCTTTGCCGACGATCGTGCCGCCCGCGTCGAGAATGCGTGCAACCAGAGTTGCGTCTACATCCGGCACATAGCCTTCCAGGGTGCTGGAACCGTTCATCATCGGCACGCCAGCCAGACAGATGTTGTCCTTCAAAACAATCGTTCGACCAGCCAGTGGTCCGTAAGGCGCGCCTTTGACTTCAGACTTGACTGCCCAGGCGCCCAGCGGGTTCTCGGAGCCGGTCGGTTTGTAACCGGGCGTGCGCGGGTAGCGCACCTGCGGCAAGTAATCCGGCATGCTGGCCAGCGTGTCGTAGGCGTCGAGCGTACCGTCGACCACTTCGAGATATTCGGCGATCTCGGCATCCGACATGCTCATGTGCAGAGATTCCACGATTTTCTTTAACTGCTGATGCGTGGGGCGCTTGACTTTCGTCATGGAGTGACCTTTGTATGATGTGTCTTGTCCGGCTGTGTGGGTTGCAGCTGTGTGGGTTGCAGCTGTGTGTGGCCTGGCCGTATTTTTTCGCTCAGTCGACGTGTAGCTGTAAGAGCTACCGACGGCTGACAGCGATGACGTCGCAGACAATGATGCAGCGGCCATCGTGGCGGGCGCAGAAGCCGTGTAGGCGATCTCACCCGTCAACAGCGAAGTCGTTTTTCTTGTCGGCGCAAGATTGGCCGGCGCAGCGGTTTTTGGCCCCTGCCCTGCCGCAGCTTTTGTCGCCACCGGACGGCTGTCACGCGTCATACGCGCAGCACCCATGCCGAGCAGTTCGGACAGGCCACCGTTACGGATGGCGCTGACGGCCATCTCGCGCTCTATCTGTCCGCGCTCCATGACAAAAATCCGGTCGGCCACATCCAGCACGAGATCGAGATTTTGCTCGACCACCAGCAGCGATAACTTCTCGCGCTTGCGCAAGTTGACAAGAATCTCGCCGATCTCCTGAATGATGGAAGGCTGTATGCCTTCCGACGGTTCATCCAGCACCAGCAACCAGGGCGCAGGCATTAACGCGCGCCCAAGAGCGAGAATCTGTTGCTCCCCGCCAGACAGTGCGCCGCCCTTCCGGTCCAGCACGCTGTTAAGTCGCGGCAGCGTATCGAGCACCCGCTCCAGGGCGGCTTGTTCCGTGTCGCCGGAATCTTCGGACCAACCCAGTCGCAGATTTTCCAGTGCAGTCAGGCCGGGCATGATGCCGCGGCCTTGCGGGACGTAACCAATACCGAGACGGCTGCGCTCATGCGCCGGCATGTGGCTGACATCCAACCCATCAATGCTGATGCGCCCCGACGTTGCGGGCACCAGTCCCACCAGCGTTTTGAGGAGCGTCGATTTGCCCATGCCGTTGTGGCCGACGATACCGATTGCTTCGCCCTCGCGCAGGGCGAAACTCACGCCGCGAAGGACGGGAATGCCCGAATAACCAGCACGCAGTTCAGCGACCTCAACGACGGTGTCTGAGACTTCACCGGCTGTCGATTCAGGATGCCTGAGGTTCAGCCTTAGATTCATTTTGCACGGCTCCCTATGTAAACCTCACGCACCTTTTGGTCGGCAAGGACATCGTCCACGGAACCTTCACGCAAGACAGAACCCTGATGCAGCACAGTCACTTTGCCGCCCAGGCTACGAACAAACTGCATGTCGTGATCGACAACGACAACGGTCGCCGTCGTATTGACTTCATGGATAATTTCTACAAGGCGGTCGGCTTCGGCATGCGTGATGCCAGCGGCCGGCTCATCCAGCAAAATCAACCAAGGACGCTGGGCGAGAACAATGCCAATCTCAACCAGTTGACGTTGTCCGTGCGCCAGCTCGCCAAGCTGACGGCGCGCAATCCCTTCCAGCGACACCTGAGCCATTACGCTCTGCACAACTTCGCGCACCGTCTCCCGTGGATTCACGCGGCGCGCGGAGAGCCACAGATTTTCTTCGACACTCAGACTGTTCATAACAGATGGCACCTGCGTCTTGATACCCACACCCAGCCGCACGATGTCATAGGGTCTCCAGCCGGTGACATCGTGACCTCGTATGAGTACACGACCGCTGTTGTGGCTAACTTGTACCTGGCCGGTCAGGCATTTGAAGAACGTGCTCTTGCCGGCGCCATTGGGGCCGATCAGACAGCGCAGCTCGCGTTCTTTCAGGTTGAAGTTGACATTATTGACCGCTGTAACCCCACCGAATCGTACCGACAGATCGCGGGTCTCCACCACGGTTTCGCTCATGCGTCTTCTCCGGAGTTGCGACGGCGGCGGCGCGTACTGCTGGCCCTGCTGCGCGCTGCCACCGCCTCACTGCGGCGCAGGCGCCAGCGCAGCAAAGTCGGCACGATACCGCTAGGAATAAGCAACACCACCAGCACCAGAATCGCGCCTAACAGCAGCGAGTTGTCGATCAAGGTCTGTTCGCCCAGCAGCAGCTTAATAGAGCCCAAGCCAATGGCACCGAGTATCGGACCTATCAGCGTTCCCATCCCGCCGGCGATGGTGTAGATAATGACTTCTGCAGACTGTCCGAGACTGAATAAGCCGGGTGTCACAATCTCTGACCAATTAGCAAACAGGCTTCCGGCAAGGCCGGCCATGGCCGCGCTGATGGTAAAAATAGCTGTCTTGTACAACGGCGCGCTATAGCCCAGCAATTCGATACGATTTTCGTTTTCGCGTATGCCGATAAGAACGCGGCCAAAGTACGAAGACAGAATCCAGCGGCACAGCAGATAACTCAGCAACAGGGCTGCAGCGACAACGTAGTAAAGCCCGAGCCCGAAAATTTGTATCTCGGGATCGCCCGGTACGTTCAGAATCGGAAAAGCGGGTATGCCGTTAAAGCCGCCCAGGCGCACATTACCAATCCGGTAGGCATCGCCTGCCGTGGAATTGATGAACTTGAACATTATCAGCGTAACGACCAGCGTAATCACGCCCATGTACACATCACTGATACGACCGTAAAACATCATCGCGCCGATGATGGCTGCCAGCAGCGCAGGAATCAGCAGTGCCAGCAAAAGCGGCAATGTACTTTCGCCGATATTCATTGATGCCACTGCGTAGGTGTAGGCGCCGAGCCCGAAATAGGCAGCATGACCAAAGCTCAATATCCCCGCGTAACCCCACATCAGTCCCAGAGACAAGGCGAACAGTCCCCAAATAAGGAGAACGGTCATCGTATTGACATCGAAGAGAGCGGGAGCTACAAGCAGACCCAGACTGGCCAGCCCGAATCCCAGCCAACTCATGTGGCCTGTACCAAAATTTGAACGGGTAATCATGCGGAATTCTTGAAGAAGCGACCAGTGATCCCCTGAGGCATCAGTCTAAGAAGAATAATGGCGAGTACCAGCATGGCGATTTCACCAACCACAGGCATCGACGCAAAGGAAACTACCTGGTTGATCGTGCCAAACAGTATGGAGCTCGCCAGGGTGCCGGTAATGATCGAGGCGCCGCCGGTGATAACAGTGATAAACGACTTGGCAATGTAGGAGCCCCCCACAGAAGGCAACAGCCCGGTGAGCGGGGCCAACACACCGCCGGCCAGTCCCGACAGCGCTGCGCCGACCGTAAAGGTCCACATGTAAATGCGCTCCGGGTTGTAACCCAGCGAAGAAGCGACATCGCGGTTTTGCATTGCACCGCGTGCCACCAAACCCAACCGAGTGAAACGCATCACCAGCCACATCACAATCATGAGAAGCGTGGCAATGGCGATAATGAACAGGTTGTAGCCGCCCATCTGAAACTGTCCGATTTCATACGACCCAATCGGTGCCTGCACGCTGACGGCTGAATTACCAAAAATGAGGGTGACTAAACCCACAATCAGTAAGCTCAGACCCCAGGTGGCGAGCATGGTGTCTATCATTCGTCCATAAAGAAAGCGAATTACAACACGTTCAATCAGCAAGCCAAGAATGCCTACGACCAGCGGCGCTATCACTAGCATCGCAAACCAGATATTCACGCCCGCTTTGTAGCAGGCAATCGTCGTATAGCCACCGACCATCACAAACTCGCCGTGCGCGAGGTTGATGACTTTCATCATCCCAAACACGACTGCCAGTCCCGCACTAGTCAGCGCGAGAAAAGAAATCATGTACAGGACTTCCAGCACAACTACCGCAGCGTAATCCATGGATGAGGCAAACTTTTTTTGTATTTGTTAAGGCGCACATACGGCACAACTTTGCTTCAAAGCGCACTTCAAAGCAAAATTGTGCTGGCGGTCTCCAGGTCAGATTTTGACTTCGTATTGCTTGTTTTCTTTGGGGTTTTTCTGCAGGTCGCAGTAGCGCGCAGTGTCGAGCGGCGGACGCTGCTTGACCGTGCTCTTGACCGTCAGCTTTTGACCCTTGACTTCCATGACCTTGATGTCGAGAGACGCATGGTGAGTTTTTGGATCAATGGTGACGGTACCGCCCGGGCCGACGATAGAGACGCCGGACTCAATCGCCTTGAGCATCGCATCGCGATTCATCGAGCCTGCCTTGCGCACGCACTCAGCCCACAGCATGATGCCTTGGTACTGGGAGACGGCAATCTCGTGCACGATCTTGGTGTCACCGAACCGCTTTGCCCAGCGTGCCAAAAATTCTTTGTTGGCAGGCTCGGTCGATTCCTGGCTGTAGTTACCTGCGATCAGGATGCCGTCACCCTCGGCCGGCGACAACGCGAGGTGTTCGTTACCGACACCAAAAGTCGTGGAGGCCAAAGGTATTTTTTTGTTCATGCCAGACGCCGCCCACTGACGATAGAACGACATATGCGCACCGCCGACTAGCGCAGACACGACGAAGGAAGGCTTTTCTTGCTGAATCTTGGCGATGGTGGAACCGAAGTCCGATACATCCATGGCAAAGAAGTCAGTTTTGGCAATGGAGCCGCCGCGCTCTTTGGCATAGTGTGCGATCCACTTCGCGGTGATTTGTCCGTAGTTGTAATCCGCTGCCAGCACATACACCTTCTTGCCCCACTGCTTCATGGCGACATCCAGAATAGGTTCGACTGCCTGCGCAGGCGTCGTACCGGTTACGACGGTATTGCGGTCGCACAGACCACCTTCGTACAGCACGTTGTAAAAGTAGAGCGTGTTGGAGCGCGTAAAGGTCTGACGGATAGCTTCACGTGAAGCTGAAGTAATGCCACCGTGGACGACATCAACTTTATCCTGACGTACCAGTTGCTGGGCAAACTTGGTATAGAGCGCGATATCGGACTGGGTGTCGTACTGAATCGCCTGCAGCTTGCGACCAAGCAGGCCGCCAGCTGCATTGATTTCTTCGATCGCCATCGTAGTGGCCATCACCATCGGCTTGCCGTAGATATCCAGGTTGCCCGAGTTATCGAGAACCGAACCCACTTTGATCGGTGCACCCTGTGCAAAAGAATCCGCAAATGGAATTAGCGAACCGAGCGTGATACCCGACATAGAATCCAAAAACTGACGACGACTAAAACTCATGTGCGACCCCTCTTATTAAATACGTTAACAATCATGGATATCGATATGAAGCTGTGCTGCCGGAAAAACCATTTACGACTACTGTGAAGCTCACTCTTATTTCAATAGATTCTTAGTTCTAGTTAATTCAGTCTGATTTCTTGGAATCGCGCGAACTGTCTTGTTCGCCCTTGGTAGAGCCAAGCGCCGATGAGAGATCAACACCTATTGAATCGCCTATGCTTTTAAGTGCGGGCAGTTGCAATGCCATGCCCATAATGCTGTCCATCACCTGCGTCACCGGTGGCTTGGCGGAATCGCCGCTGTTGCCGCCGCCGACTGCGCCGGGCGAGGATGAGTTGCCGAAGCCGGTGACTTGATGAATGCGGATGCTGTCAATCTTCTCAGCCGGCTTCATCATCTGTTCAATGATGCCCGGCAAGCGATCCAGTCGATACTGCTCGAGCTGCATATGCATCAGATCGGCAGAGCGTGAATTCTCTGCGCTGATAATAGCCAGCTTGCCTTCGGACTCTGCCTGCATACGAATGCGATCAGCCTCGGCCTCGGTACAGGTCGCTCCAGCCTCCGCCTTGGCCCGGGTCAACAGCACCTTGGCCTGAGCCTCGGCTTTGGACATTTCGACTTCACCGCGCTCAGTCTCGCGCATCATGGAAATTTCATGCGAGCGGTGCGCCACTGCGCGCTCCCGCTCAGTCTGCAGTTTTTCTTGTGCAAGGATGATTCCAATGCGAGCTTCCTCGGCGTGCGCCTGTGCAACGGCCTCGTCGGCATGCTTGGCAGCTAGCGAAATGGCACTCTCGACTTTGTGCGTTTCCGAGGCCAGCTGGGCATCAATCTCCAGGCGGCGGAGTTCGCGCTGCTTCTCGATTTCGCCCGATCGGATTTCGCGTTCGCGCTTCATTCGTGCTGATTCAGACTCCACCATCGCAGTCTCGCGGGCCCACGCTGCTTCACCCTCGCTCTTCGCCTTTGCTTTTTCAATTTCGAGACGCTGCGTGATCTGTGCTTCTTCTTCTTGCTGAGAGATGGTCAGGCGCTGCTTGACGACTTCCAGTTGGATAAGACGCACAGCCACCTCGGCGTCCGCTTCAATCTCGGCACGTTTTTTCTTACTCTCTGCAATAATTTCAGCGAGTTTTCGCATGCCGACAGCATTAAACGCATTGTTTTCATCGAGCGAAGCGAAAGCTGCCTGATCAAGTCGGGTCAGAGATACGGACTCCAGCTGTATGCCGCTCTGGGCAAGATTGCCACGAACAGATTCCTGAACCCGACGAACAAACTCGGCACGCTCTGTGTGCAACTTATCCATCATTTCGGCAGACGCAATCGCTTGCACAGCGTCGATGAAACGACCTTCGAGCAGGTTGCGTACACCTTCGGCATTGAGGGATTTGGAACCAATGGCTTGAGCAGCTGTTTCGACACCTTCTGCCGTCGGCTGAACACGCAAGTAAAACTCAAGCTCCACGTCGACGCGCATTTTGTCGCCGGTTATCAGCGATTTGTTTCCAGTCCGCGCAACTTCAATGCGCATAGTGCGCATATTGATCTCGTCAGCTTTGTGTAAAAACGGCAAGGCAAGACAACCGCCCGACAAGATGATTTTTTGACCGCCGAAACCCGTGCGGATAATCGCAATATCGCGTGAAGTTTTTCGATAAAAACGATTAAGAAATGCCACCAGAATGGCGGCAAGGACAAACGCAATGATAATGCTGAACAGCACAGCAATAATGACCATGTGATTCCTCTGCAAAACCTATCAATTGCATTGGAGCATAATCGAGCAAGTGTTTTTTGTGTAGATAAAATTAATGTTTTTGAATAAATAGATTTGCTGCTTTGCAAGGTAAATTCCTTTGCAAATCTATTATTTGAAACCTTAATTAAATATCCTCTTGCGACTCTACCGGGGCTTTTCAGCGAGTGATAGACACGATTTTTTCGCTGAAAAAAAATCGCAAATTTTCGGTCCAGATATTTGCGCAGCGCACTAATAAACGATGCGCGATGCCGCACTACGTATTTGGGCTCGCATTACAGACGCGGATGACTCTGATGCCAGCGCGTGCTGGCCTGAAATGCTCGACCGGCACGGCAAATGGCCTGCTCGTCAAATAATTTACCGATGAACTGCACAGCGACCGGCAAGCCTTTGGCCGTGTAATTCGCTGTCAGAGTCAGTGAAGGGTGACCGGAAATATCAAACGGTGCGGTGTAGCGCAACATAGCCGCCAGCTGTTCAGGCACTTGGCCCAGCGTGCTCATCTGATGCACCGTAGGGCTGGCAACTGGCTGGACCGGAATCAGCATGACATCAACGTTTTCCAGGGCAGCGATCACTTTTCCGCGGAAATCCGCGCGCCGCAACAGCATATGCTGATAATCGGTAGCAGGCAGGCTGCGGCCGAGTTCAATCAGGCCCGACAAACCGGGCCCATAGGCTGATTTGTGTTGAGGATAGGTCGCTTCATGCGCGACCGCCGTCTCGATCGAGCAGGCCGGCCCCCAGTCGTTGACGATGTCCTTCACGTCAGGAAAGCGTACTGGGACAATCTGGGCACCCCTGTCGCGCATGACACGCAATGTCTCCTTGATGGCCATGCTGACATCGAGATCAATGTCTCTGTCTGCATAGTGCTCGTCAAACCCGACCCGGAATCCTGACAGATCGCGCTCGGCTGACGCCAGATAGTCCGGTACCGGCAAACGGCTTGCCGTCGGATCATTTGCATCCGCTCCCGCAATCGCCTGAAGCAGGATGCCGCAATCGGTGGCACTGCGGCACATGGGTCCAATATGATCCAACGAGGCCGCAAGCTCAAAACAGCCGTACCTCGACACCCTGCCCCATGTAGGCTTAAGCCCGGTGACGCCATTGGCTGCCGAAGGAAAACGTATGGATCCTCCGGTATCCGAACCCAGCGAACCAAAACACAGCCCCGCAGCGGTTGCTACGCCAGAACCGGACGATGAGGCACCCGACCAATGATCACGATGCCAGGGATTAATGGGGGGGGGCACATCCGGATGATGGTCTGCAAAGGCACCCTCCGTCATTTGTAGTTTGCCAATCAGAACCGCTCCCGCTTCGCGCAACTTGCGAATGACAGTGGCATCGTAGGTCGGCCGAAAATGCTTGTGCATGGGCATACCCGCCATCGTGGGTATGCCCTCGGTAAAGCATAAATCTTTGACAGCGATGGGCACACCATGCAGAGGTGAAAGTATTTGACGCTTCCCGAGCATGTCATCGGCTTTACGCGCCTGATCCAAAGCGACTTCAGGTGTCGACAGCGAATAAGAGAGGAGTTGCGGATCAAGTTGCTCAATGCGTCGCAGCATATATTCGGTGAGCTCTACCGAGGATAATTTGCGTGTTGCCAGCAACTTGGCAACTTCAGAGATTTCTTTGTAATGTATTTCGTCTGCAAACATAATCCAGCCCTGCCTCTCATTAATCGTCACGGTATTTTTGCTTGTTTTTTTGGACTACCAAAATGATTATGGCATTAATTTTTTGCATGTCTCAGCGTAGTTTTACACGGCGACCTGAAATCATCCCAAAAATAAACCTATCTATAAATACGTCATCTGAAGATATTGGCAATCCCCCCCACAAAAAAACAATCTTCAAAGGGTGAATTTTCTCGTAGTGCATTGAGGAGGTTCTGCAATGAAGAAATCGCGATTTACGGACAGCCAGATCATGGCGGTCTTAAAGCAAGCCGAAGCCGGCCCACCGGTTCTGGATTTGTGCCGTGAGCATGGCATCAGCAGCGCCACGTTTTATCAGCGAGACCTGCTATCGCTATGAAGTTAAACGGCAGGCATAGAGCGACGCCATTGCGCACTGTCTGTAGCGCCTGACGGACAATAATCGGAACTGGGGCTTCGGCCTGTGCTGTCTGTATTTGCGCAACATCCGGGGCAAGCAGTGGAACCACAAACGGGTGTACCGGATTTATTGGGAGCTGGAATTGAATCTGCGGATCAAGCCCAAGAAGCGGATGGTGCGCGAGAAACCGGCCACGCTGACGGTGCCAGCGTCGATCAATCCAGTCTGGTCGATGGACTTCATGCATGAGCAGTTAAACAATGGCCGCAGCATTCGGCTCTTCAATGTGATCGACGAATTTAATCGGGAAGCCTTGGGCATTGAAGTGGATTTCTCGCTGCCGTCAGAGCGGGTCATACGTAGCCTCGAACAGATCATCAGCTGGCGTGGATGCCCTGCTGTGATTCGTTGTGATAATGGCCCCGAATACATCACCGCTTAGTCTCTACCAATGCAGACTGTTAAAAATGGGGAAGATTACCATTCGGGTACAGGGTTACCATGATGAAAAGATAACGAAGAATGAAAGAGACCGGCATTTGCTTGCCTATATTATTTTTAATTGTCTGCATTATCGCAAAGCGGAGTGACAGCAGGAAAAAAATGCTGCGATGTTGCTGAGAGAGCTTGAGTTCTTTATCAGTTATAGTCAGTGCCATTACTGACCATGCTTGCAACTGAACTGCAAAAAAACTCATGACACTATTAATAGCAGGACTCATTCTTTTTCTTGGCGTGCATTCGGTGCGCATCTTTGCTGATGACTGGCGCACGCAAAAGATGGGGCAGCTCGGCGAAAAAAAATGGAAAGGTCTTTACACGCTGGTCGCCATCATAGGCTTCGCGTTAATTGTTATCGGTTACGACAGCGCCCGTTCTTCGCCAGTCGTATTGTGGGAGCCGCCATTCTGGGGCCGCCATCTGGCCATCTTGCTGAACCTGTTTGTTCTTATTTTTCTGACCGCCGCTTTCGTACCGCGCAACAGCATCAAGGCCAAACTCGGTCACCCAATGATACTGAGCGTGAAAGTCTGGGCGCTTGCGCACTTGCTTGCCAATGGCACGCTCGCAGACTTGCTGCTGTTTGGCAGCTTTCTCGTTTGGGCCGTGCTCGATTTTCGTTCGTCCAGCAAGCGCGACCGCGCTGCTGCAACTGTTCGCGCACCGGGTGCCACCGCCAATACCGTGCTGACCATCGCGATCGGCTCGGTACTTTGGCTGGCGTTTTTATACTGGCTGCATGCGTGGCTGATTGGTGTGGCGCCTCTGTCACTCTAAAACGTCACTGGCAAAGCTGCCGTATCGATTCAGGAATCGGCAGCGCCCGTATGCCGCCGCCTTCCTTGTCGGCGGCAAAAATCCTGACTTCGGTACAGCTCATGATTTCATCTGCACCGCGCATGATGCGGTAACTCTGCACAAAGCTTTTGCTGCGCCACTCGGTAATGCTGGTGTGAATTTCGAGCACGTCTCCATAGCTGGCTGTCTTCTTGAAACTAGCCTGCGTATCAACCAATGGCGTGCCGATCATGCCCATGGTCTTGGCAGTCTCGTGCCAAGGCGGCACGCCGCACTGTATGAAAAAATTGCGGGAAGCTGCATCTATCCAGCGGAAAAAATTCGGGAACCAGACAATGCGGGCGGGGTCGCAGTCGCCGAACTCTACTCTTATGGTGTGGATTACTGTTTTTGTCATTGCGGGTGTTTAGGTTTGATTCTGTGTTTGAAAATTTAATGGATGTTTTTGTTGGTCGACGGAAGACACTGGATCCCAGCCTGCGCTGGGATGACGGTGGGAAATTGGTACGACATCTCACTTACTACCGTCGTTCACGCGCAGGCCGGAACCCAGTGTCTTTCATTGATTAACAAAAATAAATGGCAAGTACCACCTCTTACACCTATTTTATTAAGACCGCACCCTCGGCATCCATCTCACAGGCTGCGCCTTGATCGGGCGCGCAGGCGCACCTAACTTGGCAAGCGTCTGATCAAGCATAGTCCCCGCCTCGTCCTTCAATGCAGCTTCACGCGCCTGACGAATCGAATCGGCCCGCACGGCAGCAGAACCAAAAGCCGGCAGCGCCAGATGGCTAATAACATGCAGCAGGTTTTCCTTGCCGCGTTCATTGGTCGAGCCATAACCTTTGATGAGCCGGCCGCACAAGGCAATCTCCTGCCCCAGTTGCCAGTCTTCATGCATACCCTGCACGACAGCATTGACCCACTGCGTGATCAAAGCCTGTTCATCTATAAAACGACTGCCTTGCGGTCTGAAAAACTTCAGTGCCGCCAGTGTGCGCAGTGCAAGCATGCCCAATACGGTATGCGTGCCTAGCTTGATAGGCAAAGCCCATGAAGCATGACCGGCAGCCATGCGTCTGCGGTTCCAGCCCAGCAGCGAGTCTGCCATTTCTTTCGGCAGCATTGCAGCAAACTCAGGCACGCCCGGCTTAAAATGTTCATACACTTTCAAGACATCAGCTTCGCCTGCTTTGACTTCAGTGCGCACCCTGCTGCTGCGTGACTTGCGGCTTTTGAGTTCGGCTACACGCACGATATCGTCAAACGCCATCCACAACGCGAGCCAGCGCGCCATCTCGCGCGTGGCCGCATACGCATGCTGGCCAGTCTGGTCTGCAATTTGTTCTGCATGCAGCACCGCTTGCACGCGCTGCAGGTACAGTGCGCCATATTCAGCGTCCTGATAATCCACGACACGCGCATGACCGAGCACCAGCATGTCTTGCACTGCTGCCGGAAAACCATCGAGTCCGGCGGACGGTGCCTGCTTTGCTTGAATTTCTGCAATCAGCTTTTGCGTCAATTGAACCGGTTCGTTTGCTTGTTGCATCGCGCGCCACGCAGCATCGAAGCCGGCAAGGCTGGCAGCAGCGCCACGCCCGCCTTTGCCAACCACATGCAGATACGCTTCTTTAGGAAACGGAAACAGGCCGCTTGCAGCCAGCGCACCGAGCATGACGGCACTCACGACGGTGCCATGCTCGCGCGCGATCGCATGCATGTCGAGCACATGATGCGCACGGCAGGCGCCCTGCACGATTTGCAGTAGCGCGGCATTGTCGAGACGACCGTCGCCCATGTGCGAACGCTCGGGCACGGTGAGCGTGCGCGCCGAAGACGTAATTATCAGCGTGCGCTCCGGCGACGGCAAACCATTGCTTGCGCAGCGCGCAGTCTCCAGCAGCTCGGAAGAAATCACGCAGTCGAGTGCACCCGGTATCGGGTTCAAACTAAACACGGGCTGGCGTCCAGCCAGCTCTGCAAGCGGCACCGGAAAGACTTCAAAAAAATACGTGGTCGCGCCCGTGCGCTGCGCTACGCCGGGTATGGATGTGCTTTGCGCCGCGTAGCCCGCCTCGCGAGCAATGTCGACTAGCCATTCGGTCAGTACGCCGCCACCTTCGCCACCGAGTGCGCAAATTAACAAAGAGAGTGGCCGCTTGTTTTGCATCATTGTTTGCATCGATGTTTGCATTGTCATTCTTTAGGCCGGTTGCAACAAACGCAGCACGGAGCCGCGTACCGCAGCCAGCATACGCTCGTGCCATGGCGGATTCTGAACGACTTCGGCACGATAAAAACTCGGACACAAGGTCGCCGCGTGTGCGTTCTCGCCGCACAAGCCGCAGCCGACGCAGCCATCAATGACTGTTGCAACCGGATCGACTTTGAGCGGGTCGGGATTGTCTTTCAAGGTCAGAGTCGGACAGCCTGACAGACGTATGCACGCATGGTCGCCGTTGCAGACATCTTCATCGACGCCGTACTTTACGCGCACTACACGCTCGCCACGCGCGAGTAAACCAGCCAGCCATGGACGAATCCGGCGCTGGCGTTCGAGTTGGCATTCGCCTTCGGCAATGATGACTTTGAGGCCGTTGAAATCGGTGGTCAGTGCTTCGTTCAAAATGTCGCGCATGGTGGAGACGCGATAGGAATGCACGGTCTTGATCCACTTCACGCCAATGCCGGCCAAAGTCGCTTCGATGGTAAGGTCGGTCGCCGTCAGGCTCATCAGTTTGTCGGTAACGATGTCCTTGGTTTTTCTGGCGGGCGTGGAGATGATGTCTTGCGTGCCCGTTGCCGACGTATAGCCGTTCTTGAAAATCAGCAGCACCGCATCGTCGCCATTGAACAGCGCCGACTGCACGCCCGTCAACAAACCGTTATGCCAGAAACCGCCGTCACCCATGATGGACAGTACACGCCTTTGCATCATCGGCGATACGCCAGCACGACTGGCCAGACTCATGCCGTAACCCAGTATCGAATGACCAAACGAAAATGGCGCAAAGGTCGCGAACGAATGGCAGCCGATATCAGCAGCGATATGCACAGGCCCGACATCCTGCTGCGCCATTTTGAGCGCAGCAAAAACAGGACGCTCCGGACAGCCTATGCAAAAACCAGGCGGACGTGCCGGCAGTACGGCATCGAGTTTCGCAGCGCTGGCGGTGCGGCGAGCAGTCGTCGCGTCGAGCACGGCTTGCACTTCTTGTGTGGCGATACCAGGCACATGACGCGCAAAGAATTGGCTCAAGCCGCCGAGCATGACTTCCGCATTGACTTCACCGGCAGCAGGCAGCATGTCCTTACCATGCAAGAGAGTCTGAATATCACGACGGCGCAGCATGGTGGCAATCTCTTGCTCGATATAGTCGGGTGCGCCTTCTTCAATCACCAACACAGCTTGCTTGCCGATGGCGAATTCAGCGACCTGTTCCGGCACTAGTGGGAATGCGACGTTCAGCACCAAAAGTGGAATGTCTGACTGGCCGAATGCATCGGCAGCACCGAACTGCTGCAGCGAACGAATTAGCGCATTGTAAAGACCGCCCTGAATGATGATGCCAACTTGCGCGTGCCGCCCTTCGTGCAGCTCGTTGAGGCCATGCTCGACGATGTAACGCCGCGCAGCCGGAATGCGCTCGGTGATTTTGAGTTTTTCATGCTGAAACGTGACCGGCGGATGCGACAGCTTTGCATAATCGAAGCTGGCCGGCTCTGCGAGTTTAGACTGCGATGAAATCGCCGGCTTGATATTGTCCTTGCAGATAAAGCTGCCGCGCACATGACAGGCACGGATACGCAACTCCATCATGGCCGGCATGTTCGACGCTTCCGACAGCGCGAACGCATGCTCGACCATATTGACCATATTCGATAGTTCAGGACGCGGATCAAGCAGCAGCATGGAAGACTTCATCGCAAACGCGTGTGAGCGTTCCTGAATGACCGATGCGCCTTCGCCATAGTCTTCACCAACCACGATCAACGTCCCGCCGGTGACACCCGGCGACGACAAGTTGGACAGTGCATCCGCTGCGACATTGGTGCCGACAATAGATTTCCAGGTCACCGCACCGCGCAGCGGATAGTGAATCGACGCGCCCAGCATGGCCGCTGCCGACGCTTCATTCGAGCAGGCTTCAACATGCACGCCCAGTTCGCCGACATATTCGCGTGCTTGCACCATCACGTCCAGCAAGTGCGAGACCGGTGCGCCCTGATAGCCGCCTATGTAAGAAACACCGGACTGCAACAAGGCCTTGGTGATCGCCAATATGCCTTCGCCATGGAAAACTTCGCCTTCCCCAAGCTTCAGCAATTCGATTTCTTCTTTGAAAGAGACTTCCATAACGTCCTTAATTTCTCGATTCCAACTGGCTAAGGCAACTATTATCCACAGAATAGTGATCAACCCTAGTCCCCAAGAAATTAAAAGATATTTCATAATTAAATCAATTACTTAACTATATGTTTGCATTTATCGGACAGAATCTATATGATCAAGTTTAATTTGTGACTGACCAGTAAATTTTTATAGAAAAGGGCGTTAACCATGTTGATGTCGACCAAAGCAAATCGTCATGCTCATCAGCTGATGAAGGCACGCGCCAGCGGTAAGCTGATCGCCCCGTTTTCTACGAGTACCTGCCTTACTCTTGAGGACGGCTACGACGTAGCCAAATGTCTGCTCGATGCGCGTATCGCGCTAGGCGAACAACCGGTTGGTCGCAAGATCAGCTTTTCCAACCGCAAGGTATCTGTAAACGCTGGCATGCCTGAGCCAATCTGGTCGACCATGTTCGAACAGAACGTTCATTATGCTTTCGACAATGTCGCGGTTCATAACCTAGGCAAAGCACAGCAACCCCGCATAGAAACAGAGTTGGTTTTCAAGCTCTCGCGCGCACCAGCGCCGGATGCCAGCGTTGAAGAACTGGCAGACTGCCTGGAATGGATGGCACCCGGTTTCGGCATTGCGGTATCGCCTTTTGCGGACTGGGCATTCGAAGCGGCCGACGCGGTAGCTGCTTTCGGCCTGCATCGCGCGCTCATCGTTGGCGAACCAAGAATGCTGTCGCGCCAGACGCGACAGAACTTACCGGCACTGCTGGCTAGCGCCAGCGTTTCGCTTTCGCGCTCGTCGAAGAACAATACGCAATTATGCGCAGCAGGCTTTGGGTCGGATGTGCTCGACAGTCCTGTTCATGCATTGTGGAACCTGCACCGGCAACTGCAGCAACAACACCAGTTCAGTCCTCTGCAGGCCGGTGAAATTGTTACGACCGGCAGCTGGACAGAAGCCCAGCCAGTGTCACGCGGTGAAATCTGGTCGAGCGCGTTTTCGCAGATCAATGTGCCGGGGTTGCATGTGACTTTCAGTTGAAGTCATCAATAGTCTTTTCTATTGAATAGTTCGAAAAGATCTACGCACAGCCCGTGTCGCCTAGCAGTGCTTGTCATCAGACAGCATTGGCTAGGCTTAGGATTTTGCACACCACTGGCATAAACAAATTCGAGCTAAATTGATGCAGCGATGGTAAATCGATGCAATCAGGTTCAGCACGCCAAAACAACATCCCGCTTTAAAAAATATCGATAGCGATAGGCTAATCCACGCAAGGGTAACTGGTACTCAAATCCCGCCGTTTCTGCATTACGCTCGGTGCAGCTGGCTAAGTTCGTAGCTGCATCTTTTCTCAACGCGTATTTTTTTAGAAAAGCATTACGACGCCTGCAGGCCATCGTGTATGGCAAACGTGATCCGTACAACTGTAATGGCCGACGAAGTGTTTTTGAAATTGAGGATGATTGACGACGTATTGATCGTCTCATTCAAGGAGTTGTAACGATGCGATGCCCAAACTGCGGTAATGCCGACCTGAAACGTGATATCCGCGATGTGCCCTATGTGTATAAGGGGGAAGAGACGACACTTCATCAAGTGACTGGAGATTTTTGCCCTGCCTGCAACGAATCCGTTCTGGATGTGGTTGAGTCACGGCGCAAGCTGGACTTGATGATGGTCTTCAATAAGCAGGTCAATGCCTCGACCGTATCACCAGAATTTATTGTCAGCGTGCGCAAATAGCTTTTGCTGGATCAGCATCAGGTGGCTGAAGTTAACGCTACACCAAAGACTTATCGACAGAGGTCAAAGAAAGTCGGCTCTTGATCGCGGGCCGATTTTTTTGAAGTATGTTCCAGCTATGCGCGCAGCGTTCGCTGCATTCTGATGTCGCTTAGCCTGGAGAAAGCCTATGTCCTCAAACAAAATCGTAGCGCCACTGCTTGACCTCGGCATTGCCGAAGCAGACCGACTGAAGATCGTTGATGGTCTCAGTCATATGCTGGCCGATACCTACACGCTGTATTTGAAGACGCATAATTTTCATTGGAATGTCACGGGTCCAATGTTCCAGACTCTGCACCTGCTGTTCATGGAGTTCTACAACGAGCAGTGGCTGGCCATTGATTTGGTGGCAGAACGCATACGCGCACTGGGATCGCCTGCACCCGGCACCTATGAAGAATTCGCCAGGCTCACATCAATCAAGCCCAGCAATGGACTACCGAATGCACAGCAAATGATTAGTGAATTGGTGGAAGGCCAACAGGCAGTTACACGCACGGCACGTCAGTTATTCCCGATTGCGGAACAGGGCAATGACCAGCCCACTTGTGATTTGCTGACGCAGCGCATGCAAATTCATGAGAAAAATGCCTGGATGCTGCGCAGCTTGCTAGAAGAGTAAACGGCTGGCTGTTAAAGGAAAATGAATGGTTTCAGCCTGCGCCGAAACCATTCACGCTTATTGATGCTTATAGCGTACCGTCTCTTGATCGACTTCCATATCGACTGATTCCGTACTGTCATTCACTCCGGCCAAATTACGCTCAAGTAAATCAACGATAGCCATATCGCCCTGCTCTTCTGCCTGGTCTATCAAATCCTCATTCAGGCCGAAGTCAGCACCAGCACCGGCCATGATCAGTGCATTCACGATGTCATAGTCCCCTTGCCCGACTGCTATCGTAAGGGCGGTATGGTGATTATTCCAAACGTCTATTTTTGCGTGAAAATTTAATAAATACTGCACTTGCAAAAGCCAACCATTGGAGGCTGCAATCATCAATGGCGAATTACCATCGCTGTCAAGGACATCGGGGTTCGCACCTGCTATAAGCAAAGCTCTGACAAGATTAGGATTATCCGAAGATAATGCGTTATCTAGTGGGGTAAATCCGTATCCATCTCTCGCATTGGCATCTGCGCCTTCAGATAGCAGATGGTCAATGCATTTATATGCTTTGGCGATTATTGACCAATTCAGCGCAGAAGCGCCGAGCGAACTCTGCGCATTGATCAGATTATTATCAGCCTTCAAAATTTCTTTAACTGATTTAACGTCATCGCGAGAAATACGTGTAAAAAACATGTCGCACAATTGCGCGCTTCCAGGTGGCAGCCGATTAAATTGCACTAGTGTTAGTGATAGAAGAGCCGCTTTCAGGCGCTCGCAGTCAAGCGGATGGCCACTCACCTTGGTGAGGATGTTGCACAGAAGCAGATCATCCGGATTTTTCGGTGCATGCCAGATTAATGGTGCTTTTAATTCACCGCCCAGCATCGTAAGGCAATCACCGCGTCGCAACCCTGCATACATGAAAAGCTTGAACTGTTCCAAGGTCGATTGATTGACCGGATTATTACAGTAACTTGCATAGCGAAGAGCAGATTCAAGCGCTGTTCCCACATGGCTGAGCGCAGTATTTTTTTTGCTGGAAAAAATGAGCGATATATTCGACTTCCAGAATGGTTCATTAGCTGAAAATTCGTTACGTAATTTGGCGCTTTTGCAGGAAAAAATATAATCAATATTTTTACTTATCTTCTCGGCACCCCTCTGATAAGTTTCCATTTTTGAGGGGCAGTGCATCGCCCGTAACAAATTAGCAGTGCTTACTTCATTAACATCACCATCCCTTAGGTTGAGAATATGACTTTCATTTTTAACACCGCCATGGAATAGATAGATTTTATGAACAAAATCGCCCTCTTCATTTTCTGTCATTGATACAAGCGATGAGGCAGTGAAACGGGTTGACGTATCGTGAATGTTTGTCACGTTACCGAGCAATCGATGGGACATTGCTGAGTCTCTTGCGAGCTTAGATATATATTGAATAGTCGGTCCTTGAATGCCAGGACCGAAAAGACACACCATTGCATGCTTTTCTTGTTTCGTTCCTTCTGCTTGTGCTGGTGATAAATAGTGTGGTGTTGAGGTGATAGTTCGCACGCTCATGTGGTTTGCCATAGTCGCTCCTGAAATTATCCCGGCTTACGGGTGTTAAGTCGTCATTTGTCGGTTCCTTGCGCACGCCCTTTCAGCATTTGCTTAGACAATATTCCGGCAATCGGACCTAAGTAGCCGAGCTTAATCTCGGGTTCCTTTCTAATTATTTATTCAACGGACTTTCGGTAAACATACGGTCGCCGACTCTGGGCAGAGATGTATTCGCGCTAGAGCTTCGCGCTGGCAGCACAAAAACAAATCCGATAAGAGGACGACGCATCACCACACTTACTTTTAGTCATTTAATTATGTTGACTAAATATTAACAGTCTGATAATTTTGTGTTGCGATTCTGCCAACTGACAGCCAGCCTCGCGTTTTGTGTTTTTGCATCTTGATTGTCACATTGCACGTAAGGAATTTTTATATGCAAATCAAAGACTTTCGTTCAGCCATCGATGTTTTGAGGATCAGAAAAGCAGCTTGGGCATTCGCTACCCGCAGGGTTCCAGTCGATGCTGCTGCAATGCTGTTGCCACCCTCTGGCAAACCTGAAAGCGGGGATCTGATTCTGGCTGTTGTGGATTCCCTTGGGCAGCACCCAGGCTTGCAACTCCCAAGCGGACGAAGAATGCAAATGTTCCCCGGCGACGAAATCGTGGTGGCCTACGGTAACCGTTATGCGTCCAACCAATTCGAATCCGAGGTACCAGCTACCTTGGGTCCGTGTCACCTGGCTGCCGGTGGCGGCATTGCATCGCGAGTCGCCTCCTGGCATGCCAGGATGAAGAGTCCCACGCAGATCACCCCGATCGGCCTGCTTGCAAATAGTCGGGGGCAGCGACTTAACCTTCGCGACTATGCTCTTCCGACATTAACGCGCGTCAAGTCGCGCCCTGTTACGGCGATTGCGGTGGTGGGCACAGGCATGGATTCAGGTAAGACGCAAAGCTGCGCCTATCTGGCCCGAGGCCTGATAGCTGCAGGACTGCGGGTAGCCTATATCAAGATCACTGGCACTGGCGCGGGCGGCGACACCTGGCTTCTCAAAGATGCCGGTGCCTCGCCGGTGCTGGACTTCACCGACGCCGGCATGTCCACGACCTATTTGGCACCCATTGCGCAAATCGAATCGGCATTGGTGTCGTTAGTGGCGCATGTCACAAACGATGGCGTCGATGCAGTGATCGTAGAGATCGCCGATGGTGTGTTGCAGTTAGAAACCTCGGCGTTGCTGAAGTCCGAGGTGTTCGCCTCGCTGGTGGGCGGCTTGATGATGGCCTCGCAGGATTCAATGGGCGCCAGCGCTGGTGTGCACTGGCTGATGGAAAACTCACGGCCGCCAGTGCTGGCGTTAAGCGGCATCATCTCTGCAGCTCCGCTGCAAGCGCGTGAAGCGGAGCAAGCACTCAGCCTTCCGGTACATGACCGCCCTGACTTGGCCATCGCCAAAAACGCGTTGGAGATCCTCGCAGGGGCACAACGTCATATGGAAAGCTTGCGCAGTACGAAATCCACTTCGACAAACCACAGCGCAGACATCAATGGAGACGCATATGGAAAAGCATTCGATCACTCTTGCCGAACCGAGCGTGGCAGCTTGGACCCTGCCACAGGGAGTACTCCTTCGCCGGGCGCTACGCAGTGATCCGTCGAACGAATACCTGCTTTACCGCCCCACGGGTGCCTCACTGGATAGTCCGCTGCTGGTAGTGATCTTCGGAGTTAGCCGCACTTGGCCGGAACAGGTCGCCTCATTCATTCCCGCCTGCGAGCGGCTGGGCGTGACGCTACTTTCGCCAAGCATGGGCGGGTCTACCCACGATTCCTACCGCAGCATCGGCCGGCAAGAAAACCGGGCAGATGTTTTTTTGCATGACTGCCTGCGTGAGGTAAGCCTGCTCACTGGCCTTGATGCCACCCGCTTTCGACTTTTCGGACATTCCTCGGGAGCGCAATTTGCCCACCGCTACCTGATGGCGCATCCGCATCGCGTGGAGTCTGCCGCCATTGCGGGCGCGCGCTGGTACACCTTTCCGGACACAGCCCGGAAATTCCCCTACGGTATACGTCCGACCAAGCGCCTGCCTGATCTGGCATTCAATCCAGAGAAGTACCTACGCGTTCGGGTCACCGTACTCGAAGGTACGTTGGACACCGATGAAGAAGTCTTTCACAAGAGTGAAGAGATCAGTGCCCAGCAAGGTGAACATCGCCTCGAGCGCGCCCGACGCTGGGTAGCTGCAATGCGCGCGCAAGCGCAGGCACATGCCATGCCCTCCTTGGTGGAGCTCATAGAAATCGACGGAGTCGGCCACCTCTTCGGCCCCCTGTGTCGCGAAGGCCGCCTAATTCAACAGGTGTTCTGGTCTCTCTTTAGTGCAACTGTCGACGAGGAAAGAGCGAGCATCACGCGGCAGTAGCAAACATGACTCGTAGCGCTTACTTAATTCGATTAATTTTTCAATCATCGGCAAGGACAAATCATGATTCGAACTTCAGAGTACGTCGATTGGGGACTTCCCGATGATGAGATTGAGGCTACAACGAACCCACGCTCAGGTACGTTGCCGAGTGTTCGCCCTAACCTCATAGGCAGGCGAATGATTCGAGTGCTCGTTGTCTCAATCACCATCGCGATGTTGGCAAGTGCGATATGGGTTTTCAGCGAGCACCGCACGCAGAACGTCATCTCGCGTAATGCTTTTGTGAAGATGGAGCTGACCGAGGTTGGCGCTCGTTTTGACGGTCGCATTGCATCCGTAGAGGCGACTCCAGGTACGCAAGTCAAGGCGGGACAAGTCATCGCTCGTATGGACGATGCTTATTTACGTGCCCAAGAAGCGGAGGCAAGGTCGAATATTGCATCGCTAGAGCGCTCTCTTTTGCTAGAGAGCGCCACACTAGGGCAAGAGCGCCAAACGCTGGCTGTAGCACACCAAGAGACCATGGCACGTGCGCAAGCTACTCGCTCAGAGGTGCAGGCCGCAAAAATTCGCATCGCCGAAACGCAGGAATACTCGCGCATCCGGCAGGAGCTTGCCAAGAGCGGCATGATTTCGGCGGAGGCATTACGCGAAGCCAATTTAAAAGGGCAACTCGCACAGGAGCAACTCGGCGTTGCGCAAGGCAATGCAAATGCCGCTGACGCGGCGGTACGAAACGCGGAACTTAACATTGCTGGAATCGCCATCCACCAGCAGCGGCTTGGGGTATTGTCGGCTGAAATCAATGCAGCCAAAGCCAAACTAGCGCGCGTGCAGGCAGACCTGGATTCAACCGTGATCAGAGCCCCAACAGACGGCACGATCGCTCGCTGGCTCATCAATACGGGCGGGTCCGTCAAGGTAGGCATGCCCATGGCATCCATGGTGATAGGAAACGATACATGGGTGGAAGCATGGATCGATGAAGACGAGCTCGAACAAGTTCACATCGGAAGCCCCATTAAGGTTACGTTTCCTTCGCTGCCGGGCAAGCAGTTCGAAGGCGTGATTGAGCGAATCGGCGTCACCACCGATCTTGAAGAGCCTGTCGTGGCCGTACCCGAACCACGAACCACCCGCATACGCGGCGCACCAATTGTTGCCGTCATTATCAGACTGGCGCAGCCTCCTAAGTCACTACTACCGGGGCTATCGGCGATCGTTGATATCAACCGGAAGGGCGAGTAATTCCATGTCGCGCGACACTTCGAAAGACCTGCCTGGGCCCGACGCCTTCAGATTATCCGGTTGGTCATGGATCTTGCGCGGCAAGGGTTACCTGTCAAGCTTGGACCTGACGGTCTTGACCTTGATTGCGACACTGTCGCTGGTGGCCTTCATCGCCAGAATCCTGGTCACTCCGGGGATGAATGCACCTGCCGGATCCATGCTCGGCCCGGTCGTCAACCTTGGACAGTTCCTTAACTCCGTCGTCACGCTTGAATGGGTGCCCACATTACAAAGACACGCCATCATCTACGTCATGCTGGTTCCGACTGCGGCACTTCTGATTACCTTGGCGCGCCTGACCTTGGGCCTGCGGGTGCTGGGTTTTCGCTCGGTCCTGATCGCCGTTGGATTTCAGGAAGTCGGCATGGGTCCCAGCCTGCTGCTCATTGCCGTCGTAGTCGGTGTCATCACGATCCTTCGCCCGTGGATGCGACGCGTCCGGCTTCCGCTGTATGCACGCATCTCCCTCATCCTGGCAATCACCGCCTGTATTCAGGTTACTTTCCTGATGGTGGGCTCCTGGCAGCGCTCACTCACCCTCTTCAATCTGGCCTTCTTTCCAGTAATCATTCTGGCCATGATGGCCGAGGGTATTGCCGGAACGCTGGACCAGAATCGACCTGCCACGGCCGCGTGGCGACTGGGCTGGACACTTGTCATTGCGCTGCTTCTGCACGCACTGATGAATTTTGGTCCATTTCTGAAGTTGCTGCTGCAGGCACCGGAACTGATCGTGCTGCAGATCGTGGCCATCGTGATGGTCTCCGAGTTCATGGATTTTCGGCTGCTTCAGGACTGGCAAAACCAATTCACTGAATTCATCTGCCGCTATGCGCCGGGCTTGCTGCAAGCGCAGCCCCAGACACGAAAAAAACGGGTCGCGGTGGTCCGCAACAAAACTTCTCACGGCACAATAGGACGACTCGGTCCACAGGCTAGCGAAGTCGAACGACCAGCCTCACTACAGCATTTAATCGATGCCCTGCGTGACCAAGACTACACAGTCAAAATATTCGAGGGCGACATGACGCTGCTGCGGGAACTACGCAAATTCCTGCCGCCCCACCCTCGCACCGGCGCCCCCGGTGGCATCGTGCTTAACATGAGCACCGGCATACAAGGCATAGGCCGTCAGGTACATGTACCGTCGCTGCTTGAGATGGCCGGCGTGGCCTACACTGGCGCCGATCCACTGACGCAAGCCAGCCTGTGCGACCGCTTTGTCTTCCTCACACGCCTTCAGGCGCACGGGCTACCGGTACCAGACTTCAGGCTCGTTACCAGATGGCGCCCCGAGCCGCCGGATCTACCGTTTCCTATCATGCTGCGTACGCGCGGCGACGCACATGACACGCAACTGATCGTCAGAACACCAGATGAATACTCCGGTGCCTTGTCTCGACTAATAGCGCAGCAATCTAGCAGCGTGCTGTGTGAAGCATGGCTCGAAGGCACAACGATCAGCGTTGGCGTGCTCGGCAATGTACTCGGCAATAAGCGCCTGACGTGCCTGCCTATTGCATCAAAGTCAGCGAATAATCGGCGCATCGAATGCCCTGCACCCATCGATGAGCAGCAGGCAAGCACGTATCGATCTCTGGCGACGCAAGCATTCAAGGCCATGGGCTGTAGAGATTTTGCGCGAGTGGATATCGTTATCGACAACCTTGGTCAAGCTCATGTGACAGGGGTCTACACGAACACCATTTTAGAAAATCACGGCGCGTTGGATGCCATGGCGCTCGCAGCCGGAATAAAATGGGCGGGGCTTGTGGGCACTATTGTCGAGTTGGCAGGCGCACGCTGTGGTGTTGATTGGGCTACCACGTCCGGAACCACCCTGCCGGCTTCCCTAATAGCCAAACCAAACTTGGCAAACACATGAAGCAGACCAGTTCTCTCTACCAACGGTTGCGGATGGCAGGCAGCTATTGCCTGCCTCTACTGGCCAGCATTCTGGTATTAGGACAGGCCGCTGCGACCGATGCGGCAGATCTCGCATGGCAACCGGCAGCATGCCGAGCCGACGTTGCCCGCTCCGCTGCAAACGCTGCAATGCCGGGCGCGCCCATCTTCATTGATGCCTTTCAGGCTCGCAAAGTACTGACGACAGCTGGCACTGGTCGCCTGGAAATCAGCAGCCTGCAAGGCAAGCGCCTGACCGTTCATGTGTATCGCCCTAGCCAATTCGATTCGCGAACGGGCCGCATCTGGTTCGTCATGCATGGAACCGGCCGCAACGCCGAGTACTATCTGCAGAAGGCAGCGCCAGTGGCCGAGCACTACCAAGTGCTGGCTCTGGCGGTCGAGTTCTCGCGCAAGGACTATCCCGACGGCGACGCTTATACGCTGGGCGTCGTCAACCGCGGTCATGCAGACGCGAACGCCGCCGACGAGGGCCGGTGGCGAGCGCTCGTGCAGACGCCCTACTTCGAAATTGAACGCACCTTCAGTGCTGTTAGTGAAGTATTGCAAAGCCGGCAGCCCGGATATTTCCTGTTCGGCCACAGCGCGGGCGCTCAGTTTGTGCACCGTCTACTGACATTTCTTCCTTGTCCACGAGTTCTAGGCGCTGTGGCGGCCAATGCAGGCTGGTACACCTTGCCAACGACCGATGAAACGCAACCACCCTTTCCGTACAGCCTGCGCAGTGCGGCGCGTGAAGTTCAGAACCCGCTTCAGGTTCTTGCGGCACCGCTCACCATCTTGCTGGGCACACGTGACACACGTGGCAACGACGAAGACCACAACTTGCGTGCGAGCGCCGGTGCGATGGCGCAAGGCAGCAATCGCCTGGAGCGAGGCAGAACTTATTTCGAGGCAGGCAAGCAGGCAGCCCGCAGCTCGCATATGCCTCTTGGCTGGAAAATTCAACTTGTGCCAGGCGCCGGCCATGAGGTTGCCGAAGTCATTACGCCGGCCGGCCAACTTCTATTTGCGCCTCCGCCCGATTCGACATATGACCCGACCGAGTCTCTCTTAGAGCCTGTCCCGGTAGGTCGATGGCAAGGCGACAGCATCGAAGACAGTACGAGCAGTACGGCAAGATGCTGTTAACGCAGCTAGCGGCCTACCGGGACAGGCTCTTAAGCGATGCAGCGCAATTCTTGCTGAAATATCACACACTAAATTAACGTTCAATATTTTCAAACGGCTGCCGTAAATCTATCAGGGACACTCTTTAACCTGATAAACACGGGGCATCATGAAGGCAAACGCGAAAGTCTCAAGCAGTAGCCAATGGAGCATCGGCATCAAGCTCACGACGATGACCTTTATTCTGGTCGGCGCCATTCTCGCCATGCTGGTCGGTGGCATTGGCTATTCCACTTCCAACATGCTGGAAGAACGGGAGATTGCCCACGTTGTCGCACAAGCCCGCGGCGTAGTGAGCATGGTGGAAATGTTTAACCGCGCTTCAACGAGTTCAGTGCAGCGTTTTTCGCGCATGTTTGCAGCGACTTTTCCTGCATCGTTTGCACTTGATAACGCCAAGTCTTTCGAGATCGCCGGTAAGGCAACGCCTTTGTTAAAGAATAACGGCGCAGTGCTGAATGGTGACTTCAGCATTCCGGATCGCTTCACTGAAAAAACAGGCGTGTCGGCGACTATCTTTGTTCGCGATGGGAATGACTTTGTTCGTATTTCCACTTCCGTCAAAAAAGAAAGCGGCGAACGCGCAGTCGGCACCACACTCGATCATGCGCATCCTGCTTACACTATGTTGCTGGCCGGCCGTAGCTATGAAGGTCTGGCGCTCTTGTTTGGCAAGCAATTCACGACCAGCTATCAACCCATCAAGGATGACAGCGGCAACGTAATCGGCGTGCTGTATGTAGGGCTGGATATTTCAGCAGACATGGCTGCGCTCAAAGAAAAGATCAAGGCGCTGAAGGTCGGTGAAACTGGCTATTTTTATGTGCTCAGTGCGCGCAACGACAAAGATTTGGGCAAGCTGCTGGTGCATCCGGCCAAGGAAGGCCAGAACATCCTTGAAGCAAAAGATAGTGCCGGACATGGCTTCATACGCGAGATGCTGGAAAAGAAAAACGGCGTGATCCGCTACCCCTGGAAAAATGCGGAAACAGGCGACACGACAGCGCGAGAAAAAATCGTCGCTTATCAGGAATTCAAGGAATGGGGTTGGGTCATCGGCGGTGGCGCCTACACTGCTGAAATCACCAAAGAGTTTTCCAGCTTACGCAATCTGTATGTTATTGCCGTATTGGCGGCATTGATCGTCGTCGCAATGATGTTGTACTTCACCATACGTCATGTTGTGACGCAGCCCTTGCGTGCTGCCAGTGCGCTGGCACGTCAACTTGCTGCCGGTGACCTGACGGCAAATCTGCAAACCACTCAGCAAGATGAAATCGGCGAGTTGATCAATGCAATGAATGGCATCAGCCAGGGACTTGCTGCCGTAGTCGGCCAGGTAAGAAAGGGCTGCGACCAGATTGCCACGGCTTCCAGCGAGATCGCAGCAGGCAATAAAGATTTGTCGGCACGTAGCGAACAACAGGCAGCCAGCCTTGAAGAAACGGCTTCGTCAATAGAAGAACTGACGGCAACGGTAAAACAAAACGCCGACAATGCAGCGCAAGCCAATCAGCTTGCCTGCTCCAGCTCGGAGATAGCGCAACGCAGCGGCGCGGTCGTGTCGCAAGTTGTCGTGACGATGGATGCCATTAATCAGTCGGCGCGCCGCATCGTTGACATCATCAGCGTCATAGACGGCATCGCATTCCAGACTAATATTCTTGCGCTGAATGCCGCTGTAGAAGCAGCACGGGCCGGCGAGCAAGGACGCGGCTTTGCCGTCGTCGCCACCGAAGTGCGCAGCCTCGCCCAACGCTCGGCGGCCGCTGCCAAGGAAATCAAGAACCTGATCGGTGACTCGGTTGACAAAGTCGAAGCCGGTACCGTACTAGTCGGTCAGGCCGGCAGTATGATGCAAGAGGTGTTGGCCAGCATAGGCCGCGTTACCGATGTCGTAGCCGAGATCAGCGCGGCCAGCCGCGAGCAGAGCGCTGGGATTGAACAGGTCAATACGGCTATCACGCATATTGATCAGAGCACGCAGCAAAATGCTTCGCTAGTCGCGCAGGCGGCGGACACCACTGCCAATCTTGAAAAACAGGCTGAGCTTCTTGTGCAATCCGTGCAGACTTTTCGACTTGGGTAGAGCAAGCCGATCGCACACTATCCCTTCAATAAGAGTTATTCGAGATCACAACGAAAGCGTCTTGGCTAGAAAAATGAGCGAGTGGTCAAAAACAGACGAAATGCGTTCGATGTACTAGTCCGTTGGGAAAATGATGCATTCATATTGTTCGGTATTCGATACCAAGCTAGAGTCAATTAGCAAAACGCTAAACCTGCAGTGATACAGGGACAGAAAGCCACGGGTCTCCATCGAGATGGCCGGGTTGCCAGGGTCGGCAGACCGAGCAACTCGGTCATTTTTTTTCGGAACGGACCACGCAGTCCGCACCATTCAAGGAGATTCAACATGGCTTTCAAAACTACCATCAAGGTTGCCTTGCTAACGGGGGCTGCCAAAGACGATTACTTTACAACCGAAGCGACGGGGCTGAGTGAAGAAATGCTGAAGACTGCGCTCAATGTGCTCGGCAACGACCCGGGCTCGGCTCAGCTTTACTCATTGCAGCAAGATCTGACAGGTGCTGGGCAGATGGCAAAAGTGAGTACGGCAACCTCTGCACTCGGGGCAAACATCAAGATTAATACGAACGGCACGATCGACTATAACGCGATTGATATTGGATCAGTTTTTGATAGCCTTGCCGAAGGCGAATTCCAGACCGATACTTTTTACTACACAGTGCGCATGGCAAACGGCGCACTCAGCACAGCTCTTGTTACCCTGCAAATCGCCGGTGTGAATGATGCGCCAACGCTGGGGCCGGATATGGAATTATTGAGAATTGATGATGATTCCGATCCTATGGGTGCGGATTTTAGTTCGGAACTATTGATACCGCTGGAGGAGGGACAAGACGTTGATAAAAGCGCAGTCTTGAAATACAGCCTCGCTGGTTCCATCACCGATACTTCCGGCGCGCAGATTTTACAGACGGATTATTTCAAACTTACTTTAACTACTAGCAACGAATTTGTCTTAGTACTAGATACCGCCAAGATTGACGGGCTAGCCCAAGATATTGATAAAGACTTCACATGTACATTTGTGGTGACCGACGAGCATGACGCCAGCGATTCGCAAAATTTCTCCATAAGCCTGTTCGGTGCCAATGACACGGCGGAGATCACTGGCAATGCTACAGGCACGGTGACTGAAGATGGCACATTGTCCGCTAGCGGTAAATTATTGGTCTCGGATCGCGATGAAGGTCAGAGCAGTTTCGCAGCAGTTTCAAATCTGAGTGGCACCTACGGTGATTTCACTTTTGACGCGAATGGCGCATGGAGCTACACACTGCGTAATGGCGAAAATAATGTTCAAGCACTGGGTGCGGCAGATCATCCAACCGATACGTTGAAGGTGTATTCGCTGGACGGAAGCGCATCCCAGGATATTGTGGTGAAGGTGAATGGCATGAACGAACCTGCCGCAATCACCGGTAATTTAGGTGGTACTGTCACTGAAGATTTCAAGTTAAATACAGGAGGTAAAGTGCAAGTAACCGGAATCGTTGGGACTCCGGGTACGCCCATGTTTAAGGACATTGATCCGGAATATTTATATGGCTCTTACGGCGCATTCAAATTCGACAGCAAAAGCGGCGATTGGAGCTATGATCTAAATAATAATGCTACTAATGTTCAGGCGCTGGGCAATGGAGGGGGAAATGATCAATCTGATCGGCTTGAGGTCATCTCGCAGGACGGCACGCTAAAAGCATTTATTGAAGTAATGATATTCGGTGTTGCTGAATCCTCAGTGCCGCCGTTAGTTTGACCAGCGCTGGGGTCACCCATTAGCCGCCCCTAGTCAACACTACGAATCAATCCATCACGTTCGCTTGCGAACGTGATGGCTCTTCCTTACCTCACGCTCAGCACGCTCCGAGGCCGGGGTCAGGTCTTGCAATCACACATATTAATAACTCATCCTAAATGTGTGAACGCGAGAGCTGACCCCGAATATGCAAATCTTGTAGCCGACAAGCCTGGTGACTATTCCCGTCCGCTCGTAAAAGTCAGCCCATCAACCGCTGTATCAACCACGCTGTAGAGTTCACCAGCACCGCCAACGACCCCCATCGCATTACTTGCTGCCGGCTTTGCTCGCTACGCGCCAACAGCACTAGCGGCACACTCACTATCAGCACTGTCGAGAGCTGACCGAGCTCGACACCGACATTGAAAGCGCTCAGGGTCAGATCTTGCAATCACGCATATCGCGCCAATTTTTCAAATAGACGAATGGTCAGCTTGCTCAATGCGAACACCGACCTCGTTGCGTATGTGTGATTGCAAGATATGACTCTGCACCTTTGATCCTGTACTCGTGAACCTGCACTCGATAAGTTTGCGCCACAACCCGGCAGTGCGTGAATTTGGCAAACGCTTGCGCGAGCGCCGCATGGCACCGAAGGCAATCGTTGGAGCGGCCATGCGCAAGCTGGCGCTTTTGATATACGGCGTGATCACGTCGGGTCAGCCCTTTAACGCAGCAATGGCAGGATTAACCGTTGACATTCAAGACGGTATCTGACCCCGCACTCGTGACCCTGCACTCGGACTGGTAAAACAGGATTTTTCAGGATGGCCAAATTACAAGATGC
Organism: Burkholderiaceae bacterium; assembly: GCA_040399905.1. Taxonomy (GTDB): domain Bacteria; phylum Pseudomonadota; class Gammaproteobacteria; order Burkholderiales; family Burkholderiaceae_D; genus Pernthalerella. The sequence goes on from JBBARG010000003.1 coordinate 330,513, forward strand.
GTCGCGGAACTTGTCAGGCTGCCAATTCACTTAATACTACAGTGCTTAATCAGGCTCCCTCTTTTTTTCCAACTAATAATGCGAGGCAGAATAATGAAACCACTTTCCAGTAAATCCCAAAATCATCAGGCATCAAATCTTTCTAAGTCGCAAATAAAATTGCAGAAACATGAAGCGAAAATATTAAAACGAGCCGAAGATTTTATAAAACTGACCAAAGGAATTTTTGGCAGTAAGCGCGACATATTGACAGCATTAATTTATAAACTTGATCCGGAACAACCCATCCCTGACATGACAATGGTGGAAAAAGTAGCCTTTCATAAAAAATTTACAGAATTGTCTGATGCGCATGATGTTGCGATACGTGAATCAAAGTCACATAAGAACCGATTGGAATTTGAGAATCTTATAATTGCCTTGATGATAAAAGAAGGGCTCGGCGAACATTTTGATGAATTTTCCGCGATAGCAGGCGAAAGTATCTCTACTAATATTTTGGTTGAGGTACTCATTGAAAAACGAGATGGATTCAATCGTCCCGTGATGCGTACGAGACCACTGGCCGAACCGGTTTTACCTGCTTCAACGTCAAGTTCAGGTTCATCGCCCATCACAACCACGGACACGCCCAATCCTTTCGGCCTTCCTCCTGGTACGCCTACTATCATTGAACAAGTAACTTACCTATCTCCAACCGCAACGTCTGTGCAATTTGCTCCGACATCAGCACAATCGCGCCAGTCGGTAAGCACACAAGGCATGTCATCGGTTCCACACCACCCCCAACAACCACCGCAACCAAGCCAGCCGAATCCGGTTTCAGGGGGAGTTTTTCCTGAGCCCTTCGACAGCATGCCAGCGACGCCGCCGCAATTTCATCATCGACAGCCGTCGAGCACCGTTATGTCTCCTCCTGGCGTCTTTCCATCAAGTAGCGTGTCCGGCGTCAGCACAGAGTTAAGTACCAACGCTCTCGCAACCGTATTTGATGCCCTTGATCTGGTCATGCAGCGTGGATTTAATACTCTAGGCCGCGTTATCCTGATCAAGTATTTGTTGACTGACATGATGCCTAAACAAGCTACCAATGAATCACAGCGGCAATTCAATGAGCAATTTCTCAGCGTTACCCAAGATATTGCAGCGCTCCGAAATAACATCAATCCTTCTGAGCAGCGTCTGTGGAACGATAAATTGGCATTGGAAATCGCCTCTCGGGGCCTTTCGCCGAAGATAAAAGATGCGCTGACAAAATTATTGGATCGGACTGGGGCCAGTCGGGAAGATATTGCGAAACGCTTCGATAAAATAAATTCCATTTTATCGGTTCCACCTCAACCACAACCGCAACCAAGCCAACCGAACCCGGTTTCAGGGGGAGTTTTTCCTGAGCCCTTCGACAGCATGCCAGAGACGCCGCCGCAATTTCATCATCGACAGCCGTCGAGCACCGTTATGTCTCCTCCAGGTGTCTTGCCATCAAGTAGCGTGTCCGGCGTCAGCACAGAGTTAAGTACCAACGCTCTCGCAACCGTGTTTAATGTACTTGATTTGGTTTTGCTGCGCAGATTTAATAGGGATGGCTACCTCATACTGTTTCAGTATCTGTTGGCCGATCAGATGCCTGAACAACCGACCAATGAATCACAGCGCCAATTTGATGAGCATTTTTTAGAATTCACTCATACGATTGCGAAATACCGAGACACTGTCAACAGTGCTGAACATCCTGTGTGGAACGAAAAATTGACGTTGGCTATTGTCTCCCAAGTGTTTGGAAAAGACTTGCATGATGCGCTGGTAAGACAAATGAATGCGAATAGCTCAAATTCAGAATACATCGCGAATTGGCTTGAAATAAACTTACCGCAGTAGCCAGTCGGTTTAATTCGCAGCAGACCATTCAATATCCGACGCCTGAAGCCCCGCACTGTGGGGCGTTTTTATTTGCACGTTCAGCAGTTCAGGGTCATATCTTGCAATCACGCATGTCGCGCCAATTTTTCAAATAGACGAATGGTCAGCTTGCTCAATGCGAACACCGACCTCGATGCGTATGTGGGATTGCAAGATATGACCCTGAACTTGGATAACGAGCTGATGAGTTAACAAACGAATCCTTTTTAATTTCTCATAGACAATTTTTTTTTCCTAAAAGGTTATCATCGCGGCTTTTTTCGTTTGAGTAAGCCTTGATGAACCTCCTTCGTAAAATCGTTGCCAGCACTACGCTGGCACTAGCTGCCAGCGCGTCGCACGCGCAAATTTATTTTCAAGACACTAATACCTACACGTTCGATGGTTTCACCAATCCCACCAACCAGCCAGTCGCTGGGTTTTCCTTTGGCGGTGCGGTGTTCTTCTGGACGTTTGCCGCTGCCGCGCCGGCGAACGTGCCGCTGACCCTGCGCATGACCATCGCTGGCTTGCCAGTGAACGCGGATACGAGCGGTTTTTACCTCGAATACTATGACACGCTGAGAAACCAAAACAGGACAGTCACCCTCTATCCGGTGGGCTCCGAACACACCCTTCGAAACGGCACATACAGAGCAACGCTGACCCCGAACGGGGTAACTACGGCCGCTCTTTTCGGGCCTGAACGCTGGGACAACGCTTACTTTGCCACCATCACGGACATTTGTATTTTTGGACCGGGCGGATGCGGTAACGGCCCTTCGTCGGCCGATACGACCACCGCATTACAGGCATTGGCTACTTCGCTGAAGACGCGACTCATACTTTCCAAAGCGACAGCAGAAAACGCACTGACCTACGACTGCGATCGCTTCGACACGAAGAACCTCTGCTTCACTGCCATCGGCCGGCGCCTGTCGGGCAACGGCATGGACTCTAGCGAGAACGCCGGCGCGGTTATGCTCGCCTATAAACTTTCGCCGCACTGGCGCGTCGGCGGTTATGTCGACCAAGGCTCGTCGTCATCTACAGCGGCCTTGCGCGTGACATCCGAGATGCCACTCGTTGGCGTCAACGCGATCTGGAATGCGCGTCCTGATGGCGAAGGTCTCGAAGTACACGGCGGTGCAGCGTTCCGTCAGCAGTCGCTGGACATTACGCGCTCTATCGTTGGCATGTCCGAAGCCGGCGCCGGCAGCACGCAGATGTCGTCGAAGCTCGCCTCGGTAACTGCGTTCTACAATCGTCTCGTGTCGGATGCATGGGCCATTGCGCCTTACGCGGGCATGCGTTATTACCAAGGCAAGCTCAACGGCTATACCGAATCTGGCAGCGAGTCGGTGACTGCGCCGTTGTCTTATGCGAATCTGGCCGAGCGCTCCGTAACCGCTTCTCTTGGCTTACGCACGACCGGCCGTTTCGGCAAGAGCAGCGGGACGGCATCCATTGGTGTTGACCGTGACTTGACGTCCGATCTCGATGCTCTGTCGGCTACCGGCGTATCGGATATCAGCCCAGTGTCAGTCAACGGTTATCAGCGATTCAAGACGCGCGCCGTCGCTTCGCTCAGCCTCTCGCGCGCTTTAGGCGAACGCCAGAGCTTAGGACTCACGGCGCTTTACCGACAGGAGGCCTTCATGAATGCGGCAACGACTGCGTTGTTTGCGCAGTATAGGGTTGGCTTCTGATCCTTCGGGCAGAGTGAAGACGAAAACACCACAATGCACAGATCCCAAAAGTTGGACACCAGTCCATACTTTTGGGATCTGTGTGTTTGCAAAATCTGAGTGCAATCTAACTAACCCCTTCTAATTTATCCAAGCATTTGTAATAGCACACCGTGCCACAATGCTTTGTCTATTTCACCCAATTTTCCGAGCAACCGCACCTTATCAACACAGCGAATCTGATCCAGTAAAATTCGTGCAGACTTGCCATTGAACTCAACTTCGGGACGACAGCCCAAAGCTTGCCCCTTGGTGGTTATTAGCGCCACTATGACCCGCGGCAAAGCAGCATTCATATCACTTGGTGAAATCACTAGCGCAGGCCGTGTTTTCTGAATTTCACTACCAATCGTCGGGTCCAGGTTTACCCAATAAACATCCCCGCACCGTACTTGATCGCCAGCTTTTACCATTCCCACTCTCCACTATCCAAATCCGGCGAGAGGCCTTCCCATACATTGATGTCATCCTCAGCACGATAGCCGTCAAACCAACCCGCTCGAGCCGGTCGGGCAGACTCAATCACGATCTTCGTTCCTTCAAGATGGAGCTCAATTTCATTGGTAATGCCACACTCGGCCAGCAGTGGTGCCGGAATCAGTATGCCTTGCGAGTTTCCAATTTTTCTAAGAGTGGTTCTCATAATCACCTCGCTTGTAATAACTAAGTTATTACATCATGGTTTACAAGCCAATGCAACTGTCAATTTTTAATTCGGGAAGAGCATGGAAAAAGACTGCGGGGTGGCTAGTGTGAGAACCAATACGCACACATGTGTGTTGAATATGAAGGGAGTGGGGATGTTTGATTGCAGGACCTTGTCCAGCACTTCTGTACAGAATTGGTTTCTGATCCGTCAGGCAAAGTGAAGACGAAGCTGCTTAAAGAAACTGCTCCCAAAAGTTGGACACCTGTCCACACTTTCGGGATTTGCATGGTTGCAAGACTTGACGAGCATGTATTTCAATAATTTAAAACTAATTTAATAATAAATATTAAAATTTATTAATCTTTTTCGTTCATGCTCTTAAATTCCAGCACAGTTAAAACAACGCCTATTAATAACAAAGAAAAAACAAAAACGGCTAAATAAAAATAGTAGTCATCGTTCATTTTCGGAGTCCCATTAAAGCGCAAAGTTTAAAATAAATACCAAAAGTGAATATTGATGGTATCCATATTGCAGTATAAATCGCTTGCATTTGATCTTTAACGACAAACCAAAGATATGCTGATATGACGAACGATATCATTACAGCCAGAATTAAAAAAAAGTCAGAGCGCTTAAACAAAATATTTCCCCTTTATAGATTATTTTATTAAATATTCATTAATGCCATATCCGAAAGCACTCAGTAAACATCCAGTGATCGCAATCGAACCAACAATCCTGATTCCTGAAGACAGCCCAAAAGATAGCACATCCATATTAAATAAGTTAAGTGCACCGAGCACCAACAAGCTGAAGCCAATGGCAGTCAGAAAATTTCCCAAAATTATTACCATTTGCAGGCAAATTCTAGCTGGCGATTTCAATTTGGGTATCCTGAGTTTGCAATAACGTTGGTATTTTGAATATGATTTATTTGACAGCTGAAAATGAATATTTTTTTAGAATTTCAATAATTCAAATTGCAGGATTAAGATCAACAAATTTGGTACATATTATCATGCATGTTTGATAAACATGCTTTGAACCCCTGGAAGCTACTCGTTCTTTACCCGTGAAACTCAACCCATCAAGCGCTGTATCAACCAAACAGTAGAAATCGACAGCACCGCAAACGATCCCCATCGCATCACGCGCTGCCGACTTTGCTCGCTGCGCGCCAATAACACCAGCGGCACACTTACCAACAGCACTGTCGAGAGCTGACCGAGTTCGACGCCGACATTGAAGGCAATCAGAGTTTCAAGGAAATACGATGTTGAAAGTCCCAACTCTTTGAGACCATTTGCAAAGCCCATGCCGTGTATCAGCCCGAAAAAGAATGCCAATTGCCAGTGATTGATACGGATGCGCCGCTGCAAATTCAGGGCCGCAGAAATCATGATCGATAGCGCAATCGCTGACTCGATCAGTTTTTCTGGCAGGGTTATCAGGCCGAAGCTGGCCATTGAAAGCGTGACTGAGTGCGCAACGGTAAAAGCAGTGATGACACGCAGCGCGAACATCCATGCAGCACGACGTTGGCGTGCCGGGCTATTGCTTTCAGATGCTTCAGCCTTGGCCGCACTCCACAACAGCAAGCCGGGCAATAACAAGGTCAGCAAGAACAGTAAATGGTCGAATCCTTCCCAGATATGTTTTGCCCCCTCCATGCTGAAAAGAAGTATGGTTGACGAGCGCTTGGTGTCGCCGAGGGCAAAGCGTTGAATTGCTGTGGTCTCGTCAAACACGGACGAGATCTCGTCACCGTTCAATGCCAGCCGCAAGAAAGCCCGACCCAGTCGGTCGCTCCGTGTGAAAAACCCATAGCGGATCACAACAAAATGCGCATCACTGGCGAGCATAGGCGCTGCGAACTGCTGCCTCACATACAGGCCGTCGTTATGCACAACTACGGTCTGACGAACAAAGCGCAGTGGAACGGCTTGCTCGTCAACTTCAATGCTCAAGGATTGCTTGATGTGCTCGGTCAGCTCAGGCTGCAGCGCTTTTAATTTTTCAGGCGGTGGAGCAGGTTCTGGCTCGGCACCCGGTTTTTGCAGCAAGTTGCCGAGGTCGCGAACGAAGAAATCGAGATCGACTGCCAGTTGCCCGTCAGTCTGTTGGATGTAGAGATAGCTATTGCCGGTCTGGTGCGCAGACGAGGTGGCAACTGCAAACAGGCACAGAAGCCCGAACAATCCACGTTGAAACCGCAGGGCAAATTGCATGCGGCTGCGATGGCAGCGCGTGAAGAAAAGCGAGTTCAGCATTGGTAAGGCACTTGTTGAAGCACTTGTTGAAGCACTTGTTACGGCGCTAGTTACTGTATCAAAGCCTCAAGCGTCAATAGCTTGAGGCTTTGCGGCGTGTCTTTGTGCAGCGCCTGCACTAGTTTCCGGACTTTCTTCTGTCCGTCTTCTTTATCGATTTGCTGCTGCTTGATTGCCTGCAGATAGTGAACGCCCAAAATAAAACGCACTTCTTCTTCGTTGACTTGCGGGTGTTTTGATTTCGTCAAACCCTCACCAAGAGCAATCATTTCGGCCAGCGTTTCCTTAGTCTGCGAAATCGGCGACAGCGGATTATCGAAAAAGCTGTCATAGAAGTGATTCTTCAGCAGCATATAGCGGGCGTGGTTTATGTAAGGAGAACGCGTCTCTAGCCGTAACGCCTCGCGGTAGTACTGTAGCTGCGAAAGGTAGAGTCCGGTCTTTTGGAAGGTTTCGAGTTTGTAGCCGACGCGAACAAGTTCGTTGAGCAGCATTGAGGTTTCAAATCCTCTGACAGAGCCGTGGCTGGTAATGTCCTGATTGAATAGCTCGCGGATCTCGTCGAGTACCAGACCAATTTCGTACAAGCTTTTTGCACGCACCGCTGCTGGTTTGGCAGCGCTGGTATGCGTCTGCAATTCCTGCAGCTTGGTCACATAGTTTTTACGTGATTCGGCATCGATGGAGTCATGCGCGAGCGCAGGTTTCGTGAACAGCGCGGCCAGGCACAGACAGACAGCAAGGCCCCGCACAAGCTTGGTCATGATTCGCTTGGCATCTCTAGTTTCTCGCCGTTCAGGTAAGCGCGTGCTCCTGCGTGCACGGACATGCCAAAACGGCCCTTGCCCGGGTCAAGCAAATGCAACTTGTCGGCCTCGCTCATCAGCGTGGTGGCAATTAAAAAACCATGGTGCAATGGCAGATCCGAGCGGGTCACCAGCAGATACTTGCCATCGTCGACCAGCACTTCAAGGGGTAACTGCCCGTATTCTTCGAACTGGTCGTCACCTTTGAACATTTGCTGCGCATGCGTGTAGGACAGTACCGCCAGCTTGCTCTGGTTTGACTTAAGCAACGCAGCGATGCGGGTCATATTGTGCGCGCGACTTACCATGGCGCGGCTCAATGGCAGTTTGTCACGCAAGATTTCTACCCAAAGATCGCCGACATCATCGCCGGCCAGATCAGCGCGCGAAGTCAGTAACTGCAGGTGGCGCTTGCGGAATATATTCCATTGCGCATACGGGGTGTGTGCGAAAGCGGAATGTACAGGCAGTAGGACTGCCGAGAGCACAGCTGCCGCTTGGGCGATGAATTGTCTTCTTTGCATAATGGTTCCGGTTTGAGTCTTTTCCGTTGTGGCGCTGGTGGCACTGGCGTGCACAGAGCGAATACCGGCGCCACAATGGAAAAGACTCGGGGTGAGGAGAACGTACCTCGATTTACCCGAGTCTGAATCGAAAAGATTACTTCGATTTCTTGTCGTCAAAGATCTCCATTGGGCAGATCGTTGTAACGGCGTAGTTAGGAACGTCAACCACGTTGCTGATTCGCAGATCACAGGCAACGCTGGTCACTACGAACGCCTGCTCTTTAGACAGACCCTTGGTGGCTTGCAGCCAGTCAATCATCGCGAGCAGCGAATTACGTGCTGCCAGCGTGACATCGTTCGACAGGTTGGTCAGTGGCTTGATTTTTTCGCTGTCCAGATATGTCCACTGTGGTGGCACTTCGCCAGCTTTTTTCAGCGGATAGCCAACAACTGCGTGGAAACGGTCCGGCTCAAGCGCTTTGATCTGGGAACCGCCTTCGAACATTGGCTGTTTGATTATAGACGCCATGCCCTTGCGGATTTCGGTCTGAACGGTCACAACTGCACCCATCTCGATCGCGGTACCAGCAACTTCGCCATCGCCCTGTGCGTAGTGCACGTCGCCGATGAAAAAGCCGCAACCATCAATAAAGCATGGCAACAGCAGTGTGGTGCCTTGAACCATTTGCTTGACGTCCATGTTGCCGCCGTTTTCACGTGGCGGAATGGTACGCAGACACTTGGTCTTGTGGCTGCCGTTCGGGCCGCACACTTCAGCTGGGCGAGCACTGGTAGGCTCTGGTGGCAGAGCAACGCCGCCGGCGGCGCCCAGTTGCGATTCACGTGCCAGCCAAGTTTCGACTTCCTGCTCGCCTGGCAGAACGCCAACCGAACCCATAAAGCCGCGCATTGGAATACGCACACCTGGCAATTGCTCAGAAACTGCTTCGAGACGATTCAACTTCCAGTTGGCGACAAACGGCTCGGTGTACAGATCGGGCAGGAAGCCAAAGCCTGGAATGATAGTGGTATAGCCGTATTCGTTAGGCGCGATATCGATCAGTTTGACCGCTAACACGTCGCCACGCTTTGCACCTTCGATATAGATCGGGCCCGTCATCGGGTGAATCAGGTTGACGTCAATAGCAGTGACGTCTTTTGGCTTCGAGTTGATGGTCAGGTTGGAGTCCAGCGCATCACGCGTGTGAACCACAATTGTCTGTCCCGGCTTGGCGCGTGCCACCGGCTTGATCGCCGGGTGATAACGGTTGAAGCAATTCGGGTCTTGCTCGCAGTGAGCGCCTTGCTTCTTGATCTCAACAATATTTTGAGTCTTGACATCCGTCGTGTCAGCCATTGCGACTGAGCCTAGGCCGGTAGCCAAAAGCGCAGCGAGCAGTGAAGGAATAAATCGCATCGTTAATCTCCGATTTGAATGAAAAGTTATATTTTTCGTATTTTTTTAACTGTCAGTACCGATTACAACGAACACATTGGTTCAATGCAAATTTATACCATAAAGTAATATTCTTTATCGGAAACATTAATATGGTTTCGGGCGGGCGGAAGTGCTCGCAATACTTGCAAATTGGTATTATTGGCCGCTTATTTTGATTACATTGCCGTCATGCCCAATTACAAGAACGCTCATCGATATTTGCTGATCGGATAAAGCGTTGACCTGCTCTAAACTCATGCACCCACATTTATTACGCTTCTGGCTAGCTATGTCGGCAATCGCCCTACCTGCTGCGGCTGACGATCTGCGCAGCCTGCCTGAAGTGGAAGTTTCCGCATCACGCTTCGGCCTGTTAGGCGCAGCCGATAACGCCGCTGAAGGTGTCGCAGGGCCAAGGCAGTTGCAGTCGCGCGTGATAGCCCGCACGGGTGAGCTGCTCGAAATTGTGCCGGGCATGATCGTCACCCAGCACAGCGGGGATGGCAAGGCAAACCAATATTTTTTGCGCGGTATCAATCTGGACCACGGGCTCGACTTCAAGATCACGCTCGACGGCATGCCGATTAACCAACGTAGTCATGCACATGGTCAGGGTTGGGCGGATATGAACCCGCTGATTCCCGAGCTGATATCGTCGGTGCATTACCGCAAAGGCCCCTACTACGCTGCCGATGGCGACTTTGCCAACGCAGGTTCGGCGGCGATCTACACAACCGACAAACTCGATGCCGGTATCGCCAGCATCGGTCTCGGCCAGTTTGGCCAGCGCCGGGTGCTGCTCGCCAAATCACCAGCTCTGCGCGAAGGCAATTTGCTGTATGCGCTGGAGTTGTCCAACTATGATGGCCCTTGGGAGAATCCGGATAACTACAAAAAACTTAATGGCATTTTGCGCTATTCGCAAGGCGGACAAGCCAACGGCTTCAACGTCACCGCAATGGCCTATTCCGGAAAATGGAACGCCACGGACCAGATCCCTTGGAACCAGTACAAACAGGGATTGATCTCGCGCTGGGACACGATGGATCCCTCTTCCGGCGCGAAGGCAAGCAGGTATAGCCTCTCCGGCGAATGGCGTCAGACGCACAAGGACGGCAGCTCGATTGTCCAGGCCTATGTCGTCAACAATTATCTGGATCTGTACTCAAACTTTGAATACGGTGAAACCAGCCAATTCAACCAGCGTGACAGCCGCACTACTGCGGGCTTGAATGCGTCGCGCACATTCAACGTATCGGGCTTGGGAAAAGAAGCAGCGAATACATTCGGCATCCAGATTCAGCATGACCAAATTCGAAACGGGCTCTTCAGTTCGGTCAAACGCAGCCGCATTGATTGCAACAACGATGTCATCGACCAGTGCCGCAGCGACCAGATCGCGCAAAGCAGCATAGGGCTCTACGCGGAAAACCATGTGCATTGGAATGGCTGGTTCCGCACCGTTGCCGGACTGCGCGGCGACTATTTTCGGTTCGCGAACAAAGGACTTTTAAGTGAGTTGGCAAACGGTAGCTACAACAACACGGCAAACGTTAATAATTTTATCGCCAGCCCGAAGCTGAGTTTGGTATTCGGCCCCTGGAGCAAAACCGAATACAACTACAGTATCGGCAACGGTTACCATTCCAATGACTCGCGCGGCGTCACCAGCGGCGGCGGCATACGCTCAAATGGTCTCGTTAGAACTTTCGGACAAGAAGTGGGCGTCAGAACAGAAATCATCGATGGCTTGCAAACCACTTTCTCTGTTTTTCAACTCGACAATGCCTCCGAGATCGTCTACCTCGGCGATGTCGGTCTTACCGTCGATTCCGGCAGAAGAAGCCGGCGCACAGGCTTTGAATTGAACAATTATTTTAAAGCGAACCGATGGCTCACCATCGATGCTGATTTCGCTTATTCGCGCGCGCGCTTTCGCGACACAGGAGGCACTGGAAATTTCATTCCCGGCTCCGTTGAAGGCGTGGCGTCGGTTGCCGCAATCATTGATAACGAAACTGCGTACAGCGGCTCGTTGCAGCTCCGATACTTTGGCCCTCGCCCTCTGACAGAAGACAATGCAATACGCTCGGAAGGCACACTGACAGTGAACGGTAAACTGGGGTACCGAGTCGACAAGAACACGCGGATAGAGCTGCTTGGATTCAATCTGCTCGACAGCAAACATGCCGCCATTGATTATTACAATGACTCTTACACCTACAACAAAAACGGCGTCAATGCAGGTTCCGGATTAGAAGGACGGGTATTTCATCCTACCGAACCAAGGTCATTCCGCCTCGTGCTCATCACAAGGTATTAGTCTTCCTAAGAACGGATATCAACAGTCAATCTACTTGAGCAGGATGCGCTTTGAAATGCTGCCAAACCAGATCGGCAGCACACAGGTCTTCAATGGCAGTGCCAACGGATTTGAACAAAGTGACTTGCTGCGCATCCCTGCGCCCTTCATGACGGCCTGTGGTCAAATCAGCCAGATCGGCCAACACCGATGACCTTGTAATCAACCCGGCCTGCAGTGGCTGCACTAAGTCGCCGGCTTCAGCCAGCGCACCATCAAACGTATCCACAAACAACGCAGCAGTGGCCATCAGCGCATCGTCGGCTTCGCGCATATCAGGTTTGAAACCACCCACCAGATCAATATGCGTTCCTGGGCGCACAGCCGTCGACTGCAACAAGGTCTCACGACTGGTCGTTGCGCAACTGATGATGTCAGCATTTCGTGCAGCGTGGTCAAGGTTCTGAGCGACATCAACGACCACCGATGCCGGCAATCCCAGCGCTTGAATTTTTTGCAGCGTTTCATGCGCCCGCTGCGGATCACGCCCCCAAACTGTCACCCTGCGAATATTCCGCACTGCCGAATGGGCAATCGCCATATACGGCGCCAGCGTGCCGGTGCCAACGATGAGCAAATGTTCACTGTCTGCACGCGATAAATACTCCGAGGCGAGCGCGGACGCTGCTGCCGTTCGTCTGAGCGTCAACTCTTCGCCATCCATCAGCGCCAGCGGTGTACCGGTGGCAGTGTCGAGCAAAATAAACAGCGCCTGCACCGTGGGCAACTCAAGCTCCCTGTTCCCGGACGCCACCGTCACCAGTTTGACACCCGCATGACCTTCGCTCTGCCACACCGGCATCAACAACAGCGTCGATGATCCAGAGGACGACAAGGAGTGCACATGCCGGCGCGGTGCCTGCACCTGCGAGCGAAACGCGTCGCGCAGCGCCGCTATCAGCGCTTTGCAGGGCAATGCCTGTTGAATTTGTTCGCTATTGAAAAAGGGGATCATGGACGAGGCTGTTTGTAAGTTATGGTGGCAACTATGCCATCAAAAGCTTTTGTGAAAAGACATAGGCAAAACAAAATTGGGGGTCACTTTGTATTTTTGCGCAATCACAACGCCTGAGAAAGAACAATAGCAAGCTTAGTAAACAAACTATACAATGCTCTAAACAGTACGATTAGGAGTATTACAATGAATGCTATTTCCGCCAATGATCTGAAAACCAGAGGGGTAGGCGCCATTGATGAGGCGCTTACAGAACAATCCGAAGTCAGCGTCTCGGTGCGAGGGCAAGTCAAATATATCGTAATGAGCAAAGAGCACTATCAGTATCTGCGGGAATGTGAGCTGGAAGCGGCATTGGCTGAGTCAAAGACCGATCTGGAAGCGGGACGGTTTGTTAAAGAAAGCGTTGCCCAACACTTGCGCCGGATTGCAAAAATCAATAAAGCTGCCAAATGAGCTGGACGCTGATTTATACGGACCAGTACCTCAAACGTGCAGCAAAATTCATCAATCATCATCCTGATCTGGAAAAAACATATGGCAAGGCACTAGCCCTGCTGGAAGCCAATCCCCACCACCCTTCTCTACGGCTTCACGCCTTAAAAGGACGTCTTGATGGACTGCATAGTATTTCGATCAACCTCAGCTTTAGAGTAACAATAGAGCTGATCATCACCGACAAAGAAATCATCTTGATCAATGTCGGCGATCACGATCAGGTTTACTGAAGTAATACGTCATACAAATCTGCTGCATGTAATACAGTGCACCCACCGGCCGATACATTTTGCATCGGCCGTGATCAATGGGATCAATGGATAAATGGGGCCAACATTACGGGAGCCAAGTCTTGCAATCACGCATGTCGCGTCAATTTTTCAAATAGACGAATGGTCAGCTTGCTCAATGCGAACACCGACCTCGGTGCGTATGTGTGATTGCAAGATCTGACCCTGCATTCGCGCCAATTTTAAAATTTAAGGCTTGGCTTTATGTGAGCCTGATCTCAGTACGTGTGCGTGATTGCAAGACTTGACCCTGCATTCCAGAATCAGCTGGGCAAAGCCAGATGGATTGTTCTCGACGACTTTGTTCTTGATTTTTCTAGCATGAAGTAATGCAACATCAAGCTTTAGTTTTGCAACATCAATACCAACCACATGAGCCGCTTCGTTCATCGTTCTTACCTTCCTCGTATGCAGGCTTCGAAAGCATGCCGAGCGCATGCGAGCCTAAGTTACCGTTCGGTCTTGATGAACGAGAAAAGAGCTGCCGCACCTATCTGACCCACAGGCTCGCCTACGTCAGTCGCCTAAAGTCTTGCCGATGTCTGGCAGCCCAGCCTGCTCAACAGGAGAATTGTGATTCTGTTGGCTGACAAATTCAATATACGAGTCTTGCAATCACACATATCGAGAAATTTTTCAAATCTACGAGTGTTCAGATTGCATAATCATGAACGCTGATCTCAGTACATGATTGCAAAACCTGACCTTGCGTGTGCTGCGTGTGGTCGCAGCATCTAAGCCACAACCGACCAACGTCGCGCTAGTTTGCCAATCCATCCAAGTGCGATAAAGGTATGCCCATTAAATACGCTGCCTCTTTTAATCTTGCACTATCCCCGCCGGAAAGCTGAATTCCGTACTCAAAAATTTGTGAGCATAAAATATCCAGCGCTAAGCCCGCTTCATTGTGCTCAACAAGTTCGCCAACGTTTCTCACCGTCTCGTCCGGGAAGCTTGCTCTCATATCATCCAGTACAGCCATAATAATGGCCTCAGGCTTGTGGAATTCGTTCATCTTTAGGCCTTTAATATTTTGGATACGCAGTGATAATACCTTCTCCACGCGGTTCAACTATCACGCGAACTGGGACACCATCCCTTGTTCCTTCAACTGCCCATCGAACAGGTTTGCCACTTGCGGTGAAATCAGCACCAGGCTTACCCGAAAGTTGAGTCCAAGTAGCTGTGGAGTCAGTCGCTAAATCAGATACATTGTGCATAATTTGCTCCCTGCTCCATGTTGACGGGAATGCTGACTTTCCTGGCGAGCCAGGCCATAAATGACCACCTCCGGCAGCATCCCCTAAAAGAATATGCTGGGTTCGCTGCTGACTAGCCAAGTTCACCAAATCATCTGCAGCTGGTGCAGCAATCGCTCCACCTTTTGTCCTGATACCAACACCATAATCTAAATCAACAGGACTAATTTTTAGTTTAGAGGCTAACTTTCCTCCGTCCTCAGAAATATCAACAATCCTGCTGATTTTTTTAACCGTGCCAAGCCCCCCACCCCCAACAGGCATGTTGGCAAACTGCTCGCCCAGTATCCGCCCTACTTCCTTTCCGTCTCCACGTTCATACGCGACGGCTAACTGCTCCCTCGTTTCCGGTATCATCGCACCTAACAGGTAGTACCAATTCTCCAGTTTGCTCAGGTGCTTAAAGGCTTTTTGCGCTCCTTCTGCTACCTCCTCTCTCGAATGCGGATCACCCAGCAAGGCTTGCAACCCCACCAACGCACCGCTGGCGGTAGCCTTTACGCCGTCGACCACCGTCTGCCCGTAACCTTCAATGGTCTCCCGACGCACGCCGCCCATGGACTCTTGCGCCAGCTGCTCCGTCTTTAGCTTTTGCTGATCGTAGTCGCCGTATCGATCAGTGGTCTGATTGGCACGGATATAGCCTGCGGCAGTGCTCCTCAATTCCTGCCGGATGGTCGTACAGGTTCTGCTCTGTATTCCATTGCAGGCAGCAAGCTGGGCGTCGCGCTGTTTGTCCGTTGCCACCAGCGTCTTGAGTTCGCTGTCGCATGCAGCATCACAGCGGCCGAGCATTTTTTTCTCTTGCAGGGCCGCGTAGCGATTCGCTTCCTGATGCGTCAGATAATTGTTGGTGACTTCGTTGAAAGAGGTTGAGGCACCGGCAGTACCGCCTGCCAACGCGCCTGCCGTGGTACTGACTGCTGCGGTAATGGCCTTGGCCAAGCCACCCTCAACGCCTGCTTTGGCAAGTTGATCCGCAACGTAAGGCACTGTCAAAGTGCCGGCTGCAGCGCCAGCGGCCCCGCCTGCGCCTGCCGTTAGGCCGCCTGCGACGACATGGGCAAGTACACGGCCGCTTCCCTTGTAGCCCCAAGTGCTTTCCAGATCAGCTGCTTGTTTCAACAACAGTTCACTTCTACCGGCGTCATCCGTCTGTGCCGCCTGCGCACGCATACCGTTGGCTTCTTTAAGTTTGCCCTCAGCGTAATCCCCAATGGCTTTACTGACCTGCTGCCCGAACAACTGCGTAATCTGCACCTGCGCGTCCACCTCTCGCTGCACGGTGCCCGCATCAAAAATTTGCGCAATGCCGGTTTCCTTGTCGCCGGTGCGCGCTGCCTTGTTGCCGGCCATGCCGCTGATGGCTGCCTGCGTGATACTCGCATCACTGTCGCTATCGTTGCCCAAGCCGATGCCGCTACCGACTGGCATTAGCTGACCCGCAGGGCTCATGCCGGTGCCGACGCTGACACTGACCGAGCTGGCTTTGTAGTGCGCCTTGTTTTCTATGTCAGTTGTCGTGAGCACGCCTTCGGTGGTGAAGGTGTTGCGGTCCTGCTCGACGGCGTTTTGCGTGCTGGTGACGGCCCCGCCTTGCAGGGTGGCGTCACCGGCGACTTGTACGGTGAAGCCTCCATCACCGGCACGGATGCCGCTCTGTTCGACGACGCTGGCGTAGTCGCTGTCGATCTGGCTCTGGCTGTAGCTGGCGTTGCCCGAGGCAGAGGTACCGACCATGACGCCTGCGCTGGCGTTTTTCTGGTCGCTGTCAAAATGCGTGGTGTCTTGCAGGCTCACGATGCGCAGGTCCCCGCCCACTGTTGTGGTGACTTGCGCGGCCTTGGCTACGGCGCCTTGCAGTGTGGTGTCGCCGCCAGATGTCGTGGTGATCTGGTTCGCTGTGATGTGCGTGTTGGTGTGGGTGTCGTCGCTGCCGTCGGCATGTCCTCTGCCGATGCTGCCCGAGGCCACTACACCGATGCCGCCTTCGCTGGAGATGGCCACACCTATGCTGGCGCTGCTGCTCTTGTTTTTGCTGTGCTGCTCGTCTGTGTTGGTTGCAGCCAGTAGCGCGATGTCATCGTCTGCCTGCAAGGTCACGGCCTGCCCTGCCTTGACAGTCGAGCCTTGAATGCGCAGGTCGCTTTCTGTGCCGGCACCGGTGGCGGCAATTTTTACATCACGGCCTGCATGCACGGTCGACTCGGCTGCCGTGCTGCTGGCAAGGACGGTCTTGCTGTTACTGCTGCTGGTGCCGAGGGTGATGCTGACGCTGAAGCCTCCGGCCTTGTCGGCTGCGGTGCTGTCGCGCGAACTGGGATTGCCATTGGCATCGGTGGTGGCAATCTGGTTCTCTTTACCGTCGATGGTTTTACCCTGACCTGCCTGCACGGCATCATAAGCATTCTTGCCGGCCATGCCGACATTGGCAGCGGCGAGTACTTGCAGGCGCGGATCTTTGGTGTTGCCTGCCGCCTTGGCCATTTGTTGCGCTGTCTGCACCGCTGTAATGACAGGGCTCGACAACGCAACTGTTATGCCGGTTTGCCTGAAGCTGGTGAGCGTGGTGCTGTCGACTGTGTTGCGCGCTTCTTCAATGTCAACCCGCTGCGCGGCGATGCCGACATAGCCTTGTGGTGCCAGAACGTCACTGCCTGTCTGGCGATAGTCTTTAGCCGCTTCGATGACGACGTCGCCGTTGGTGCTGCCCACTGTAGTAGCTGAGGCGATATGGCGCGTCGATTGGGTATCAACATTCTGCGTGCGGGTGCCGACGGTGAAACCGACACCACCAGTGCCCATGACACCCGAGGTTTTTTCTTGGCGGTAGTGGCTTTCATCTACTTTGTTGTCGGCCGCTTCCAGAGTGACGTTGCGTCCGGCAGAAAGTGCGGTGCTGTTGGTGCTGACAGCTTGGCTACCTTTTAGCTTAATGTCCTGACCTGCCAGTACGGTGACGGTCTCGCCCGACAAGGTGGTGAACTGCGCTATGGTTTGGTTAATCTTGTCGTGCGTGGTAATAGTCTTGCTGGACAGACCTCCGGTGTGACCTTTATGTTTTTGCGCTTCGTCCAGACTGCTGCTGGCGCTGGCAGTGCTCAAGCTGACATCGCGTCCGACCATGAGCAGCACGCTACCCTGTTCACTGGTAATGCTTGCCCCTTTGGCGGTGAGGTCCTTGCCTACCTGCAGTTGCACACTGCCCTGGGTTTGCAGCACGCTACCTACTTCGGTCTGACTGCCTTCACGGCGGTAGTTATTTTTATCAAAAATAATTTCGGTGCTGCTGCTTTCCGTCACCGTACCTAGCGTGAGGTTGTTACCGGCTGCCAGCAGCGTTTTGCCAGCCGCAATACCGGAACTGTCATTCGATGTCGGTTTGTTGACGACGACTGCACCCGAAATCGTCAGGTCATGTCCGGCAATAGCGGTCAGTGTGCCGCCACTGCCTGTGACATCTGTGACATAAAGGCCTGCTACGCGATCAATGTTGGTACGGCTTGCTTGTGCATTTTTTTGCGCGCTTTGTTGTGTACTAGTGGTGGAGGCTACAGTCAAATCACGACCGGCCGTAACAGTCAGGCTGCTGTTTGCCTTGATGCTGCCGCCAACATTATCAAGGTCGGTACGGGCTGCCACACCTACATCGACACCACTGATTTGGCCACCTAAATTGCGCACGTTCTCTGCCGAGAGCGAGACGACGCGGCGTCCGGCGATGGTGCCGCCGTTGGCAAGGTCACCGCTGAGTTCAAGCTTGACGTTGTTGCCGGCAATGAGTGCACCTGTGCCCTGCAAGTCGCCGTCTTTGACATGCACATACAGCTGCGGCACCAGTACTCTGGCCGTTTCGCCGTTTGGCAAAGTGACTATTTTCTCAACCAGCCAGATGATGTCGCTGGTCAGTTCCGCCATTTGCCCGGCTGTGAGTGCAATGCCGGGCCGCAGTTGATGCGCTGTGGCGTAGGTGACGGCATTGCTCATCAAGCCCTGATACTGTGCTTCGTCATTGGCGTAACCATCAAGAAAACGCCGGCCAGTCAACTGCCCAACTTGTTCACGCACCAGCCGCTGTTCGTAGAAGCCGTCGCCGAGTCGCTTTTGTGTGATGGCCGGATCAACTGCGAGTGCCTGCAACAGGTAATCCGAACTAAGCCACTGGCGATAGTTAGCAAAGGCAGGATCGGTCTCGATTAAGTAATGAGCCGCAGGATCGGGAGTTGGCCGGAACAGACTGCTATTGGCTGGCATGTTGGTCATGCCTGCACTGGTGTTACCAATCTGCAGTCCGCTGCCCAGTACGCTGACAACTGGCGCCGCATTGTCTTCGTACCTGACCGTGTTAAGCAAGATAGTCTGGATAGTGGCTGGCGGTGCATAAACTTGCGTGCGCCCGCCTGTGCTGTCCCGTCCTTTGTGGTGAGCTCTCCAGAAATTGCTAACGGTGCCATTATCAGACGTCGTGCGTGTGCCGCTTGCTTCACTATTATTGAGTGAACCGATAGTGCCGGTCAGGTTGCCGCCCGCGATGATGCGGCTGTTGTCGTTAAAGACCGTGTCGGCAGTGATGCGTATGTTGCCGCCCGTGAGGATTTGTCCCGGGTCGGATTGCTTTATGGTGGTTTCCGCAATGCTGCGGTTGTAGTCGTAACGCCACCAGGTTTCAAAATTGCCTTCAGGCGTGTGTAAGTGGTCGGATTCATCGTTGTAGACATACACATCTGCCGTGCCTTCCAGATAGCGCTTGTTCGAACCGCTCCCTGCGTATTCCGTCCTGTGTTGGCTGCTTGCCGGCAGCACTTCTGTCAGCAGGTGTTCATTCGTGTTGTTAATCTGCGCGACATTGATATCGAGTACACCAAGCGCTTCGATAGTGGCACTGTTGTTGTTAAGCGTTGTTGCCTGACCGGTGGCCAAGCCGTCGCTATCAAGCGCACCGCCAATGGCCATGTCGCCGGCACTGAAGATGAGTGCGTGCTCTTCGTTGGTGATGGTTGTGACACCCAGATCAAGCCGGTTGCGTGCAGCAATGACAGGCGCTTTTCCATCCTCGGCGGCGTTAACTAAAATGCCTGCCGCTATGGCAATGTGGTCGCCATATATGCGGCCTGTGCCAAGATTTTTGACGGTGGCTGATTCGATCAGGGTTTCGTTAGCATCTATCAGTCCGCGGTTTATCAGCGCATGGGCGCTACTTGCTTGCAGCCAGACTTTGCCGCCCTGAAGCTGCCCATCAACGCCATTATGGATTTGCGCTGCTTGCAGATGCAGCGTTTCACCTGCCGACATGCTGCTGTCATTGGTGATGATGCCGTCTGTCTGCAGCGTGGCGTTACCGTTGGCCTGCAACGTGCCGGTATGGTGATAATCCGCATGCAGTTTTATAGCGAGATCACCCTGACTCAGCAACTGGCCTTCACCGCTCAAGCTGTCGCTATGAATGCTGAGCTGCTTAGCTGCATACAAGATGCCGCTGGTGTTGTCGATGCTGTCACTCAGCTCGAGTTGCGTGTTGGCGGTGCTGGTGATGCGCCCTGTGTTTTCTAAACGGCCTTGCGCCGTCACTACCACGTCACCTGCGCTGGCGCCTATGTGCCCGGCATTACGCACGCCTACACCGTGCTCTGATCCAACGAGCATGATTTTGCCGGCGTACATGCCGCCCAAATAGCCGACATCAATGGCAAAGGCAGGCGCAGGGCCGAACGCTTCTAGTGCGTCAATCTGCGTATGCGCTGCGTTGACCTGATTGCTGCCGGCAGTCAGTTTCAAATACTTGGCCCAGAGCGCGCCATTGATTTGAATTGAACGCGCAATCAGGTCGGTGTAATCGGTCGTGCCAGCAAACATGCCTGCGCCGCTGACTGTGATGCTGCCGCGCTGTACCCGGTAGCTTTCAAGATTACCTTCATTCATGACCGGCACGCCAGTGGTCAGCGTGGCTCTGCTGGCGTTGATGAAGCCGCAACCGTCACAGCTGATGCCCGCCGGATTGGCAATGACGACTTGCGCGCGACTGCCTGCCACCTCGACAAAGCCACGCAAGAGGCTGGGGTTCGTGGCATTGACTTCATTGAGAATGACACGCGCCGTGTCGGTCGCAAGATAAGGATTGCCCGCTACCCAACCGCCAAGCTGGCTCTGCACGTTGGTTCGCGCATTATTCAAAATTGCGCCACTCACTGGCACATCAAACTGGCTATACGTATTGCGCGACACCCCTGCCGCGCTGGGTGTCTGTATGTTAACCAGCAAAATGCTGTTAGGCGCAGTCAGTACCACTGGCTGCTGGTTTGCTGGCGCAGACTTGTCCGCGATAATTTGTGCAGTTGCGCTGCTGCTTGCCAGTGAACATGAAAACGCCAGACCCCATGCACACCAGAGTTGAAAAGTCAGGCTGCGCAAGGCTATTTGTGCGGGATGGAGTATCGACTCTGCGGGTACTGAACGAGCACCCTTAGCCGTACCCGGATTTTTTCCTGCATTGCAGATTGTCTCGGCGACTGCCATCAACACGCCGCGCACTTTGTTAAAGACCAGGCGATAGCAAAGCTTATTCATGCACATACTCCCGTTGGGCAATCTGTCAAAGGATGAAAGACAAACCAGTCGCACGCTTCATGCGGCAAAATGGCGCTACCGTAAAAGGTCTTGACCTTCAAACCACGCTGATTGCCGCGGTGGTAAAGAAATCGCCCGCAGCGGTTGGCAAACAACTGTTGCCGGACTATGCGTTTCATCTTGTGCGTGTGGCCGAACGGGGCAACCCAGTCAAGAATCCACAAACGCTTGCCGCTCTGCCAGTCACTGTCAGGCATAAGTACAGCCGGCTGGCTGATATAACGCTGCTCGGCTGCCTGACTCAGATTTGCCCATGACAGATAAAACACCGGACGCCCCGCCTCATAAGCGAGCATGAATTGCCGGTGCTTGATAGCCTGCAGCAGCATCGCCGATAGCGCATGCAAGGGAAAGTTACGATGTGATGCAGAATGCATCCACAGCCAGACTGCCGAGCCAAGCACTTCTGCCTCGTTCCAGTCGTGGTTCATCAATAGCGGCGCGATGATATCAACGCCATCGCAAGAATGAAATCGCATGGCTAAACTTTCAATAAGAAGCGTTCAGGCTGAAGCCGGCATTGACCGTGTTCTTGTCAAAGCCATGTGGCGCAGTGAGGGGCCGGCTCAGGAAAAAATCATAGGCATAGTTGCTGAAGCCACCACGCAAGCCGAGCGCGATGCCACTCATCTGACGACCCGCAAGGCTGTTGCTGGAACGGCCTGCCACTTCGCCGTAGTCAAGGCCGAGATAGAGTTCTTGCAGACTCTGGCCGAGGACAAATCCAATATCGTTACGAATGAACCAGCCACGCTCGGCCAGCAGCAAACTGGCTCCTTCAAAACCGCGCACCGTATAGCGGCTGCCAATGGCAAAGCGATCTTGTGGCACCAGCGGCGTGTTATTCCATTGGCCGCGCCAGCTGCCGGCATAGCGCAGACGCTGCGAGCCAACGGTAAAGGGCGTGACGAGCAGCGCACCCAGCCCTAGAATTTGCGGCCTCGCTGTGCCCTCGCCAAAGGCTTCTTCAGGCGCGGGCAGCGAGCCCATCGCGCCGGTGCCGCGCCTGAAAGTCGCGCTCAGGTCCAGCGTGCTGCTGCCCAGATAGTCACGATTGGCAATGCCGATTTCCCAGCCGGCCATCTTGCGGCGCTGTACTAGTATTTCCGTGTCATCGACGAAGTTACCGGACGTGCGCGTCCATGCACTCAGCGACACCGTGGTTTTGCGAACAGCGCTGCGATACACCATTCGCGACAGCCTTATCTCTGCATTAGTGCTGTCGCCGCTATAGCGCAACGTGTCATTAATGCCCGCTACTGATTGCCAGTAGCGGCTACTGCTGGCTGTCATGCCGAGCAACCAGTAACCGAAAGGCAGCGAGTAGTGAACTGTCTGCCCTCTAGTGCCGCTGTTGCCGCGATTGACAGCATCGCCACCGCCCAAGTCATGATTGAAGCTGACGTAGAAAAGATCATTCAGCGTCCACCAGTGATCGTAGGAGAGCGTCACCGTGCCTTGATATTTACCGGTGCTTTTGGAGCCGGCGTTATCCGCCGACAGGTTCAGCCTGAAAGGCACGCCCTGCTTCCAGCGGATGATGATGTCGCTTTCACCGGGGCGGGCTTGCGCATCATTGGCAGCGGCGATCTGTATATCGGCTTCAGCCGTCGGCACGCGCTTGAAGTTTTCCAGCGCCTGCTCGATATCCTTCAGGTTGAGTAGTTCACCGGCCTGCAGCGGCACGGCATTCCACAGCGTTGCACGCGACACCGTGTCATCTGCAAAACGTACATGCCGCACGCGTCCGGGAATCAGCGTCAGCCTGAGCGTACCGGTGGCCAGTTCCTGTGGCGGCGCCAGCACACGAGTCGTGACGTAACCCTGATTGACCAGCGCATCCTGCATGCGCTTCATCACCAGATTAATGCCGTTCGCGCCAAGACAATGCGTGACCACGGGATCAGGCATGCCGTCAGCAGTGCTATCAGCTGCTTTAAACAGCCATTGAAATTGCGTAGACAACTCGCCATCCAGAACAAGCGCATGGATGGGGAAGCAAGGTGTCTCATCTGATGGCAAGAGGCTGCTAGCAGCCGTTATGGCGGGACGCTCAAGCCGGATATCCGGCGCGGCCTCCTGCTGCTGACGCAACAGACGCTCACGTTCCTGCTGGCGATTGAATTCCTGCGCGCCGGATTCAACCGGCGTCAGTGACTGGGAATACGTAGAGGGAATCTGCGCAAAGTACAGCGCCACTAAAAAGACAAACGATGAAACGCGCATGAGCCAAGCTTGAAACGGTGCGAAAAAAATTACGATGCTTGATCGTGATCGTTTTTTGCAACGTTTTATCTTTCACAAAATTGATCGGAGTACTTGTCAAGATTGTGAAATTGAATGCTGTGACTTTAGGTTTTTTAGTTTTTGAAATAAAAAAGTCTAGCGAACAACCAGACTTTGGGAATGTATTTGTTGTTAAATTATCCGTCTTTAATTTTGCTGAATTCCGACGGACTTTGTGGTCATATACGATTGATGTAAAAGCTTGATGGTTACCGGACAACCTCTATACATCGAATGCCCGGTATCGCTACTCTTACTCAACAGCCTGCATCGCAAATTCATACCCCATAGTCCAATAATCCTGACCAAGTTGCCGCCCATCCGGTACCACTCCAGCAGCATGCTTGGCAAACTGTCCCACCAGCGAAGGTCGCACGCCAAACACCACATCCGAATCCAGGTACTGATCGCCTTCGCGGAAGATATGCGTCACCAGCGGCTGATGTCCTTGTGCTTCGATCAGAAAATGAATATGCGCAGGCCGCCACGGATGACGCGCGTTCGCCAACAGCATCTGCCCGACCGGTCCGTCGGTAGGAACCGGATACGCTTGCGGCAGCACGCTCCAGAATGCAAAGCGGCCGTCGGCATCGGTCTCGACAATGCCGCGTGCACGACGTTCACTGCCGAGCTCGCCGCGCTGCACATCATACAAACCTTCCGAGTCAGCCTGCCAGACATCAACCTTCGCTTTCGCAAGCGGTTTGCCATCGGCTGACAACACGCGACCGGTCACATACATGGGTTCACCGGGTGCGCCGTTCGACATATCGCTGCCATTAGCCATGACAGGTGCATCCGGCGTATGGAAAGGTCCCAGCACCGTGGCCTCGGTAGCGCCATGTGCAGCACCATCATGCATGGCCACCAGCAGCATCGACAAGCCCAACGTATCAGACAGCAGAATGAATTCCTGCCGCACATCGTCACATTTGTGGCCGGTCGCGGTCAGGAACTGTATGCCTGCCATCCATTCGGCTTCCGTCAGTTTGGTTTCCTGCGCAAACGCGTGCAGATGTTTCACCAGCGCTTGCATGATTTCTTTTAGGCGCGGGTTATCGCTCTGCGCGAAACTGGCAACCGCTGCTTGCGTAATGGCTTCAGGTGAAAAGGTCATTTAGTTCTGACTTTCAAAAAACGGTGAGTAGGAAATAGCGACAGACCAAAGCGTCGGTGCAATGCACCCCACAGGCCGTCACGGAAAAATAAGGTCACGACTATGGCCAGCGCGCCGAGCCCGATTAGGTACCAGCTGCCGTAGTCGCTGAAAAATTTGTTCAGGAACCAGAATAACAGCGCACCAACGATAGGGCCTTCAATACGGCCGATGCCGCCAATGACAACCATGAAAATTGCAAACGCCGTCCAGTTCACCGAGAACGCTGCGTCCGGTGAAATGCGCAGGTTACTTACAAAGTAAAGCGCACCTGCCAGACCAGCGCCGCCAGCTGCAATCAGGTACACCGCCAGCTTCATTCTTCTGACGTCAATGCCTTGCGAAGCAGCCGCGACTTCATTGTCGCGAATGGCCAGCAGCGCCAGGCCGCGCTTGGAGCGCAGGAACAGATACACACCGGCGATGGTCGCCACCACACAGGCCAGCGCAATCCAGTAAGTCGTGCTTTCGCGGACGGACTTTTCTATGCCGCGCAAGGCAGTCAGTGAAGTACCGGAGCCCCCGCCTACCCAGTGCAGGTTCGCAAACGACAGTCTGAACACTTCAGCGATGACCCAGCTGCCAATGGCGAAGTAACCGCCCTGCAAGCGGAAGGCAAGAAACGACACCGGCCAAGCTACCAGTGCGGTTGCTGCTGCAGCGAGTGGAATAGCAACGAAGGGGTTGACTCCTGCTTCATTGCCGAGGATGAGCATGATGTAGCCGCCGAAACCGAAGAAGGCTTGCTGGCCGATGCTGACCATGCCGCCATAGCCGGCCAGCAAATTCCACATCATCGCAAAGACGAAATAGCAGGCGATCTCGACGACTTCACGCATCCAGCTCGATTCGCCCCACCAGGGCAGGCTGATTGCTATCGTGAGTACGATGGCAGTCAGGGCCGGTAAGGCTTTGGAGAACTGGTTACTGCGGATGACTTCGTAGGGTTTGTTCATTTTTTTGGTGGTCCATTACGAAAGACACTGGGTCCCAGCGTTCGCTGGGACGACCTTAGATATTGAGGTGCTATTCACTCTACTACCGTCGTTCCAGCGCAGGCTGGAACCCAGTGTCTTTGTTTTTATTTTTATCCTCGTGTCTTTGGAAACAACCCCTGCGGCCTGACCAGCAAGACAAACAAAAACATCAAATGCCCGAACCAGATACCCCAGCCCGGATCAAGCCGGAATCCTATCTGTTGCGTGACACCGAGCAGCAAGGCACCGACCAGCGTGCCCCAGAACGAGCCCATACCGCCAATGATGACTGCCTCGAAAGCAAACAGCAGCAACAGCGGCCCGTCGGAAGGTGCGACCGTGGTACGCATCGCTTGTAAAGTACCGGCCAGCGCAATCAGCACAAACGCAATGCCGGTCGCTTGCGCATAAACCTTGTTGGGTTTCAGTCCCATCAACTGCGCAGCTTCACGGTCATCCGACACGGCACGGAAAGATCGGCCCAACGACGTGTACGAGAACAATCCCTGCAGCAGCGCCGTAGCAAGCACGGCAACAGCAAATGTCAGCAACGGCAAGGTGCCGATCGTGATATCGCCAACCGAAAAACTCGCCAGCGCGAGCGGACCGGCATCGAGCGAACGCGGATCGGCGGAGTACATTTCCAGCAGCAGGTTCTGGATGATGATGGCCAAACCAAAGGTCACCACCAGCGACGGCAACGAATCGCGCCCTAGCGTGCCGTTCAACACATAACGCTGCAATGCATAACCAAACAAAAACGCCAGCGGCGCAATCAGCAGCAACGCCAAGCCCGGCGAAAGGCCGGTAGCGGCGACCATGCTGATCGCAAAAAATCCGCCAAGGATAATGAAGTCGCCCTGCGCAGTATTTGTCAGCCGCATGACACCAAACATCAGCGACTGGCCGAGCGCGAACAGCGCATACAAGCCGCCGAGCAGTAAACCTTGCAATAAAATTTCAGTCATGGCGTTCAGATTCCGAAGTAGGCTTTGCTGATCTTCTCGCGCGTCAGCTCGCCTGATTTGCCTTCGAGAGAGACGCGGCCTTCTTGCAGACAAACCACGCGCGACGACACTTGCATCGCCAGTTGCACGTCCTGCTCCACAATCAACAACGACATGCCGTCTTCCATAATGGCCGGCAGCGATGCATAAATTTCGCGAATCACAACCGGTGCCAGCCCCAGAGAAATTTCGTCGCACAGCAATAGCCGCGGGTTGCTCATCAACGCGCGACCGATCGCAACCATCTGTTGCTGGCCGCCAGACAAGGACGTGCCGGGCAAATGCCGCTTCTCTTTCAAAATCGGGAACAGCGTAAACACGCGCTCCATATTCCAGCTGCCGCTGCGACCTGACAAGGTGCCCATCAACAGGTTTTCTTCAACGGACAAACTAGCAAAAAGACGCCGCCCTTCCGGCACCAGCGCAATGCCGCGCTTGACGATGTCACCGGCTTCGATACCAGCCAACGCCTGCCCGTCAAAATGAATGCTGCCGCTACGGGGTGGTAGCAGACCCGTGATGGTTTTTAAAAAGCTGGATTTGCCGGCGCCGTTCGAACCAATCAGCGCGACGACTTCACCTGCTGCGATGTGCAGATCAATGCCGAACAAAGCCTGCGCGTCACCATACGATGCGGTGACCCCTTGTGCTTGCAATAGCATCAGGTCTCCAGTCCCATGTAGACGCGCCGCACTTCCGCATCCTGCATCACTTCTTCCGGCGCGCCTTCACACAGCGTCTTGCCGAAATTGATCACCAGCAGCCTGTCGGCGATCGACAGCAGCGCATGCACGACATGCTCGATCCAGATCATGGTCATGCCGCTCTGCTTGATGCGCTTGAGCTCTTCCACTAACTCATGCGCTTCATGCTCAGTCAGGCCACCGGCGATTTCATCAAGCAGCAGCAGCCGCGGCCGCGTTGAGAGCGCACGTGCCAGTTCCAGTCGCTTGCGGTTGAGTAAAGTGAGGCTGCCTGCGGGCGTGTTCGCATGGCGCTGCAAGCCGGTTTGCTGCAGCACGTCCCATGCAATTTCCCATGCTTCTTTTTCTGGCACTTGCGCGCCGAAGCAGGCAGCTGTCACCAGATTTTCAAACACGCTCATCGCGCCGAACGGTTGCGGCACTTGGTACGAGCGGCCGATGCCGTCGCGACAGCGTTGAAAGGGTGCCAGCGCAGTAATGCGACGGCCATTGAATTCGACTTCTCCGGCATCGACTTTAACGTCGCCCGAGATCAGGTTAAACAGTGTGGTCTTCCCGGCCCCGTTGGGGCCGAGAATGCCGAGTACCTCGCCCGCGGTCACCGACAAGGAAATATCGTCGGTGACCTTCAGGGCGCCAAAGGATTTACTGACTCCTTGCAGGGCGAGTAATGTCATGCCAGAACGATCAGTTCATCAAACGCAGTTTGCCGCCGGCAGGAATTGCCGGTGCTGCCTGGTTGTTGACGATGGTCAGCTCATACTTGTGCTTGGTGCCCTTGTTCCATTGGCCGAGTACCAGCGGTGTTTTGCTGACGTTCTTGAATGGTCCCTGGCCGCCCCACTTCACGTCACCCACAACAGTCTTCAGCTTGGTTGCTGCGACGGCGTCACGGATGTCGTTAGGCTTGGTGGACTTGGCACGCTTCAAGGCGTCAACCGCAACTTCAAACAGACCATGCGCGAAGCCGATAGGCTGCGTCCATTGCTTGCCGGTTGAGGTCTCATACGAAGCTGCCAAGTCTTTGGCCGACTGTTTGGTCAGGCTCGAAGCAAACGGATGCGACGGGCTCCACCAGACTTCGGTAGTCAGGCCATCGCCGAGCTCGCCCAGCGCTTCAATCGCGCCCGGGAACAGCAGGGCTTTGCCGAGCGTGATGACTTTTGGTTTGTAACCTTGCTGGCGCGCTTGCGTCAGGAAAGTTTTTGCGTCCGGTGGAATGACGACGCCGGTCACGATTTCGACATTGTCTTTCTTGAACGCGGCGATTTGCGCAGAAAAGTCTTGCGTGCCGTTCTGGAAGCGGCCCGGATCAGTCAGCGTGTAGCCCATTGCCGACAGTGGTTTCGGGAAGCCGAGTTCTTTGTCGCCCCATGCATTGCCGTCACCGTCGTTCGGGAACAGGCCGCCGACTTTTTTATTCGTCTTCACGCTGTTCCAGCCATTGGTGAAGTTACCGATCACGTCTTCCAGACCCCAGAAGATGTGATACGTGAATTTGAAGCCTTTTGCAGGATCACCCTTGCGGCCAAAGAACCATGGCTGCCAAGGCACGACGCTGGAGATGCAAGGCATCTCGTTCAATTCGCAAACATCGCTGACCGGGTTGGCGGTCTCTGGCGTGCCGGCGGTCAGGATCAGTGCGACCTTGTCTTTCAAAATCAAATCGTTCGCGACTTCACCGGCGCGGTTAGGATTTGACTGGCTGTCCTTGAGCACGATTTCAACGGCGTATTTTTTACCGCCGACAGAAATACCGTCTTTGAAGTTGGCCTTCATTTGCTCGATGACCCATTTGTCGGCTTCGCCGAACGGCGCCAGCGGGCCGGTTTGCGGGGATACATAACCGATCTTGATGGTGTCAGCGGCGAATGCCAAACCAGTGGTCGAAGCCAGCGCTGCTGCTGCGACACCCTGCATAAAATTGCGTCTTGTGATTGCCATTTTTTTTATCTCCTCAGTTTAACTGCGATGTTTTAATTATTAATAGACACGGGTGAGAGCCCTTCCCACGCCTGCTGTAGCAGGTCGCGCAGAGCCGCGGAACTGTCGGGGCCTATCGCCCTTGGGTTCCAATACGGGTTTTGCACCGCCAGCCGCACGACCGTGTCCAGGTCTTCGGCTTTCATGCCCAGTTCACGCAGCGAGACCGGCGCGCCATTTTTTCTGGCGAGCTCATAGAGTCCCTGCGCTGCCGGCGCGCCACCAAGCGCGCGGCTGATTTTTTGCATCGCCGCCGGTGTGGCAGCGGCGTTGAAGTTGATCGCATGCGGCAAAATCACGGTGTGTACTTCTGCATGCGGCAAGTTGAAGGTGCCTCCCAGCGTATGGCACAGCTTGTGATGCAGCGCCATGCCGACATTGCCGAGCACAGTGCCACACAACCACGCGCCATACAGCGCATCGCTGCGAGCGGTGATGTCGGTCGGGCTCGCATGGAATTTCGGGATGGCTGTGGCCAACGCACGTATACCCTCTTCCGCCATCAAGTCCATCACCGGATTGCTGTCTTGCGCGTACAGACCTTCAGCTGCGTGTGCGATGGCATTCATTGCGCTCGTCACTGACAAGCCAACTGGCAGCGACACCGACAGCTCAGGATCGTAGATAACAGTGCGCGGCAAGACCCGCGGGTCGCGGCCGGTTTTTTTTAGGCCGGCTTCGGTGATGCCATAAATCGGCGTCATCTCGCTGCCAGCATAGGTCGTCGGTATCGCCAGTATCGGCAAGCTCGATTGCAATGCAATGGCCTTACCCAAACCCGTGGTCGAACCGCCGCCAACAGCCAGCGCGCAATCGGCACCAACGCGCTTTGCTTCTGCCACTGCCGCTGCTGCTGTTTCGGCTGGCACATGCATGACGGCTTTCGGATAGACACCAGCTGCACGCGAACCGAGCATCTGCGCAACCTTGTCAGCGATGCCCTGCTGCTCCGGCGTGCAGAGTATCAATGCACGCTCGGCGCCAAGCAGCTTCACCTCGCGCTCTAGATGCTGCAAGCTGCCTGCGCCGAAGACGACGCGGGAAGGCTGGCCGGTATAGATGAAATCGCGCATTGCTTAGTCTGTTTCCTTATTTGGCTGGACGCGGATAGTGCGGCGTGATCTGCGCGTCGATGTTGACCCAGACGCTCTTGGCCTGCGTGTATTCACGCATGACGTCAAAGCCCATTTCGCGGCCATAGCCGGACTGGCCTACGCCGCCAAACGGCGAACCGGGATTAACGCGCTTGTAGCAATTGATCCAGACCATGCCACTCTTGATTTCACGCGCCATCAAATGCGCGCGCTGCAAGTTGCGCGTCCACAGTCCTGCGCCAAGACCGTATTCGGTGCTGTTGGCAATCGCCAGCGCTTCTTCATCGGTCTTGAACGTCAGCACAGTCACAAACGGGCCGAACACTTCTTCCTGCGCGATGCGGTCTTTTGTTGAACGTGCGCGCACAATCGTCGGCTCGATATAGCAGCCGCTTGCCAGATCGCCGCCCGGCGCTTTGCCGCCGGTGAGAATTTCGCCGCCCTGCTCGCGCGCGATATCGACATAAGACAGAACACGGTCTCTGTGCATCAGGCTCGTCAGTGGTCCCATCTCGGTGTTCGGGTCGAGTGGATTGCCGAGTCTGATCGACTTGGCCAGTGCGGTAAATTTTTCGAGGAATTCTTCAGCAATCGATTCATGCAAAACCAGTCGTGCACCGGCAATGCAGGCTTGCCCCTGATTATGGAAAATCGCCCACGCCGCGCCATTGATGGCTGCTGGCAGGAATGCATCTTCAAACACGATGTTGGCGCCCTTGCCGCCGAGTTCGAGCTGCACTTTTTTCAGGTTGCCAGCCGAGGCTTCAACGATACGTCGTCCGGTTGCAGTGGAACCGGTAAACGCGATCTTGGCAATTTCCGGATGCTCGGCAATGTACTGGCCAGCGACACTACCCAGACCCGGCACCATGTTGACGACGCCTTCCGGCATGCCGGCTTCCATCATCAGCTCGGCGATACGCAAGGAAGACAGCGGCGTAATTTCAGCCGGCTTCATCACCACGCAATTACCTGCGGCCAGAGCCGGCGCCATTTTCCAGCTGGTGAACATCAGCGGAAAATTCCATGGCACGACTTGCCCGACTACACCCAGCGCTTCGCGGCTGACGTAGTTGAGAAAGCCCTGCTCGACCGGCACCACGTCGCCCTGAAACTTGTCGGCCATGCCGCCGAAGTAGCGGTAGGTAACGGCCGTGCGCGGCACATCCAGAATGCGCGAGTCACGAATCGGATGACCGGTGTCGAGCGACTCGAGCATGGCCAGTTGTTCGGCATTGGCTTCAATCAGGTCGGCGAGTTTGAGCAAAATGCGGCCGCGATCCATCGCCGCCATGCGCGACCATTTTGGAAACGCACGCTGTGCGGCAGCGACGGCCTTGTCGATATCGGCCTTGCCGGCCATCGCAATCTGCGCGATTTCGGAATTGTCATGCGGGTTCAATGTGGCCATCGTTTCGCCAGATTCGGCGGCAACGAATTTGCCATCAATGAAAAGCTCGGTACGAATTACGCCCTGCAGGGCAGCAGGAATCTGCGCCTTGGCGATTGCTTGGTTCATGTTTGCTCCCGGAAGCGGACTTTCTAGGTCCGCTCCGAATGGATTGTGATAAAAGTGCAGTGCTTAGAACTGAACTGGCACTTCAGGCGACTGCCCCTGCTGGATTTCATACACCAGACTAGGCGAGCCGTTTTCCCACACCAGCAGCATGGAGCGCTTAGGGCTGTAACCCTGATGGCGGCAATAAGCTGGCATGGCAGCCATGTCGCCGGCTTTCATGATCACGCGTGCCAGTGGCTTGCCGGTGTTCTTGTCGGCGCAATCCCAGTGGATTTCATCGCACATCTGGAAGAACCACTCAACGCGGTCATTCGCATGCAGAATAGGCAGGATGTGCTCTTCGGTGGTCGGGCACATGTAGCTGTACTTAACTACCGAGGTGAACGACGGATTCCAGGTCACTTGCGAACGCGACAGGAAGGCAAACAGGTTGAACGCGTGGACTTCGTTCTCGAAGCCCGGCTCAGGATGCAGTTCTGGCTGCTCTTGCGACACGTCGGCAAAGGCGCGGTTGATTGGTGCGCCGCGCTCGTCAGTGCGCAGGTTCAAATCACCCTTCAAGCCAACGCAACGGGTGGCGAGTTCACGCGCACGGGTGATTTCGGCATGGCTGTTGCCGTTCTTGCGGCCGTAAGGCGTGCCGGTTTCCTGCGGCGCCGAAAACGGATCGAAGCCGGCATTGGTCCAGTCGTCGAGCATGGTCTCGAACGTAGCTTTGATTTGCTCGGTCGGGAAATTTTCCAGCAAGTCGACGCCGGCTTCTTTCATGGTGCCGTTGTAAGTGCCGGCATACATGTCAACGGACTTGTAGTGATTGAAGGTGCCAAAGACAGCATCGAAATTGACGCCGCCGTAAAAGAAGCCCCATGCGCAGTCACGCATCAGCGCGCGCAGGAAGCCGCCAATATCCATAGTGTGCGACAGCGGACGACCGTCGCGGGTATGCCAGCTAATATGCGCGAAGTATTCGTCGCGGCGGAAGCTGAAGGAACCCAGCGTAAAGGCTTTGTAGCCCATTACGGCGTCGGGTGCGGTGGCAATGACTTTGGCCAGATCTGCAGGTGCGTTCATGGTGTTCTCCTGAATTTTTATAGTCTTATTTGGTCTGGCAGATGTCGGCCCACTTCTCTACCGACAGATCGCCCTTGCAGGTCTGCATGACCACAACACCCGGCTCTTTGCTGCTGAACTGGTAGGCCGTATTTTTTGGCAGCATGCCCTGATGGCCGCGCTTGAGTTTCATCCAACCCATCTTCACGCCTTTGGGTTCGCCGGCGACCAGCACTGCGCCA
Organism: Burkholderiaceae bacterium; assembly: GCA_040399905.1. Taxonomy (GTDB): domain Bacteria; phylum Pseudomonadota; class Gammaproteobacteria; order Burkholderiales; family Burkholderiaceae_D; genus Pernthalerella. Next base: position 363,838 of record JBBARG010000003.1, read on the forward strand.
TCTTTATCGGCATCTTTCACAACTTGCGCTTCATCGAGCTTGATGAGGTGAATCTCGACTTCGCCATCCATCACCAGCGCGAACTCGTCATGCGCGCAGGTGTACCAGGGCGACGCGCCTTCGGCACGCAGAGTTTCCAGCACGTAGATCTGGTTCTGGCCGAACACGACTTTTTCGTAAGGCTTGGAATTGTTCGCGATATCGAAGCAATTTGAAAACGCGTAGTGGCGCACATCATCGTCGATGGCCTGCACGCCGCCTTTTTCATAGGATTTCAATGAGCCGAACTTGGTCTCGTACTGGACTGTCATGCTTGTCTCCTGTTATTGATATGGCATGGTCATAGCTGCTATCAGCAGAATTGATGACGCAGTGTAAGCAGGAGACAGGGGGATGACTAGAGGGGGAATGGCGACTGGTCTGTTTGGGAATTGCGAACAATCAGCAGGGATTAGACCCTTACACCTATCGTTTTGCTAATTAAATTATTATTTTGAAAGAAGGGCATCTTCAGCAATCATCATCGCGCAATAAAAAATACCCAGTCTTTTGATGGACTGGGTTTTTGTTTTTGACAGCTCTTAAGCTGCCTTACCCGCTTTAGTAGCCTCGGGAATTTCAATTAATTTTCCGCTTTTAACATCATATAAATAGCCATAAACAGGAATATTTTTTGGGACTAGTGGATGAGCCTTGATACGCTGCACATCTTCCACAATGCTTTTTTCTCGGTGTGAAATGGTGAGCCATTTCATGTATTTGCCTTCTGTAGAACCAGGATTTTTACCCACGTCACGCCAGCCGGATGCATCAATCGTTGCCGTTTCCAAGCTGCTTTCCAATAAGCCACCCATGATTTCATCGGTAAATAACTCCATACCGCAATCAGTATGGTGAATCACAAACCATTCTTTAGTGCCCAATAATTTGGTTGAGATTACGAGCGAGCGAATAGCATCATCACTTGCTCTTCCACCTGCATTACGGATGACATGGGCATCACCTTCTGACAGGCCGGCGTATTTAGCCGGATCGAGGCGTGCATCCATGCAAGTAAGAATGGCGAACTGCCGTGCCGGAGGAAGCGGGAGATTAGCCTTGTCACCAAAACTCGATGCGTACTGTTCATTTGCTGAAATGACTTCTTTTAATACTGACATACGGATGTTTCCTCACTAATGTTGATTGATGATTGTATTTAAATAAATTTTTGAAAAGAATTTTTCTAATACGGTTAGTGCTATCTGGGGTATGCGAACCACAAGCATTGCAATGCAGCGACGATGATTATCATACTAGCTGCGCCGTCTCCTTGCTCAGCCACCCCTTATCGATCAACACCTGATCCCACACCGGCGTGCCAGCGAAGCGCTCCATCAGATGCTTGATAAATAACTGCAGCTTGACGCCGCGGCGCGAGGTCAGCGGATAGATTGCCGACAACCAGAACGACGACAGTTGCCAGTCTGTGAGCAGCGGCACCAGCTCGCCCGACATCAGATAACGTGAGGCCACCAGCGTCGGTATGCACACCACGCCGGCACCAGCGCAACCGTACTCGGCCAGCAGATGCACGCTGTTGGTCAGCATCGGCGGCTTCAGGTGGATGGAGATGACTTCCTGCCCGCGATAAAAATCCCAACGGTCACGGGTTTGATAGCCTGAGTAAAGACCAAGGCGGTGTTCATGCAGCTGGCGCGGATTGTCGGGCGTGCCATGCTCTGCCAGATAGGCGGGTGACGCGCAAAAGACGCGACGCACCGGAAACATCTTGCGAGCGACGAGTTCTTCCGATGCCGGCGAAAAAATCTGCAGTGTGCAGTCGAAGCCTTCCTTGACAGGGTCGACGACATTGTCGGAGACAAACAGATCGAGATTAATGGCCGGATGCTGCTGCTGAAAATCCTGTAACTGTGCAGCCAGATGACCGAGCACGAAACCCGGCAACGCATGCACGCGCAATTTTCCTTCAGGCGAGTTCTGCGTCTTGCGCATGTCGTCGAGCAGGCCGTTGGTGCGGCCCAGCAGTTCGGCACATTCTTTGACATAGGATTCACCCAGCTCAGTCAGCTTGACCGAGCGCGTAGTGCGATGCAGCAGCGGCGCACCGACATATTCCTCAAGCTGCTGCACGCGGGAAGTGACAACGGATTTCGCCACCCGCAACTGCTGCGCGGCAGCTGCAAAGCTGCCGGCATCGGCAACGGCAACGAAGGCTTCAATAGTCTGTAATCGGTCCATGTCACCGATTATTGCACATAGCAAATATGGCACTATGCCAGCGTCAGATTTCCGGATAGCATAGCCGCGCTCCGTTACCAAGACTCATCAAAAATTAACCAGACCGGAACCCTGCCATGGAAGCTTCTTCAGGCGCCGAAATCGCCAAACACACACTGCAAGTCTTTGGCATCATGATTGTTGCCGGCATGGCTTGCGGCATATTGGCGCGACGCTTGCGCACGCCCGACGTGGCACTGCTGCTGATTGCCGGCATGCTGCTTGGCTCTTCTGGCTTAGGCCTGATCAATGTACGAGCCGACTCTGCGCTCAACCAACTGATTCTGATTTTTGGTGCGAGCTACATTTTGTTTGATGGTGGCGCTTCACTGCGGCTATCGGTATTGAAACAAACGTGGATCACGATCACAGTGATTTCGACTGTGGGTGTGCTGATTACCGGCGCTGTCACAGCGGCCGCTGCGCATATGCTGTTGGCGCTGCCATGGCCCATCGCGCTGCTGCTGGGTGCAGTGGTGGCCTCGACCGATCCGGCGACTCTGGTGCCCGTGTTCCGGCAAGTGAAAATCCGTGAGCGCGTTGCGCAAACGGTGATGAGCGAGTCTGCGTTGAATGATGCGATGGGTGCGATCGTCACCTTTGCCATGCTGGCCGTCGTTGTAGGCCATGGCGAATTTTCCGTACTGGCAGCCTTGCGCGATCTGGCATGGCAGTCAGTGATCGGCATTCTGGCCGGCGCTATTTTTGGCTACCTTGCTGCGGCCGGCATCGCGCATGCGCGCTTTAATTTTTTGACTGAATACGCGCCGGTAGTAACGCTCGTGGCTGTCATCGGCGCCTATCTGGCAGCTGATAATTTTCAGGCTAGTGGATTCATGGCGGTGTTTGTCTTCGGCGTCATGCTGGGCAACAAGGACAGTTTCGGCTTCAAAATGGAAGCAGCGGAATCGCACCAGCTGGAAGAATTCATCCTGACGACTGCATTTGTGATGCGCGTATTCATCTTCGTTTTGCTGGGAGCGCAAGTCGATTTCGCTTTGCTGCGCGAATACGGATTGGCTGCCGTTGGCGTCGTGGTCGTATTCATGCTGGTCGCCAGACCGTTGACTGTGTTTGCCTGCGCATGGCCTGACCGGCGCGCCAAATGGACACTGAAAGAAATGCTGTTCATGTGCTGGACTCGTGAGACCGGCGTGATACCGGGCGCACTGGCCGGCATGCTGGTAGGGATGGAAGTGCCGGGCGCGAAGATCATTGCCTCGGTGACCTTTGTCGCGATTCTGATCACGATACTGATACAGGCAACGACTACGCGCTGGCTGGCGCAGAAACTGGATTTGCTGGCTTAATCAGGATTGATGTGTGCGGTTGATTTTGCAGACACAGTCTGCAAAATCGTCATGCCTCTCAAATTGCCAGACGATGTCTGGTAATTGTCCCCATCCGATTCCCGCATAATTTTTTAGCATCTTACAAATGCGTGTGAGTTTTCTGCCGGGTAGCAATTGATATTGGTAAGAATCATCAATTTATTAGCATACAAGAAAAAACGCTGGGTTCCAGCGTCTTTCGTCATTCAACAAAAACAGCTTGAATTTTCAAGCAGATACTCAACGCAAATTAAACAGCGTAATCCCCGCCGCGTCAATCTGCTTCTGTTCACGCTTGGCCTTAGCTTGCGCCAAATTGCGGGCATCACGCTCGACCATGGATTCCATCTTCGCGTGTTCACGCTGTGCCAGAGCCCAGGCTGTTTTCGCCTGCTCAAGCTCATGCTGCGCGGTTCCCAGCTGACCCTGAACACGATCGGCCAGTCCTTGCAAATGTTCGAGAAACTGTCTGTACGCCAGATTGTCGGCAATCATGTGCGCTTCTTTTTGCGCCGCGTTGTAACGCTCGACATAATCAAGCCGCAATTTTGCAATATGCGCACGGCTGCCTTCGAGCTGCGCTACGCGCGCCCTCGCCTGCACCACTGCAGCCTGTGCCTCATTGGCACTGGACTGCGCGCGGTCGGACAATATGTTCCAGCAGTTTTTCATTCAATATCCGGAAATGTTCAACTCAATCCAACAGCCATCAAATCCCGAATTTCCTGCCGGGTGGTGTTGTAGTCGGCGCTGACATGCTGGTCCTGGCGCAGGAAATGTTCGAGTTTTTCTCTGAGTGCGATCGCATCATCGATCTCGGCGTTGGAACCGCTTTCATACGCACCGACTGAAATCAGATCCTGATTTTGCTGATACAGCGACCACAGCCGACGGAAACGGTTTGCCGTTTTCAAGTCAGCGGGGTCGAGCAGGTTTTGCATGACGCGCGAGATGGAACCGTTAAGGTCAATCGCCGGATAATGCGCAGCGTCAGCCAATTTGCGCGATAACATCACCTGACCGTCGAGCGATGCGCGCGCAATATCCACAATAGGATCTTGCGCATCGTCGCCTTCAGCCAGCACGGTGTAAATGGCTGTAATCGAACCATAACCGTTGCGGCCCACGCCGGTGCGCTCAATCAAATTTGGCAGCAATGCAAACACGGAAGGGGGATAACCTTTTGCCGTTGGCGGCTCGCCGATTGCGAGGCCAATCTCGCGCTGTGCATGCGCAACGCGGGTCAGGCTGTCCATCAGCATCAAGACATTCTTGCCCTGATCACGAAAATATTCTGCAATTACGTGCGTGAGATGCGTGGCCTTCAAGCGCAATACCGGCGACACGTTTGCCGGTGCGGCAACGACCACCGACTTGGCGCGACCTTCCGGACCAAGTACTTCGTTAATGAACGCCTGCACTTCACGACCGCGCTCGCCAATCAAGCCAATCACAACGACATCAGCCTGCGTGAAGCGGGTCAGCATGCCCAGCAAAATACTTTTACCAACACCAGAGCCGGCGATTAAGCCGATACGTTGACCACGGCCCATCGTCAGCAAACCGTTGATGGCTTTGACGCCCACATCAAGCACTTGGTTAATAGGGCCACGTTCCATAGGATTCAATGGCAGGCCGAGCAGAGCCAAGGTGTCAGGACAGTCAGGCGGCGGCATGCCGTCCAGCGGTTCGCCGCGTGCATCTATCACGCGACCAAGTAAGGCCGAACCAAGCTTGGCTTCGGAAGAATTGCTAATCACGCGCACTGTAGCGCCGGGGCCAATGCCAACCGGATCGGTAAAGGGCATCAGGTAGAGGGTTTGATCGTTGAAGCCGACGACTTCGGCAGCCAGCTTCTGCCCCATGCTGCCTTCGATTTCGCAATACGCGCCAAGCGGCGCCATGATGCCGCGCGCTTCGAGTGTCATGCCAACCAGACGCACCAGAGTGCCGGTATGGCCGGCTGGCGGTGTGCGGGACTGCGCTATCAGGCGGTCGGCGACCGAGCTGTAATCAAGCATCGCTCGCGTCCACGGTCACGGCGCTTGCTTCAATCGGGGTGACGTCTTCAACGGCTTGCGGCGTGCGCGTAGGCAGACTCGTTGTGGCCGTGCTGCGCCAGTTCGAAGCCGGCGGCTGCGCCATGGTTTTTTTAAGTCCTGCTATGCGGCGTTCAATCAAATCTTCCACCACGCTGCCGTCGAGCGCAACGCGTACGCTGCCGCGCTTGAGGTCGGTACTGGAGCGCAGGGTCATGCTGTCGCCAAACTGGGAAACCAGCGGGCGATACAATTCGAGGTCTTCCGGATTCAAATGCACGACGACTGGCTTGTCGCCAGCGGCCGCCATTTCGCGCAGGCTGTTGTCAACCAGTCGTGCAATCGCCTGACCAGACTGACTCAGTTCGCCGCGTACTAATTGTTCAGCTAAATGGATTGCCAGTTTTTGCAAGGGCTCAAACATCGCCTCGGCATCCTGGCTCAGGTCTTTTACGTCATCACATAATTGTTTGAGTATGGCGATCTGCTCATCTTGCGTTGCTTGCAGTTCTGCCTTGGCCTGCGCATAGCCAGCATCAAAACCTTCCTTGCTCGCCACACCCCGCGTTTCTTCGCGTGCTGCATCGATTAGGCTGGTAACGGCTTCGCTGGACAAATCAGGCCCGGCAGCGACTTCAAGTTCAGGTTCAGGCTCAACGACAGATTCTGCTTCAGGCTCTGCTTCAGCCACCGCCACAGGTTCTTCAATCTGCAACAGCTCTTCTATTATTTCTGCTTCGGCTAGCGCCATGTCTTCTTGCACTTCAGTCATGGCTTCGCGCTGCAAGGGACCGACAAAGTCCGCCTGCACCACGATCTCTTCTTCGTCATCCGGCAAAGAAAACCAGTCTGCCGCCCTGCCTTCAGGTTCGGCTTCAGCTTCGGCTTGGCTATCGTGCTCGGTCTTGAAGTTTGCAGCAGTCGTGCTTTTTTGCGGCGCAACCATAGGATCGGCGACAAAGCTTTTTTGCAGCTGTTTTTCTTTTTTCAGCGTGAACGCGTCGGGTTCTTTGCGCAACAGGTTTTGCATCGCAAACGGATTGTTGACCGGATCGAACATCCGGTTTGGCATCCACTCGTTGCGCGATGCGGTGCGGGCTTCAGACAAAATCGGCTCCGCCACTTGCCAGGATCAGGTCGCCGGATTCGGACAGCTTACGCGCCGAACGCATGACTTTCTTCTGTGCGTCTTCGACCTCGGTCATGCGCAACGGACCCTTGGCTTCCATGTCGTCTATGAACATGCCGCGCGCACGGCTGGACATGTTGCTGAAGAATTTTTCCTTGACTTCGTCGTTCGCGCCTTTGAGCGCAATCATCAGCAAGTCCGGCTCGACGGCGCGCATCAGTGCCTGCACGCCGCGGTTGTCAACAGCACCCAGATTATCAAAGCTGAACATATTGTCTTGAATACGCAGCGCGAGTTCTTCGTCTAACTGGCCCACGCCCTGCAAAATCGTTGATTCAAGTTCGACCTTGGTGAAGTTCATGATCTTGGCTGCAGCCTTGACGCCACCAAAGCTCGACGATGCCGCCGATGAATTGTTGGAGAACTGCTTCTTCATGATCGACTCGAGCTCTTCCATCGCAGACGGCTGCACCGTTTCCAGGCTGGCCACGCGCTGAATCACTTCAGCACGCGAATCAGGCGGCAGGAAAGACAGCACGTCGGCGGCGACGTCGGATTCCAGCACCGACAAAATAATAGCCGTGACTTGCGGATGTTCGCCACGAATCATCTCGGCGATGGCGCGGGCATCCATCCATTGCAAAATTTCGAGACCGCGGCTGGCGCGGTTGGGCATGATGCGCGACAGAACAGAAGCCGCTTTATCAGGACCGAGCGCGCGCTTCAAAACCGTTTCGACATAGTCGGTGGTGCCGAGCGACAGGCTGGTTTGTTTTTTGAGGGTATCGACGAACTGGTCGAGCACGTTGTTCACGGCTTCTTGCGACAGGTCGGCCACCGACACCATTGCCGCACCCAGCTCCTGCACTTCTTTAGGATCGAGATAGCTGATGATGTCAGACGCGAGCTGCTCGCCGAGCAGCAGCATCAACACGGCAGCACGCTGCGTGTTGGTGAGCGCCGCCAGTTCCTGCTTGAGCGCCTCGGATATCGGGGGCGGTTCTTTGGACTTGGCGACTTCCGCTTCTTTCGGTGCCTCGAGCTCCTTGACTTCAGGCGCACCCTTGGCTTTACTGTCTTTTTTCTCTGCCATATTCGACCTCTGTTACTTAACTTAATTAGCGAACTTAGCTTATTTAGCTTTGAGCATATTTTTAATCATCAGGACCACGCGGCTCTGCTCTTTTTCCGTCAGCATTTTGACCAGCACGACTTTGTCGTCGTAGCTTTTAGCGCCGCTCATCATCTCTTCCGGAATGCCGACCTTCTTCTTCGGCTTGAAGCGCTTCTTCATGTCTTCCATGCTCTCGACAGGTGCGTCGAGTTTCTTTTGTTCTGTCATGTAATTTCCCGGTAATTTTTACGACTTGACCATGTTCTTCAAGACCAGCGCGACACGTCCGGATTCTTGCGATACCAGCATGCGAATCAGCGCAACCTTGTCATCATAACTGTTGGCGGTGTCGAGCATGTCGGCCGAGAAGGTTGGCTTCTTCGGTTTCATGCTCTGCATTCTGGCCTTCAAATCTTCGAGCGACTCGCCTTCCTGGATTTCGATCTCGCCTTCGGCCAGTTCGTTTTCGTCCTCATCGCCATCCGCGTCCTCTTCTGCCGCTTCTGCAGCAGCAAGAGCGGCAGCGGCAGTTGCTTCTTCGGCAGCTTTGTAAGCTTCCAGGGCTTTGGCGTCGGCAGCGATCTTTGCTTCATCAACCGGCGGCAGTGCTGGCGGCATGATTTGCTGAATCGTCGGGCCCTTGACCATCGGACGTACAACAGCAATCAGGAACACGATAATAACTAAGGCAGCGATGCCGATTTTAATGAAATTCTGGATATCGCCGTTGGCATACCATTCAACTGGCTTGTCAGCTGGCGGCAGCTCAAAACGCGCTGGCGCCACGGTGACGACGTCGCCGCGAGCCTCATTGTAGCCAACTGCGCTACGCACCAGGTTCAACATGCGATCCAGTTCTTGGGCCGTGTATGGAATCGTGGTCGGCGCGCCAGCTGGCAGCGGTTTGCCATCGGCAGGCAACGGCGCCATGCGCTCATTGACAACCACGGCTACGCTCAAGCGATCAATCGTGCCCATCGCATTTTTTTCATGGCGCACCGCGCGGTCCATCTCGAAATTGCGGGTTGATTTGGTGGTGAGCAGTTCATTGTTCACCGGCTTCTTTTCATTCGAATTGGTGAGCGTTGTCAGATTCGCATCCGGCGGTGGGCTATTCGTCAGCGCGCCCGGAATACCTTCCGGATCCAGCTTGACCTTGCGCTCTTCAGTCAGCGCTTCGGAACGCGGCTTGACGCCTTTGTCCTTATTGTCAAAATCTTCGGTAGTGGTCTCGATCGACTTGAAGTCCATCGACAAATTAACTTGCGAATGAATATTGTTGTCGCCGACAACAGGGGCGAGCAGTTCGGTAACACGGTTGCGATAGGTTTCTTCCGTGCGCTGCTTGTGCTGCATTTGCGCGACCGTCAGACCCATGGCGGCATCGACTGGATTTTCGTCGGTCATGAGGTTACCGGTGTCATCAACAACAGACACGTTTTGCGGCGTCAGGTAAGGCACGCTGGAAGACACCAGATTAACGATAGCCTTGACCTGCGGTGTGGAGACGCCACGGCCTGAATGCGGCGTAACGACAACGGATGCTTTTGGTGTGGCGCGTTCACGCACAAACACACTCTGCTTTGGCAATGCAAGATGGACGCGTGCAGATTTAATGGTTGATATCTGCATAATGCTGCGTGCGAGTTCTTGTTCAATCGCGGTGTTGTACTGCACCTGCTCCATGAACTGGCTGGTGGTCATGGATGAGCGGTCTTTGAGCGAATCCATGCCGATAGGCTGGGCTTCTTTCGGAATGCCCTGACCTGCCAGAAAAATGCGCGCTTCGTGATAACGTGCTTCCGGCACGGTGATCTGGCCGCTGCTGGTGTCGACATGCGGTTTGAAATCGCCGGCTTTCAATGCTTCCATCGCAGCCTGCTTATCGGACTCGGTCATGCCGGGCATGATGGCGCGATATGGCGCGGATTGTGACGTCTGGAACAAGGCAACAGCAATCACCAGAATCAGCAAGATCAGCATCGGCGGCAGCGCACGGCGTACCGTTGGCTGCTTGAGAAATTCGTCGACCTTGTTGCGAAATGCAAGCGCACCAGTTGCAGGTGCAGACTGCGGCACCCCGGCTGGCAAGCCGGACGACCCCGCGGTCATTGGCATCGCACCTCCGGCACCAGGCATTGCTGCGCCGGGCGGGAGTTGGGGAGGCATGCTACCTGCGTTCATAATTGCTTCGGCCATGATTTACTCTCTTGACGATGTCTTGCTAAATTTGTGCTGAGTTTTTTTGGGCTGGTTTACACCGGCATGTTCAAAATATCTTCGTAGGCTTTTAAAACCTTGTTCCGAATCTGCAGCGTCGCTTCAAATGACAGCGAAGATTTCTGCATCGCCAGCACGACGTCCGTCAGTGGTACTTCTTCACCGCGGTCATAGGCTTGGCGCAGTTCACCGGCATATTGCTGCGTGTCGTTAGTCTTCGAAATCGCGCTGTGAATCGCGTCCCCAAAAGTCGGCTTGCCGATTTCCGGTGTCGGTGGCGTAAGGACCGCGGGTGTGTTCTTGCCGGCGGCATCGGCCTGGTACTGGCGTATGGTTGCCAGCATCGAATCAATGTTGGAAAAACTGGTCGCTTTATCGATCATGATTTATCCGCTCCTTTACTCTGCTGCCATCGTCGGCAATCCGCGGTCACGGATTTGCGCGATCTTGTAGCGCAACGAGCGCGGGCTGATGCCCAGTTTTGTTGCCGCTTCCGAGCGATTGCTGGTGGACTGGATCGCCGCCATGATGGTCTGGTATTCACTGCTCTTGACTGCCGTCGACAAATCGATCTGGTCGTTGCCGCTGGCAGCAGTAACGTTGACGGGCAAGGCTGGTGTGTCTGAAGATATTTGTGATGCAATCTGTGTCGACACTGGTGCTACTACGCTCGAAGGAGCGGGCGTCCAGTCGTCAAACATCAGGTCAGCTTCACTAATGGTGTCGCCACCGCACAGAACCAGCGAACGCTGCACGACGTTTTCGAGTTCGCGCACATTGCCGGGCCATGGATATTGCAGCAGCAATTCCACTGCTTCCGGCGCGACGTGCATTTTGCGGTCATCAGGACCGTAGGTCGCGAGAAATTGCGCAACCAGCGGCAGGATGTCGCCTGGCCGTTCACACAGTGGCGGCACGCGCAGTTTGAATGCGCTGATACGGAAATACAGGTCTTCGCGGAATTCGCGATTGTTGATAGCTTCGCGCAAATCTTTATTGGTCGCGGCAACGAGGCGCACGTCGAGTTCGATCGGCGCATGCGCACCGAGGCGGGTGATTTTGCGTTCCTGCAGTACGCGCAAAAGCTTGGTCTGCAAGTGGTATGGCATCTCGGCGATTTCGTCGAGAAAAATAGTGCCGCCCTGCGCTTGTTCAAACAGACCGCGGTGTTCTTTCAGTGCGCCGGTGAAAGCGCCCTTCTCGTGGCCAAACAATAAGTCTTCAATCAGGTTCTCTGGCAGCGCTGCGCAGTTCAATGCAACGAACGGGCCGTCACGACGCGGCGATGCATCATGCAGCACGCGCGCCAGCACTTCTTTACCAGCGCCGGTCGGGCCGACTACCAGTGCCGAAACCTGGGTTTGCGCGACGCGCTTGGCGAGCTCGAGCAAATGCTGGCTGGCCGGATCAACGAAGATGAAGGTCTTCGAGGTTTTCTTGTTCAGGGTTGCTTTGGTAGGCGCGAGATCAAGCGCATTGCGCCAGCAATCAGACGACCAGTCATCAGCCGGCAGCACGTGATACGCGCCGCGCCGCATGGCTTCAATACCGAGTTCGAGGTTATTGCGGTCAACCCGGCATAGCACGGGAACCGCATGACCGAAGGCCTTGGTGAGTTTTTTAACTTCTTCGAGCAAGCTGATGTCGCCCATCAGACGAATCACCACCAGCCGCGCTTTGGCGAGGCCGTGTTTCAGATCGTCGAGGGTTGAGACCGGCAGCAGTTGCAAGCCGGTCGCTGCCAGTTGCTCGCGCTCGGTTGCGCCGACCGCACTTAAGGGGTCAAGCCACAACGCTGGATGCTGAGTTTCTGTTTGAGCCGTCACTTTGATTGCCTTTTATTCCTATGAACGATTACATAGGAGCAATCCTCGTGCCAGCTGTTTTACTGAGGAAACAAGCGGGTTTTCAGGGGGGTGGCGGTTTTTTGCCGGGGGAGGAGACGGATTGCCGACAGGGTTTGGCAATTAAACATGCAAGTTACTCCGGACAATCCCGATACCCCGACTGCAAACACACCTGCGCCAGCTGCATCGCTCCGGGCAGGTCTTTGGTCGGCATTTTCTTGCCGGCCTGAGCCAACAACGCTGCTGCTTGCGGTTCGCCATTAATCCTTGCCAGCTCAGCCCACGCCACCGCTTTTTGCGGTTCGCTGCGCCAGCCTTCGCCGGACAGATAGATATAGCCGGCCATGAGCTGCGCCGACGCATGCGATTTTTTGGCTGCTTTCAGATACCAGGACAGCGCGCTAACGCCATCTTTGTCGGTGCCCCAGCCGGCACGCAGGGACTCACCCATCATGTACTGGGCATCGGCAAAGCCGGCACTGGCCGACTCGGAAAACCATTCAAAGGCCGCCTTGTGATTCTGCGCGACGCCGCGCCCGTAGTGGTACAGGGTGGCGAGATTGTATTGGGCATCAGGCAGCCCGCCTTCAGCGGCACGGCTGTACCACTGCAAGGCCTGCGCGTAATCCTGCGCAATGCCGAGGCCGTTTTCATACAGATAGCCGAGGTTGTTTTGGGCGCGCAAGTCGCCTTTGACAGCGGCTTTGCGCAACGCGCGTTCGGCGGTGACGTAATGGCCGCGCGCTATGGCTTTCATGCCAACGGCGAGATCGGCTTGCGCGGGGTGCGCGATGAACAATGTGAGTAGTGTCATCAGCAATAACAGACACTTCGGCAGACGCTTCAAGCAAAACTCCCGCGGCCAGTTGGCTTGGTGGCGCCCTGCTCTGCCGCTGCTTTGGGAACATAGCCGTGACAAGGCCGGCCATCTGCGCGCAGCACTTCTATCATGGGGATGTTGCGGCTTTTAAAGCCCATCAACTTGCAGGTATACGGTAGTTTCGGATCCCAGCTGACAGCGAAATGACGGCACTGCCAGCAATTTGGCGCGCCGTTGGGTCCGTGTCCGGTCTGGGTCGGAGTAGTCATTTCTTGTTTTTTTTGTTTTTGTAATCTTGCCAGCCGCGATACACCACTGCCGCCAGTACGCCGCCAATAATGCCACCGCCCAGCATGCCTTGCAGGTCCAGATTGGCCGGCAAGTTCAGCTCGGGTTTCAACACCAGCAGAAGTACTGTCACGATCAAGGCAATACGAATCAGTCTCTTGATCCAGTAAGCCCGGTTGTCGTTATTGTCCATTTTGAAAACACTCATGACGAAATTTGATGCTGCTATTTTGTCACAACGCATTCATTCTGAAACTTTGTGCTTAGCCCTGCAGCAGCTTCAAGACCGTTTGCTGGCTGGTGTTGGCTTGCGCCAGCACGGCCGTAGCGGCTTGCTGCATGATCTGCGTACGTGACAACTCGGTACTGGCAGCAGCGTAATCGGCGTCTTCAATCTGGCTGCGTGACGCAGCAGTATTGGTCGACACATTAGTCAGGTTTTCCATCGCATAAGTCAGGCGGTTCATTACTGCGCCCAGGTTTGCACGATTTGCATTGACCTTGTCCATGGCGCTATCGAGCTTGGCCAGAATATCGGTTGCGCCTTGACGTGTATTGATGCGGTTGGTCATGACTTCGACGTTTTTGTCGACGTCGCCAGTGATTTCACCTGTAATCGGGCCGTTTTTACCGAAGTCAGCCAAGTCAATTGTGATCAACTGGTTTGCGCTGCCGCCGACCTGGAATGCCAGACGGCCTACGCGCGGTGGCTCCATCGCAGCATCCGACTTGCCGCCGAAGCGACCTTCCTGAAAACCGAGCGCTGCAAAATTACCGTCAGCGCCGAAACCTTTCACCCCTGCCGACACCGTGAACGGTTCACCCGTTGCAGACAGCATTGCCTGCTTATCTGCAGGCGGTGCACCTGCAGGTATAGGCAGCTTAGGCAACAGCGCAGGATCGGAAATCATGCGCACGGTGCCGTACAAGGTATTGGCAGTCGTTGAGCTAGCCTTTGCGTCGCGGATTGCGGTCACATCGTTCTTGCCCATGCTGTTGGCCGTTACTGTGCCCAGTGACAGTGTGGAGCCGGCTGGCGTAACGGAAGCGCCTTTCAATTCAAACGGGGAACCAGCAACCGAAGACGTAATCGTCAGGTCGGAACCGCTGAGTGTGACACTGACATTCTTGATGGTGCCGGCCGACAGTGCTGCATTGATCGCAGCCTGCAGCTTGGTTGCCATATCGGCGGTAGTGGCTGCGGTGGTAACAGCAGACTGAATCGTCACGCCATTGATGACAACGGTGGCCTTGTCACCGGAGGCGACGGTGCCGCCAACGGTAACACGCGATACTTGTGCAACCGAGCCGCCTTTATCCAGGCCGAAGCTGGCAGCCGACAAATCTTTTACATTTGAATCAAACCAGACCGACACATTACGGCCGTCTGAAGTCATGGTGACGCCGTTGCCGTTGTCTTCGGCGGTAATACCGTGCTGGCCGGTGCGGGCATTGATGGCGTCGACCACCTTGGCGCGACGGGCTGAGCCGGTTTCATCCTGAGCGAATTCAACTTCAACTTCAATACCATTTACAAACAAGGAATACGTGTTAGAAACCGGATAAGCGGTTTCCGTTTTGGCGCCTGCGCTGATGACGGCATTTGCCTCGGCACGCACACCCGTCTGGGCAGTGGCCGAGTTGATTGCGGCAGCAATCGCAATCGCGCTGGCGCTGCGGTCACTGCTCGAAGCGATGTTATTGGACTTGGTGTCGTCTGAAGTCGTGGTGGCGCGAATGGCAACGCCGTTGATGACCAGGTCACCAGCATTCAAAGGCTTGTAAGCAGCCTGCGTGTTAGGCACGACGTTAATTGAATTAACCGTACCCGCTGTTGAACTCTTGGACGTTACTAGCGTAAACGGCGTACCTGCCATGTTTGCCGTCAGCGACAGCTCGCCAACGACATTACCAGCCGATGCCGTTACCGCTGCTGCTGGCGAAGCAGAATTAATTGCAGTAATCAGCAAATCGCGTGCTGCTTGTGCAGTCGCAGTTGCGCCAACCGTCGCTGTGTAGGTCGTACCGTTAATGGTGGCCGAATAGGTGTCGCCAGTGACGACGGTACCGGCTATCGTGACCGTATTTACCTGTGATTTATCTGGGCTAACGATGGCGCGTGTATCCGACATGACCACTGACTGGTTCTTGCTGAAATCACCAACAATCAGACCGGCGCGTGTAATGTCACCCGTAGACGCTGCACTGATCACAACAGGACTTGGAATTTTTGATTGAAGAGCGTAAGTACCGCTATGCACACCTTCGGTCAAACCGGTGGTGGCGCCAAATACGCTGGCGTTAGCCGTGGTCTCGAAGCGCACTTCAATATTACGACCATCAGCAGCAACCAGGCTGATGCCCTTGGTATCGCTGCCGGTGTCGATCGCCTTTACGCCGGTCAGGTTGCTAATGGCGTTAATGGCATTGGCGACGTTGGTACGTGTTTCACGCGTGTTGTTTAAAACAGTCGTAATGTCGGCAGATGCGAAGCCGTTAATGAACACGGCGCCTTTGACAACAGCCGTGCCCGTCATGGCCTGCCCGGTCAAAACATTTTGATTAACTTTTGCAAATACGCCGGTCTCGGCGCTCTTGCGGTTGATGGCTGCTGCCTTGGCGATGGCACTGCCTGACGCATTATTGACAGGCGAGAGCAAATCATCGGCTGGGTAAGAAGCACCGATATCAACGCCGTTAATCTTCAGGTCTCCAGTGCGCAGCGCAGGAATAGAACCTGACACATCGACTGTCAGAGAAGTGGCACGGGAGCTGAGCGACTCGGCGGTGCCGGCGGAATTCTTCATCGTATAGACGATGTCATCCGAAATCACCTGTCCGTTGTTGCCCGTGTCGCTGTCGAACGTGATGGTGCCCGCTGCAGCACTCAACGCACCGGTCATTTTGACGGTCTGGTTGTCCGCCGTCAGGAACGATGCCGTGACAACACCTGCCGAGGTGACATCAATAGTCAGCGCACCGCTCTTCAAGAATTTTGCATTGCCTGTGAGCGATTCAGTCGTCTGCGTCAGTGCGTTACGGGTCGTTGCAATGGCTGCGGTGACGCCAGTAGCGCCAACGCTGACAGGCGTATCGTCGACGTTGCCGTCAGTTGGAGCATAAGTAATAGTGAGGACGCCAGCTGCTGCGCTGATGGTGCGGCCTGAATTTTCAGAAAACTTCTCATTATTTTTCAGAGTCGTTTGAATTTTCGCCGCAAAAGTCGTTAATGACGCTGCATCTGCAGCCAAAATCTCTACATCAACGCCTGCAACCGAGATCGTGCCCGTTGCCGGGGTGCCGGTCAGAGTCACCGTCTGCTTTTCGCCTGCGTCAGCGCCGGAAATAGTGCGCATGGTGGTCGGGTCGATAAAGACTGTGCCGAAGTCACTGACCGACGTCGCTTTAAAGACGGGCATCTCGCCGACTCTCTCGCCTGCGGAGCCATTCAAAACCGGGAAGTCATTCCATTCAGTCATATCGGCAACACGCACGATCTCTTGCTTAAGCTGCTGGAACTCAAGGTCCAGGTAGCTACGCTGATCATCGGCGTTGGTGTCATTGATTGCCTGAACGGCGAGTTCGCGCATCCGCTGCATCATGTCTGTAATGCTGCCGGTGGCGCCCTCGACTGTCTGTAACAGAGAAACGGCATCGCCCGCATTTCGCACCGCCTGGTTCAGCGCACGAATTTGCTGCGTCATCCGCGTGGCAATCGCCATACCGGCCGCATCATCCTTGGCGGAGTTAATGCGCTTACCTGTAGAGAGCTGCTGCATTGCCGTTGCCTGCGCACGTTCAGTGCCCTTCAAGGCTGACTGGCTAAACAGCGCTTTCACGTTGGTGTTAATGACTGCCATGATCGTTTCTCCTTCTGACTACTTTTAATTGCTGCTTGTTCTGTGGGGAACATCCCCGTTGTTGCCTACAGATAAGCAACAGTTGTGCCAGATAAAAAGTACAACTAATTTAATGTCTATTGCCTTGATTCTTATAGCTTTTTCCCGCGGCAACTTAGGGGCGGCAAAACTTGTCGACTTTCCGGCAGGGTTTTGCCACATGGTAAATTCTTATAAATTCCGTCAGTATTAACAGTGTTAGCGCTCAACGGCGCCAAGACCGAGAGCAGCAGACAGCGCCTGATACTCTTTGAGCAGTTCCGGATGGTCAGGGAATTTAGCCAGACCAAAACGGGCTACATCCAATGCGGCCGCCAGCTCCAGATCGCAGCGCAGCGCACGAATCAGCATGGCATGGGTAAATACGGTTGCTTTATCGCCCTGCATTTCCAGCAGCTGCTGCAACAGATCAACTGCCTGTGGCCAGTCTTCACGCATCACTGACAGCAAACTCGTCACCGCCAGAATGTCCTCGCTTTCCGGATACAGCGCCAAACCTGCGTCGCCGAGCGCATAAGCCAGAGCATCCCGATCTTGCGCCATCAACTCTTGAATCGCGACACGGATTTCCGCAGGGGAAAAACGTGACACTTGCAAGGTGCTGATCATTTGGCCGATTTCGGCTTGCGACATCAGTTGTTGGGCGAGGTTAAGCATAGTAAGGCTCCTGTTGTAATAGCTTTGCTGGTTAATCAGGACAATTGCAGCATTGCAAATGTCCTTGGTGCAGCTATATAAGCAAATGGCGTGCCAGTAAAACTTTAGGGGATTTGACGATTTATTGACAAAATTTTTAAAAACCTATTTGCCGCAGAAGATGAAGCGGAGATGATCCTGCCCGAGCGCAGCACTAAGCGCCCTGCCCTGACCCAGCATGAACAAACGCATGCGGCAATGGCTTGCCGACCAGTGAAACAAGTGGCAACAGCTTGCCACTTTGTCAGCCCAAGCCTTGTGGAAATAATGAATTGGAGCCGCTTTCGGTAGGTGTATTTATCAATTGTCTTCAAAATCTTGATGTATGTCGTCTGGTAATGGCGCATCAAAATCGTCTGCAATTTTGATCTTCTCTTCCATAGCACCGGGCCGACGCACAGGCCGTTCTGCTGCAATCGCAACCAACTTTACAACTGGCTTGCCTGCCTTGGCAGTAATCACCTCATCGCCTTGAGATGCATGCTCTATGAGCTTTGATAACTGGGATTTAGCTTGGTGAATATTTACTGCCTGCATTTGCACCCCAAAAATTGGTTAGCTAAGAATTGCTATCACTAAGTGCACTTTCGACCCATGGCAATCCATCAAGTTACACAAAACAGCTCCGCGGGGATGGCTAACTGCGCAGCCACGTTTAACAATCGAATCAAGGCCACCTTCAATCCTCCATGAAATTTGATCTTAAAAAGTTAGATTTTCATGGACTTTAAAAAAAGGGTTGCTTTGAAGCCCAAATTTTTCTTGTGGAATGGAGAGCCAGGGAAACGCTGATTAAATTCATTTTTTGTGGCGAGCCAGCTTAGCTGTGCGACGCGGGGCTAATAAAATCAAGAGATTGGGCCCCTTTTCGCTGCTACAAAAGCTTGTGGTTTTATTAAATCAGCGCTTCCCTAAACAAGCTGAATAATTATGTCTTTCAATGAGATGAAGCCAAAAAGACGAGAATGATTTCACGGCCTGCCCTACAGAAAGCTGAGATACGCGTGATATCATACGTTATACGTACAGTGCACAAATAGGGAGGCGATATGCACAAAAGAATGACCATTACCCTTGATGAGGAAGTGTACGAAGGTTTGTATCGGACTATCGGCAAGCGTCGTATGAGCCAATTCATTGAAGACTTACTGCGCCCACATGTAATGGGCGCATCGCTGGATGATGGATACAAAGCAATGGCGGCCGACCGGGAGCGCGAAGCTGAAGCGATGGAATGGTCTAATGCGCTTGCCCAGGATGCGGCTGATGAAGCGCGGTGAAGTTTGGTGGGTAGAATTTGATCCAGCGGTCGGCAGTGAAATCCGCAAGACGCGCCCCGCCGTCATTGTCAGCAATGATGCCGCGAACAGAAATCTGGCGCGTTTAGTGGTCGTACCTTTGACGAGTAACGCAAGTCGTCAATATCCGGGCGAAGCAATAGTCGAGCTTGCGGGCAAAGAAAGCAAGGCAATGGCTGACCAAATCATGGCTGCAGACAAAAAGCGTTTGACCAGTCAGCTCGGCGTACTGTCAAAAACGGATATGTTGGCTGTAGAAGATGCGATTTTGATTCACTTGGGTATGCCAAGATAGTTGGCCAGAAATGGGTACGAAAACGTGGTCTGACCCTCTTGAGCAAGAAATGGGTACGAAAACGTGATCTGACCCTCTTGAGCATGACAAGCACCTGCGAGAAGTCGTCCGACGCGAGCAGGAACACAAATGGCGCAAGGAAAACGCCGATTTCATCGCCGCCTACAACTTCACAATAGAGTCTGAAGGCCTGCCACTTGCAGAGTGGAGAAGCTTCTGAGGCGCGCTTTGATGTCTATCCCAGCTCCGACAGCCATGCCAACACCACGCCCTACTTGCTGGATATGCAAAGCGATCTTCTTGATGGTCTGGATAGCCGGATTGTTAACCCATTGCGCAGCCTCAAGCACTTCCCAAAGGTTGTGCTATCGACCCGCCTGACGCCGGTTTTGACCATCGAAGGGGATGACTTCTTGCCGGAAACCCCGAAGATGGGTGCCGTACCTCAACGGATTTTGAAGTCGCCCGTGACTTCGCTCGCTCTGGAGCAGGACCGGATCAACGCCGCGCTGGATTTTTTGTTTCAAGGCTATTGATCAACCGATTAAATCAAATTTTAATAGATAAATAACACAACTCCACCCAATCAATAATTTCAAGCAATTGATTTAATTTAAAAAAATAATAAAACGCTTATTTCTAACTGTCAGAAATAACGTGGCACACATCCTGCTAAGCATGTCCACACAGCAACTAAAGGTGTCGACAAAATGGACATGCGAGCACAAAACAAAGATTTAGATATTTGCGATCGTTCAATTCTGATAACAGGCGGAACCGGATCGTTTGGTAAAGCATTCGTTCGCGATGTACTGAAATACTGCCCGCGCATCAAGCGCCTGGTGATATTTAGCCGAGATGAGCTGAAACAATATGAAATGCAGCAGGAATTTCCAGAATCGGAATACCCTGCCCTGCGTTTCTTCATTGGCGATGTGCGTGACCAAAACCGCCTGCGCCGCGCTCTTGAAGGCATCGACACCGTTGTTCACGCCGCCGCGCTGAAACAAGTGCCAGCCGCTGAATACAATCCATTTGAATTCATCCAGACAAACATCATGGGTGCGCAGAATCTGATTGAGGCCTGCATAGACACCGGCGTCAAACGCGTAGTCGCCCTATCTACTGACAAAGCAGCAGCGCCGATCAACCTGTATGGCGCGACCAAACTCTGCAGCGACAAGTTATTTGTAGCAGCCAATAACTACCGAGGCAGTCGCGACCTGCGTTTTTCCGTTGTCCGCTATGGCAACGTGATGGGCTCGCGCGGCTCGGTCATTCCATTTTTCATGAACAAGGCCAAGACTGGCGTACTGCCCATCACCGACCCCAACATGACCCGTTTCAATATCTCGCTGGATGAAGGCGTAGAGATGGTGTTCTGGGCATTGGAGCATGCATTGGGCGGCGAAATTTTCGTTCCAAAAATTCCGTCTTACCGAATTGCCGATGTGGCTGAAGCCATAGGACCAAGCTGTCGCCAAGATATTGTCGGCGTTCGTCCCGGCGAAAAAATTCATGAAGAAATGATCACTGCCAGTGATAGTGGCACCACCATCGATCTCGGCCCCTATTATGCAATTCTGCCGTCTAGCGGCAGCAGAACTATAGAAAAATATTTGGAACAGCGCGCTGCTGTCGCAGTTGATACAGGCTTCTCCTACAACTCAAGCACAAATCCCGAATTCTTATCGGTTGAGCAGATTCGCAAACTCATCCTTGACCATATCGATCCCGACTTCGTTCCAGCATGAGCAAGCTCACTATTCCCTATGGCCGACAAGACATCAACGCAGACGATATCGCTGCGGTGGTGGACGTGTTACGTAGCGAATGGCTGACGCAAGGACCTGCAGTACCAGCATTTGAAGAAGCTATTGCAACGCTATGTCATGCCGATTATGCCGTAGCTGTGAACAGCGCCACTTCAGCACTGCATCTCGCATGCCTGGCATTGAATGTCGGACCGGGAGACACCGTCTGGACTACGCCGAATACGTTTGTCGCGTCGGCCAACTGCGCACGCTATTGCGGCGCCGAAGTCGACTTCGTTGATATAGATCCCGACACTTGGTGCATCAGCGTAGCCGCACTTGCACACAAACTTGCTATACATGATGCCGCCGGCAAGTCTTTGCCCAAAGTCCTCATTCCGGTTCATTTTGCAGGGCAGTCTTGCGACATGAAAGCTATTGCTGAACTTGGCATTCGCTATGGATTCAGCATCATCGAAGACGCCTCGCACGCCATTGGTAGCACCTATGCGGGCGAACCTGTCGGATCTTGCCAATACAGTGACATCACGGTACTGAGCTTTCATCCGGTAAAAATAATCACCGCGGGTGAAGGTGGCATGGCGCTCACAAATAATGCAGCACTTGCAAAGCACATGGCCATGTTGCGCAGCCATGGCATTACACGCGACATCAACGAAATGACTGGTCCCTCGCAAGGACCTTGGTACTACGAACAACTTGAGTTGGGCATGAACTACCGCATGACCGATATTCACGCCGCCTTGGGACTAAGCCAATCAAGGAAGCTGGGCGAGTTTGTCGAACAACGCAATCAATTAGTCGCACGCTATGACGCCGCACTGCGTCACCTGCCAATCAGGCGTCAGTCATTACCTGCAGAGACGCGCTCTGCGCATCACTTGTATGTAATACGTGTCGATGCGGCGCACCATGCAGATATCTTCAACGCATTGCGTATGCAGGAAATAGGCGTGAACCTTCACTATTTCCCAGTTCACCTGCAACCTTATTATCGGCAGCTTGGGTTCGGCGAAGGCCATTGTCCCCATGCAGAGGCTTATTTCAAGGAAGCGATCAGTCTGCCACTGTTTGCCAGCATGAGCTTGCAACAGCAAGACCAAGTCATAGACGCAGTTTCTGCCGCAATCGAAAATATACAGACTTAATTATCATGACAACTCATTTCATCGCCGAAGTCTCCAGCAATCACCATCGTGACATAGAGCGTTGCCTGCGCTTTATTGATAGCGCAGCGGAGATTGGCTGTGATTCCGTCAAATTTCAACTATTCCGAATTAATGAACTGTTTGCTCCGGAAGTACTGGCGAAGAAAGAAGAACTTCGCCGCCGGGCCGAATGGGAGTTGCCCGTATCATTCTTGCCTAAACTTTCCAGCTACACCCACGAAAAAGGACTGCAATTTTCTTGCACGCCTTTTTATCTGGAAGCGGTTCAACAGCTTGAACCCTACGTTGATTTTTATAAAATTGCATCTTACGAACTGCTGTGGAAAGACCTGCTCATTGCCTGTGCAAAAACTGGCAAGCCAGTCGTTCTTTCAACAGGCATGGCAACACCAGAAGAAATTGCTGAGGCCGTTGCCACATTACGCACGGCGGGCTGCAAAGACTTAACGCTACTGCACTGTACATCGGGCTATCCGACACCAGCAGAACAATGCAATTTAGCTGCCATTAAAACATTGCGCGAGTCGATGCAATGCCCAGCAGGCTGGTCGGATCACACCGTCAATCCTTCGGTCGTAAACCGGGCTGTCAATCAGTGGGGGGCCAGCACGGTGGAGTTTCACCTCGATCTTGACGGCGAAGGTGAAGAATTCAAGACCGGTCACTGCTGGCTACCGGAGCAAATGCAATCCGTGATTGCCGATGTTACCGATGCCTCGTTAACTGCCAATTGGCTGCTCGCTGATGGCGATGGCATCAAACAACCTTGTGCAGTCGAATTACCAGATCGTATCTGGCGCGCCGACCCCAGCGACGGCCTGCGTCCCCTTCTGTCAACTCGTATGGCATTCCAAAATTAAAATGAACGCAGTCATCATCATTCAAGCCCGTATGGGTTCAAGCCGCATGCCAGGCAAAGTCTTGCGGCTCTTGGCTGGACGTCCGATGCTGGCCCATATTGTTGAGCGTGTAGCGCAAGCAAACGGCATTGGCAAAGTAGTCGTTGCTACATCAGACCAGCCGGCAGATAAACAAATTATTGAATTTTGCGAAGCCAGCGGCATCGCCTGCTTCGCCGGCAATGAACTTGATGTACTTGACCGCTTCTATCAAGCCGCCCTCGCTTTCGGTGCCGATCCGGTACTGCGCATTACCGCTGACTGCCCGTTGGCAGATCCGGCGGTCATCGCTGATCTTCTCAACCTGTTCGAGTCGGGTAACTACGACCATGTCGGCGTAGCTACTGGTGCCGGTGCACTATTCGCCAACGGCGGTCGCTTTCCGGATGGACTTGATGCGGAATGCATGCGTTTCGCTGCACTGGAACGCGCGTGGAAAGAAGCTGAAGTCGCAACTGATCGTGAGCATGTGACGCCCTATATCTGGCGCCAGCCTGCAGAGTTCAAACTCGCGCAGCTGAAATCGAACAAAGATTATTCAACACTACGTCTGACTGTCGATAACGAACAGGACTTCGATGTCATCGAGCAGATTTATAAGGCACTGTATTCAAGTCAGCGTCCTTTTCTGCTTGCTGATGTGCTGGCATTTTTAGAGAGCCGTCCAGACATCGCTGGCATCAACCAGCAATTTGTTGGGCAAGAGGGTTATGCAGAACTATGGCAACCAAAGCCACTGTCAGCCATGGAGAAAACAGTATGAACGGTTCAAGTCTCTATCAACGCACAAAGCAATTGATTCCGGGTGGTACTCAATTGCTATCGAAGCGACCAGAAATGTTCGCTCCCGACGTATGGCCTGCTTATTATCAGCGCGCCAAGGGTACCCGTGTGTGGGATCTGGAAAACACCGAATACACAGACATGAGCATCATGAGTGTCGGCGCCTGCATACTGGGCTACGCCGATGAAGATGTCGATAACGCAGTAATTGATACCATCCGCAATGGTGTTTCCTCAACACTGAACTGCCCCGAAGAAGTTGAATTAGCTGAACTGCTCGTTGCACTTCACCCGTGGGCACAAATGGTGCGCTACGTCCGTAGCGGCGGCGAAGCGATGTCGGTGGCAGTGCGAATTGCACGCGCCTCTACGCAACGCGACCTTGTTTTATTCAGTGGCTACCATGGCTGGAATGACTGGTATCTGGCAGCGAACCTAGGTGACAGCAATGGCCTCGATGGTCATTTGATGCCTGGGTTAGCACCTGCTGGAGTGCCACGCGGACTGAAAGGTTCGGCGCTCCCATTTCCAATAAACGATATCGCCAGCTTGCGCAAACTTATACAGGGGCGCGAGAAAGAAATTGCCGCGATCATCATCGAGCCAGCCCGAGGCGAAGATGCGCCGACTGACTACCTTAAAGAACTTAAAGAATTAGCTCAAGAACTGGGTGCCGTGCTGATTTTTGACGAGATTACGACTGCCTTCCGCATGAACGCCGGCGGCATCCATCTTCGTTATGGCGTCAATCCCGATATCGCCGTATTTGCTAAATGCATCGCGAATGGCTATGCGATGGCGGCCATACTCGGTACAGAAAAAATCATGCAGGCCGCTCAAACCACTTTTATCTCCAGCACCAACTGGACCGAAAGAGTGGGACCTACCGCCGCGCTGGCCACCATCAAAAAATATATACGCTGCAACGCAGCCGAGCACATCATTTCGATCGGAAATCAAACTAAACAAGTATGGCAAGTTGCAGCGCAAAAAAATGGTTTGAAAATCAAGATATCAGGTTTGCCAACGCTGGCTAATTTTTCGTTCGCCTCGGAGCACAATCAAATCCTGCAAACTTTCTATACGACTGAAATGCTGGGGCATGGCTTTCTAGGTTTTCGACAATTCAAGCCATCACTGGCGCACACTGCAGCAGATGTCGATAAGTATGCTGTTGCTGTTGATGCAGTATTTAAAAAGATAGCCAGCCATGACATTCACGAACTGCTATCCAGCCCAGTGGCTCATTCCGGTTTCTACAGATTGACTAAGGAATAAGCATATGACTATGCTACTGCGCCCTTTGGGTAATACCGGACTTTCTGTATCGTCGCTTTCGCTCGGCACAGTTGCGTTGGGCGTCGACTATGGCATCCGGAATGACGGTGACGGCAAACCTGAGCGCAGTTCGGCAATTAACCTTATTCACGCCGCCTGTGATGCAGGGATAAATTTATTTGATACAGCTCCCGCATATGGCATGGCAGAATCTATTTTAGGTGATGCCTTGGCGGCCTATCCAGACTGCCATATCGCAACCAAAGTCATCCTGCCACAGCAAGCAATATCTGCTGCTGCATTACGCCAAACCTTGCTCCAATCAATAGATCAAAGCCGCATGGCGCTGAGACGAGATTGTCTCGATATCCTTCAAATCCATAATCTGTCGGAACTGCAGGCTGCTCAATCAGAATTGCGCGATGCATTACTTGACGAACGTAACAGCGGCCGTGTTCGCTTGTTAGGCGCATCCGTCTACACTGAGAATGAAGCATTGGCCGCCATAGCCAGTGGTTGGGTCGATGTGATTCAAGTAGCGTTTAACCTGTTAGACCAACGCATGGCGCTGCGCGTTTTTGCAGCTGCAGAAGACAATGGCATTGGCGTGCTGACCCGATCGGCTTTTTTGAAAGGTGCATTGACACCACGTGCTCGCATACTGCCGCAAACACTCAATCCATTGCGTCATGCTGTAGAAAAATTGAGCATTAAAATTGATGTAACAATTGAAGAGCTTCCAGCGGCAGCTTTGCAATTTTGCCTTGGAGAGGAGCGCATTAGCTCAGTGCTGATTGGCCCCAGCAATTTAGCGGAACTGGATGAAGCATTGCAGCAGGCCAAGCGAAGAATGTCGCCAATACGCTATCAAACCGCCCTACTGTCAGCTTTGAATGATCCCAGCCTGGTTGATCCACGGTTGTGGCCTATTTAATAAGTCAGGCCATGAACGGACCACGCGCACTCATCCGTTGCAATGCCTCAGCCACAATCGGCTTCGGGCATTTAATACGTTGCCTCGCGCTTGCTGATCAACTTCGTGAACAAAATGATTGGCAGGTCGAGTTCGGTATGAATGCCGATCCCGTCGCTGTCAAGCGCGCCCAAGATAGTGGTTACGTCGTCCATCAATTTCATGCTTCTCATTACAACCCCGAATCCGAAGGTACATGGCTCAAGCAATGCATAGAAACGATTGGTGCTGTAGTGCTGATACTAGACTTACGCAGCGACCTGCCCTCATGTACGGTAAAAGCAATCAGGGAAAATAGCGTACTGGTCGTTAGTATTGATGACTCGAGCGCTCGCCGGATGGAAGCAGATTTAGTGTTTTATCCACCAGTGCCACAATTGCGAAATCTTGACTGGAACGGATTCAAAGGCGAGTACTACATAGGTTGGGAATGGATATTGATGCCGGCAGCTTTTGCAGCTCAACGTAAGAAGATGGAAAAGACTAAAAAAGTTACACGCACCCTGCCACGAGTACTTGTCACCATGGGTGGGAGTGATCCGGCAGGTCTCACATTAAAAGCCCTAGTAGCGCTAGATATCCTAACAAACCAGTTCGAAATACAGCTCGTCATTGGCCCCGGCTTCGTTCACGAAGCCGCATTACAAGACTGGCTGGCCCAGCCGCATCGGCCTGTTGAGTTGATACGAAATCCACAAGATTTTCCAGCAATCATAGCGCAGGCTGACTTAGCACTAGCTGCCTTTGGAGCGACAGCGTATGAACTGGCTACTCTCTCAGTTCCGTCAATCTATCTATGCCTGAGCGAAGACCATGCAAGCTCAGCACAAGCATTGGTCAATGCAGGAGCCGCTCTTAGCCTTGGTCTAAACGACACGCTACCAATAGAGGACATCAGTTCCACAGTTAGCGAACTTTTAAAAAATCAAACCAAAATTGCAGCCATGCGTAAAAGCTGCCACAACCTCGTAGATGGCGGTGGAGCAGTTCGTACTGCGCTAGCTATTGCTTCTAAATTAGAAGGTCACAATGCAAACAATCACTAAAAATTGGCAAGGCCATTCAGGCAAAATCTTGGATACAGTCAATGTGTTTGATGTGATCAACTGTGCGCAGTGCGGTTTTAAGCACGTGATTCCTATTCCAACTGGAAAGCAATTGGAAGAAATATATCGGCATGAATACTATACTCAGGAAAAACCGCTCTATATAGAGCGGTTCAAAGAAGATCTCGAATGGTGGAATCTTGCCTATGCAGATCGCTATGACACTTTTGAAGATCAACTTCTTCCAGACCAGAGACGCATTCTAGACATTGGCTCTGGAACCGGTTATTTCCTAAAACACGGCAAAGACCGGGGCTGGATCACGCTAGGCATTGAGCCCTCAAAAAAAGCAGCGGCTCACAGTCGTTCATTAGGCATAAATATTGTTGAATCGTTTCTGGACGAGACCGTTGCCAATTCGTTGGGAAAATTCGACGTCATTCATATGAGTGAAGTGCTCGAACATATTCCAAATCCTAATGAATTACTGCGTATTGCGAATGAAATGCTTAATCCCGGAGGGATAATTTGCATAGTTGTTCCAAACGAATACAGTCCGGTTCAGCATACGCTCCGCACGACATTGAATTTCAATCCATGGTGGGTCGCCCCGCCGCATCATCTAAATTACTTTGACCGCGAATCACTTTGCCAGCTTTTAAGCACACAGAGTTTTCAAGTGATTTTGGCTGAATCGACATTTCCGATCGATTTTTTTCTTCTAATGGGAGAGAACTATGTAGGAAATGATGAACTTGGGCGCGCTTGCCATCAAAAAAGGAAATCTTTTGAGCTCAATCTTAATGCCAGCGGTTTCAATAACAAAAAACGAGCGCTATATCGTGCTATGGCTGATCTAGATATTGGTCGAGAAATTTGCATTTATGCTAAAAAATCCACTTCGAAAGATTGAATTAACTTTTGCGACTCAGGTTAAATAGATTTTCCAAAAATATATAAAAAAATTAAAAGATTTAAAGTTTATGTATTAGCCATTAGATAAATATTATAAAATGAAAAACATAGCAGACTGGGTTGCATCATATTTAATTACTAATGGTATTGACCGGATCTTTATGTATCCGGGCGGAACCATTGTGCCAATTGTAAATGCTTGTTTAGAACAAAATATTATTGTTGAACGATTTGCAAGCGAACAAGGGGCTGGATACGCAGCACTTGCTTACGCTCGCCTCACAGGCCGCCCTCAAATATTCATGGTGACATCTGGCCCGGGTGTGACCAATGCCATTTCCCCACTGGCTGATGCGTTTTATGACTCACTCCCGTTGATCCTTATCTCAGGTCAAATCGGAACAAAAGACTTGGCTTCTCGACCGTCAGTCCGGCAACGAGGTTTTCAGGAAGTGCCGACGGTTGCCATTACAGCGCCGATTTCCAAACATTCAGTATGTCTTGATAGTGTTGATAAAGTATTTGAAGAACTGCCGAATGCATTTGCGCTTTCTGCTTCTGGCCGCATGGGACCAGTCGTGCTTGATTTTCCGATGGACATACAAAGAACGGACTTAAGCCTAGAATTTGATCTTCCGATTGCAATCAATAAAATCAAGACAAAAATCTCACTTGATTCTAATGATTTGGACCAGCTTGAAGCAATTGCGAAAGTTGCGACTCAAGCGACCAGGCCAGTTATTCTTCTTGGTCACGGCGCTATCTTTTCAGGTGCTTATAACGAATACCGTTTGTTAGCCGAAAAATTGGATGCCGTAGTGACAACCAGTTTTTTAGGCTTAGGTGCGTTTAACACAACTGACCGAAGAAGCATGGGATACATCGGCCATACCGGACATTTTGTTGCCAACACCGCGGTAGCAGAAGCTGATTTTTTATTAGTGCTAGGGTCTCGCCTTGATGTCAGACAAACCGGCACGCTCACTGACCAATTTGTACCTAAAGGGAAAATTGTCTGGGTTGATATAGATGAAACTGAATTAAACAATCCAAGAGTTTCTGTGGACTGGGCAATTAAGTCTGATGTGTCCGAATTTTGTGCGGCCTTGCTGCCAAAAATTAAAGAAAGAAAAACACCCGCAGATCAAAACTGGTTTGAAAAACTTCATGTTTTAAAATCGAAATCCGTAGAAGATCAACCCAAGAAAGCATCAAATTTTTGCCAGCCGAAGACAATACTTTCTAAATTTTCTTCTCTGATAGAAGGCAAGGATATTGTCGTTACAACGGGAGTGGGATGTCATCAACACTGGGCCGCCCGACATTTACCTTTTGCACCAACTGGCCCACGATTATTGACTTCAGGCGGGCATGGAACTATGGGGTTCGATCTTCCCTCCGCAATCGGTGCTGCAATTGCAGAGCCGAACAAGCGAGTTTTATGCATAGTCGGCGATGGCTCACTGCTCATGAATATTCAAGAGCTAATGAGTGTCGCGGAAAGAAATTTAAATATAAAAATACTTGTGCTGAACAATAACCGGCTTGGAATTGTCTCTCAATTTCAATTAATTACCTGGGGCGACGACCCGGCAAGTGGTAATTTTTGCGCTCCGGATTTTCAAAAAATTGCCCTAGGATTCGGCATTCCAAGCTACGCATTAAAGCAAGCCGACGGTGATGAAAATATTATTTCAGATTTCTGGAATCAGGATGGTCCGGGCCTGTTGAATGTCAGCATCGACCCTGAATCGAATATTGTTCCCATGCTTTTGGCGGGACAAAAAATGAACGAAATGTGGACAGGCAATCAGCATGAATGACCAGTTGGTTTTAATCACAGGCGGCAGCCGCGGGATTGGCGAAGGAATTGCTGAAGCGTTTGCCAAAGCCGGTTACCGCGTTGCCATTAGCTTTTCTAAAAATGAGCAAAAAGCACTAGAGATATGTCGCCGACTGCAGGGTATGGGAGTGTCCGCATTAAGTGTCCAGCTACAGATTGAAAATAGAGAGTCTGTAAAAAAAGGGCTCAAAATAATTAGGCAAGAATTGGGCGAGATTGATGTATTAGTTAACAATGCTGCGATGGCCCAGGAAAAACCTTTTTTGACCATAACTGACGAAGATTGGGACAAAATCCTTGGAACAAATTTAAGAGGTCCATTTTCCATTATTCAGGAAGTACTTCCTTCAATGATTAAAAATAAATTCGGTCGTATTATCAATCTCTCCTCGATTGGTGGCCAAGTTGGCGGCATAAACCAAATACATTATGCATGCGCGAAAGCAGGCTTGATTGGACTCACCAAATCAATCTCAAAAACATATAGTGGTTATGGAATTACTTGTAACGCAATAGCTCCGGGGCTAGTCAGCACCGATATGACAAAATCCGAATTGAGCTCAGAGAGTGGCAAGTTAAAACTGGCAGGAATACCGGCAGGCCGTATAGGAACAATTGAAGAAATTGGAGCGGCTGCAGTTTATCTGGCCAGCAAAGATGCTGGCTACATTACTGGGCAAACTTTAAATATAAATGGCGGAATGTACTTTGGCTAAATCGATTCTTATCATTGGCGCTGGAGAGGAACAAATCCCGGCTTATATACGTGCCAAAGAGCGAGGCCTGACAGTCATTGGCTCGGATATCAAATCAGATGCGCCAGGTTTGGAATTTGCCGATCACAAAATCATTGCGTCTACGCGTGACCCACAAAAAACTAGAGAAGCGGCATGTGTCTTTGCTGACAATGTCCTTCCTATAAACGGTGTGATGACGATTGCCAATGATGTTCCTTTGACAGTTGCAACAGTAGCGTACGCACTAAAATTACCTTCCATTAGTTTAGAAGCAGCTCAATGCGCGCAAGATAAATTATTAATGAAACGTGCCTTTATCAAGCACGACGTTTTCTGTCCATGGTTTACGGAAATAACCTGCTTGGAGGAACTGATATTTCATACGAAAGAGAGAGACCAGCATTATTTTGTTCTCAAACCAGTTGACGGAAGAGGTGCGCGTGGTGTGCTTTTGATTGATGGTGACATTGATCTGGCTTGGGCACTTAGTGAAGCTAGGCGGTGGGGAGAGTCAGGTAAGCTAATTCTTGAACGTTTCATTCATGGCACTCAGCTTTCAACAGAATCGTTCATTTTGAACGGAAAAATTTATACGCCTGCAATTGCCGAAAGAAATTACGCCAGAATGCAGGAATTCAAGCCAAATATCATTGAAGATGGAGGCACGATTCCGGCACTGCTTACAAGCACTCAAAAAGAAGATATTGACGACTTGCTTTTGAAAGCTGCCAAAGCAATGGGAATCGGGGAAGGCATTATTAAAGGCGACCTAATAATCGATCAATCAGGAAAACCAGCGGTAATTGAATTGGCTGCACGACTTTCAGGCGGCTGGTTTGCATCGCACCAAATTCCAGCGGCATCTGGTGTTGATTTAGTTGATGCTGTTATATCTTATGCACTTGGCGAGCGAATAGATATTGCGCAACTAACACCCTCTACTTCAAAAGCAACCGCCATTCGCTATTGGTTCCCTCCTCCGGGGCGGATACATAATATCGCAGGCTTAGAAATTCTTGATAACGATTCACATATTTTAAAGTACGGATTTTTCAGAAAATCCGGAGATCTACAACCCAAAATAAAAATGCATCCAGATAGATTGGGTTTCGTGATCACAGTGGCAGATAGCCGCGACGAAGCAATACGAATTGCAGAGAAAAAAATGAATGAGGTCATAATAACAATCGCGTGATTGACACCCTTTATATTTAAACTAGGTATGCAGACTTTGAAGCTTTTTTCGCTATTCCATCTTAATTTAGCATTCTCCTCGATTCCCGAAGAGCTGCGCGGTAAAGTCATCGCACGCTGCTATTGGCCGCTGCTGAAAATTTGTCGCGAACTCGGTATACCTATCGGGATAGAAGCTTCCGGCTTCACGCTTGAAACCATCGCGCAACTTGATCCGGCCTGGATTATCGAATTGCGCGCGCTTCTCGATGAGGGCAAGCTGGAATTCATCGGTTGCGGCTATGCGCAACTGATCGGGCCCCTGGCACCAGCACGCGTCAATGCCGAGAATCTGCGTATCGGCAACGAGGTCTATCGCGCAATCCTGGGCACCCAACCGGACATTGCGCTTATCAATGAGCAAGCCTATTCAGCCGGAATGGTGGACCATTATCTGAAGGCCGGCTACAAAGCGATCATCATGGAATGGGACAATGCCGCACGCTCTCATCCAGATTGGGATCCAACATGGCGCTACTACCCACAATACGCACTCGGTGCTGGTGGTGAAAGGATTCCTGTAATCTGGAACAAGTCGATCGCCTTTCAGAAAGTGCAGCGCTATGCCCATGGCGAAATGAGCATGGATGCTTACTTGAATTACCTTAATTCGCATGCGGCCGGAACCGATGGAGCGTTCCCAGTCTATGGGAATGATGCAGAGTGTTTCGATTTCCGTCCTGGTCGCTTCATGACCGAGGCGCCGCTTCAAGATGAAGGTGAATGGCTACGGATTGCGAAACTGTTCCGCGAGCTAAGTGAGCACCACAACTACCATTTTATAAAGCCATCCGATGTACTGGAGCTGATGGGCTCGCCGCATGCAGGTCATGTACTTTCGCTTCAGAGCGCGGCGCAGCCCATACCAGTAAAGAAACAGGATAAATACAATCCGCTACGCTGGGCAATCACTGGGCGCGATGACCATAGTATTAACACCGCATGCTGGAGGCTCAATGAGCGCCTGTCCGGATCGGAGCAAGCATCTGACTTGGACTGGAAAGAACTGTGTTATTTGTGGAGCAGCGATTTCCGGACTCATATCACCGAAGACCGCTGGCAAGCCTATACAGAACGGCTTGCAGCCTTTGAAAAAAATTGGCCAGCCCAACCGGCGTTCCCGGTCGAACCCGCACCATTTGACGCACCGCAACCAGCTTGCACGCGTGAAGGTCGAATGCTGCGCATTGCAGGTCAGCGACTGAAGATTCGTCTTAACTGTGCGCGCGGCCTCGCTATAGAAAGCTTTGTAGACACAGCAACCAGTGCTCTAGCGTTGCTTGGTACGCTTGAGCACGGGTATTACGACGACATACAGTGGGGCGCTGATTTTTACAGCGGTCACCTGATTTTCGAGGCCCCTGGTAAAGCAAAATTGACGGACTTGAGTGCAGTCGAGCCTAGGATTGTATGGGACGGTGCGCTGTTGAAAGTTAGCGCCAGCATTGCATCCGCAATGGGCCCAATCACGAAGACCTTGATAATCGACGACCGCAACGGCCGTATCGGACTCTCCACTTCTTTCGAGTTGCCAGCTCCAGGCCTCGGTTCTCTGAGAATGGGACATGTGACTCTGAATCCAAAGGCATTCGCAGCCGACTCTCTATTCTTTCGCACGCACAATGGCGGCTCCAAGGCTGAGACCTTTGACGTATCGAAGGCTGAAGTGAACCACGGCCGCGCTGTCTCTTTTCTGGTGTCGGCCAATCAGGCCATCGGCATCACCGAAGGATACATAGAATTAGGTGATGCCAACCGAGCCGTGCGCGTCGAATTCGATAAATCCGAATCCGCACTCGTAGGCATGATTACCTGCCAAACCGTCCGGGACAGCTACTTCTTCCGACTGGCCTTGTCGGCCAAGGAGCTCGACGATACTAGCAAGCCTGTAGAAGGACGGCGAATTCAATCTACAGTATGGATCTCGGCAGCGTCATGCCCAACAAAATAAAGAAAAACTATGACCAATCTTGTCGACCCTTCGTATCGTCAAATAAGTTGCAGCGATAGACCAACCCGAGAACAGAGCCATAGAACTCAATAAGAGCAGCAGGCAGAACGTTGAAAAACATTCCATAGAAGCCTCTGGATAACCGCAAAAAAATCTTAAAAAAGAACTTCGTGAAGACACGCAAAGCACCCTACATAGTCAATCGCCAGACTGCGACCAGTCCTTTCGACAAGGCTCTGGCCCTGCAACAAAGTGGGCAGTTCGATGTCGCCATCGCTACTTATGAAAAGATACTAAAAAAAAATCCTGACCACTTCCATGCCAAACGGAATATGGGTCTGTGCCATTACAATGAAGGTCGTTTCGACGTATCCTCGCGCATATTCCACATACTGCACACCGAGCATCCCGATAATGATGAGATGATCAAATTCTCCGGGATTTCCTATATGGCAAACGGAGAATTCGATATCGCGCTCAGGTTCCTGAAAAAATACGTGAAGACGCATCCGGATGACTACGAAACCTGGTTGAACCTTTCCTCGGCCTCAGGCGGTAAACAGGATAATAACGAAGCCCTTTACTACGCCACGCAAGCCTTATCACTGAAACCGCTAGACCCTCGTTCGCACATCAATCTTGGTGCAGCCCTGCTGCCGCTACACAAGTACGACCAAGCGCTGATTTCCTTCGACACAGCATTGCTGCTTGAACCAGACAATGTCAGTGCCTTGATGAACAAGGCCACTGTTTGTTATTTGACTGGACAGTCGCAGAAGGCACTCGAGATTTACGAACAATGCGAAGGACTCGTAGACCATACCTCTTCTGCAAGGGCAGATCTGGAATACAAAATGAGCTTTCCTCTGCTAACAGTCGGCGACCTGAAGCGGGGATGGAAATACTACAATTCAGGCTTTATTCCGAAAGACACACGCAGTCGTTTTCCGAAGCGAAAATTCAGCGTTCCTGAATGGGACGGCTCGCCCATCCAAGGAAAGAGGCTGCTAGTCTGGCGTGAGCAAGGCCTTGGGGACGAAATAAAATTTGCGATCGCACTCGCTGATCTGTCTATGTACTGCAACGACATCATTATTGAATGCGACTCACGCTTGGTCAGCTTGTTTCAGCGTTCATTTCCAAGCTATCGCGTCAGGGAGCAATCTCTCGCTAATATCGGCGCACCCGTCAAAGAACAAGAAGATTTTGACTTCCACATCCCGATTGGCTCGCTGATGCAGTACCTGCGTTCCGACATTACAGCTTTCGCAAATCCAAAGCCCTATCTCGTTCCCGACCCAGCGCGGGCAAGCGATATCAAGCTTCGGCTGGAACAAATCCGTGGAGGTCGCACCTTGATCGGCATCTGCTGGCGCAGCGGCTTTCTTAATACAGAGAGAAACAACCACTACACAGCGATTTCCGACTGGGAAGAAATTTTTTCGAACAAAAATCTCATATTCGTGAACCTGCAATACGGTGACACGAAAGAAGAAATCGAAAATACCGAGCTGCATTTCGGCGTAAAGATCCACCAATGGGAAGACATCGACCTTAAAAACGACCTAGAAGGCTTGACCGCGCTGATCAGCAACATGGATTGTGTCGTATCGGCGGGTACGGCAGTGGCGACCTTTGCAGAAGCCTTATGCAAGAAATCTAAAATATTTGTGCCGGGCCGTGGCTGGACCCATCTAGGGCAAGAAGCCTTTCCCTGGACTTCAAGCGATGTTGAATACTATTTTCCTGAAATTCACGGTGGGGTAGTTGCTTCAACCTTGCCCCGCATCGCGGCATCGCTGGCAGAAGACTTCGGAATCAGTTAAATCGAACAGCACAGCAAACTATTAGAACTCAAAGCGCTGCTTATTGCATTGCATTTGCAATATCGACAATAGCGCGTGCACGCGACTTCCATGTGTGGTCTTCGCGTACCCTCTTTTGTCCTCTTGCAGCAATAGCTTCGAGGCGTGGGCCGTTCGCCAGCAAATCACCTACCGCTTTTGCAATCGTGTATGGATTGCGCCGGTCGAAAAATTCAATCTCCTTGCCACGCTTAAACAGGTCTGTGAGCGTACTGCTTTCATCTGTAATCACGCAGGCACCCGAGGCCATCGCATTAAATGCACGCTCGCAAGCGCCATTACTCGCATTCAGATTGATTACTATCTTTGCCCGTCTTACGAATATATCCAAGGCATCTGCATCGATACTCTGCAATACAGTCGCATTCGGACTGAAATCGATGTGCTCCTTCCATCCGCTGCCGATCAAGGTAAAGGGTAAACCGCTATCATTTAGAGCCTGCACAACTGCAAGTCGATCCAGCTTGCGCAAATACAGGTGCAGTTGCTGGGCCATGGCAAGCCATTCGACGTTCGGTTCAAACTTGAAACCGTAATGCCGCGCCACTGCATCTAGCGCTTCGAAGACCTTCACATGCCTGTCACTTTTTAATAGCAACAGGGCTTCGGCCATGAATTTACGGATGATCGGGTCTTCTACCATTTGCCAGGTTTCTTCGGGCAGGCCCATCCAACTAGCTGCCAGCAGGATGGGAATATCCCTGTCCGCAAAACTCTGCATCGGCTGATCGGAAATGCTGGCGCCGGCGAGCATCAACGATGCCGATCCTTTCACCCCTATCTTCCTGATATAGGTAATGTGATGTCTGGATGGACAGATAGAGTGACGCCGGTGCATTTGTCCTAGCAGGCGACCAGTATGGTGAAGCGGGTCATCGACCAGCCATCCGATGTAACGGGCAGTCATTTTCTCAAGCAGTGGAAAGCCGATGTCACCCAGCAGCACGTTAAATGTCAGTACTGCGTCCAGTGACGCATCACTGATGAGTCGCTGGATGTCATTTGTCATCTGCGGCAAGCTCAGATCCAGAAAGCCTGCCTCGTGTCCGTCGCGGATCAATGCATCTGCTATCTCATCCGCAAATACACGCAGCACGTTATTCGTAGATCTACCCTTCAGTATGAGAAATTTCATTTCCGAGTCATGCCAATGCGGCATGTATTGGTGTTAAATTTTTGCTGATGAGTTTGGATTGTAAGTCAAGGCATCGGGTTGAATTACATACTTATCTTTTTCTAACCATTACCAAATTGCCTGTTATCCCTGCGTTCACATCAATTTTCACGAAAAAAAACCGGGCACAAGGCCCGGTTTTTCTTGTACTACCCGCTTATTACTTCAGCAGGGACAGCACTGACTGCGCCGACTGGTTGGCTTGCGCGAGCATCGCAGTTGCTGCCTGCTGGATGATCTGCGACTTCGCCAGAGCAGTCGTTTCCTTCGAGTAGTCGGTGTCCATGATGCGGGACTTCGATGCGTCGGTATTGGTAACGACGTTGCTCAGGTTGTTGATGGTGGAAACCAGACGGTTTTCCATCGCACCCAGCTTCGAACGCGAGGAGCTGATTTTTTCAATCGCGTTGTCGATAGTGCTTATTGCCTTCGTGGCAGCCGATGCCGAGCCAACGTTCAGGCCCGTCATGCTAGTACCACTAGCCACACCGAGCGTTGCTGCGTTGACCTGGAAATCGGCGGCACCGACATTTTGCTCCAGGAAGCCGTGCTCTGCTACTGCAGCGCCTTCGCCCAGCTCAATACTGATCGGATTGTTACTCGCGGAGTCAAGGCGGATAGCAGCATACAAAATCTGATTATCCGCAATTGTCATTATGGTTCCCGACGCACCACTTTGAGCCGTATCAATACGAAGCGACTGGACATTGGAACCCGTCAAGCGGATGTTATTGCCATCTAACGTAGCGGTAATACCGGTTGCGCTGGTGTACGTGTTTATCGCAGCAGCTACTGATGCTACGGTCACGGAGCCGGAAGTAGAAGCCGTATCTAGCACCGTAGTGCCATTGAGCGCGATGGTTGAATTAACAGAGAGAGCAAAGCTGCTTGCCGAGAACGAAATAGTTTGGTCCAGCTGAGCATACGCAATAACGCCGGTCTGTTCCGACAAGTTATTAATTGCATCCAGCTTGCCTTGGAACGAATCGGTAGCGATGTCTTCGTCGTAAATCTGGACGCCATTGATCTTCAAATCAGTTTGTGTCCAAGTACCAGTGACGCCTGCAGTAGTCAGGGCCTTACCGCTGACAGTGTAGGCATCTTGCGCCTTGTTGAATTCTGAAGTTACCTCACGGAAGCCCAGCTTTTCCAGATCGGCTACTGCACCCGGGGCAGAGCTATCGCGATTGCCTACTTCGATACGAACCGGGTTGCCGTCGTCAGATTCCAATTTCAGGAAACCGGCAAAGGCTACAAACCCGGCGGCCGAGGTCGACTTGAAGCCAGAGCCGGTTTCGTAGCCATCGGCGGTACCAGTCTGATCGACTACCTGGATAGTGGCACCAGTATTATTCGACAAAACCAGCTTGCCATCATCATTGATGCTTGCCTGGACTTGTGCACCGGCTTCCGCGTTAATGTTTGCAACGAGTTCTTCAAGGCTGCTTGAAGCCGAAATTGCGTATTCAGTCGCTGATGCTGCATCCAGCGCCTGCACCTTGAG
This sequence comes from Burkholderiaceae bacterium, assembly GCA_040399905.1. Lineage (GTDB taxonomy): Bacteria > Pseudomonadota > Gammaproteobacteria > Burkholderiales > Burkholderiaceae_D > Pernthalerella. The sequence goes on from JBBARG010000003.1 coordinate 402,239, forward strand.
GCGGAATTGACCGTCGGTGGTGATACCTGTACCGACCTGCTTCGAAACCACGGTGTTGAAGCCGCTGGCGGTGACGTTGTCAACGTTTTCGTTGATGTTGTTGATCACGTCAGCCAGATCATCAGTTGCGGTGATTGCACCTAATTCCTGGTCATTAATCAAAATGTCGCCGGCATCAACAGCACCAAGCGAAACGCGCTGGCCGATCATGGTATCGCTACCAGCAGCCTGCGCACCCATACCGAGATCCTTCAGCTTGATGGAAGCAATATCCACATCCATAGTCTGGTAACCCTTGTCACCAATCTGCAGCTTCTTGTCCTTGAACGAACCGTCCAGGATTTTCTGATTGTTAAATTCGGTGGTCGTTGCAATACGATCAATTTCCGCCTTCAACTGGTTGACTTCGTCATTCAGCGCGACGCGGTCTGAATCGTTGTTTGTGCCGTTGACTGACTGTACAGCCAGTTCACGCATACGCTGCAGAATGCTGGAAACTTCATCCATTGCGCCTTCAGCGGTTTGCATTAGCGAGACGCCGTCATTGGCGTTCTTGATTGCCATGGTCAGACCGCGTGATTGTGCTTCCATGCGGGCGCCGATGGCGAGGCCAGCTGCATCGTCTTTAGCAGAGTTGATACGCTTGCCGGTCGACAGACGCTCCATGGCGGTCGATAACGAGCGCTCGGATTTGACCAGTGAGTCCTGTGCAACGAGTGATTTGATATTAGTGTTGATAACGGACATTTTGATACTCCCAAATAAAAATTAAACTTTTCAAAAAAACCATGCTGTTACAACACCGCTATTACTGCTTCACCTGCTCTACGGCTTGCTTCTGCACCAGTCTCACAGAAAGTCTTTTTATCCTTCTGTTACTTCATGAATCGGTAGTGCTTCCTGAAACTTGATAGCTTGCGATAACTTATTTATTGGGTCTCGTTAAATAACAAGCCCTTCATGTCTTCGATGCTATGGGCAAATTTCACTACGACGTCTGTCGGGATCTGGCGCACCACTTCTCCCGTATTGGAATCACGCACCGTAACGACGAAAGTATTGATCGCCTCATCGACTGAAAAACCCAGCGAACGGTTATTGTCCTTAAGCTGTTGATTCAAGCGCTCGACAATCTCTTTCAGGTTATCCAGCATTTTTTGCGGATCAACCATCTTCACCGTCGGCTTTTCTGGTTGTTGTACGTCAGTGACTTGAGGCTCACCAGACGCAGTCGGTACTTTGACTTGCGGCAAGGGAGCAGTAGCCAGCTGTGGCTGGCCTGCTCCTGTATTTGAACGAATCTGATCAATCATGATTCCACCCTTCTGTGTTCGAAGGCGCAAATGCGCCACACACCCTATTTGCCTGGATGTCAGGAAATCTGGTTTCTCGAAATAGAAATCGGCGGAGGGGCGGCAAACTTTAGCCGCATTTGAAAAAATAAATGGAGATTGCTCTACCGGCTATGCCAGAAGAGCAAGGGAACGACCTGGAAGTTACTTATTTGGCACGCCGGGAGCGTGTCATTACTTAGTTATTTTTACTGTTATTCATTGCATCAAAGGTCGACTTCAAGCTGGCTTTCTGGCTATTGATAGATCCGACCAGCGAGTCCAGCGACGCGAAGGTCTTGGTGTACTGTGCCTGCAAGGCTGTCAAACGGGCTTCGATCCTTTCCAGTTGTTCTTTGTAACGATCCACGTTTTTTTGGGTGCTGGTCGACTGGGTCTGGATAAAGCCGGTTGCCTTTGTCAGGTCGGTAAGACGCTTGACTGCGTCACCAGCCAGACCTTGCGGCAGCGATGTGAACTGGCTCTTGCTTTCCGAATTATTCGTCAGCAGCGTGACAATATCGTCGAAATTAGTCGACGCAGCCGTATCAAATTTGGTCCCGTCCAGTGAAAGCACGCCGCTCTTGTCGATCGTAACACCTAGATCGCGCAGCGCAGTCAATGACTTGCCCGGCGTGGAAGAATTGTTCAGAAACAAACCACGCAGCTGCACCTTGACACTCTGCACCGTCGAGTCATTCTGCAGCGAGCCGCTGTAGACGTCGGTTTCATCTTCGGTATTTTTTGGTCCGGTCAGGATGCCGAAGTCGGCGATGGCGTCGTTGTAAGACTTCACCAGAGTCTGCAGCTTTTCTTTCAGCGCGCTAGTGTCACGGCTCAGCGAAATAACAGCTGGATTATTGGCAGTCGTGGTACCGGTAAGGTTCAGGGTCACACCAGTGATGGCATCCGTGATCGTATTGCTGCTGCGCGAAATGGCCACGCCATTAATCTTCAGGCTGGCATCACCGGCGGTTTGTAGAGAAGCCCAGCTGTCAAGCGAGGCGTATGCACGCGTGGTGGCTGCACTGCGCGTCACGCCCGAAGCGCCGGCATCGAAGACCAGTCCGCTGGTGTCGGCGTCGGCCGCACTGTAAGTAACTGTCACGCTGCCATCGGTATTATCTACCAGGGTACGGCCGTTCATGCTGTTGTCTGCCGCCAGCACGGATTGGACGCGTGCGGCAATCGTAGCGGCACTCTCGCCGGCCGTGACGTTCACACTGACGCCACCGAGCGAAATAGTACCGTCGGCCGTAGCGGCACTAAAAGTCAGTGTCTGCTGTTTGGTCGCCAGCGGCGCCAGCGGCGCGCCGGACACATAGTTCTGTACTTGGGTGACGGTGCGCGTCACGCCCGTGTTACCGGTGTCGGCGCTGGTCAGCAGCGCCATATCGCCGTCGCTCTTTGGATAGCTGATGGTCAGGGTGCCATCGCCATTATTAGTATAGGTACGGCCAGTAATCTTGTTTTTTGTATCGCTGAGTTCTAAAGCGGTCTTGGTCTTGGCCGCTACCGTGCTGGGCGAATCACCGGCTGATACGGCAACTGTTACGCCGGCGACGGTGATATTACCGCTGGCAGTGGCAGTCGCGCCAAATGCAATTTTTTGCTGCTCGGCAGTACCAGTTCCGTCGTCTGTCGCAAGCGTGAAAGAATTTTTGGCGCCAGTGGTGCCAGTCAGCACAATCTTGAAAGGTGCGGCGCTACCGTCGCCAGTATTTACTAGCTGTGCGGTTACGCCCAGCTTGGCATTGTTAATAGCGCTGACCATGCCAGCCGGTGTGGTGCTGGCGGCTGCAACATTAATGCCCTTGGTGCTGCCATTGACTGTCAGCTTCAGCATGAAAGCGCTACCACCGTTGATCTGCGTATCGGCAGCGGCAAAGCCTCCAGAAAGACTGCGCTGCCCCTGAGCACGACTGATCACCTCAATGTCATGCGATGCAGGGCTGGCACCCGAGGTGGTGGTTACACTAACTGCGCTGGTGTTGCTACTGGCAGCATTGAGTAGATTGACAAGCGAAGGCTTTTGAAGTGCCGTGAATGCATTGGTGACGACGCTCACCGAGGCAAGCATCGCCGCATAGCCGGAAATGCGGTTCTCACCTTTTGTGATGTTTTTGTTGACGGATTCGGTGCGCGCTGCGCGTTCCGCATCCACCAGGCTAGTAGCAAGTGAACCAAGATCCACGCCGGAGCCAGTGCCAAGCTTACTGATAAGTGACTGCGCAGCAGATTTGGACGCGCTGGATTTCAACGTCGTTGCTGTCGCTAAGGCAGAGCTTGTGCCGGATGTAGTAGAACTCGTGGTTGCCACGTCATCGTCCTTTTATTTGTTTGAGCCAGGCAGTGTCATCACAATTGCAGGAAATCGACACGACACCGGATTTCTTTAATCGCCGGCTTATCTAATGTAATCAAACAAATTCAACTGCGAAATCTTCGCAAAACTGCTCTGCGCCGCTTCCAGCGCCATCATGTCTTTATTCATGCGCGTAATCGCTTCGGTGTAATCAACGTCCTGCATCTGCGACAAGGTGCTTTTCATGCGCAGCAGGTTTTCATCAGCCACGCCACCCTGCGCCTCCAGCACATTCATGCCCGAGCCCACAGCCGCAATACTTTCCGTCATGCCGCTTTGCGCTGCATCGAGTTCACCGACTGCGCGCTGAATTCCCTTCATGTCGTTACCGATCAACGCTGAGAGCAGATCATCGGCCACCTGAAAGAATCCTACGCCGCTCTGGCTGCCATCATCAGCCGTGCGAATCACGCGTGCAAAAGCCTGCGTGCCGGAGCGGTTGTTTGCAACGTCACGCTGCTCGCCCACGCCAACCTGACTGATCGTCTGGTCACCCTGATACGCCAGCTTGCCGCTGGCATCGGTGCCAAAGGCCGCCGTCGTCGCACGCGTCCCGGAAAAAATATAGTTGCCGTTAACGTCCTGCGTATTTGCCAGCGACAGCAACTGGTCGCGCAGTCCTTTGACCTCAACGGCGATCAGCCTGCGGCTCTCGGGTCCATTCGTGTCGTTGGCAGCCTGCACCGTTAATTCTTTCAAACGGATCAGCACATCACTGGAATTTTTCAGCGCAGTTTCCTGCTCCGCAAACTTGTCCATGGTGGTGCGGATCGTTTCTACATAGCTTTCCTGCCGGCCAATGACAGAATTCAACCGCGTAATCGCCGCCGATTTATCCGGCGCATCGCTGGGCTTCAAGATCTCTTTGGTCGTGGTCAGCTGCATCTGCGTTTTGGCAAGGCGATCTTGTGTCACGCCCATTTGCGCAATCGCACGGTCAAACATCAGGTTGGTAGAGATTTGCATGGTTTTATTCTTTTAAGAGTCTCAACGACCACATCAACGTACAGATCAACGTACTGCAAGGATGGCGTCAAAAATGGTACTGGCAACCTGCATCGCTTTAGCCGACGCTTGGTACGCTTGCTGAAAACGGATCAGGTCGGCGGCTTCAGAATCGAGCGAGACCCCCGAGACTGCATCACGTGATTCAATAGCCTGGTCGTTCACGGCCTTCAGTGCTTCTTGTGCAATGCTGGCCTGACCGGCAAGGTTGCCGACCTTGCCGACTTGTTCTTCATACGCTTCCGACAGCGTGATGCCGTTGGCGCCACCAATGACGGATTTCTTTTCGATCGCAGCTAGATCCAGCATGTTCTGGTTATTGCCGGTGCCGTCCCGATTGCCATCAATGGCAAATTTATCGCCGTTGGCTGGCGCGTTATTTAGCATCAGCTTCAGGCCCTGATATTCGATGCCTGCTTTGGGGTCGTAGTCGCGCTCAGCCAGAATCGTTTCGAGTCCTTCCGGATTTTTCCAGGTGATCTGATAACGCGTTGCGCTCGTAAATGTCACGTCGAATTTTTGCGCGCGCAGGCTGATGATGCGTTGTGCATCCAGCGATGCAGGGTCGGCCATGCTCGCGTCATAACTGCCTGAGACAGTTGCGCTGCCCTCGCCTGTCACAAATACCAATAAGTCTTCGGTCGCTGCGCCTTCAAGATAGGCGCCGGTACGCAGGCCCAGCTTGGCCAGATCGGCAGGCTTGCCGGTCTCACCGAAACCGACCTTGATTTCACCGGTACTGGAGAGCGCGAGCTTACCCAGATAAGTGCCGTTGCCCACGCCCAGCGCGTTGCTGCTGCCGTTAGAGCCAAGTGTAATGTTCTCGCCGGTATCGTTCGAGAGCACGATGCTGCCGTCTTCAGTCAGGCTGGCGCTCACGCGCGCAGCGGCAAGACCGCCGCTGGTATCGGTGCTGTTGATCACGGCAACCAGCTCGGCCGCATCGGCAAAACTACTGCTGCCTGCAGGCGGCGAAATAGTCACGCCGTTGATCTTCAGCGAGCCGGTCAGGTTGATCATGCTCGCGGTCGTACGTATTTCATTCGAGCCGCTGGCCGTTACTGTCGGGTCGAGCGTGCTGCCGGCTGTGTTAAACCAGCTGACAAGATCACTGGCCTTCAAACTAGTAGCAGGCAGCGTCGCCGACAAGGCTGGCATAGCCTTGCCGTTCAGGGTAATGGCGCCGGCGTCAACGCTGGCCAGGCCAGCAGCGATTCGGCTGCCGCTGATAACAGCTGGCGTCGTCTCCGTTGCCAGCAGTGCTGTCGTGTATTTACCGGTCGGTGTGCCCAGCATGGCGAAGTCGCCCAGTTCGCCATCAGGGCCGTAGCCTATGTTGATGTCGCCGCTATCGCTGAAGTCCAGCACGCCCTTGTAGGTTGTAGTGCCTGCAGTCTCGTTACCATCAGCGTCCATACCGCCGACGCGAATGTCGTCGCCGCCAAATCCCACTGCATTGGTCAGGACCAGATTGGCACCGCTGGCATTGGCTACGACATTAGAACGGTTGCCCAACTCTGCATTGATATAGCTGACCAAGCCAGCCAGATTGCGCGTGCTGTCTGCCGGTACCGCAATGCCGTTGATATACATGCCGGCCGTCGGGTCTGATACGGTGACGGTTGCCGTCGTCGACGCATTGATGGCGATGGTGGGTACCATGCCGTCAGCTGCGCGGTTCATCCATTTGGCGATGTCGCTGGCCTGTATGGTTTTAGCGGGCGCTTGCGGCAACAAGGCCGGCAAAACTTTGCCGTTCAGGCTCAGCGTATTGGCCGGTATCGATTCCAGTGATGACGGAATATGCAAACCGGTCTGCACATCATTCAAGCGCGCCGTTGGCAGCGCATCATGTTCAGTAGTGAAGCGGGCATCCTGCGCAAAGTGCGCGCCTGGCTCTGCCTTCGCGCCATAAAAAACAGAAATCTGTTTGTAGCCATTGACGCCGGAGGTATTCAGATACTGGTCCGAATACGTTGAGCCGGCGACGAAGCCATTAGCCGTCGTCATCAGTGCGCGTCGCTCGGTTTCATCCGTTAGCGTTGCGCCTATCAGCTGGCGGCCATCGCGGGTGAAGACCTGCATTTGCTGGTTGCCTGTCGCGCCATCCAGGTACAAAGACCAGTTGGTGCTGCCCTGCGGGATCTGACCAAGTAACTGGTTAGCCGGCGCATTGATGCCCGCCGACGGATTCGGATTATTCGCTAATACCTGCGATAAGGATTTGACCCGCGTCGGATCAGCGTAACTGGCGCTATAGCTGAGGCTGGCATCAACGCCGCTGATATTGCTGGCGTTTTCAATTACGCGAAACAGTGCACCTGCCGCGACCTTGCTCGCGTCATTGAAGGCAACCTTGATACCGGCTGCAGCACGCTGTACCGTGATGGCTTCGCCGCTGACAGCATCGGTATGAATAACCGGTGCAATCGCAAACAAATTCTTGCCCATGGCGCCATTGGCATCAATGCCATTGCGATGAACGGCATTGACTTCGTCAACCACGGTCTGCGCCAGAAAATCAAGCTGCGTGACAGTCGGCTGCAAAACCTGCTCGCGGAAAGTCAGCAAGCCACCGAGTTCGCCATTGCCAACGCCGGCAATGGTTTCCGGTGTTTTGCTATACGGGTCGGCAATAATCGCTACGCGGCTTAAATCAGTTTCATCAAATTTAGCTGCCAGCTGCACGGCCTTCTGGCCATTGAGTATCACGCCGGCTGACGCCGTGTTGCCAATGCTGATGTTGACGCTGCCGTTGAGCGCAGTCGTGACATTGATCTTGACGAGTTTGGAGAGCGCCGTCAGCAAGCGGTCGCGCTGGTCCATCAGTTCGGCTGGCTGTGCATCGACGCGGACTTCGCGCGCCAGTTGCTTGTTGATGATCGCCAGCTGCCCCGACAAGGTGTTGATGTTGGAAATTTTTTCGTTAATAGTGTTGCGTGTTTCGGTATCGATCGCATCCATCTGCGTCGACAATTCACGGAAACGTGCAGCAAGGCCATCGGCATCGCGAACGAACTGGCCGCGCAAGATGCTGGACGCCGGATCGGTCGACAGCGTACGCGCCGACGCAAAAAATTTATCCATCGCCGGCGGCAGGCCAACGGTGTCGCTGCCCATGATGTCAACAATACGGTTCGCATAAGTCACCATCGGCTCTTGCGTGGCAAGGTCGCTGGTGCTGTTGCGCAGATTCGTTTCAAGGAACTGGTCATACGCGCGTTGCACACCCGCAAAACGTACACCAGTACCCAAGTAAACATTGCCGACCTGACGCGAAGGGTTCTCGACCAGCTTGGTTTCCTGGCGCACGTAACCTTCGGTGCCGACGTTGGCGATGTTATTGCTGACCGTGCCTAACGCACGCTGGTATGCATTAACGGCGTTGCTGCTGACGCTGAAAATGTCGCTCATTTATCTGCCCCTTGCTTCAGGCCGATATTGAGGGCACCAACCGCATTCGATGGCTTGATCACAAATTTTTCAGGGCGCTGCAAAGGAAGACCGGTCTGGCCGTGTGGCAGATTCTGCAGATTCAAGCCGCCGTTTTGCGGATGCAATGGCAAGGACGGCTGCTTGTCGCCAAGGCTGACAGACGCAAGCTTGTTGGCTTCAGCAGATTTAGTAGCAATATCAACTTGTTTGACGATCATGTCGGCTACACCCATGGTGTTGCGCCTGGCGAGTTGCAACGACAATTCCTTGTCATACATTTGTTCAAATTGTTCGCCTACCTCCGAGCCCATCAGATCACTTTTTTCAGTGGCCTCGCGCATGGATTTGAGCATTTCCTGAATGAACATGGCCTCGAACTGGGTTGCCGTGTCGCGCGTAGCTTTGTCGGTCTTTTGCTGCGCTTGTCCGCGCAGGCTGCCAAGACCGGCAAAGTCCAGATACGACTGGGGGCTGTTCGAGACGTCGTTCATGATCAGATCACCACCAACTCGGCGCGCAGGCTGCCGGAGCTTTTGAGTGCCTCAAGAATCGCGATCAAAGCCGACGGCGATGCGCCGACCTGATTGACTGCATCGACGATCTGGCGCAGGTCTACACCTGGCTGAAACAGAATCATCGGCTTGTTCGGTTCGTTCACGGCAATGTTCGCGTTCTGCACCGGTGTGGTCGTACCTTGCGCAAACGCATTCGGCTGGCTGACTTCGTTGGTAGCGGCAATGGCGACAGAGATCGTACCGTGCGAAACGGCAGCGGCAGTGACTTTGACATTGCGGCTAATAACGACAGTGCCGGTGCGTGAATTAATCACAACCTTGGCCTGGCTTTCACCGGGGATCACGTCGAGGTTTTCGACCATGCTTACAAATGCCACGCGCTGCGTCATGTCAGTCGGTGCACGCAACGTGATTGATACGCCATCAAGCGCACGGGCTACGTCGTTGCCAAATGTTTTGTTCACAGCAGCCACAATTGCGGCGGTAGTGGTGAAATCTTGATCGCGCACATTGAGCATGACGAAGTCGGATTTATCAAACGGGTTCTCGACAATACGCTCGACTGTCGCGCCATTCGGTATGCGCGCCGATGTCGGCACGCCGATCGCAACTTTGGAACCGGCTGCGCTGGCATCAATACCGGTGGTGGTGACGACGCCTTGCGCCAGTGCATAGACTTCACCGTCCACGCCGCGCATGCTGGTCATGATCAACGTACCACCGCGCAGGCTGCTGGCCTTGCCGACGGTGCCGACGTTGATATCGATTTTCTGTCCCGGCTTGGCCATGCCGGGCAATTCTGCGGTGACCAATACCGCTGCGACGTTTTTCACATCGATCTTGCCGATCGCAGCGGCCGCACGTTCGAAGTCGGACATCGGGCCGTCAAGACCTACGCCGAGCTTGATGAGCATAGCGCGCACTGATTGCACGGTGAAGGAAACGTCTGCGCCGTCGCCCGTGCCTTGCAGACCGACGACGATACCGTAGCCGACCAATTGGTTGGAGCGAACGGCTGCCAGCGAGGCAAGATCTTTGACACGATCTGCCATCGCTTCATGCGAGAAGGCCAGCGACAGCACGAGTGTTGTCACAAAGCGTTTGATTGAGTGGGGATGCATCATGGCTCCAGTTCGTATCTGAATCAGAACGGCCAGAATTTATAAAGCATGCTGGTGCCCCAGCCGGCGCGTGTTGCGTTGGCCAGGTCGCCATTGCCGCGATAGGTAATTTGCGCATTCGCCAAACGCCGTGACTGTACAGTCGCATTCGCGCTCACATCTTCCGGACGGATGATGCCGGAGACTTGAATCACTTCACCGCCTTCAGACAACGACAATTGCTTTTCGCCGCGAATGACCAGGTTGCCATTAGCCTGCACTTCAGCCACTGTGACCGCAATCGAGCCAACCAGCGAGGCCTGTTGGTCTGCAGTGCCCTTGCCTTTGTTGGAAATGTTGGCGCCGTCTGTCTTCAAGCCGGTCAGGCCTTTGCCGCCCAAACCGATGAGCTGGCCAGCGAGTCCGCTCGGCACGGCATCGTTGCTCGACTCGCGCGAGGTTTCATTATTTAAAGTTCTTGCTGCTTGTGTCGATTCATTCAACAAGACGGTGATGATGTCGCCAAGCTGAAATTCACGCTTGGTTGCCTGCCACATGTCACCCTTGCCGTTCGAAAAAATGGCACCTGTCGGAATTTTGGCAGCGTCGCGAGCGACAGGCAGCACTGGCGCAAATTGCGGCGAGTGCGCCATTGGCATGGGGCCGGCACAGGCTGTGAGTAAGGCAGCAGAGCTGGCCAACAGCGTCGTAGTGAGCATGCTAGTGAGCGTGCTAGTGAGTCTGGTCATGGCTTCTTTCGCCGTATTACATATTATTGTTCAGGAATTTCAGCATGCCGTCGGCTGCGGAAATGGCTTTCGAGTTGATCTCGTAAGCACGCTGGGCTTCAATCATGTTGACCATTTCTTCGACAACATTCACGTTTGACGCTTCCAACATGCCTTGTTTCAACGTACCAGCACTTTGCGTGCCAGGGTTCAACAACTGGGCTGCGCCACTGGCGACGGTCTCTTTGTAGAGGTTGCTACCCAAAGGCTGCAGGCCGGCCGCGTTAACAAAACGCGCAAGCTGAATTTGTCCTAACTGCTGTGCGCCGCCACCGGCAAACAGCTCGGCGGTGACGATACCGTCTTCACCAATGGTGATTGAAGAGGCATTGGCCGGAATCGCAATCGCGGGCAGCAAAGGCTGGCCGCTGCCATTGACGATCTGGCCGGTGTTGGAGACTTTGAAGGAGCCGTCGCGGGTGTAGCCGATGGTGCCGTCGTTTTGTGTGATCTGGAAAAAACCCTCACCGGCGACAGCCACATCCAACGCGTTTTGCGTGTTGATCATGTTGCCCTGCGCGTGATTTTTTTCCGTTGCCAGAATACGGGTACCGGTACCCAGCATCAGGCCAGTCGGCGCCTGTGTGGTCGCGCCAGTCTGGCCGCCGGCCTGACGGACGTTCTGATAGAGCAGATCTTCAAATACGGCGCGGTCGCGCTTGAAGCCAGTCGTATTCACGTTGGCCAGGTTATTCGAGATCACGGTCAGACGGGTCTGCTGTGCATCCAGACCGGTCTTGGCTACCCACATCGAAGCATCCATCTTTTATTCTCCTTTTGTCCTACTACGCTTAGCGTGCCCTGAGCATGCTGGCGCCCGATTCGTCGAGCGACTTGGCTTCTTTAATGAAGCGCATGTTCGATTCAAACGAGCGGGAAAAATCTATTAATTTGACCATCGCAGTAATGGGGTTCACGTTGCTGCTTTCGACAGCTTGTGTGGTAACGCTTGCAGGAATCGGGCCAGACGTAAAATCGCCAGTTGCCGTTTTGAAATCGGCCTGCGGACGAAACAACCCGTCTTCACGCCGCTCGAGCCGAACCTGACTTGCATCGCGCAGCATTAGCCGCTCGACCAGCACCTGCGGCGCCGCCGCCGGCTGGCCAGGGTCGCGCGCATAGACGTCGCCTTCTTTGGTAATCGAGACTTCAAAACCTGGAGGGATCGTGATCGGACCACCACCCTGCCCCAGCACCATGATGCCGGCGCCGTTCTCCAGCGTACCCAGAGTGCTAAGGCGCAAGTCGCCGCGGCGGGTAAACGCCAGCGTGCCGTCCTTGCCCTGCACACCAAGCACGGTCATGTCATTCATGGCCACGTCCATATTGCGGCCGGTAGCCATCAACGTGCCCGGCTCCAGAGAGATCGTGTCTTTTTGCTGAATGAAAGGCTGAATGCGCGAATCAAAGCCGTCGCCCTCTGCCTTGACGGCAGTCAGTGCGTTGTCGAAGCTTTTCTTGAAACCGACCGTCGAGACGTTAGCCAGATCGTTCGTCATCTGCTCGCGCAGAAGACGACGCTCATTAATTGAAGCCATCGCGGTATAGGCAAGACGGTCCATATTGTTTCCTTAATGGCTATCGCTATCCTTAGCTACGGATATTGATGATGGCCTGCGTCAGTGTGTTGTTGGTTTCAATCGCTTTCGCATTGGCCTGGAAGTTACGTTGCGCCGTGATCAGCTCCACCAGTTCGGTGGTCAAGTCCACGTTAGCACGCTCACGCGCACCGGCTCGCACCGTACCGAAACCTGCAGCACCGGCTTCACCGTACTTCGCATCGCCAGACTTCGACGTTGCGTAGTAGCTAGAGTCACCGATCTGACGCAAGCCGGTCGGGCTGGCAAAGTTGACCAGAACAATTTTGGCCAAAGACTTTTGCGAACCGTTCGAATAACTGGCCGAGACCAGACCATCGTCGGCAATGTCGACACCGATCAGGTCGCCTTCAGGGCGGCCGTTCTGGTCTTGCTTCAACACCGAGAACGGTGACGAAAACTGGGTCGATGCGCCATAGTCAATCGAGAACTGCAGCGTCGCGCCGGAGTTACCAATCGTCGTGCTCTTGAATTCGGTCGCTGTTACCGGTGATTTCAGGTTGCCGCCGGTGTCGAAAGTCAGCTCGCCCTTGTCGAGGAAAATCGGTGACCACAGTTCACGCGTTTCGTCTTCCGAGAAGGTGCCAGGGTCCGACGTTTCCAGGCCATCACGGTCGACATACAGCGGGAAGCCGTCCGAGTTTTTTGCTTGCGGCGGTTCCAGCCAGCGGCTGGTGCTGCCTCGTGCGCTTTCCACATTGGCCAGGCCCCAGATACTGTTGGCCGAGACTTTCAGGAAGGAGTTGTCGCCTGTTGTACCGGTGGTGAATTTGAATTGTTTGTTATTGGTACCGACGATGTCGACGATTTCAACTTTGACGCCATTGACGGTACGACCAAAGCTGTCGGCCAGCGAGTTAATACGTTTTTCCAATTCATCGCGGAATTCTTCGATGTTGTAGTCGCCCTTCGGAGGCATTTCGATGAGGCCGGTGACGTTATCGACGGTCACGACAAACTGGTTGTTCGACGCATCAACGCGGAATTTGTTGTCGAGGTTAATACCGATGGCGTTGCCGCTCAACGTAGCAGCCTGCGATTCAATACCGCGCAATGGCGTCGACGAAGTCGGCGTCTTGACACCATCAATCGAGGTTTGGTATCCAAACAATTGATTGGCCAGGCTGCTAGCACCAGAAATCTTGATGCTGGATGTATCGCCGGTAGTGCCTGAGGAGACAATAAAATTGTTATTTGCTTCATCAAAAGTTACCGCTACGCCATAACGCTGATCAGCAGGATCAAGCATCGCTGCACCATTCGGCAAGATAGTCGCGCCGTAGGTGCCGTTAGCTGCATCCACTGTTACGGCAGCTGTCGGCAAATTAAATAATTCGTTCTTTACATTACTGGCAGATTTCATCGTAATGACTTGCTCGCCATTAGGTTTGAATGTGAAGCTCTGTTTGACAGGATCGTAGCCGACCGTAATGATTTTGCCAGCAGGTAAGGGGGGATACGCCAAGTCCATTTGTGTTTGTATCTGCGCGACCGATTCTTCAATCGTCAGCGTTTTCAGGCTTGCGCCATCTGCGTCAGGTGAAGTCAGTGTGATGGTTTTGTCCGCACCGCCATCAACTGAAATTTTGAACAGATCAGCCTTTGCAGGGAGAGCCACCGTAGTCAGGCTAGAAAAATCGAAGTAACGCTGGTCGCCATACGCCTTGTTGATGACGTTGGTCATTTCACGCGCAATCTCGACACCGGTAAAGGATTTTTCAGGCGACAAGGCGCTCAGATAACTCAGGTCAACCGTGATGTCATCACTGGAGCCATCAACATTAAGCTTAAACTTGATGCCATCGGCAGCGATTGCACCGCCTGCTACCAGCGCAGTGACCTTGGCCGGGAAGGCAATACTGTTTTTCCATTCGTTGGTCAACGCCAAAGGCATCGCTTCGGTGGCCGCACTGGCCGCAGACGAAGACAGCGGATTTTTCAGATCATCCAGATTAAACAGCTTGGTTACGCCACGCGCGATATCTTGCGGCGGAATATCGCTCTCGGCGCGGATCTCACCGTATTTGTTCACATATTGATTTTCGCTGTTTTTGTCAGTCGATTGAATCAGCTTTTCCTGCAGCTTGGTGTCGCCAATGTAGACATAGGTCTGCCATTTGTTGACGGCGTCTGCCGGCGTTGCCACCTGCGTCTTGCGGTAGTAAACGGTGGCGAGGTAGCCATTTCCGCCGGCGTCATAGACGGTAACGGCAGTCGTTTTATTGTAAGTAGTAGCATCGTTGCGGTCGAAAGGCAGAACCGGCACTTGCGCATCGGCCGGAAAGTTCAAGCCGAGCTGAATTTGCGAAGTCGCGACAGCGTCGCCACTGGTCTTACGCGGGATCAGCAGCTTGGAAAGATTATCCAGATCGGCCTTGCCGGAGGAGTCAACTGCCGCTGCGATCAGTGCCTGCCCTGCCGAGTTGACCACGTTGTACGAGTCATTCAGCAGGAAGGTGCCATTACGGGTAAAGATGTCCTGCAAGCCGTCAGCAGACTTCAGTGGGAAAAAGCCGTCGCCGGTAATAGCGATGTCAAGCGAGTTCGCGGAAAACGCGATGTTACCTTGACTGAATTCCTGGCTCACCTGCTTAAGCGCGACACCCTGACCGATAACGGATGATGCTTTTTGCAGCGGTGAAGTCGCAAAAATATCGCCGAAGTCAGCGCGTGAACGCTTGAAACCGGTGGTGCCCACGTTGGCGATATTATTACTGGTCACTGCCAGTTGCGATGTCGCTGCGTTCAGACCGGTGAGCGAGGTATAAAAGGACATTTAATTCTCCTGAATTGCTTGAGGGCTTACGTTTTTATTAGATTGCGATGCGCTTGACTGCCGACAAGCTCATGATTGTTTTTTGGCCGACGTCGAGTTGCAGGTCACCGGTGGTCGCGTCAATGTTTACGCTCTTCACTGTGGCCTGCGTGGTGACGGCTTCCTTGGTTTGCTTGCCATAACGACTGACGGTTGCTTCGATACGATATTTGCCATCTGCGACCTGGGCACCGGTCGAGTCCATGCCGTCCCAGACGAAATTGAAGTCGCCTTTTTTCTGCGCACCGATCTGACCTGTGCGCACCAGCGTGCCGTCGGCAGCGAAAACTTTCAACGTGATGCTGTCGGTGTCTGCTGCCAGAGCGACGGTGCCGTCGACTGCTGCGCCGTTGGCGAGGATTGCCTGGCCATCTGGGATCGCGACTTTTTTGCCAATCAACGAAGCGGCAGTCGTCATGCGATCTGTATTCGACGCCTTCGCCATTGTTGACAGCGAATCCGACATCTTGGTGGTAGCTTCGAGCTGTGAGAACTGCGCGAGCTGTGAAACGAATGCGGTGTTGTCCATCGGGTCGAGCGGGTTCTGGCTTCTCAATTGAGCGGTAAATAAAGTCAGGAATGCGGTCTGGCCCATCGCGCCACCATCGCCATTGAGAATCGCATCTTGCTCTTCTTTTTTAGCTTGCGATAAAGTTTTAATGTTCGACGGTAGTGAGGCGTAAGTTGTGTCGGCAGGGGAAGTGGAAGTGATAGCCATTTATTTATTCCTTAAGCTTTAATTACTTCAAGCGTGCGCATCATCAGTTCGCGTGCGGTGTTTACGACTTCAACGTTGTTCTGATAAGAGCGGGACGCGGCCATCATGTCGACCATCTCGGTAACTTCATTGACGTTGGACTGATAGACGAAGCCATCTTTGTCAGACATCGGATTGTTCGGGTCGTACACCTTCGGTATCGGCTTTTGGTCGTCCACGATTTTGTCGACTTTCACGCCGCCGATATACGGTGCGCCGGCATGCGTCATCTCTTCTTCCATCAAGGCTTTGAAGACGGTGCGCTTGCCGCGGAAGGCTTCTTTTTCTGTTGATGCGGTAGTGCCGGCATTAGCCAGGTTCGACGCCGTGGTGTTCATGCGAATCAGCTGCGCATTGAGTGCAGTGCCGCCAATTCCAAAAATATTATCGATAGACATAATTTATTAATCTCCTCGCAGTGCTTTGCGAATGCTGCCAACGCGGTTCTCAAGAAAGGACAGCGTGGCTTGATAGTCCGCTGCGGCTTTACCGTACTTGGCCTGTTCAACGCTGATCTCTACCGTGTTGCCGTCAACAGAAGCATTGAAAGGCACGCGAAAACGCATGCCGTCATCTTCAGGAGCCGGGTCATCAACTGCAAAGTGCAGGTTGTGCGTTGACGCCATGGTCGCGCCGGGTTCTACCTTCTGCATCACGGTCTTGAAATCGAGTTCACGTGACTTGAAGTGCGGCGTGTCGGCATTCGCGATATTCCGGGCGAGCACTTCCATGCGGTCATTTCGAACCCGCAGTGCTTTTTCATGCACACCCAACGCGTTACTTAAGAGATCCATTTCGTTTGCTCCTGAGGTCACTGTCGAACCCGAAAAAAATTTCGCCGGTTTGTCGACAGGTCGCTAAAGTTTCCAGCTTGCAGTCCGACTAATGCAAAGGCCGTGCCAACTAATTTATTCAGGGGAATGTGGGCCGAAATGCCAGCAAACAGGAGCTTGCAGGCTGCGTTGGCAAGCTTTGACCGCTAGATACAGGGTCTTGGGGCGGCAAGAGTTTGCCGCCGTGGCGTTACGATTACTTGTCGGATGCCTCTGCTCTGGCAAGGCTGGCGCTGAAATCAGCCAGCCGCTCACGTGCGTTCTGCCTCAGCCCCGTCAGTATTGAATTGCGCGTAATGGCTCCACTCTGATCGCGACCTTCATACAAGTGCGAAGCCTGACGGCCAGCGATATTCAGCGGCGCGTCCGGCCGTGTCTCGCTGCGCGCCGATGGCGTCAGCACCGTCAAATATAAATTGTCCAGCGATGTTGCATGGTCTTTAAGTCGGGTCTCGTCAAAATAGCGGTCGACCAGATCAAGCTGCTGCAGGACAGATTGCGACAGGATCGCTTTCGGATTGCTGCCCATGCCGGCGCTGGCAGCGCCACGGTTGGCGCCATCGCAGAACTGGATGATGCCGTGGCAGTTGCCGTTGCTGGCGCGCGGGTTCATGCCGTCGCTTTCCATCAGCGTCAGATGAGCAAAGTCTTCCGGTGAAAAATTATGCCGCGCCGACAGTGACAATATCTTCTCGCGTACAGCGCCCTCTTCTCCGACAGCTACGTAGCCTTTGGAGACAGCGCGCGCGATGGTTTTGTCCAGCACCGGCGTAGAGACTGTCGGTGCTGCTGTATTCATTTGTACATTTTCAACCAGCGGCTGGCGCAGCTTCAGAGCCGCGAGTGTCGACAGCGAGCTCAGGTTAACGGTCTGCCCCGGCATGATCTTGTCGGGATTGCGGATGCCGCTATCGCGTGCGACATCTTTGGCCATGTTGTAGAGTTGTGACGCGCTGAACTGGCCGGCAGTCTGGCCCAGATAGCCACGAGTCAGTCCTATTAGTGTGTCGCCTTGCCTGACAGTGGCTTTGTCGGCCGCCGTTGCATCCGACAGCGCCCCCTTGAAAGCAGACCCGCCAACGCCCTGCTCGCGCGAGCGGACGCCTTGGGGCTTAGCGCCTTGTATGGTCTGTTCGTTTTGGTAGGGTTTGATCTGCATGGTCTTAGTTTGTGTGCCGCCGTTTTTACGGGCTGGCTCCTTTTTTGCTAACACTGGTATCAACTGTCGAAACTCCAACAGGGGTGACACCAATTTAGCAAGGCCCGTACCAACAGATACGACATGATTTGAAAGACACATGAACGCTGCATTCATCAAGCTGCTGTCGATTTGCCGCCCTCTGGCCGGCTTGCTGCTGGCTTTCGCCCTGAGCGCGCAGGCAGCCACGCCGCAAGAGAAATTGCTGACAGACTTGTCGGTCTGGGTCGCTGCGCAAAATAACGCCAGTCCCGAACAGGTACAAGTCGCGCCGCTAGATACGCGTGTGCAGGTACAGCCTTGCAGCGACAACATCAGCTTTGATTACCCTTTTGCCAATCACGACAGCGTGCGAGCACGCTGCGCCAAGCCGGTCTGGCAGTTATTCGTCAAGGTAAGGCTGGTCAAATCACAGAACGCCGTGGTGGCGTCACATGCGCTAACGGCAGGACAGCTACTGATCGAGGCCGATCTTGAACTGCGCGCTGACTTCACCCCCGCTACCGGCGTCTTCAGCGAGCGCGCGCCTGTCATAGGCCGGCAACTGAAACGCGCACTGGCAAAAGGCCAGACCATTCTCGCGCAAGATCTGGAAAACACGCTGCAGGCCGTGCGGCTGCGACAGGCCATGCGCGCCGGCGAAGTCATTACCGACGCCAGCGTCGAACGGCTGACTTTGCAGCGCACTGCCGCGTCACCAACAGTCTGGCTTGGCAGCACCCTTCCTGTCGGCATACGGCTGGCACGGGATGTGCAAGCAGGACAGGTATTGTTGAACACAGACTTGGCGGAAAGCCGACAGGTGGTCGTCGCTGCCAGTAACCTGGCCGCAGGCCAAATGCTCAAACCGGGGCTGGTGAAGCTCGAAGCGATTGAGCAGGACAAGCTGACCCGCACGCATTTGTTTGACATGAGCGGGCTTGAAGGGTCGGAACTGATACGCGCAGTGCGGGCCGGCGAAGCGATACGTTCTGCCGACCTGCGACCGGCATTGTTGATTAAAAAAGGCGAATTAGTGCTTTTTTCAGTCGGTAAGGCTTCAGAATTTCAGGTCTCGGTCCGATTAGAAGCTATGCAGGATGGTCGGCTGGGTGAACAAATCAAGTTGCGCAATAGCGAGTCCGGACGTACGCTCACTGGCATAGTCAGTGGCAAAGGCGCTGCAAGCGGCATGTGAATTTTTTATTAAAGTGATAAACAATTTTATTTTCAACTATTTTGAAATAAAAGCTAAAGTTTTCTTTATGAGCGCCGATTCTCCTTGTGACTGGAGTAATTGGCCAAGAGCCGAAAGCGAGTAAACATTATGACTAACCCGATATCCAGCTTATATACCAGCCCGTCGCTTGATAAAACCATCCTTGACAAGGCCAAGCGCAAAGCGCTCGAGCCTGTCAGTGATAATCAGACGGAAACCGCCAAGGCTGCCAAATCGGCAGGCAAGGATGAAGTTGTGCTATCCGACATTGCAAAGCGCGCCATGGCTGAACCCGCATTTGACCGTACCAAAGTCGACGCGATCAAGCAGGCTATTCAGGATGGCAACTATCCTTTGAATGCCCGCCGCATCGCTGAGAGCTTTGTCGCCATTGAAAAAATGATAGGCGAATAAGCTCCACCGACGGCGCAAATGACTACGCAAATGCCTTTCCAGAGTCAGGTAGCAGATATCCCCTCATCCGTTACCAGCCCCGAGCTGTTAGCGGCGCTTGAACATGGGCTGTCGCTGCATCAGTTGCTGGAAAACGAATTTGAAGCGCTGCGAGTGCAAGATCTCGACACCTTCGAATCGCTGCAAGACACCAAAATGGCTATCTTCCAAACGCTGACCACGCTAACCGGCACCGGCAGCGACGACAGCCGGATTGATGCGCCGGAGTGGGATACTTTCAAGAGTTTGATCAAAGACTGCCGCGACCTGCATCGCCGCAATGAAATCCTCATCAGCCGCAAGCTAGACGCGATTCGCGGCACGCTGCAAACCCTGCGTGGCAGCGACCCGACCGCTTCTGTTGAGGTCTATGACCGCTTGGGCAAACTGTCGCGTGGTCGTGGCGGGCGTGGGTACGAAGAGGTTTAGAGCCTATCCCGGTAGTTCAAGTTGTCCTGCAATCAATGCCGGCCCGGGCCAAAAATGGTCTCGATGGACGAGGCCGATAGCAGCGCTTCCCCCCAAGCCTCCAGTTCGGACTCGGACGCTGCCTGCAACCGGCTGAGTGCCCACGACGGCACCTCGCCAAAGCGGCGGGCCAGCAGCCGAGCAAGCAGGTGCGCTTCGCCAGCCAGGCGTCCTTGCTGCATACCCTCTTCGATAGCAAGGCGTTCAATTGACGTCACGTACGGTTTGCCCATAGTTTTCTCCAGTGTCGGTAAATCCTGCTTGAATTGCTGATCCAGTTCTTTGGGCAGACTCATCATCCAGTCCAGTATTTTGAACAGATCGATGACTTGCTGCCGTTCCCAGCCGAACTTGTATAAATTTTTTACCAGCGCCCATTTAGCCGCATAACGCGCCAGTGGATCACTGCGCGTTGCGCGAGTGGCCAGATGTGCTTGCGTGACAATAGCAAATGGGTTCTGACTGTCGCCCAGCCGCTCTTCACTGCCAGCCCAGTCCAGCAGCTTGGCGACTGGAAAGCGCAGCGCCAGCTGGCAGCCGAACACGTCATAAGCAAAGGTTTCAGGCCGCCAGCCTTCTTTATCGTCGGCCAGCAGCGCAAGGCTGGCAATCGGTTGGTCATACCGTTCAAAGAGCCTGCAGTGATAGACGAACATGCGTTTGGCGAATTCGGTTTGCACGCTGCCCTGCACCTCAAGGTGTACATAGACCCAGCCTGATTCGCCACCGTGTCGGGTCAAGCGCACCAGCTTGTCGACGATGCGCGTGCCGAACTCGCCATCGCGCACCGCAGAGCGCAATTCCTGATCGAGGAAGACCGGTGGTACTGACCAGTCGACCTGTGCATGTGCGTCCGGAAAATAAAACAGCAGGAAGTCGGCGAAATAGCGCTCGATCGCTTCTTTCCATGGGCTGTCATAGTCATCTGCCATCGCGTGCTCCGGGCGCGTTATCGTGATTGGGAGCATGCGGGGAAGTGGGGCAGCACGAACAGCGCGCAGTGCTGACAGCAGCGCTGGTGCTGTCGATGACGGTTCACAGGGCGCGTCGCTGTTGTATCCGCACACGATGCCTGAAACCCTTTGGTGCGCTTGCGTGAAAGGGAATGCCAAAAAAATTTATTGGAAGAGTCCGAGCACCGGCTATCTTGCCCATACCGCTATGAACCTGAATTCAATGTCGTGACCGTACTAGCGATAAAGCATCAGAAAGAAGATAAATTTTATTAGTATCTAGTAATGGATTCAGTGCTACTTCTTCTCATCCCCCGGCTTCATATCCTTGAGCCAGTAAGCCCAACTCAGCACCACGGCCACGGCCACATACAGGTCGCGCGGAATTTCCTGCTCCAGATCCAGTCGTGACAGTGCCTGCACCAGTTGCGCATCCTGCGCAATGTAGACGCCCTGCTTCTTTGCTTCTTCAATGATGGCCAGCGCCAGTTCGCCGCTGCCTTTCGCAGTAACAATCGGTGCTTCAAGCTTGCCATAGGCGAGCGCGACGGCTTCACGGGTGCGTTTCATCGCTGGCTCATGCCTTCACATCCAGCATGGCGCCGGTCGGTGCCCAACTCTCAGGCAGGCTCGGTCGGGCTGAATTAAATATGCGGAATGATTCCATCGTCAGCCCTGCTTCACGCATGCGGCTTGATAGCGCACCGCTGTGCTGGCGCGCGAGGCTGGCGATGTCGGCGCGCAGTGCCCACATCATCAGGTCGACATGCGAAGCGCGCGAGATAGTGGTTTTTAGCCAGATCTCACCCAAGTGCTGGTTATCGGTGTGGATGTTGACGGTGAATGGCGGCGGTTCCTGTCCGGGACGGCGTGCCGGCCTGAAAAATTTTACGTCGACCGGATTGGCGTCTGCAAACGGCAGCACCATCGCAAAGGATATTTCACCGCGCGCCTGCGCTGCCAGCGATTCAACCTGCGCGGCTTCGACATCGTCTAGTGCTTTTTCCAGGCTGGCTTTTTGCGGCGAGTCGCGCTCGCCGAGCGCACGGATCATGCGGCGCAGCCAGGCTTTGCTGTCCTGTCCGGAAACGGCCTGCCCTTGCGAGAGAAATGATTCCAGCCATAGTCCGGAGCCCTGCACACTGCGCTGCAAAGCCGTTGCACTCAGGCCCTGCATGCTCAGCCGCATGCGCTGAAACATGGCGGCCAGCTCGGGGTTGCCTGCGGCTTGCAGCAAGCCGTTCATGACGGCCGGCTGGAACAGCGCCAGCAGTGTCGGCGACATCGGCGGGCGCAACAGCAGTGCATTGAGCCGGCTGGTGTTGGGCGCTTCGGCGGCAAGACCGGCGGGGTTATTGATGTTATTGGGTGAGCCGGTCGCGGGTGGCTCGACAGGCTTTAGCAGCCAGCTGGTGGCGTTCGCATGCGCGCGCAGCCACACTGTGTCACCGGCTTGCATGCGCAGGCCGGGCGGCAGGTCGAACAGCTTGCCGTTTAATAAAAGCTTGAGGGTTTCGCCGCGCAATTCGGCACTGGCCTGAACCGTCTGGCCGTCGCGCAGGCCGAGCTGACGTGCCACGACGGTCTCTAACTGAAAGGGTTTGCCTTCAAGGTAGATGGGATGGATGCGACCGGGCAGGCTCGCTGGCTCAGGAACGAGCATGCGGCTGCCCGGCAATGAAGCAGCTTACGGGAAGCGTATCCATTTCTTCTTTTCTTCTGGCGATACTGCCGGTGCCGGCATGCTGGCACTGGCGACAGCGACAGGCTGGCGCGGCACCGACAGCGGCGGCGCTACATCAACTGCCGACACAGTAGTCGATGCGGCAGCAGTGACAGGTAAAGCTTTCGGAGTGTCTTGAGCGCTGCCACGGCTATCGTCGGGCTTGCTATCAGCCTTGCCGGTGACTTCGCCGAGCACGACTAAGCGCAGCATGGCGGCATCAGGAATACGCAGCATTTGACCGGCACGCAGACGCTGCGGACGGCCTTCAGGGAAGACTTGCGGATTGGCTTTCATGAATGCCTCGCGCAAGACACCGCTGGAGAACGGTGTTGTCGGCAGGGTTTTCTTGATGACGCTGTCGAGCGTGTCTTTTGCCTGCACCTTGTACGGCTCGCGCTCGCCGGACTGGCCGTGTGCGTCGGCAGTGACAGTGTCGCTGACGAGCTGCTTCATCGAAGGATCGATGGCAGCATGGGCATGCGTGCTTTTAGCAGGGGCTGCAGGCTTGCGTTTTTTTGCGGACACCGGCTTGTCAAAAATCGCTTCAGAGACTTTTTCTTCTTTATGCACAGCGGCTTCCGGCTTCGTTGTCACCACAGCGGCGGCATTGAGCGAACCGACTGGCTTTTCCAACGATGGGGTCAGCTTGGCAGGCGCCGGATTTTTCGGATACGGCTTCGATGGCAATTCTTTTTCTGGCGGTTTATCTGACTTTTCCGCCTTAGTCGCATCGGCAGCTGCCGCAGCTGGCTTGGCCGGCGCGTCCTCGGCATGAACGACGCCGCAGAAGGCCAGCGTCAGGCTGGCGGCCAGCAGAGTCTGCTTTGAGAAGGTCGAGAGTTTCATTTTTTTATTCTCCGGATTTTTCTAAAATGGGGTAGCGACCCAGTCGCCTGCCTTGGTCATGGCAGACGGCCCTGCGAGTTTTCTGACAGTGGCAAGTCCGCTGTTGACAGTAACAACCTCAACCAGCGCCATATGCTGTGCACTGTCCGGCTCCAGAATACGTGCCGGTAGATGGTCGCGGTCTAGCAATAATAATTGGTCGCCGACTGACAGGCCTGCAGCCTGTCCGCCGTTGATGGTCCAGCCGTTTGCGGCTTCTTGCATCACGTTGAATTGCAGCGGACGACAACCGAAATTCGCATCAAGCTGGGAAAGCCAGTTTTGCAGAACGCGATCCAGCGACTGAGCCAGTTGCGGCGGCAGTGGCTGGCTGGTGGTTTTGATGTCCGTTTCCGGAAATGTAAGCGGCACGGCGTCCTGCCACAATAGTTTATGGCTGCTGCGCTCCGTCACCGACAGGCGCAACACGAAAGGCAAAGCGCCACGCTTGGGTGGCTCGTCCAATACATAGTCACGCGCTGTTTTCAACATGTCGGCAGCACGCTGCTCACGCGTTTTAACGACGGCAACAGGCTGCACACCCATTGCACCGGCCGGCAACAGTTCCAGCATCATCTGGTACGGCGAATAGTCGGGCTGTGCGCCGGTGAGCAGGCGCTCATACGACGATTCCGGCATTTTCGAAGGCGCAGTCAATAGCCATTTACGGCTGGCGCCAGCCTGCGCAACAAGTCTTGCTCTGGCCTGCGCAATCAGCAGACTGGTGTCATAGCGTTCACCGCCACTGGCGACAAAGCGCACTGCTGTTTCCAGCGTGGCTTCGCGGCGATATTTTTGCATCGTGGCGCGACAGGCTTCATCGCTGCGGGTGACGGCCTTGCCTTCAGCGACGATGTTGGCAGAAGTGCTGCCTTCATCTTCGAGGTAGGACAAGACGCGCACGCCGCGCACTTTCAAGTCTGAGGTAATGCGGGTGGTCTCATGCAAGGTGCCCGAGCTGTCTATATAGGCAGCGGAGCGTACCCGCGTCTGGCCGGCCATGGCTGCTTTTACCAGCGCATGTTGCAGCGCCTGCAGTCGCTGGCGCGGATCGGTAGGCAAGCTTGGCTCTGCAGCCAAAACCGAACCAGTTACCGATAACGCCAGCAGCAGACCGGCTAAACGAGGGGTATTCATGATTAACGACCGCGCGCAGCCAACTGATGCAGGTACAGCACGCGCAGGTCGCTAACAACGCGACCGTCGAGCGACATCGTGGTTTCGTAGGTGTCGTCGCCAACCGGGGTGATCGATTCAAGTACGGCGCCGTAGATGATGCCCTCGACACGGGTACGGAAGGTATCGCTGGTGACCATCATTTCAGCGATGGTCGTCGTCGCATCCAACTGCTGACCATAAACTTGTTCAGTCAGTGCGCGGTAGGCATCGAGCTTGGAAGCGCGAATCGCCAGCAGACGCTGCTGCGCTGCGTTTTTATGGTTTTGCGTGCTGATGACCGCATAACCAGTCGCACGAATCATGGACTGACGCTCAGCCATAGGCGTGAGCATGTTCGGCGCTTCGGCGGCTGGCTTGGTTTCTGCTTTAGGTTCAGCTTTAGGTTCTGGCTTGACTTCAGCCTGCTTGGCCGGAGCCGGTACAGCTTCAGCCACATAAACACGCGGCAGAGATTGGCAGGCAGTTGCCGTAACAGCAAGCAGCAGAATCGCGTATGTAGATAGTTTGTTCATGAATCACCCCTATTAATGGTCGACAGGCCAACGTTTGCAGCTAAACACTTCGGTTGCAACGCCTGCAAGTGTTGCCCCGTAGAACTTTCACAATATTATGTCTTAGCTTAATCGGCAGGCACCAGAGGATCTTTAGCGTAATAAGTAATAAGAATAAGATAGTTCCGAGGTGGCATATCACTTGCTTATAGGTACTTGACAGAAACAATTTATCTTTCGCAACTAAACAACAAGTTATTGATTCTTATAAGTTTTTGAAAAAATGTCCACTTTAAGCATGTCAACTATTCGACAGAGATTGTCGAAATTCGACTTCTCCGGGCTCGGTATTCCGTTCCTGGTGTTGTTGATTATGGCAATGCTGGTCGTGCCTTTACCGGCCGTCTTGCTGGACGTTCTATTCACTTTTAATATTTTGATAAGCATTGTGATCATCATGATCGCAATCGGAACCCGCAAACCGCTGGAGTTTTCTTCGTTCCCTTCGGTGCTTCTGTTTGCCACCATGCTGCGGCTAGCGCTGAACGTCGCGTCAACCCGCGTGATTCTGGTCAATGGCCATGAAGGTGAGCACGCCGCCGGTGCCGTGATTGCCGCGTTTGGCGAATTCGTCATCAGCGGCAACTACCTGGTCGGTTTCATCATCTTCTCGATTTTGATGATTATTAACTTCGTAGTCGTCACCAAGGGTGCCGGCCGCGTCTCTGAAGTCAATGCCCGTTTTACCCTTGATGCGATGCCGGGCAAACAGATGGCGATTGACGCCGACCTGAACGCTGGCTCGATAACACAAGAAGTCGCCAAAAAACGCCGCGATGAAATCGCACAGGAAGCCGACTTCTTCGGCTCCATGGATGGTGCCTCGAAATTCGTATCCGGTGACGCGATTGCCGGCCTGCTGGTTCTGGTCATTAACGTCGTCGGCGGCCTCGCCATCGGTGTCGCCCAACATAACCTGTCGTTCGCCGAAGCTGGCCGCATTTATGTGCTGCTGACCATTGGCGACGGCCTGGTCGCGCAAATTCCTTCACTGTTCCTGTCGCTGGCCACCGCCATTATCGTCACCCGCGTGACGACATCCGAGTCGATGACGGAGCAGGCACTGACGCAGATGTCGAACCCGACTGCCCTCTTCATCGGCGGCGGTATCCTCGCCGTGCTGGGACTGGTGCCGGGCATGCCACACATGGTGTTCCTGACACTGGCACTGGCAACCGCAGGTCTGGGCCTGATGGTGATACAGAAAGAAGAACACGTTGCAGTCGAAACCGAACAACTGGCAGCTGCCACACCGGAAGCGCCGAAAGAACTCGATTGGGATGATGTCGACCAGGTCGACCTGATCGGTCTCGAAATCGGCTACGGCCTGATCCCGCTGGTGAATCCTGAAACCGGTGGTCAGCTGATGCCGCGCGTCAAAGGCGTGCGCAAAAAACTCTCGGCCGAGCTGGGCTTCCTGATTCAGTCCGTCCGTATTCGTGACGCATTGAACCTCGACCCTGACGTTTATCACATCGTACTCAACGGCGTGATGCGTGGTCGCGGCGAGATCAAGGCCGGTCGCGAACTGGCGATCAATCCGGGCAAGGTCTACGGCGAACTCGAAGGCATTCCAACCAAAGAGCCTGCGTTCGGCCTCGAAGCCGTCTGGATCGATCCGGCCCAGCGCGACTATGCACGCACGCTCGGCTACACCGTGGTCGACCCTGCCACCGCAATGGCAACGCACCTGAATAAAGTATTGCGCGATAACGCAGCCGACCTGCTCTCGCATGACGAGACGCAGCAACTGCTCGACAAGCTCGCCGCCAAGTCGCCGAAGCTGGTTGAAGATCTGGTGCCGGGCAAAATGGCGCTCGGCATCATCACCCGCACACTGCAACAATTGCTGGCCGAAGGCGTTTCCATTCGCGACATGCGCACCATCGTTGAAACGCTGTCAGAAGCCAGCAGCAAGACGCAAGACCCCGAACAACTGACCGCGATGGTTCGTCCGAAGCTGG
The DNA here is from genome assembly GCA_040399905.1 of Burkholderiaceae bacterium. Lineage (GTDB taxonomy): Bacteria > Pseudomonadota > Gammaproteobacteria > Burkholderiales > Burkholderiaceae_D > Pernthalerella. Next base: position 429,356 of record JBBARG010000003.1, read on the forward strand.
GCCGCATGATCGTGCAGGAACTGCTCGACATGAAAGACAGCCTGCCCGTCATGACGCTGGCGCCGGACCTCGAACAACTGCTGCATAACGTGCTGGCCAACAGCAACGGCAACCAGAACGTCGTGATTGAGCCCGGCCTGGCCGAGAGCCTCTTCACTGCACTGCGCAAGGCAAGTCATGTCGTTGAAGATCAGGGCAATCCGGCCGTACTGGTGGTAGCACCAAGTATACGTCCGTGGCTATCGAAGATGGTACGTCACCGCGTGAGCGAACTGACAGTGCTCTCTTACACCGAAATACCGGACGATCAGGCAGTCAAAGTGATCTATACCGTTGAAGCACAGAGCAAGTCTTAATACACGAGCTTTAATAAACGAATCAATACGAAGCCGCACCAGGAAAACTTATGGAACTCAAAAGAATCCTCGCAAAAGACATCCGCAGGGCCACCGAAAAAGCGGTCGCCCTCTACGGCAAGGACGTGCTGTTCGTCTCCAACGCGCGCGTCAACGGCATGACTGAAGTCATCGTCGCCGTTGAAGTGATGCCGGATGCACCGCTGGAATTGAGCTCACGCGGCAACGGCGCGCAGTTTCACGCAGCGCTGACGCAGTCCTTCAAGTCTCTTGAAAATGGTGCTACCGCAACCGCTGCGCCATACATTGAAGAGCCAGCAGATCTTGAACTGGCGCTGGAAGAGAAAGTCGAAGAAACAACCGCCCTCACCAATCAGCGCGACTACATACGCGGCCGCGAAATCGTCGACATGGTGCGCGACGAATTGACCGCCATCCGCAAAGAATTCAAGCTCGCCCAGCGCGTAGCCATGTGGCAAACCGACTCGGCTGCCAGCGCGGCGATTCGCCCGCTGACAGCAGCACTGGCCGAAGCCGGCATTCCGGTTTCATTACGCACGCTGCTGGTCGACCACATAAGTGACATGGATGACTTGCAGCAGGCAATGGACACGCTGCAAACGCATCTATCCAACAGCATCGGCGAGCATCGCGCGAAGCTGCCGCAAAGCGGCGTGCATGCCATCGCCGGCCCTGCCGGTGCGGGCAAGACCTTGATGGTGGCGCGCCTTGCCAAAGCTGCGGCCGCCCGCAAAGGTGCCGACTCGGTCGCTGTCATTAGTTATAGTGATCAGCGTGCCGGTGCCTGGAGCCAGATTCAAATGCTGTGCGCGCAAAGCGGCGTTGATTGCCTGCGCGCTGCCGATGCCGACACACTGCGCATGCTGCTCTCCGAGCTGGGCACGAAAAAACTGATTTTGATCGACACGCCGGGCGTGGAAGTCGCAGCCAAGTTAAATGAAATAACAGGCTGCGCTACCGACCTCTCCTGCCACCTGATTTTGCCGGCTGATGCATCCAGCACCACGGTACGCAAGTACCTGCTGGACCCGCAACTGCACTGGACCAGCCTGATGCTGTCGCGTATGGACGAATCAACCCAGCCATGGGCACTGATCCAGCACCTGTGCGAGCATCCGGTTGCGCTGTCGGCTGCCAGCCATAGCCCGATGACGAGTGAAGCAGCCAAAGTGCTGTCGGCCTCCGAACTCGTCGCGCTGGCGTTAAAAGGGTTGGGGCTTGAAGCCCTGGTGAACGAGCAAGTGAAAGCTGCTGCTGATATAGAGCGGGACCTGACTGTGATGACCGCGGCGCAAGCCCTGGTCCAACGAATCGAGAAAAACCCGCATGCAAGCTAAACGAAAAACAGAAGTCATCGGTATCGCCAGCGGCAAAGGCGGCGTCGGTAAAACGACGTTGTCCGCGAACCTGGCGGTTGCTCTCGCGATGCAAAACAAGAGCGTCATGCTGCTCGACGCCGACCTTGGACTGGCGAATGCGCAAATTGCGCTGGGCTGCCAGGCCAGATACAACTTGTCGCATGTGATTGCTGGTGAAAAAAGTCTCAAAGAAATCATCGTCACCTCGCGTCAGGGCGTCAAGCTCGTGCCCGGCGCGTCGGGTGTGCACCATATGGCTGCGATCAGTCCGGCTATTACCGCCGGCATCGTGCAAGCCTTCAGTGAACTTGACGATGAAATCGATTACCTCATCGTCGACACCGCTGCCGGCATTGCGCCTTCCGTGCTCGCTTTCATGGAGGCCTGTCAGCGCCGCTTCATCGTCGTACGTGATGAACCCTCTTCGATTGCAGACGCCTACGGCATCATTAAAGTGATGACGCGCGATCTTGATCTCGATGAGATTTATCTGATTCCAAACATGGTCGACAGCCAGGCTGCAGGCGCCCAACTATTCCGCCGCATCAATGATGTGTGCGACCGTTTTCTTGGCAAGTCCTTGCAGTACCTGACCTCGATCGAAGCCGACGAGCTGGTGCTGTCGGCCCTTAAAAAATATCAGTCCGTCCTCGAATTCGCGCCTGGCAGCAGCGGCTCGCGCGACTTCCGCAGACTGGCTGATGCGCTCGGCAATTTGCCTGCAATAGATCACGCTTCCGGCGGCCTCCAGTTTTTCATGGAACGCATCGTCAAGCAGAAAGAGTCTGTGTGACCAGCATGCCTCCGGCAATCAGACTCTACGAACAAACGCAAAACCGCGACGAGGATTTGATCCTCGCCCACCTAGGTATGGTCAAACGGGTCGCTGTGCATTTGAAAGCACGCATCCCGCCCTTCATGGAAGTCGACGAGCTGGTTCAGGTCGGCATGATCGGCCTGATTGAAGCAGCGCGCGCGTTCGACCCGACCAAAGGTGTCGTCTTCGAAAGCTACGCACACAGCCGTGTGCGCGGCGCCATGATTGACGAAGTGCGGCGCATGTCTTTCCTGCCGCGCTCGGCTGTCGCGTTCAACAAATCGCACAGCACAGCCAATCAGGCACTGGCGACCGAACTTGGACGTGCACCGACGCAGGCCGAGCTGGCAGAGTTCATGGGCCGCGAGCTGGAAGATTTCGAAAAAGACCGTGGCGCTGCACGCCAGTTTGAAACGTTTTCGATGGAAGTCGTCTCCGACGAAGTAATGAGCATTCCGGACCAGAGCTCTCGCCAGCCGGACGCCATCGTCGAAGAGTCGCAAATGATGGATGCACTCACCGATGCGATCGACGGCTTGCCGGAACGTGACAAGCTCGTCATCTCGCTCTACTACGTCGAAGAACTGAACCTGCGTGAAATCGGCGAAGTGCTTGGTGTGTCAGAATCGCGCGTATCGCAAATCCTGTCGGCCAACGTCAAGAAACTGCGCATGCAATTAAAACCTGAAGCTGCAGTACGCTAATGGATGCCACTCAATCTTTATTTACGGAGCACCAGGTGAACACCATCTTGCTGCTGTTAATTTTTGCCGGGCTGGTCGGCTTGCTGCTGGTCGTCTTTTACATGCTCGACCGTGTCAATGAACTACACAAGCATAGTGGCGTGACCATGAACGGCCGCACGCCCATCAAACTCGACGAGACATTTGGCGGACTGTCGGGCAAAAATTTGTGGGACGCCATGGCCGGCATTCCGATGCCGGGCTGGTCAGTGGGACAGATCGAAGCGCTGAAACTACGCTACGAAGCCGTTTTGCAAAAACATATAGAACTGTTGTTTGAAGACGGTCAGCTCGATGGCCGCGAAGGCTTCAGCATGCCGGTGCGCTGCGACCGCATCATCGCTACGCTGCGCGGCGAAATTGAATCATGGATGCCGCATGAATACGCAACTGCGTTCTATCGCTCAGGCCATGACCGCAGCACCAAACCAGAAGAAGAACATGGTGCTATCCGTGACCGAATTGAACAGACTGGCGTGGCGCTGTTTGCTGCTACCGGTTTGCCTCCGCATTCATTGGCAAATTTACTCATGCCGCTGACCAAACCCCCTGCTACGTCAGATGAAAAACCGGAAGAAACTGCGGCATTGGCTCTGGCTGCGCCGACAGAAAACACGATCTTGCAAGGCGGGCCGGGCGATGCTGTCACAGCAACGCCAGAAGAACCCGTAGCTCTGCAATTAAGCTCCGCTGAAGAAACGCCCGTCGCGGCCAAAGCGGAAACAGCGGAAACAACGGAAACGCCGGCAAAGCCAGTAAAAACATAAAAAAGGCGCCGCTCCCCTCAAGTCTTTTTGGTAACTGCCGATATATGCTCTGACGCAATGAATAAGCCAGGAGCAGCAGACCATGAACATGAGACAAAGAGCCCTCGCCAGCTATGGCGATGTGAAGCACTCAACCGGTGTAGCCGGCGCTGACAACATACAGCTGATCCAGATGCTGTTTGATGGCTTGATTGAAAGCCTGTCGACCGCCAAAGGCCACATCGAGCGTGGCTCGATCAACGAAAAATCCAAAAGCCTGGCCCGTGCCGGCCGTATCGTAGTCGGCCTGCAAGGCGCGCTGGACTTTGAAAAAGGTGGCGACATTGCACGCAACCTGAACGAACTCTACAGCTACGTAACCCGCCGCCTGTTCCATGTGAACGCCCACAATGACCTCGGCGCCCTGTCCGAAGTGCATAACCTGATGGAAGAAATTCGTCAGGCATGGCAAGTCGTACCGTCACTGGTACCGCCTAGCGCCCGCACTTTTGCCTTGAACTAAGCTGCTCATTTACAAACTGTTCGCGCCCCGTGCGCGGACAGGGTTTCACCCCTTCTTTAGTGCTGCCGCCGTGCGCCGTCAGACTGTCTTTGCTTTCCATGCCGATTTGCATGGAAAATGTTCCCTTCTATTAATATAATCGCGGCTGTGGGTGTATTGCCGGTTTTCGCGGTTTTCAAACGAAAGCCACTGGGTTCCGGCCTGCGCCGGAACGACGGTAGAAAAATGGTACGCCATCTAAATTACTACCGTCATCCCGGCGCAGGCCGGGATCCAGCGTCATTCGTCGAACCCCAAAAACAAGCGAAAACCCCCACCCAGCGAGGTTTTCCCAGCCTGACACAGTTTTTGCTTATAGCACTACCAACATTGGCAAACTCTGAAACTAAAGCTCCATGAATTCCATATTAAATTCGCAGACATCGACCGTCATCCAGGCTAAAAAGCACGCCCACACTGGGCAGGCGACGCAGCCGGGGGAAGATGCGGGCGGCGCAGCCAGCGACTTTGCGTCGCTGTTTGCGTCGTTCATGCCCGGCATCAAAGGGCAAGAACTTGCCGATGCAGATGGCAAAGCCTTACCGGCGGCAAGCGGTTTGGCGGCCGAAGCACTGAGCCCGACCGTCAACATCATCACGACCGCCAATCCGGCGACGAACGATGACAGCCTGATGGCCTTCGCGAAGGCGCAAGGACTGGACGAAGCGGCGATGGCGATGATCTTCCAGAACAAACCAGCCGCAGAAACCGCCAGCGATCCCCTCGCGGCCAAGACCGGCCAGCCAGAAGCAATTCCTGCCCCAGCCGCCACGCTAACAACCGGCATGCTGGCGCTGGGCGCCGATGCCAGCATGCGCTGGTCGATTGGACAAGCAGGCCAGCCCGAGCAAACTGAACAAGCGCAGCCAGCTGCTGTGGAAAATGCGGTGGAAACTGCGGTGGCAACTGCGGTGGTAACTGCCACAGTACTTAAGCCCGTCCTGTTCGGCCTAAACGGGGCCAGCAAAACAATGACTGCCGCAATCACTGCACAACCAGCGGCCGACGCCGACAGTCCCGAAGAACCGAAAAGTCTCGCTGCCAGCCTGATGCTGGGCGCAGGCGAAGCCATGCAGATGGCGAAACGGCAACAAACTAAACTTGTGGTCCAGCGTGTCGACAATATTGACAAGGCTAGTGCCCTTGTTGCTGCAAAATCGAGCCTGACCGAAGTCAGCGCCGACAGCAGCAGCGCCCTGCCCGCAGAAACACTGATTCTGGGCGAAGACTTGAGCGGTCAGGACTTGCAGGCGATTTTGACGCAAAGAACCGAAGCCAATGCGCAGCGCGCCGGCCATACCGCTGCAGGCGATGCCGCTCTCGGTACCGGCACCGATATTGATTTACGCGCCGAGCAGTATGAAAAACTGTCGCAGCGTCTGGGCGAAGCGCTCGGCCAGCGGCTGTCGGCGCAAATTGCGCGCGGCGACTGGCGAGTCGAACTGGAACTCAAGCCGCATGATCTGGGCAGCATCGACGTTCAGCTCAATATGAAACAGGGCGAACTCGAAGCGACGTTCAAGGCCAGCAATGCCATGACACGTGAGCTTATTAACGACGGTCTGGCCCGGTTAAAAGAAGTTTTGGCACAATCGGGCATGGAAGTTGCTGGATTGAATGTTAACTTAGGGCAAAATAGCCGAAATGGCGGAAATCCGACACCCGGACAGCAGCAAAAGTCCGGTGCAGTGGTCTCTGCCAAGCCAGGCGACAGTGCAAACCGTGCGACGGCCATGGGGCCAGCGACGACCAGAAAAGCAGCAGGCCCTGATGGCCTCGATGTTCTGGTCTGATCGAATCAAAAAAATAGGTAGGGGGTTTTATGTCAGGTGCTGCAGCAGCAGTTGAAGAACAAGTCGAAGGCGAGCCGAAAAAGAAGGGCCCGCTGATCAAGATCATCATCATGGTCGTGGCCGTGCTCGTCCTCATTGGTGGCTCTGTCGGCGGCACGCTGTTTGCGACCGGCTTTTTCTCCAAAAAAGAAAAAGCGGAAGAAACCCTCGACAAGCTCGAAGCGGAAGCCAAAGGCGAACATGGCGAAGAAGGTCATGGCGCACCTGCCGGACATGGCGACGCTAAAAAAGATGACGGTCATGGCGATGCCAAAAAAGATGACGGTCATGGTGGCGGCGCCAAGTCGGATGGCTCTCCGCAAAAAGAACTGGTGACGCCAGAGGCAGACAACCAGCGCTGGAAGTTCAACTACTATGCAATGGAAAAACCGCTGTTGTCGAATGTTGCAGGCTCGCGCAAAGTCATGCAAGTCACGCTGACTGTCATGACGCACTACGATGACCGCGTCATCAAGAACATGAAGACCCATGAACTGGCACTGCGCGCTGGCATACTCGACGTTATGCGTCAAAGTACCGAAGCAGATCTGTCGCAGCCGGACTTCCGCAAGGCTCTGGCGGAAAACGTCAGACTGACAATCAATTCGCTGCTGGAAAAATACGAAGGCTTCGGCGGCATTGAAGAAGTCCTGTTCACTGAATTCGTGGTGCAATAACACCCCCGGCACTTTGCTTTACCTATAGCGACCAATTAGAAACATGGCTGAAACCTCAAACTTGCTGTCACCGGAAGAACTCGCTGCCCTCGCCCAGGGCATCGATGACGGTTCGATCGCGGTCGATACCGGCTTCAACCTGACGACACGAGTAAAAAAGCACGACCTGGCAAGCGAAGACAGCACGCTGGGCGTGAACACGTCTTCGCTGGAGATGATCAACGAGCGCTTCGTGCGCCTGTTCCGCTCCGGCCTGATGGAAGTGCTGCGCACCAGCCCACGCATTACACCGTCACGCGCGCAGATTGTGCGCTTCGGCGATTACCTCAAAGACTTGCGCGCACCGCTATCAGTCAACACGATTCGCATCAATCCGCTGCGCGGCTTTTCGCTGGTAGTCATTGAACCGACACTGGTATTTTCTGCGCTCGACAATTTTTTTGGCGGCACCGGCAGCGGCATGCCCGGCGGCCCCAAGCGACGCGCAACCGACCGCGACGGCGAACCGCTGCCAGCCAACTGGCTGCCACCGGGCCGCATGTTTACGCCAACCGAGTCGCGCATCATCAAGATCATTCTCGACATTTTTTTCCGCTCGCTGAAAGAAGCGTGGGCACCGCTAATGGGCGTGGATTTCGACCACGTAGGCTCCGAGATCAATCCGCAATTCGCGCAGATCGCTGATGAAAACGATCTCGTCATCATGTCGCGCTTTGAAACCGAAGGCGTAGGCGGCATCAAAGGTTTTGTCGATCTGGTCTACCCTTATTCGTCATTGAAGCCGCTGCGTGATATGTTGCGCAACCGCGTACAGGCTGATGGCAGCGCCGAATCCGACCTGAAATGGCGCAATGAACTGACCGCCGCCGTCGGCGACGCAACGCTTGAATTACAAGTCTTGCTGGGTCAGGTCACCGCTCACTATTCAAAAGTCGAGTCGCTCAAAGAAGGCGACCTGTTATATTTCAAGAAACCCGAACTTGCCAGCATCGTGATTGATGGCATTCCGGCATTCGAAGGCCAGGTCGGCATGACTGGTCCGCAGGTCGCAGTTCGTATTGAAAAACCGATCAGCCCCGAAACCAACTAAACATCGGCAGGAAGCATCATGACTGAAATGACAACAGAGCAGGACAACGACGTGCAGGATCCGGAAAGCATGGCCGAGCACCCGCATATCAACCCCGACGTATTGCAGAATATCTCGGTCTCCATCACCGTCGAAGTCGGTCGCACCACGATGAAAATCCGCGACCTTCTGCGCCTGACCCAAGGCAGCGTGGTCGAACTGGACCGCATCGCCGGCGAACCGCTGGACCTGCTAGTCAATAACACCGTGGTCGCGCAAGGCGAAGTCGTACTCGTCAACGACCGCTACGGTATCCGCCTGACCCGCGTGGTGCCTGCCAGCGAACGCATGAAAAACATCTGATGAATTCCAGCCTGCATCTGTCTGACTGGCTGTCCTTTGCAGCCAGCTTTGCCGCTGTGCTGGCCGTGATGGCAGTGCTGCTGTTTGCGCTGAAAAAAATCCAGACCGGTAACCTGCTCGGGCTGCCGAAACGCCGCATGCAGGTATTGGAGACAATGTCTGCCGGACCCCGGCAGCGAGTCGTGCTGCTGCGCGTAAAAAATAAAGACGTGTTAATCGGTATAACGCCGCAAGGCATGAGCTTGCTGACTACCTTCGATCTGACTGACGCAGAACTGACCGAGCGCGATGCTGCGGCAGAACCCGTCGTACAATCTGCTGCGCCATTGTCGCAGCGATTCTCCGACTTGCTCAAGTCCGTTACCGCCGGCAATCAAAATAATAAAAACAGGAGTTGAGCATGTTGCGCAAAATTTTAGCTGTGGTGCTCTTGCTAGCAATGTCCATGCTGCCAATGCTGGCAGAGGCGCAGGGCATGCCGGTCGTGAATGTACTGGCCGGCAAAGGCGGTGTCACCCAATACAGTCTCACGCTGCAGTTGCTGGCGTTGATGACCATCCTCACGCTGCTGCCTTCGATGCTGCTGATGATGACGTCTTTCGTTCGCATCATCATCGTCATGTCCATCCTGCGTCAGGCCATGGGCACGGGCCAGACGCCACCTAACCAGGTGCTGACTGGCCTTGCCTTGTTCCTGACCTTGTTCATCATGCAGCCTGTGATGACGGACGTATATAACAACGCCATCCTGCCCTACATGAATCAGGGCATGCCTTTCGAAAAAGCGCTGGCTGCGGCCGAAGAACCGATCCGCGGCTTCATGATGGCGCAGACGCGTGAAGAAGATATTGGCATGTTCCTCGACATCGCCCGCAACAAGACTGAATTGCAGGGCCCGGAGTCAGTGCCGTTCACGACACTGGTGCCTGCCTTCCTGACCTCCGAGCTCAAGAGTGCGTTTACCATCGGCTTCCTGATTTACATTCCGTTTGTCGTCATTGATCTGATCGTCTCGAGTGTGCTCATGTCGATGGGTATGATGATGCTGTCGCCGATGATGATTTCGATGCCCTTTAAATTAATGCTGTTTGTACTGGTCGATGGCTGGAGCATGCTGATGGGTTCGCTCGCTTCCAGCTTTGCGATGCCGTAAAAAATAACAAGGAACACAAACATGGATGCAGCAACCGTCGTTGACATTGGCCGTGGAGCACTGTGGGCAGTGATGATGATTTCTGCTCCACTGCTGGTCGTCGCTCTCGGTGTCGGCCTCTTCATTGGCGTGATTCAGGCAGCGACCTCGATCAATGAAATGACCTTGTCTTTCATTCCCAAGCTGGTCGCCATTGGTCTGGCGCTGTCGCTGTTCGGCGGCTGGCAACTGGCTATGCTGATGGACTACACCAAAGATATTTACAAGCGCATTCCCGCGCTGTTCTCCTGAACAGCCACGCGCAACGACGGACCAGACCATGACCCTACTGGCAGCGGACCTCGTCGAGCGCTTCTACACTTTCCTGTGGCCGATGCTGCGCATTGGCGCCATGCTGGTCGCCGCCCCGCTGCTGTCGCTTAATGCCGTAACAGTGCGACTGCGTGTCGTCATTGGTCTGGTACTGACCTTCCTGATCTACCCGCTCATCAAATGGCCCGTCATTGATCCGATCTCCGCTGAAGGCCTGCTTGAAATCGTCAACCAGTTATTCATAGGCTCACTGATGGGGCTCATGCTGCAAGTGGCGACCGGCGCGCTAGTTCTGGCCGGTCAGTCGATCGCAGCGTCTATGGGTTTGTCGATGGCCAGCATGTACGACCCCAACGTCGGTAACGTGCCTGTCATTTCGCAATTCATCCTCATCTTGTCCACACTGGTTTTTCTGGGCTTTGGCGGTCATGTGATCATGATCTCCATGCTGCTGGAAAGCTTTCGCTCACTGCCCATCGGACAGTCGCTGCTGGGTCAGGTCGCGTTCGGCAAAGTCATTGCCTGGAGCTCGATGATGTTTCTGGGCGGCTTACTGATTGCCTTGCCGGTCATGGTCGCGCTGCTATTCATTAACATTGGTTTGGGCGTCGTCACCCGCGCTGCGCCTAGCCTGAATATTTTCTCGGTCGGTTTTCCGGCCACCATTGCAGCCGGTTTTATTGTGCTGATATTTTCGATGGAGAGCATCGTCAGCCGCATACAGTGGCTATGGATGCAGTCCTTTTCGCATGTAAAAGACCTGGTCGGACTGGTGAACTGATATGTCAGAAGGCAGCTCGGAAGATAAAACCGAAGAACCCACCTCGCGGCGCCTGTCCAAGGCCCGCGAAGACGGTCAGGTTGCGCGCTCCACCGAACTGCCGGCAGCGGCCGTCACGATTGCGGCCATGGGCATGCTGTTTCTGACCGGCGGCTTTCTGGTATCGAAGCTGGCGGAACGCTTTGCTTCCGGATTCAACTTCGATCGCAAGCTGGTGTTCTCTTCCAATTTGCTACCTGCCGTATTTGGACATGAAATGTTGCAATGCTTCTTGCTGATCGTGCCCATCCTGATGCTGACTGCAGTCGTCGCCATTCTGGCAACAGGCGCGACCGGCGGCTTCCTGTTCTCGATGTCCGCAGTGGCACCGAAAGCGTCCAAGCTCAGCATCTCGGCTGGCTTGAAGCGCATGTTCGGCATGAAAGCCCTGGTTGAACTGGGCAAAGCCATTCTCAAATTTTCTCTGGTCACGGGTGCGCTGGTGTGGGTCTTGTCTAGCAATATCGACACCCTGAACCTGATCGGCAAAATGAGCCTGCAACCTGCGCTGCAAGCGGCCGGCGAGCTGCTGGCCCGCTCGGCTTTACTGATGACGCTGTCGCTGGTCTTTATCGCACTCATAGACGTGCCCTTCCAGCGCTGGCAATTCAACAAGCAGATGCGCATGACCAAGCAGGAAGTCAAAGATGAAATGAAGAACAGCGAGGGTAACCCCGAGATCAAGGCACAGATCCGCCGTCGCCAGCGCGAAATGACCAACGCCCGCATGATAGACAGCGTCAAGGACGCCGACGTCGTCATCACCAACCCGGAACACTTTGCCGTCGCCCTCGCCTACGACCCCAACGGCGACAGCGCCCCTACCCTACTGGCCAAAGGCGCCGACGAGATGGCCGCGCGCATTCGCGAAGAAGCTACCAAACACGGCGTTGAAATTTTCCAGGCCGCGCCGCTGGCGCGTGCGCTGTACTTTACAACCGAGATTGACCATCCCGTGCCCGAAGATCTGTACTATGCGGTAGCACAAGTGATTGCTTATGTTTTCAACTTGTCCAGCATACGACCCGGTGCGCCGCCAATGCAAAGGCCACAACCGAAAGTGCCCGAGTCTATGCTCTTTGATACCAACGGCAAACGCCCGTCTGATGAGGTCAACGCTTGATGGACTACGAACAAGAACACTCCGCCGAAACATTAGGCGCCGACGGCATTTTCTTGCGTGCGGCCGACCGCAAGCGCTTTGACTACGTCATGCGCGCCGTCTGCAATGACGGCCAATGCCTTGCCCTGTCGAGCACCAACGAAAGCGTGCTGGACCATTACGGCCGCCTCGTCATCAACAAGCTGCGCCAGACGCCGGACTTGCAGATCGAAGTATTTTTACCGACCAGCACCGAAGCCTTGCTGGACCGCTTCAACCAGATACTGGCAGGCTTGTCGCTCACTGATGCGCGCGACGCCATTTCTTCGCCCGCGCCGCGGCGCGTGCTCGTCGCGCATGATGCCAAATCCATTGATGCGCGTGACATCGGTCTCATGGCCCGACTAATCGCCGACTTCCCCGGCGCGAACACCTCGCTCGTGCTGTTCCTTGACCAGTCGCGCGACCGTCAGCATGACAAACTGCTGGAAAGCTTTGGTCAGCGCCTGTTGCGCTGGCCCGTCGAAGCACCAACCCGGCCAGAAGGCGAAGCGCTGCTCAAAGTATCGCGCGCGCTCGGCTATGAAGTCGAAGTCAAAAAACTACTCGCCGCAACAGGTTATGCCGCCAGCGCGGTCGCGCCAGCTAGTGCTGAGGCAGCACAGGCTGCACAAGCACCAGCGGCAAGCGGCAGCGCCAAACAAGTCTTTGCCAAACAACTCGCCGCAGCGCGCAAAAAAGCCCGCACTGAACCAGTCCTTGATGACGACTTCAGCGCACAAGCACCGCCCTCTCCGCCGGAACCGGTTTTTACGCCACCGACCAGACGATTTGCCAAACTGAAAACCATGCTGCGCTGGACAGTCGCCGTTGTGCTGCTCTTCACAGTCTCAGCAGCCGTCATCGCCGTCCTTTTCCCGCAACGGATCATGCCGCTACTGGCCACCTCGCCGGTGGTCAGGGAAAACTCGCCGCCGTGGTTGCTATCAATGGCGGGCGCGCCGGCCAAGGTGCCGGCTCCTGCGCCCACTCCTGCGCCGCCGGCACCAGTACTAGCACCTGCACCTGCACCAACACCAGCGGCCGCTGTTGAACCAGCTGCGGCTACAGTTCCGCCAGCTGCATCCGATTCATCTACTAACAAAGCTGTAAACGATAAAGCGGAACAAGCCGCCAAGCCTGAAGCTGTTGCCAAAGTAGACGCCGTTGCCAAGGTTGACGCCGTCAGCAAAGTCGCACCCGTCGCGCCGCTAGCGGCAGTGACGAAGCTTGAGGCAAAGCCGGAAGTGAAGGCTGAGGTCAAGCTTGAAGTGAAAACTGAAGAGGCAAAGCCTGCCAGCGAGCGCATTGCCGATGCCCTCGCACCGCGCTCGGAGCGTGGCGTTGAGCAAGTGGTGAGTCAGGCAGTAGCAAACAGTTATTTTGTCCAGCATGTATCGCTGACATCGATGGCAGAAGCGCAGGAATGGCGTGCGCAATATCCAGCGCTCAAGAAGAGCCGGATTGCGGCAGTCAAGACGCAAGACCAGGGCGTAAAGTTTGCCGTGCTCTCGGGGCCTTTTGCCAACCGCAAAGAGGCCGAAGCATTCGCCGCCCGTCAGGGCGTGCCGGCAGATCCGTGGCTGCGACCACTGTCATCACTGCAAAAAGCGCTGCTGGTGCAGCGACGCTAGACGTGGGTCCGGCAAAGAAATTACGACGAGGTTAAGAATGGCTGAAGAAAAATCAGAAGTATTTCGCAGCAATGCGCCGCAAGAAATTGCGATCAATGTAAAAAGCGAAACGAAGCAAAAAAAGGCTGTTGAAGAACCGTCAGAGCTGCGCCAGATCACTGACCACAACGCCACGGGCACAGCCGGCGAGCGCGAGTTCGCTGACGTTGAAATTAAAAAGCATGCTGACGATGAACCACTCGACCTGTCGATCGCCAGGCACGCCGATGATGCCGAAGCTGTAGCGGAGAAACCTGCAGCCGCACCACCGCCGGAACCGGCCATGATTGAAAAAGATGATGCAATCCCATGGGCACTGGCGATTCATCTGGAAGAACGCATCAAGAATTTGGGTTCGAAAACTGCTGCCGTCAATCAGGAGCTAGACACGCTTGAGGCCGCATCGCAAAAATTAGCTAAACGGATTGGAAAATGAGCGACGCCGAAAATCAGACACCAGAAGCCAGCGCTGCGCCAGCGGCAGGCGGGTTCACGCCCGAACCGCCTCCACCGCAAGTCGATCCCGCCACTGTAAAAGCTGTGCTGGAAGATCAGGCAGTCGCTGACGACGCTCTTGGCGTGCAGGTGCCGCACGAGACCGCAAAAAAAGCGCTTGAAGCGGTGCAGGTCCTGGTTGAAAATAATCGCGCTGCTTCGCAACAGCTTGAGTCGCTCATGGGCATCGTGCTTGATGCCGCCGAAGTGGCCAACCGCTCGGCCTCCGCTGTTTCCACAACCGGCAGCCAGTTGAACCGAGCCGCAGAAAAACTCATAGACGGTGCTGGTCAGTCAGCCTTGCAAGCCAAGGTTGTGCTGGCACTGGCAGCGGCCGTGCTCGTCGGCACAGCCGGCACGTTCAGTTTCATGACCGTGCAGCTCAATAGCAAAGTCGAGCAGGTTGACGCCATGTTGCTGGCCGTGGGCAAACGCGCAGTCGATCTCAAAACCCGTCTTGAGTCGCTCGACAAAATGAACGCAACGCTCGACGACATCAACCTCAAACAAGACAACAGCCATTCGGTACAGCAAGCCATCGAAGACAAGCTGACCGCCGCTGTAGAAGCAGCGCGTGCCGCACCAAAACCTGCCCCTGCGCCGGTACCAGCGCCCGCCCCTGCCAAGACAGCCGCGTCGCGCCCTGAAGGCAAGTCACTGAACCAGCAATTTGCAGCGCTTGATGCAGTACTCAAAGAGCAGTCACAAGCGGTGAAAAATCTGTCGGGTCAGGTCAATAACGTGCAGTCGTCTGTTGCCAATGTCGAGAGCCTGAAAAAAGACATGGAGGCACTGACCAACCTGCAGCGCCAGCGCAGTCAGGAAGCCGCGCAAGCGACGTTGGCTGCGAATGCGAAACGCGAAAAAGAAATCAAAGACAAGGAACGTGAACTGATACGCGAACGCGATCAGGCCAGAGAGCGTGAAATGCTGCGTGAGCGCGAGCTTGCCAAAGAACGCGAACTGACTAAGGAACGTGAACTGGCCAAAGAGCGCGAACGCGAAAAAAATCGTGCGGTTCAATATTCGCGTGAACAGTCGAACCCGAATGGCAGCACCGCTGCAAATGGCATGCCTTCGTATACGCGTCAGGGTGGCACGGAGACAGAAAAACAGTAATTAACTGTGCGCGCTTGAACTTCTCTGCCGATACCAGACAGCAAAGTCTGCTGCCGGCAGAGGACGGCTGATCAAGAATCCTTGCGCCAGCTTGCAGCCCTGCTCTTCCAGATAGTCCAGCGCTTCTTTTGTTTCAATCCCCTCGCCTACGATTTCCAGATTCAGCATTTTTCCTAGTGCAATGATGGCCATCGTAATGGCCTTGCTTGAATTTTCGTGATTCAGACGACGCACAAAAGACTGGTCCACCTTCAGCTTGTCGAGCGGCAGATTGCTTAAATGGCTGAGACTGGAATAACCGGTGCCAAAGTCATCCAGTGCGACTCTGATGCCACAGGAGCGGATACTCTTCAATGTACTGATGGCCTCTTCAATATTTCCCATCAGCGTGCTTTCCGTGACTTCGATCTCGAAACAAGACGGATCCAGACAGGCATCCCGTACAGTCTGCTCAAGCCAATGCGCGAAGCCTCGCTGCCTGAACTGTAATGGCGATACGTTGAGCGCCACGTGAATTGGAGGCAGCCCTTCCTTGCACCATGCCTGATGCTGGCGGCATGCCTCGCCGATGACCCATTCGCCAATCTGACTGATGAGACCCGCCGCTTCAGCTACCGGAATGAATTGATCCGGCCCGATCAAGTGCCTGTCGTCGCCATTCAGCCTGAGCAGTGCCTCGACACTGGATAACTGTCCGCTCTTTATATCAATGACAGGCTGGTAGTGCAGCATCAGCTCCTTTTTTTGCAGCGCACGCTTTAAGCGCGCTTCAATTGCCGAGGATGCGTCAGCCCGATTATCAAGGTCGGGCGTGTATCTGCAATAACTACCGCGGTTGTCGTACTTGCCTTGGTACATTGCCAGATCCGCAGCATGGATCAGCGCATCCACATCGGTGCCATGCAGCGGAAACTCGCTGATGCCAATGCAGGCCGATATGGCAAGATCCAGCGTATCAATCTCGAACGGATGCGACAGTGCATCAAGTATGTGCTGCGCGACGGCAGCAGCCGAATGGACATTGCCGACCTGATGAAGAACGACGATGAACTCGTCCCCACCCAAACGGGCAACCAAGTCCTCTTTGCGAACGCATGACAATAGGCGTCTGGCTACTTCCTGCAACACCCGGTCGCCGACTTCATGCCCGTAAAGATCATTGATGGGCTTGAACCGGTCGAGATCAATAAACAGGAAAGCGCCGTGTAAATGGCTGCGCCGCGCAGCAGCAAGCAAGTGGCTTGCATACTCGAAGACCAGCGCCCGATTCGGCAGACCGGTTAGCATATCGTGCTGTGCGGCCGTAAGAACCCGCTGCTCGGTAAGCTTGTTCTCTGTGACGTCGCGATAAAAAACTGCCAGCCCATCACCATACGGAAAGGCGTTCATCTGGATCCAGGCATTGCGTCCGTCCGGGTAGGTATAGAAATGTTCTTCTTTAACCCGGACACGCTCTGCCATAGCCTGCTTGAAAAGCTTCCCAGTCTCTCGGGATTCGATGCCGGGCCAGACATCCCACGCAGTACGTCCGACAAATTCAGATGAGGGTCGTTGTTCTAGGCGCAGTGCTCCTGCATTGATCTGGACAATACGGAAATGACGGTCCAGCAGCACGAAGCCCTCGTCCATGTTTTCCAGAATATCTTTGCTCCGGTCGTACTCCGAAGCAAGTGCCGCTTCTGCATGTGTGCGCTCGACTGCTGCCCACGTGCGCTCGGCAACGTCTTGCGTCGCAATGATGTTTTCTTTGGTCCAGTGGTAGGGTTCGAGGCGACCGACATTCAAGGTGGCGATGAGACGCCCGGATTTCACAAGCGGAACGACGAGCAGCGCGCCAGTATTTAATTCTCCATACGCTTTTGCATAAGGAAGAGTCCGATGATCTCGCTTGATTTCATCTATCACCAAGGGCATGCCGGAACGCAAAATGCCAACCACTTCGTCGCCAAAGTCGCTTAGCCGTCCTTTTTTTGGCAGCGCAGGCATTGGCGCAGCAGACCACTTCGCCCGCGTGTAAAAAATTTCTGCACTATCGTCCACCTCACCGTAAAAAACTTGTGATGCGCTGAGATGAATGCCCAACAGCCTGGTCGCTGCGGCAGTAATGTCGTTGGCATTGGTCAGCCCGCGCAACTCGTCAACAAAGGCAAGCTGAAAGCACTGCCGTTTTTCTGCCAGCACCTGCGCGCTAACATCCATGCCAACCGTCAAGGCACCGACGACTTCACCTTTATCGAAGACGGGCGCATGAGAAAACGTCACCCAAATCTGTTCCTTGTAGCCGCGTCTTTGTACTGTGAACGGTGTGTTTTGAAAGTACGTCGCCTCGCCTGCCCAGCCTCGCTCTATAACAGGGCCAAGTTCAGTCCACACTTCCGGCCAAATATCTTCGTAGGGCTGGCAAAATGCGGCGGGATGCTTGATGCCGAGAAATTGCTGGCGGTAAGCGTCGTTATAAATAGAGAGCAGACGTGGCCCCCAATTGACCATCATCGGAACCTTGGAGGCCAGAATAGTAGTCGCAAGAATCCTGAAAGTTGGCGGCCAGCTCTGCGGCGGGCCGAGCGGACTGGCAGCCCAGTCGAAGCTGCAGATGATCGCCGCAATTTCGCTTTCCTTAGCAAGAAAAGCGAGACTTTCCAAGGCGTTCTGCTTCATTGAAAGACTTCCACCAGTGTTATGGATGAAGGACTTTATGTTTGAGTGTTTACTCTGTTCGCCGTTCGCAATGAATGAAATTGCGTGTTTGAATTTTTAGTGTCTTTGACTGTATTTGTTAAAGCCCCGCCGCATCCACCAGCACTTCAATCCGTCGATTCTTCGCACGACCTTCGCGGGTTTCATTCGATGCCAGCGGTTTCGTATCAGCCAGCCCTCGAACGGCAATCCGTTCACGCGCCACACCACCATGGTCAGTCAGGTAATCTGCCACGGCAGCGGCACGTGAACCCGACAAATCCCAGTTGGAACGGAAACGGTCGTTGCGCGATACCGGTACGCTGTCGGTATGTCCTTCAATCGTTACGCGGCCGCCAATACTGGAAATGCTGCGCCCGATTTTTAATAGTAATGGTGAAAAGTCCGGCGACAACTCTGCGCTACCGGAATAAAAACTTCCCTGTACGACCAGCCGAATCACGATACGTTCACCGTCTCGTTCAACTTGTGCCTGTCCTTGTGCGATTTCTTTGGACAGCAAAGTGCGCAACTGCTGAAACTGGCGCGCCGCATCATTGGCTTTTGACGCTGGCTCCCTGCCTTCGCGCACTTCAATTACGGTCTCCACTTCCGATTGCGCATCGGCTATGCGACCAAAAAGATCTATCGTTTCCTGCGACAAAAGGCCGCTGCCGCCACTGCTGTTGCCACTGCTGTTGCCACCATTATGCTGCGCCGGCAATTGCAAAAGCAGACGATCATTTTCTGCCCGTAGTTCCAGCTTGTGACCCAGCAAATCTTTAGAAAGTAATTTTTGCAGGATGCCGAGATCTTTAGAAAGCTGCTCCGGCAACGGCGCGGTAGCCTTTCCCTCAACCGGCGCAAGCTGGCTTTGCGCTGCCGGCGGCACCACGCTTTGCACGGCATCCTGTGTGCCGAGCGACTCCTGCAAAGAGCCGCTGACATCGCGAAAGCGCGAGACATTCAAATCGGAATAAGAAAGCAGCAAGACGAAAAACGCCAGCAGCAAGGTGATCATGTCGGCGAAGGTAATGATCCATGGTGGCGACGGCGGGCGATGCCATTCTTCGTCATGCTCGCGGCGCAGGCGCAGCTCTGTGAACAAGGGCGTGGCTTGCTGCTCCGCAGGTGCCGCTTGCTTCTTGGGCTGTACGGCAGGCGCGATCTCTTGGGTCATCGCATCAGGCTTCCGGCGCAGCAGCCTCGGGCACCGGTTCGGCTGCAGCAGCTTCCGGCGGCTGCAAGGTGCCCAGCAGCAGGTCCGGCAGCAGGCGCGGGTCGCCGCCTTTGTGCAGGAACAGCATGCCGGCAACAACGAGTTCATAGTTGTAACGCACTTTTTTGCCGTAACTGATGATCTTCTGCACCAGCGGACTCAGGAAGACATTGGCGAGAATGGCGCCATACAAAGTCGTCAGCAGCGCCACAGCCATGCCCGGCCCGATCGAGCGCGGGTCGTTCATGTTGCCCATCATGAGCACCAATCCGAGCAAGGTACCGATCATGCCCATGGCCGGCGCGATCTCTTGCGCGAAACTGAAAAAGTCGCGTGCGTTGTCGAAGCGGGTTTTTTCTTCGGCCACTTCGCGCCGCAAAGAATCCTGCAACACATGGTATTCAAGTCCATCGACCCACAGCCGCACGGCCTTGGCAATGAACGGGTTGGTTATCTCGCGGTCTTCCAGCACAACCATCCAGCGATCGTTGTAGCGCGCGATTTTGCCGATCTCGACTAATTCGTCTATCAGGTCGGCGGCGATTTCAGGCTTGTGCGACAAGGCGCGCCGCGCAATCGCAAAGGCACTGCGAAACTCCGGCAGCGTACTCTTGGCCAGCACACACATGAAGGTACCGCCAAAGACAATGGCGATGGCGGGCAAATCGATGAACTGCATGAATTTGCCACCGGTTGCGAATGCAATCAGCAGCAAGGCGCCGCTTACACCAATCAAACTTGCGATATCCATGAATGTGCCGAAAAATAAAGCTGTAATAAATTAGAAAGAACGATAACAGTGTCGCTCAGTGTCTGTTGAATGTTTCAAAAAAATTTTTGTTGAGTGACGGAAGACACTGGATTCCGGCCTGCGCCGGAATGACGGTAGTAGTTAAGATGCCGTCTAAATTCCTACCGTCATCCCAGCGCAGGCTGGGATCCAGCGTCTTTCATCGAATGACAATGAAAGAATACGAAGCACCATCGGCAACAACACACATTTCAAGCAAACACTCAGGCCGAGCGCAGACGGTATTTGTCGATTTTTTCAATCAGCGTTGTGCGCTGCAGATTCAGCATGCGCGCCGTCTTCGATACATTGCCGTCAGCGCGGTCCAGCGCCTGCTCAATGAAGGCACGCTCGATCTGCGCCATGCGCTCCTTGAGCGACACCCCATCTGGCGGCAATACTGAAATACCCTGCGCCAGCAGAATAATGTCTTCAACATGATTATGCTCGACTGCCGTTACCGTAGCCTCTGCAAACGGCACCATGCCCGGTTCTTCTTGCGGGAACAGATGCAGCACATCGGCCGCGCTTGGTTCCGGTTCCGGTTCCGCTGCGGGCGGGTTGAGTTCGCGCTGTTCATCCTGCAGCTTGACCAGTCCTTTCGGCAGCATAGGCGCCGGCACTGTGTGCAAAGACAAGCGCTGACCAGCAAACAGCGTCGAGAAGCGATGTATCAGGTTAGACAGCTCACGCACATTGCCCGGCCAGCCATACGCTTTTAACGCATTAAGGAAGTCGGTCGTGAACGTAATCGGCGCGCCCTTGTGGGCAAAGCGCTCTGCATAGAATTTAATCAGCAGCGGAATATCCTCGCCGCGCTCGCGCAGCGGCGGCGTCGTCACCGGCAACACATTCAGGCGGTAATACAAGTCTTCACGAAAGCGCCCTTCGGCGATTTCGACTTCAAGGTCGCGGTGCGTCGCCGCGACCACGCGCACATCCACCTCAACAGCGCGGCTGGAACCAACCGGGTCCACCATGCGCTCTTGCAGCACGCGCAAGAGCTTGACTTGCATGTCGAGCGACAAGTCGCCTATCTCGTCAAGAAAGAGCGTGCCTCCATGCGCGAGCTCGAAGCGCCCTACCCGGTCTGCAAGCGCGCCGGTGAAAGCGCCTTTGCGATGGCCGAATAATTCACTCTCCATCAAATCTTTGGGAATTGCCGCGCAATTGAGCGGCACGAAGTTCGCATCAGCCCGGCAGGATTGTTTATGCAGCGCCTGCGCGACCAGTTCTTTACCGGTGCCGGACTCACCATTGATTAACACCGTGGCGGTCGAATCCGCGATCGTGTCGATCAGCTTGCGGATCGCGCACATCGGCTGGCTGTTGCCAATGATGGGACTCGGCTGTCGCATAGGGTCGGGATATCCTGGTGGCGTTTGAAATTGTTTTGAATTTTTGAGTTTGTTGGTTATACAACACGCAATCAAAGTTCGCCAATGTTTCCGAATTGAAACATATGCCACCCTCTATGTCAACGCGATTGAACCAGTATTGGGATTTCGGCAAATGACAAAGTTGTTATTCTTATTTTGATAATTAGCCATCAGCTCACGTTGAACTCACATGGCACGTATCAGCCCTGCGTAAATTAATTTCACAAAATAATTTCTGATAAGCTCGCCCGCATCTGTCCTTTAACGGAGACTTCTGCCAATGAGCACCATTGCGCAACTGCGCCACATACTCAAAGAAAGCCGCACCATTGCGGTGGTTGGCCTGTCGGCCGACTGGTTCCGCCCTTCGTATTTCGCGGCCAAATACATGCAGGAACATGGCTACCGCATTATTCCGGTCAATCCCAAATATTCAGAGATACTCGGCGAGCGCTGCTATCCCGACCTCGCATCGGTGCCGGACAAAATCGATATCGTTGACGTCTTCAGAAAAAGCGCCGACTGCGCGCCCATTGCGAAACAAGCCGCAGACATAGGCGCCAAAACCTTGTGGCTGCAAATTGGCGTCATCAATGAAGAAGCGCGTCAAATAGCTGAAGACGCCGGTCTGAACGTCGTCATGAACCGCTGCGTAAAAATTGAATACGCACGCCTCTTTGGCGGCCTGGGCTGGTTTGGCGTCAATACCCGCGTGATCTCGTCCCGTCGTCCTGTCTGATTTTATTAAGCCACTATGTCCCAAGACCATATTTTTGACTTTGACACGCTGTGCCTGCATGCAGGCCAGATACCAGACGCCGCCACCGGCGCGCGCGCCGTGCCGATTTATCAGACTACATCGTATGTGTTCGACAGCGCCGAACACGCCGCCAGCCTGTTCAATCTGCAAACCTTCGGCAATGTCTATTCGCGTTTGTCTAACCCCACCGTCGCCGTTCTCGAAGAGCGCATCGCCGCACTCGAAGACGGCCGCGCGGCGGTGGCAACGGCCAGCGGCATGGCCGCGCAGATGATTGCGATACTCAATATCTGCGAAGCCGGCGACGAGATCGTCGCCGCACGCACGCTGTACGGCGGCACGCACACGCAGCTTGATGTGAACTTCCGCAAGCTCGGCATCAACACTATCTTTGTCGATGCCGACGATCCGGAAAACTTCGCGCGCGCAATCACGCCCAAAACCAAACTGTTGTACGCCGAAACGCTGGGCAATCCGTCTTTGAACATGCTCGACATTGAACGCGTCGCCGCCGTAGCCACACAGGCCGGACTGCCGCTGTTTATCGACAATACCTTCGCCAGCCCTTATCTGTGCCGGCCCTTTCAGTGGGGCGCTGCCGTCGTCATTCATTCGGCGACCAAATTCATAGGCGGCCATGGCACGACCATGGGCGGCGTGATTGTCGAATCCGGCAAATTCGACTGGGGCAATGGCAAATTCGCGAGCATGACCGATCCTTCCGAGGGCTACCATGGCGTGCGTTTTTACGAGACCTTCGGCGACTTCGGCTTTACGATGAAATGCCGCATGGAAGGCATGCGCACCTTCGGACCGGCGCTCTCGCCGTTCAATGCCTTCATGCTCTTGCAGGGCGTGGAGACTTTGCATTTGCGGATGGAGCGGCATTGCAGCAATACGCTGCAGATTGCGCAGTACTTATCCCAACATCCGAAAGTCGCGTGGGTTAATTATCCGGGCCTGCCGGATAATCGTAACTACGCACTCGCGCAAAAATACATGCCCAAAGGCGCCGGTGCCGTACTGACTTTTGGTATTAAGGGCGGCGCTGCGGCTGGTCAAAAATTTATTGAGAGCGTAGAATTTCTGTCGCACCTGGCCAATATTGGCGATGCCAAGACTCTGGTGATTCATCCGGCATCGACCACGCACCGTCAGCTATCGGAAGAACAGCAAATGGCAGCCGGCGTGCCGCCAGATTTAATACGGCTAGCTGTCGGACTGGAGTCGGTTAACGATATCATCTGGGATATTGATCAGGCGCTGTCGAAGACCTGAGCTGGAACCTGAGCTGCAACCTGAGCTGCAACCTGAATATTTTTTGATCGCTTGTTTAACTTTAATTAAAGAAGACCTATGAAACGCTATATCGTCGCCTTGTCGGCAAGTCTGTTCGCCCTGACCGCCTTCGCTGGTGTCAAACCTTCCGGCCCAGCTAGCACCGAGCCAGTCGAATATTACGAAGTGCCTGCCGAAGCGCCGGTTAACAAGAAAAACAAGAAAGCCAAAAAAGCGGCGGCCGCTGAAGCACCAAAAGCGGAAGACAAGAAATAATCTCCTCGTCTGCTTTTAGCGCTGCCGCTCATGGCAACTGATAAGGAACTCTCTGATTTCCTGGAAGATGTGGAGCGGCGCGCGTTCAAGAGCGCTGTCTTTGCGGTAAAAAAGCCGGAAGCAGCGCTCGATATCGTGCAAGACGCCATGCTGCGTCTGGCAGAAAAATATGGCGACAGGCCAATCGCGGAACTGGCGCCGTTATTTCACCGCATCCTGCATAACCGCATACTCGACTACTTCCGCAGCGAAAAAAAACAGGCGGGCTGGATCAGTCTTTTCAGTATCGCTCATGGCGATAGCGGCGATGAATCCTATGATTTGCTCGATAAATTGCAAGTCCAGCAAGACGGACAGCACCCCGAACCGGGGGATATTCAACTCGAGCGCGTTCAAATACTCAGCATCATCGAAGAAGAAATAGAAAAACTACCGGCACGTCAACGCGAAGCCTTCTTGCTGCGTTATTGGGAAGAGATGGACGTGGCCGACACTGCCGCAGCGATGGCGTGTTCGGAAGGTAGCGTAAAAACCCATTGTTCCCGCGCTACCCAGACGCTGGCAGCAGCGTTAAAGGCCAGAGGAGTCACATTATGAGCAACCACAAAGCAGACTTCAATGCAGACTTCACCCGGCAGGTGCGGCACGCGCTCAATGACAGTTTGCAAGGCATTCCGCCGCATTACAGCGAGCGGCTGGCTGCTGCGCGCCAGCTTGCGCTAAGCCGCAAAAAACAGCCTGCTTTTTCACGTCTGCATGCGTTCTTGCCCAGGTTCAGTCTTGCAGGCCATCCGTCCTTGGGCGGGGGATGGGCATCAAGCCGGCTCTGGCTGATGATTTCTCTGGTGTCGCTGCTGATCGGGCTGACCATGATCTACGATATCTCTCTACACCAGCATATCCATGAAACTGCTGACATTGATGCCATGGTATTGACGGATGAACTGCCGCTCACTGCCTATCTGGACGAAGGCTTCAACAGCTATCTGGACCAGAAGGAAGAAGACTGATGCGCACCCGTAAGCAGCATTGGCACGGAGCGGCTATCTTGCTGCTGGCTGCAGCTTCCCTTAGTCTGCCGGCACAAGCGCAGCAAAGCACCGCTGCCCCTCAAGTCGTTCGTGTTAATCAAGGCAGCATGAACTGGGGTGCGCTCTCACCGGCACGACAGCAGGCCTTGGCGCCGCTGCAGGCCGACTGGAAAAGCATGGACCCGGACCGTCAGAAAAAATGGCTGGTGATTGCGGACAAATTTCCCGGCATGGATGCTGAACAGCGTGCTCGCGCGCAAAGCCGTATGCGCGAATGGGTTGCGCTCAGGCCGGAGCAACGGCGGCTGGCACGCGAGAGTTATCTGCAAGCGAAAAAACTCGACCCGGCGCAAAAAAATGCGAAGTGGGAGCGGTATCAACAATTGCCCGACGCTGAAAAACAAAAACTGGCTGAAGCCGCCGCCAGAAAAAAAAGACTCGCAGCACTGCCCGCGCTACCCAAGACCGTGCCCTCTGCTGCAAAGCCGCCTGCCGGCATGCCTTGAAGGTGACCAAAATATTTTGCGCTCTGCAAAAATACTGTCAACCAAACGTATTCCTTCCCGTTATAGGCTGTGATTCGATTGAATCATTCAATGGGTTTTCAAACCCTTGATCAACTTTTACAGGAAAGACACCAACATGAAAAACCTCATCGCCGCCCTGATCGCTGGTCTGTTCGCTGTGTCCGCTTTTGCTGCACAACCAGCCGCCACGCCTGCAGCACCTGAAGCCGCTGCCCCGGCAAAAGCTGCACCTGCCGCTAAAGCAAAGAAATCAAAAAAAGCCGGAAAACACATGAAGGCAGAAACACCTAAAGCTGAAGAAAAGAAGTAAGCGAGTCAGTTGGATTTCAAAGCGGGCTTGGTTCTAATGCCGTTCACTAAAGAGTGAACGGCATTTTTGTTTGCATGAACATCAAGAACGGTGGTCCGTTCATTAGGATGGCCACTACGTTTTTTTAATATGAAAATTCGTCTTCTTGAATAATCAACTTGGCGTCACCAAGCGTGTACTGGCCTACTATTCCAGACGTAATGGCGGCGTCAGCATCATTTCCTGATCCATCAATCCACCCGGTGTCTGCATGCTTGATCTCTACTTGATTAGTATTTTTGGTAATTGTGAAGGTGTCCGTATCTGAAATTCGAATGATATCGGCAGCGCTTAACGACACAAAGAATTCAGAATTTGCATTAAAAAGTTTAAGCCCTTCGACTCTAGCCAAATTTTGGTTATCGACAAGGATGAGTGATTTTTCATAGAAATTTAAAAGAACAATATCCTCTCCATCCCCGCCATCAATCATCAATGCGGCAGAATTATAAAAAATTCTGTCACTACCTCCTTCGCCCTTCAATGTGTCAGCACCAAAATGATCTACAAGAACATCATCCCCGTCACCACCTTCAAGCAGATCATCCCCCGCCCCTCCATATAAAGTATCGCTATCTGCTCCACCTTGCAGTTTGTCATTACCAGAACCACCTTCTAAGTAGTCGTTCCCATTCCCACCCATGAGGAGATCGTTACCGTCTTCGCCATACAATTTATCATTGTCGTCATTACCCATCATCACGTCATTACCACCCTCGCCGTACAAGGTGTCATTGCCGTCACCCCCCATCATGATATCTTTGCCGTCAGTACCTTCTGCAGCATCGTCGCCATCGCCTAGTCTAATTACGGTAGTCATGTTCGCTCCATTCAATAAAAGCTAAGGATTTAAAAGCGGCAGGAAAATTCTGCCGTTCCAAAATCCATTCTAGGCAGCGAGAAGGTAAAACCAAAGTGTGCAAATGCACTATGGAATTCACGCAACACTAGTACATGAGTACGGGCTTCAAGCTCACCCGCACATGACAAATCCAAACTCAATGGGCTGCCCATGATCAAACTGTTTACCAACCCGGCACAGACCTGGAACCAGCGTTTCGCCGGTACTGACTACCTGTTCGGCACCGAAGCAAATGCCTGGCTCGCGAACCATCAGTCACTTCTGACAAAAGGCGGACGCGTACTGGCCGTCGCCGATGGCGAAGGTCGTAATAGCGTCTGGCTGGCGGCGCAAGGCATGGAAGTCGATGCTTTTGATATTTCCACTGCCGGCGTCGAGAAAGCGGTTCGACTCGCTGCGCAGCAGCAGGTGCAGGTGAACTATCAGGTTTGCAGTTGCGAGGAGTTTCAATGGCAGCCAGAGCACTACGAGATGGTGGTGGCGATCTTCATACAGTTTGCCGACCCTGATGAACGGGCAGCGCTGTTTGCCAACATGATGGCCTCGCTCAAGCCTGGGGGTTTGCTGCTACTACAGGGCTATACGCCTAAGCAGCTTGACTATAAAACCGGCGGGCCGCCGTTGCTGTCGCATTTGTATACGGAAGAATTATTGCGCGAGGCGTTTGCTGGGATGGAGATTGTCGAGCTGCGCAGTTATGAGGATGTGCTGCACGAGGGTGAGCATCATAAGGGGCGGTCTGCTTTGGTTGGTTTGGTGGCTAGAAAAAATTAGGTTGGTGGTTGGAAGGAAGACGCTGTATCCCGACTTTCGTCGGGAGCGTAGTGGGGAATTCGGACTGCATGCAGTCCGCCCACGCAGCAGTCATCACCTGCCAGTGATGACGGTAGTAGTGTGGAGGTCGCCTCAACCACTAACGTCGTTCCGGCGCAGGCCGGAACCCAGCGGCGTTCGTAGTGCTCTACTAAACTTCTTAAAGCGATTACTGCTTAATCGCTTCCAGCGCAATATCAATACGCACTTCATCGCCAACGTGCGGCGCATATTTGCCAGCATTGAATTCAGTACGCTTAATTACCGTAAAAGCATTCGCGCCAATGGCATCTTTTTTCTGCATAGGATGCGGCATCGCTAGGAAAGAGGTTACGGTCAGCGTGACTGGTTTGGTGACGCCCTTGATCGTCAGGTTGCCTTCAATTTTCGCTGGCTTGTCGCCTTCAAAAACCACATTGGTGGACTTGAAGGTCGCGGTTGGGTACTTGGCGGTGTCGAGGAAGTCTTCGCCCTGAATGTGGTCATCAAAGGTCGCGAAACCGGTGTCGACGGATTTGGTGTCGATGACGATATCAACGGAACCGGTCTTGGCGGCCTTGTCGAAGATGACCTTGCCGGTGGTCTTGTTAAAACGCGACAGCTGGGTGGAGAAACCCAGATGGCTGTACGAGAAGCGCGGGAAGGTATGGCTGCCGTCAAGCACATAGGTTTCTGGTGCAGCCATGGCCGGTGCAGCAGCAGCGGTTGCGAGAATGAGGGTTGCGGCGATTTTGCTCAGTGTGTTCATGTAATGCTCCTGTTAAGATTTTTTTAATGTTTATTTGCCAGTTGTGGCGGTCATGCGAAATTTGATGACGATGTCATTGGCGACGACGTCGAACTTGGCCCACGCTCCTTCGCCTATGCTGAAGTCACCGCGATGAATGGTGAAGCCTCCGGCTAGTACGCCGGTTTTTCCCTGCTGCGTGAAAGTAACAGGAAATAGAACGTCCTGCGTTTTGCTCTTGATCGTCAGCTTGCCGGCGACTTCATAGCGGTTGCCGCCAAGTGGCTTGACGCTGCCGGAAACGAAACGCGCAACAGGAAAAAGTTTGGTATTGAACCATGGCTTGCCGGCGACTTCTTCATCGGCCTCGGCAGAACCGGTGTCGATGCTGGCCAACTCGACATCGAACGAGGCTTTGGCTTTGGCGGCTTGCTCAGGATCGAAGCTCATCTGGCTGGTAAATTTCTTGAATTTGCCATCCATCGCCACGCCCATCTGCTTGTACTCGAAAGCGATGCTGCTCTGGTCGGCCTGCACCTGTTTGTATTCAACTGCGTCGGCTTGCGACGCCGTCAGCATAAAAATTACGGCTAAGCTTTTCATATTCTCTGCTCCGTTATTTTGGTTTTGAAAATTGCGGCAGCATGCGGCTTAGCGTGCCGTCCTTATCAATCAAGTGATGCTTCAGCGCTGCGGCGATGTGGCCGAGCACGATGGCAATCAAAATCAGGTTCAGGCTTTCATGCACTTCTTTAAGCAAGTTCCCCAGTTCTTTGTCCTTGCCTATCAGATCGGGCAAAGGTAAAACGCCGAACCATACTGTCTGATAGCCTTTGGCCGAGCTCATCAACCACCCCGACAGCGGAATGAGCAGCATCAGCAGATACAGCGCGGCATGACCGGCATGGGCGAGAAGCTGATGCAGCTTGGGCATGTGCGCCGGCAGCGCTGGCGGCTGATGCGTGATGCGCCAGCCCAGACGAACAAACAGCAAGACAAAAACTGTCACGCCTGCCCACTTGTGCCACGAGTACAGCTGCAGTTTTTCCGGCGACAGCGGCAAGTCGCTCATGTAAAAACCCAGCGCCAGCAAACCACTCAGCGCCAATGCCATGAGCCAGTGCAGCAGCTTGGCGGTTGACGTGTAGCGCGGGTTTGGCTTGTCGGTCATTTAAATGAAGCTTTCTGATAGCTTGCGGCTGTTTATTTGAAACCGAACTTTACCGGTGTCTTTAGATAAGAAATAGGGGACAATGCGCAAATCTTTATTGCGCAGGGAGCAACAATGGATAGATTACAAGCGATGCATCTGTTTGTTCGCGTGGCTGAACTGAGCAGCTTTTCTGCGGTGGCGCAGCAGCTGGGCATGGCTCGTTCTGTGGTCACGCGACAGATCGCCGCACTCGAAACACACCTGGGGGTCAAGCTGATGGCGCGCAGCACGCGCAAGCTGACGCTGACTTCGGCCGGTGCCGCCTATCTGGAAAAATGCCGCGTCATTCTAAATCTGGTCGAAGTCGCCGAGACCGGACTGGCCGAGGAAAGGCAGACGCCGCGCGGCATTATCCGCATCAGCCTGCCGCTGAGTTATGGCCTAAAACGTCTGGCGCCGCTGTTATTGGAGTTTGCGCGACTGTATCCGGAAGTAGGACTCGAAATGGACTACACAGACCGGCGCGTGAATTTAATTGAAGAAGGCATAGACCTGTCTATCCGCATTACCAATCGTCTGGAGAGCAGCGACGTCGTGCGCAAGATCGGCTCAAGCCAGATGCACGTCGTTGCTGCGCCTGCCTATCTGGCGCTGCATGGGCATCCGCAGCACCCTGCGGAATTAAGCAGCCACGCCTGCCTGGGCTATGCAACAGCGGGCAATCAGCAAGCCTGGCAATTCGAAGTTGATGGCGCGTTGAAGAATTTCCCCATACGTTCGCGCCTCAACGCCAACAACGGCGAAATGCTCACCACGGCTGCAGCGCAGGGCATGGGCATTACTTGCCAGCCTGATTTCATTATTGATGACTATCTTGTTGATGGGCGTATTGAAGAAATATTGAAGGATTTCGCTATGCCGGAACTTGGCATTTATGCGATGTTGCCGAGCACGCGGCAGGTACCGCATCGGGTGCGGGTGTTGATTGAGTTTTTGGCTGCAAGGATTGAGAAGGTCAAAGAACTTCAAGGCAAAAACCTTAAAAGCAGAGACGCTGGATCCCGGCCTGCGCCGGGAGCGTAGCGGGGAATTCAGACTGCATGCAGTCTGCCCGCGCAGCAGTCATCACCTGCCAGTGATGACGGTAGTAATTTAAGAGGCGTACCAATTTTCTACAGTCGTTCCGGCGGACGCCGGAACCCAGCGTCTTTCGCCGTTATGCCGTTATGCCGTCTTACCCTTCATCCCTAACCTAGCCAGCAACGCCTGATCTTCCTCAACTTCCGGATTCCCCGTCACCAGCAATTTCTCGCCATAGAAAATCGAGTTCGCCCCCGCCAGAAAACACAGCGCCTGTATGCCCTCGCCCAACTGCCGCCGCCCTGCCGACAGCCGCACGCGCGCCTTCGGCATCGTAATGCGCGCCACGGCAATCGTGCGCACAAACTCGAGCGGGTCCAGCGGCTCCTGACCGTGTAGCGGCGTGCCTTCGACCTGCACCAGATGATTGACCGGCACCGATTCCGGATACGGGTTCAGGTTCGCCAGCTGCGCAATCAAGCCGGCGCGCTGCAGCCGCGATTCGCCCATGCCGACAATGCCGCCGCAGCAGACTTTCAGCCCCGCATGACGTACATGGCCCAAGGTGTCGAGCCGGTCCTGATAGTCGCGCGTGGTGATGACGTCACCATAAAACTCCGGCGCGGTATCGAGGTTGTGGTTGTAGAAGTCGAGCCCCGCTCCCTTCAGGCGTTCGGCCTGCGCTTCTTCGAGCATGCCGAGCGTGGCGCAGGTTTCCATACCTAGGGCTTTGACGGCCTTGACCATGTCTTCGACGGCGTCGAGGTCGCGGTCTTTCGGTGCACGCCATGCGGCACCCATGCAGAAACGCGTGGCGCCCTGCTCTTTGGCGGCCTGTGCAGCAGCGACGACTTCTTCGAGTGGCAGCATTTTTTGCGCGGTCACGCCGGTGTCATAGCGCGCCGCCTGCGGGCAGTAGCCGCAGTCTTCCGGACAGCCGCCGGTCTTGATCGACAGCAGCGTGGCAAGCTCGACTTCGTTGGCGTTGAAATGTTCGCGGTGCACTTGCTGCGCGCGCCAGAGCAAGTCATTGAACGGCAGCGCAAAGAGTGCAGCGACGTCGGCCACGGGCCAGGTTTCATAAGCAGTCGCGGCAGCGGCGACTTTTTTGGCGGCAGTATGAAAAGCAATCGGTTGGGATGACATTAAAAAGTCTTTCAAGAATAAAGTAATGAGTTCAGCGCGGCCATGCAGGCAGCAAGGACAAATCCAGACAGCCGGCAGCAGCGGCAGCATTCGGCGTCGCCATCCACGGCACCACACCCAGCAGCGGCGCAGGCAGACGGTCGCGCAAGGCCTGCAGGTTCTCTGCCTGATGCGGCATAGTGACATCGATCTGATTAGCCACCCAGCCGGCCAGATGCAGACCACGCGCGGCAATGGCTTCAGCCGTTAGCAATGCATGGCTGAGACAGCCAAGGCGCAAGCCTACGACCAGAATCATGTCTAGCTTCAGTTCTGCTGCAAAATCGGCAGTATCAAAAGCGTCGGTCAATGGCACACGAAACCCGCCTACGCCTTCCACCACCACCGCTTCGCTCTGCTGCGCGACTTGCTCGTAGCATTGCATTAAATGCGCAGGGTCCATCTGCACCTGCTCCAGTCGCGCCGCAATGTGCGGCGCAGCGGCTTCGCTCAGCAGGTAAGGCGTGGTGATCTCTCGCGGCAGCTTGATACTTGATTCCGCAGCAAGAATTGCTACGTCTTCGTTCTGCATTTCACCGCTGATGCGCTCGACACCGGCCGCAATCGGCTTCATGCCGCAGGTCTGCAAGCCAGCACGTGTCAACGCATGCAACAGCGCGCTGGTCACAAGCGTCTTGCCAATGCCGGTATCGGTGCCGGTGATGAAACAGGAAAATTTAAGTGTCATGCCAGTGTTGCTTCCAATTGGTTGATAGCCTGTGCCAGCTGCGCAACTTGCGCGCTGGTGTGGGCGGCAGAAAAGGTTACGCGCAAGCGCGCCGTGTTTGCCGGCACCGTCGGTGGACGAATTGCCGCCACCCACAAGCCTTGTGCACGCAGCGCAGCGCCAGCGTCCAGCGTCGGCTGGTTGGCGCCAATGACGATAGGTTGAATCGGGGTCGCCGAATCCAGCAAGTGCCAACGCTGCACATGCAGGGCCGCACGCCATTCGGCAATCAAGGTTTGCAAATGTGCGCGCATTTGCGCACCCTCACTACCGGTGATGATGTCGAGACTGGTCAGCAAGGCATGCGCGAGCGCAGGCGGTGCAGCAGTGGTGTAAATGTAAGGCCGCGCGCGCTGTATCAGCCATTCAATGACAGTCGCATGCGCGGCAACGAAAGCGCCGCCAACGCCAGCGGCCTTGCCCAAGGTGCCGACATAAACAAGATGCGGCGACTGCAACGCGAAATGTTCAAGCACGCCATGCCCGTGCTGACCGAGAACACCAAAGCCGTGTGCATCATCCACCACCAGCCATGCGCCATGCCGCTCGCACAGCGCCAGCAAGGCAGGTAACGGTGCGATGGTGCCATCCATACTGAAAACACTGTCGGTAACGACCAGCTTGGTCTCTGCCTGACTGGCGATGAGCATCGCTTCAAGCGCAGCCAGATCGCGGTGTGGATAGACCTGCACTTTCGCACGCGACAGCCGTGCGCCATCAATCAGCGACGCATGATTCAGTTCTTCTGAAAAAATCACCGCGTCTTTTGTGGCCAGCGCCGACAGCACCGCCAGGTTCGCCATGTAGCCGGTGCAAAAATACAGTGCCTGTGCAGATGCTATGTACGGTGCAGCAATGGCGGCGAGGCGTTCTTCTAGCAGCGCATGCGCGCGTGAGTGCCCGCTGATCATGTGCGACGCACCGCTGCCGGCGCCATATAAATTCACGCCTTCATGCAAGGCTGCAAGAACGCGCGGATGCGCTGCCAGTCCGAGGTAATCGTTGCTGCAAAATGCCAGCGTTGACTTACCATCGACTTGCAGTTGCGGCGCACACGGCGTATCTGCAATGCGTCGTACGCGACGCAATTTCTTGTCTTCCAGCGCAGTCAGTTGCAGTTGCAGATTGTGCAGCAGCTTCATTGTGGCGGTCCTGCCGGTTCAAGTGTCATGCTTAGCGTCTATGTTCAATGCGGTTCAATGCGCCAGCCACGCAGGCTTACGTTTATTCAAAAATGCCTGCACGCCTTCGCGCCCTTCTGCGCTGGCGCGGATGTCGGCGATGCGACGCACGGTTTCGGCAATCAGTTTGTCGTCAATGTCTTCACCGGCGAC
Source organism: Burkholderiaceae bacterium (assembly GCA_040399905.1). Taxonomy (GTDB): domain Bacteria; phylum Pseudomonadota; class Gammaproteobacteria; order Burkholderiales; family Burkholderiaceae_D; genus Pernthalerella. The sequence goes on from JBBARG010000003.1 coordinate 462,779, forward strand.
ATCAGCAATCAAACGTTTGGCTTCGCTCACAGCATACGGGCTGCACGCCAGCAGCGCTTGTACCAGCGCGTCAACAACCTGATCCAGCGTGGCCTCGTCGGCCAGCTCATTAACTAGACCTATGGTTTTGGCTTGCTGCGCGCTGAAACGCTCGGCCGTCAAAAAATAACGGTGTGCTGCGCGTTCGCCAATGGCGCGCATGACATATGGCGAAATCGTAGCCGGTATCAAACCCAGCCGCACTTCCGACAAACAAAAACCTGCACTCTCGGTGGCAACAGCCATGTCGCAAGCAGCTACCAGCCCCATGCCGCCGGCATAGCAGTCGCCCTGCACACGCGCAATGGTCGGCTTGCTGCAGTTATAAATTGCATGCAGCATATCGGCCAGCGCGGCGGCATCGGCGAGATTTTCATCCTCGCTGTAGTCGGCCATTTTTTTCATCCAGTTCAGGTCGGCACCGGCACAAAATGCAGGTCCGCGCGCAGCCAGCACCACCACGCGCACATGCCGGTCCAGATCAAGCGCGCGAAATGCATGCGCGATCTCGGCAATGGCCATTTCGTTGAAGGCATTGCGCACCTCGGGCCGGTTCAGCCAGATGGTGGCGACCGTGCCGGTGTGCGTGATTTCGAGGGTCTGGTAGTGCATCACGGTTTCCTTATTGTTGACTTGGATGCTGAGGGTTTTCTTACGTTACCGGAAATTTATTAAAGTCACTGGATCCCGGCCTACGCCGGGATGACGGTAGATATTTGAACAGCGCCTCAACTACTACCGTCATCACCTGCATGTGATGACTGCTGCGCGGGCAGACTGCATGCAGTCTGAATTCCCCGCTACGCTCCCGGCGTAAGCCGGGATCCAGCGTCTCTCGTTTTTTAAATCTAAACCGCCCCCGGCATTTTAGGTTTGGCCATCGCCTTCGGATCATCCAGCCTTACCCGCTTGCGATCAGCCTCCACTTCAGTCAGCGCAGTGACTTCCTGCATGCCTGCCAGACAGCGCACAGCCAACTGCTGGTATTCCGCCGTACCCTTGCTCTTCCATTTGATTTCTTCATCCGACAAACTGCGCGCCACTTTAGCAGGCATGCCCATGACCAGACTGCGCGGTGGCACTTGCATGCCGGTCTTGACGAAGGACATCGCCGCAACGATGGAAGACTCGCCAATAACGGCACCATCCATCACCACCGCATTCATGCCTACCAGTGCATTGCGGCCAATGCGCGCGCCGTGAATCACGGCGCCGTGACCGACGTGGCCGTCGACTTCAATGACGGTGTCGCTGCCCGGAAAACCGTGGACCACGCACGTGTCTTGCAAGTTCGAGCCCTCTTCCATGATCAGCCGGCCGAAGTCGCCGCGCAGGCAGGCGCCGGGGCCGACGTAGCAGCGCGGGCCGATGATGACGTCGCCTATCAGTACCGCTGTAGGATGCACATAGGCGGTCGGATGAATGACGGGCGTGACGCCATCAATGGAATAAACTTTTGTCATAGTTGCGGCTGTATCAGAATTTTGCCGGTGACTTTGCGCGACGCCATGTCGATCAAGGCCTGCGGTGTGTCTGCCAGCTTGTAGCGACCAGAAATGTGCGGACGGATTTTGCCTTCTGCCAGCCAGCCCATCAGTTCATGCATGGCCGCGACGTTGTGCGCCGGTTCGCGGCGCGCATAGTCGCCCCAGAATACGCCGACCAATGATGCGCCTTTCAACAACGGCAGATTGAGCGGCAGTTTCGGAATTTCGCCATTCGCAAAACCAATCACCAGATAGCGACCGCGCCATGCAATCGAGCGGAACGCCAGTTCGGTATAGCTGCCACCAACCGGGTCATAGACCACGTCCGGCCCTTTACCGCCGGTGGCGGCCTTGATCGCTTCACGCAAATCCTGCGTGGTGTAGTTGATGAGCACGTCAGCGCCATGGTCTTTGCAGACGGCGAGTTTTTCATCGGTTGAGGCTGCAGCAATAACGCGTGCGCCCAGGGCCTTGCCGATTTCAATCGCTGCCAGACCAACACCGCCGGCCGCACCCAGCACCAGCATGGTTTCGCCGGCTTTCAATTGGGCGCGATCGACTACGGCGTGATGCGAAGTGCCGTAGGTAAGTGTGATGGCGGCAGCAATGTCGAAGTCCATACCGGGCGCCATAGGCAGCACCGCAGCGATCGGCGCAGCAACCTGCTGCGCAAATGCGCCTTGCGGCACAAAGGCAAACACGCGGTCGCCGACTTTGTATTGCGAAACACCTGCACCGACTGCACGCACGGTACCGGCGAGTTCATTGCCGGGCGTGAAAGGCAGTTCGGGCTTGAATTGATATTTACCTTGAATGATCAGCACATCCGGAAAATTCACCGCAGAGGCAATAACGTCGATGACGACTTCACCGGCAGCCGGAGTCAGGTCAGGCAGTTCATCAACGACCAGTGTTTCAGGCAGGCCCCAGGCTTTACAGACGACGGCTTTCATAAGTCTCCAGTTTTTATGGTTTTTTGTAAGTGATTTTTTGTGTATTTAAAGTTTTCTGAGTTGTCTGATGTTTTGCGTAAGACGCTGGATCCCGATTTTCATCGGGATGACGGTAGAAAATTGGTAAGCCTCTTAAACTACTACGTCATCCCAGCGCAGGCTGGGATCCAGCGTCTTTATTCGCACTCCGAAATACAATCCAGAATTCAAAGAAATTTCGCACTACGCTTTTCAATAAAAGCGCTAATACCTTCATGACCATCCGCACTGTCACCGGAAGCAAGCATGAACGACTCTTCCAGATCCAGATGCTGTTCCAGTGTATTGAGCGGCGCCTGTTGCAGCAAGGTTTTGATGCGCGCCTGCGCCAGTGACGGTCCGTTTGCGAGTTCGTGCGCGAGCTGTCGTGCAGCTTCGTTTAACGCGAGATCAGGATGAACGGCATCAACAACGCCCCAGTCCAGACATTCTTGCGCTGAGATAGGCCGGTTGGTCAGAAATATCTGGCGCGCACGCGCACTGCCGGCGCGCTGCGCGATGAACCACGAGCCACCGACGTCAGGTGTGAGGCCAATGGCGGAGTAACCGCCACGCAGTTTCATTGATTCTGCTGCCAGCACGAGGTCGGCACAGAGCGCAACGCCGATGCCGCCGCCGCCGATGGGGCCGTTGATGGCGCTGACAACAGGTATCGAGAGTTCGTTGACGATCCTGATGGCGGCATGCATAGGCTTGAGCAATTCTTCGAGTATGACGGGCAGAGCGCGCTTGCCGTCCTGCATGCTGTTAACGTCGCCGCCAGCGCAAAAATATTTGCCGTTGCCCGTAATCAGCAGTGCCCGCACGCTGCTGTTGGCAGCGACTGATTGCAGCGCTTCCAGCAAAGCCAGTGCCATGGGCACATCAAGCACGTTGGCGCGGCTTGGGTTGTTGAGCGTGATGATCGCGAGCGCTTGGTCGTATTCGAGGAGCAGCGGGGATGACATAGAGGATTCCCAGACAATTAATAAATGACAGACAAAAGGTGACAGGCATTTTAACAAAGTGCCGCACCGCACCGGCGGCCAGTATGGCGGGAAGTTTTCCCATACCAAAATGAACCGGAAAACCGTATTCTTCAACATTCGATAAAACCAAGCCTGTATTGAACTGGGCTTGCCATATAAATAATTATTCAAGAATTTATGCAACACGCATCAAGAAACAAACTCAGTAAAAACAAACTTAATAAACCTAACTCTGTATTGGCAGCCGCTATTGTTGCCCTCTTTGCCAGCGGCGGTGTGTCGGCACAAGCAAAAACAGAAACGCAATTGCCGCAGGTTGAAGTCGTCGGCACCTCCCCTCTGCCCGGCATCGGTATCGAGCGCGACAAGCTGCCGTATGATGTACAAAGCGTGACAGCGGAAACCGTCGCCCGCTCCAATTCGCTGAACCTGACGGAGTACATGTCGCTGAACATGCCGGGCGTGAACGTCAATGAAGTACAAGGCAGCCCGTTTCAGGCCGACGTGACTTACCGCGGCGCACGCGCTTCGAGCATTCTCGGTTCGGCGCAGGGTTTGTCCATTTATCTTGATGGCGTGCGCGTCAATGAACCGTTCGGCGACGTGGTCAACTGGGACATGCTGCCCGAATCCGCGTTCGCAAACGTGACGCTGGTGCCGGGCTCCAACCCTATCTATGGTTTGAATACCTTGGGCGGCGCACTGGCGTTCACTACCAAGTCCGGCCTGACGGCGCCCGGCACTGAAGTCAAACTGACTGCCGGCAGCTTCGGTCGCAAGCGCGCCGATGTGTCGTATGGCAGCAAGTCGGAAGATGGCTGGCATCGCTTTATCTCTGCGACCGCCTTTGATGAAAACGGCTGGCGCGAACATTCATCCGGCAGCCTTGGCAATGTGTTTGCCAAGATCGGCAAATCGCAAGGCGACGTGAACTGGGATATATCGCTGCTAGTCTCGCGCAGCAAAATACTCGGCAATGCGCTGCTGCCTGATGCAGGCTACGGTACCGATGGCAGTGGTGCGCCGACGTCGCACATGTATCAGAAAAACTACCGTTCGGTTTATACGCATCCGGACCAGACCCAGAACCAGTTGAACATGCTGACGTTTAATTTTCAGCGCATGTTCGGCAGTGATACGGAACTGGCCTCGACCACTTACCTGCGTCATAGCGCACGCAAAGCTTCCAGCGGCGACGTTGAATTCGAATCTGGAAATATTGATGCGATCCTTAATTACAACAAGACCTGGCAAACCAGTTACGGCAGCAGCCTGAACCTGACCAAATTGCACGGCGCCCACCAGTTCACCACGGGTGCCAGCATTGATGCGAGCCGCATGCGCTATGGCGCGTCGGCCAAGGATGACTGCACGCTGGACGCGACCCGCGCCGTTCTTGATAGCGGATGCGCTCCGGAAGAAGCCACGGCCGGCGTGACGGGCAAGTCTTATGCGATCGGCCTGTATGCGTCCGACACGTGGACTGTCGCAAAGAACACGTTCCTGACGACCGCTGCCCGTTTCAATCATGCCGGCGTGACCAACACACTGACGGGCCAAGTCACCGAGAGCTTTACCTATAACAGCCTGAACCCGTCACTGGGCCTGAGCCACAAGCTGACGCCTACTGTCTCTGTATTCGGCAATCTTGGCCAGAGCAATCGTGTGCCGACCGTCATCGAACTCGGCTGTGCCGATCCTTTGAACCCTTGCCAACTGCCTATAGGCTTGCAGGCTGATCCGTACCTGAAGCAAGTCATTGCGCGCACTCTCGAAACCGGCATACGCTGGAATACCAGTGCCGATACCGGCATGACGGTCGCGATTTACCGCAGTGAAAATAAAGACGACATCCTGTTTCGTAACGTTGATGGTCGGCCAGGGTTCGGCTACTTCAGCAATTTCTCGCGCACCCGTCATGAGGGTATTGATCTGTCCGGCTTTACGACCGTCAAACAATTTGATCTGCGCGCCAGCTACAGCTATCTGAACGCGACGTATCAGGCCGACGGCACGTTGTTCGGTGGCGAGCGCGATATCGCCGTGGCGCCGGGTACCCGCATCGCCGGTCTGCCGCGGCATACTGTCAAGCTGCATGCTGACTGGCGTGCAACGCCAAAAATGCGACTGGGTGCAACCGTAATCACCACCTCCAGTCTGGTCACGCAAGGTAATGAGGATGGCTTGATTGGCGACGCTAATAACAACACTACGGCACGCAATGTGAGCGTGCGCGGTTACACGCTGCTGAACCTGAATGCAAATTACGAAGCGCAAAAAGGCCTCGATTATTTTGTGCGTTTGAATAACGTGTTGAATCGCCGCTTTGAAACCTACGGCATGATGGGGCAAAGCTTGTTCAATGAACTCGGTGCAGATCAGAATAGCACCACGGTCAACCGCTTTGTCGCTCCGGGCGCACCGCGTTCGTTCATGATTGGTCTGCGCTACAAGTATTAATTAAGCTTCTCTCCCTGTGGGTCTTTTTGAGGGGCGGCACCGTTTGGTGACTGCCTCTTTTTTTTTCGGGTACACGACGAAAGACGCTGGATCCTGACTTTCGTCAGGATGACGGTAGTAAATTAGAACGTCATCTCAACTACTACCGTCATTCCGGCGAAAGCCGGAATCCAGCGTCTTCGCAGCACTTCAAGCCAGCGCATGCTGCTTAGCATACTGATGCAATTCAATCGCGCTATGCACACCCAGCTTTTGCCGAATGCTCGACTGATAGTTAGCAACAGTCTTCACACCCAAATGCAGCCGCTGCCCAATCTCATCCACACTGTGCCCATTGGCCAGCAGCCGAAATATTTCAAACTCGCGCGGGGCCAGTTGCAGATGCGGCGCGTCATCGTGATTGATCGCTGCCATTGCCGCAGCCAGCTCATCCGACAACGGAATTTCGCCCTGCATCACTTGCCGTATCGCTTCGACGATGCGCTCGGGCGGCATGCTCTTCGTCAGATAACCGCGCGCACCAGCGCGCAGCGCCTGTACGGCCAGTGCGGGGTTGTCATGCATGGTAAAAACCAGCACCCGCTGCGCCGGATAGCGCAACAAAATATGACGCATGCTCTCCAGCCCGCCCTGCCCCGGCATCGACAAATCCATGACGACGACATCTACTATGCTGGTCGACAAAAAAGCATAGGCCTGTTCGCCGCTTGCGGCTTCACCGATGACTTGTATCCCGGAATCGAGCTCAAGGTAGCGCTTGTAGCCGGCGCGCACCACCGCATGGTCGTCTGCGAGCAAGACGGTAATGACGTCAGGTGGCATAGTCTTCTCCTGTTTGCAGAGGAAACTCGGCTTCCATGACTACGCCGGATGGCTGGTTGACGGCATAACGCAAGCTACCCTGATTGGCCAGCACGCGTTCGCGAATGCCAACCAGCCCAAGTCCGCGCTTCCCCGACACTGCATTGGCTGCCAGTACAGGATCAAAGCCGATGCCGTTGTCGGCCACGGTGAGTTTGAGAGTCTGGCTGCCACGATGGTATTCAACGCGGATAGCGACTTCGCTGGCTTGCGCGTGCCGCATGACGTTGGTCAGGGCCTCTTGCGCAATGCGATACACCGCTACCGCCAGCCGCTGCGGCATGACTGCCTGACCCAGCGCGACGGTCAGCTTGCAATCGAGCTCGGCATCGGCGCGCGCCTGACGCTGCCGGACCAGCTCGCGCAAGGCCTGCTCGAGCGCGATGTCGCGTTCTTCGCCGCCTTGCAAACCATACGGCCGCAGTTGCACCAGCAGGCTTTTTACTTGCGACAGAATCATGCTGCTGTTGTCATACATCGCCGTCGCGCAGGCTTCGAGCTCGGGCTGGCCGGCGGTTTTTTTAACGAGATACGATGCGTCGACTTGCATCGCTGTCAGCAGCTGGCCGAATTCGTCATGCAGTTCATGCGCGAGCTTGCGCCGCTCGTCTTCCTGCACATCCTGCAGGCGATGCAGCAAGTCACGCTGCTTGGCAATTTGCTCGGTGAGTGCTGCAGCCAAATGGTTGAGCGCCTGCACGATCTGGTTCAGTTCGCGCGTCGCGCTTTGCGCCAGCCTTGCACCGAAGTCGCCGGCTTCAAAGCGCGCCAGTGCGGACAGAATATCTGTCAGCGGCGCAAAGGCCAGCTTGACGCTGATCCACATTGCTGTAATCAAGGCTGCCGCCAATGCCGCATACAGGCCAAGGAACAGCAAGGCGTTATGCACTGCTTCGGCGCTTTCAGAATAGGGATTAGGTTCGAGCACGATAGTGACGCGCTCGCCATTCGGGCGCTGCACCGCTTGCGCATAAGCGGCGAGTGCCACGTCGCGGGTCAGGATTTTATGCAGCCACAACATTGAAACAGGCTCGGCGTTGGTATCAGGTTGCGTAAGCCGTTGCCCGGTATGGTTGTAGAGCGCGACATGCAGGTGGCGCAGTGCATCGCTGTGGTTGAGGGCATCAATGGCCTGCACTTGCTGCGGCAACGAGGCGCCGCTTTGCAGCGCAGTCTGTATGCGCATGAGCTGGCCGACTTGCTGGCTGGCGAGCGTTTCGCGCCCGATATCTTTTTGCGCTGAATACAGAGTGAAGCTGAGCGTCACCACCATCATCAGCATGCCGACTGCAAACAGCCGCCACAGTAAGCGGGTGACTAACTGCATCGCCGATCAGAACCGGTACGTGTATTCGACTTCGACGGAGTCGCTCAGACGCGCGCGGGTGTGCGCGTCCCATGTACGCGACCAGCGCAAATCTACGCCATGGTGGTCGTCAAAATCCCAGCCCGGCCCCATGCGCAATTGATTCTTGTCCTGACCGCTTGCGTTACCTAAGCTGCGAATGAGACGGTAGCCAGAGTAAAGTTCAATACCCTCTTTGAATTCCCATTTCAGCGCCGGCTCTATATATCCGTAGTTGTAGCTGAAGTCCTTGTTACCTTTGCGCCCTACAAGCGCGCGCAGGAAGCCGCCGAAATTTTCAGTGAAATGTACATCTTTGCGCAGCCTGAGGCCGTATGCATATTCCTCGCTGCGCTCAGTCGCGCCGCCATTGGTCTCGACTTCGTGCTCGCGCATGAGCAGCAATTCGGCGCGCGTAATCCAGCCTTCTTTCCATACGATGCCCGGAAACAGCGTCATCGAATTGGCGCGACTACTGCCGTCAACACCTTTTTCATGTTCGAGTTCTATGCCAATCTGCGGCCGGCCGCCAAGCAAAGTCATGTCGGCATGCGCGACGCCGTGCGCGAAGATCAACAGAAAAGTCGCAGGTAAAAATAGGAGCTTGAGTTTGCACATAATTTGTATGGTTACTTTTAAGAATTTGCATTATACGAGCGCACTGTAGGTACTTGTTCAGTAAGCGCTGAACTAGAATAGTTTAATTCATGTTTACTTACTGATTTGGCTATGCCCGAACAACATAACGTACTGCCTTACTTGCGCGAGACGCTGCTATTTCTGGCGCTGGCCGGCATTCTCATTCCGCTGCTGCAGCGCTACCGCGTGAATCAGATACTCGGCTTTCTTGCGCTTGGCGTGGTGATCGGTCCCTTCGGCATGTGGCTGTGGGTCGGGCAATTGCCGTGGCTGTCTAACTTTACTTTCATGCGGGTTGAAGGCGCCACTGCGCTGGGCGAACTGGGCGTGCTGTTCCTGATGTTTACGATTGGGCTGGAATTGTCGGCCGAGCGTTTATGGACGTTGCGCCGCTGGGTGTTCGGTGCCGGTACCGCGCAGGTGCTGCTGTCGGCAGTTGTTATCGGCGGCACTGCTACGCTCTTTGGTAATGCAATTCAAACTGCGGTAATACTTGGGCTCGTGCTGTCCCTGTCTTCTACGGCAATCGTCATACAACTACTGACTGAACGGCATTTGCTGGACCAGCCTTTGGGGCAGGCGAGTTTCTCCATCCTGATGCTGCAAGACCTCGCCGTCGTGCCTATCCTGATTCTGGCCGGCGTGCTGGCCAAGGGTGAAACGGCGCAATTGTTGCCGCTGCTGGGTCTGGTACTGCTGAAATCGGTGGCTGCCATATTGCTGATCTTTGTGCTGGGCCGACGCGTGATCCGCCCACTTTTCAAAGCAGTGGCCAGACAACATCAACCGGCCACTTTCATGGCGCTGATTTTGCTCTGTACGCTGGGTATTGCCGGGCTGACCTCGTATGCGGGATTGTCCATGGCACTGGGCGCTTTTCTCGCTGGCCTGCTGCTCGCCGAAACTGAATTCAGGCATGAAGTGGAAGTGACGATAGAACCGTTCAAGAGCTTGTTGCTCGGCCTTTTTTTCATGTCGGTCGGCATGCAGACAGACCTGCGCGCCATACTCGCTACGCCGCTATGGATTCCGTTGTCCGTGCTGGGGCTGTTTGCCATCAAGGCCGCCGTTACGTCAGTCGTCTTGAAAGTGGGCGGGTTGTCATGGGGCCGCGCGCTCGAGGCCGGTTTGCTGATGGGTCAAGGGGGCGAGTTTGCTTTCATTGTCACCGGCTACGCATTGGCTAACCAGTTGTTTTCGCCGGCACTCGCGCAATTCTTACTGCTGGTAGTAGGCTTGTCGATGTTCGCCACGCCGATGATCGCGCGCGGCGGCCATCTGCTTGGCAACTGGTGGGAACGTACGCACCAAAGCACGGCAACGTCGCTCGATGACACTGCGCCTGTTCTTCTGCAAGGACATGTGATCATTGTCGGCTTCGGGCGCATAGGCCAAATGCTGGCAAAAATTCTGGCTAGTCAGGGCGTGCGCTATGTGGCCATTGAAATCAATATGAATCTGACGACTCGTCGCCATCCACTAGGCGAGCCGGTCTATTACGGCGACGTCAGTCGTCCGGAGCTGCTACACCGTGTTAATGCCAGTGAGGCTGGAGCGATCGTGCTGACGATGGATCACGCCGACGCTGCGCTGCACGCTGCTACTGCCATCCGGCGCGAATTCAGTGCAGTACCGCTATTTGCACGCGCGCGCGATGAACATCACGCGCATGCATTGAGAGAGGCAGGCGCCAACTTCGCAATGCCGGAAGCGCTCGAGGCAGGCCTGCAGTTATCGGGCTTTGTATTGCAGACATTGGGCATTGCCGACGACATGGCGGCGGCGGCGATTCGCTTTGAACGTGAAGCGCGGATAGCAGCAATAAAGCGCTAATGACGAACAGAGTGCTGAAAAGTTATGCACAAAAGCTGTGGATAAGGCTGTTGAAAAGCAGGCTTTGCACTTCGCAAAGCGAGCATTAATGCGCGTTTCTATAGATTGATTAAAAGTAAATCAAACACGCGGTATGTCTAAGCAGAATCAACGTCTCAAAGCTGGGCATTCATGGCTCAGTGACAACATCCGTATTTAAATCCATCCGCTTTTTAAAAATCTGATCGAAAGATCAACTTTTGCTAATTAGAAAAACAGTGGCCTAGTCAGTGTTATGGTTTGTTGTACGAAGTTCATCAGCGCAACTAATTCTTACAGAATAGCAACCAAAAAGTGACCGAATTAACATTGTTGAACAGATGAAATTGGTGCATATTGCTATATCGTTTTTGCACATCTTTTGCATTACTTTACGCATTACTTTATGTAGTAAAATTGCCATAAAGAAAGAATTTTAATTTAAAGGAAGACAGCTCGTGAGCAAACGTACTCGTCCGGCAGACATTTATCTGCGTTTTTTACAATTGGCTGAAGCGTTACGCGGCATGCCCTCCCTGCCGCCTCTCGAACCATTGGAAGAACGCATTCTGGAACTGATTGCTAATGCGCGTCAAAATCAGGAACGATTGTCTGTCAAAGACTTAATGGGCAAACGCGAACTTGGCTCACCCGCGATGTTGCACGGACGGCTGAAATCCATGCGCGAAAAAGGCTGGATATTGCTGGCTGAAACCGAAGATGCACGACGCAAGCAACTGGAATTGACGCAAGCTGCGCTGCTGCATTTTGACAAGCTGTCGAAGTGCCTGTTGATGGCTGCAAAAAAAGCTGCCTGAGCGTTGCTGGTTTGATTTTATTGCATTGTGATGGTTCACAACACAGCAAAACCCACAGCAAATTGCTAAAGATGAAAACGCCGCTTCGAAGCGGCGTTTTTATTTGCGCAGGGTCAAATAAATCGCCAAGCCGATAATTATTGCGACCCCCAACTCCAGGCCAACCATCCAATAAGCCATTTGCGTTTCTCTTTGCGGTGTGGAGAGTTTAGACAAGTCCGCATCATGCCATAGACGGCAGCGAAGCTTCACAGCTCAGAACAACTCAACATCCCCACCAGACAACCCCGACTGCAAAGACTTCACATACAGCTGCTCGCGCGCAGCGAGCTCAAGCGTATTGGAAGACTCGAGCTTCTTGACCAGCACCCGACCGCTCAGCGGAAAATAGGCAACCTTGCGCGGATGAATATCGTTGAGATCTTCAGCCACTACGCGGATTTTCTCAACGCGCAAATAATCGCGCACGAAATCCGCATTGCGCGCGCCGACATTCATCGCCAGCAAACCCGACAACACACGACCGCCGCCAAAAACTTTCGCTTCCAGATTCTGGCGCACGGCCCCGGCCTTGAGTAATTCATTGATCAGGATTTCCATCGCGTGAATACCATAGCGCATCGATATCGACGCCGGATTATCCGCTTCGCCACCGGTAGGCAACATGAAATGATTCATGCCCCCCACGCCAGAGACGCGATCGCGAATACAGGCAGAGACACAGGAACCGAGCACGGTGATGATGGCCATGTCCTTGCCGGTCCAGTAGTACTCGCCCGGCAGTATTTTCGCTGCCATGCAGTTGAACTGCCGCTCGAAATAAATATGCCGCGCCAGATGCTCAACGCTGGCACTCATTGTTTAGCTTGCAGCTGGCTCTGCAACTCATAGACGGTCTTGCCACGCAGGCGCAATGCATCCGACACATACAGAAAGTTTTCGGAATGACCAGCAAACAGCAGGCCATCCGGCTTCATCAGTTTGACGAAGCGCGCGAGGATTTTTTTCTGCGTGGGCTTATCAAAATAAATCATCACATTGCGGCAAAAGATGATGTCAAAGCTGCCCGACACCGGCCAGTCATTTGCCAGCAGGTTCAACTGCCGGAACTGCACCAGCTTGCGCAATTCCGGTCGCACCCGCACCAGCCCCTCTTGTTCGGCTTTGCCTTTCAAAAAATAACGACGCTTCTGCTCCGTAGTCAGCCGCTTTACGCGCTCCTCCGGATAGACGCCCCTTTCAGCCGTTGCCAGCACGTCGGTATCAATGTCGGTTGCAATGATCTGCACAGATGGCGTCAGCGTGCCAAACAAATCACACAGCGTCATGGCAATGGAATACGGTTCTTCGCCGGTCGAACTCGCAGCGCACCAGACGCTTAGGTCAGTGCGCCCACGCGCATGCGCGGCGAGCACGGGGAAGTGATGCTCTTCACGAAAAAATGACGTCAGGTTCGTCGTCAATGCATTGGTGAAGGCTTCCCATTCGTTTTGATCAACGCCATTTTCAAGCCTGGCCAGATAGTCAGTGAAATCAGAGGCGCCACTGGCACGCAAGCGTCTGGCCAGACGGCTATAGACCATTTCCTGTTTGCCTTCGGCCAATGCAATACCGGCGCGCTGATAAATCAGCGCGCGCACCTTGTCGAAATCCTGACGGGTAAAGGCGAATTCTTTCTGTTTTTCCATGCAGCACCACGGTCAGTCGTAAATGCTGCATCAAATCACATTGCTCTGGACTGCAAGCTGATGAACAGAGATGGGGAACCTCCTCTCTTCGGAACTAGTCTGAAACCTATTGCCGATGAGAATGTCATTACATCAATGCTGAGCGCTGTTCGATCAGAAAAGATGCTCATGAGAATTTAAAAAATGTTGATAAGTTGCGCATAATCAAAAATAGTTTGAGGACGAGCAGCTCAGCCGTAGCATTTTAGAAATATAAGATTTAATCTGACTCAAAGGTATTGCAGAATCTTTTCCATATTTATCACTTGCTGCCCTTTTATCGAACGGATGACACCGCCATGCTCCAAGAAACCTGGCTAGCTGATCTAACGCAGGAATCCGGCAACGAAATCTAAGTGATACACGCCGATTCTTTGGCCTTCATGCATGCGAATCAGGCGGCGAGCAGCAATCTCGACTATTCCGATGCTGAATTGCAGCAAATGACTGCGACCGATCTGATGCGCGATCTAAGTCCTGAGCGGCTGCGTTGTTACATTAGTCAATTGCGCGATGGCAGTGCCGATCACTTCAGCATTGAAACTGGGCACAGGCGCAAAGATGGCAGCACCTACCCTGTCACGCTCAGGCTGTTTTATCTGGACCTGCACGCCATACCGGCTTTGATTGCCGTCAGCAGTGACCAGCATGCTTCAGGCTCGCGTTCCCTGATTCAAAGCAGCGAAGACAGACTTGCACAAATCGAAGCCAACCTGCCCGGCTTGCTGTTCCAGATGCGGCAAGGTAGCAGTGGAACGCTCTACTTCCCGTTTCTATCGCAAGGCAGTTTTGACTTGCTGGCCATGACACCGAAAGAGCTGTACGCAAAGCCGGAAAAATTTGCCGACATGATCATCGAAGAAGATCAGGACAGCTGGGCCCAGAGCGTTCGCGAATCAACGCATCAACTATCCGTTCTGAACTGGGAAGGCCGCATTTTTATCGATTCATGGCGCGACATCAAATGGATCAATGTACGCGCTACACCGCAAATCAGCGGCACCCAAGGCATAGAGTGGGCCGGGCTGATGACCAACATCACCCTGAGCAAAACACAGGAAGATGAAATCTGTCGCTCGCGCGCGCAGTTGGCCGAGCTGACTACGCATCTGGCAAACGTCAAAGAAAAAGAGCGCGCCCGCATCGAGCGTGACCTGCATGATGACCTGGGCGGCAACCTCACCGCCTTGAAGATGATGCTCGCGCAGTTGGTAAAACGACTGCCGGCCGACAACCCGGATATTACGCAACGTACAAGCTATCTGGATTCACTGATTGACCGGACCATAGAATCGATGCACCGCATCGCCTGCGATCTGCGGCCCGGCATCCTTGAAGCGGGGCTGGTCCCGGCGCTCGAATGGCTGGCACAGGAATGCGGCACGCAGACTGGGATACCGTTCCAGTTTTCCAGCAACGTCGAGGACGTCGAACTCAATCAGCAACTGGCCGTCGGCCTATTCCAGATCGCGCAGGAAGCCTGCAACAACATACGCAAACATGCCGAAGCTACTGGCGTGGAGATTCACCTCTATGACGGCGGCGATGAACTACAACTCGAAATCATCGACAACGGCTGCGGCATGGATACAGCAAAAAAACCGGACCCGAAATCATTCGGCCTGCGCAGTATGAAAGAGCGTACAGCCACAATGGGCGGCCTCTTTTCTGTCATATCACGTGAACAGAAAGGAACCATCGTTTCGGTCAGCATCCCGCTACCGGTAACCATACTGGCGTAGATTGTGGATCATTGTTTTGAAATCAATTAATGCAACAACAAACTCAACGCACGGCATCATAAAAGTACTCATCGCAGACGACCATGCGATTGTGCGTGAGGGACTGAAACAAATCATCGCCGACACCACCGACATCGTTGTCGCCGGCGAGGCCGAGGACGGCCTGGGCGCAATCAAACTAGTCCGTGCTCATTCCTATGATGTGCTGCTGCTTGATATTTCCATGCCTGACAAAAATGGCATCGAAGTACTCAAGCAAATCAAAAAAGAATTCCCGGCTCTGCCAGTACTAATGCTCTCCATGCACAGGGAAGACCAATACGCGATCCGCGCATTGAAGGCCGGCGCATCCGGCTACCTGAACAAACAAAGCGCCCCTGCCGAACTGGTCAACGCCGTGCACCTCGTAGCAGCCGGCAGAAAATATGTTACCCCAGCACTGGCGCAGGAGCTCGCCAATCATCTTGGCGACGACAGCGGACGCGAGCCGCACGAGTGCCTGTCCGACCGCGAATTCCAGACTATGGTTTTAATCGCCTCCGGCAAAAACGTCACCGACATCGCTGCCGAAATGGCGCTATCGTCAAAGACAGTCAGCGTGTACCGCACCCGGCTGCTGCAAAAACTCAAGCTTCGCCACAATGCCGAACTGACGCACTACGCCATGCGGCATAACCTCGTCGATGAAGACTAGCAGCAGAATTAAACTGCTTTTCCTTTTTTAACTCTTCGATTGAAATCTTCCTGCTTTTATTAGTATGGGGGTGTGTTTTTTGGCGGCCAGTTCTTTTCCGGTACACGGCGAAAGACGCTGGATCCCAGCGTTCGCTGGGATGACGGGAGTTATTGGGAGGACTTCCAAACTACTACCGTCATCCCGACGAAAGTCGGGATCCAGCGTCTTTCGTTGAACACGAAAAAATCCCCACACAGTCGCGAATCAAATAAATTATTCCAAAGCACTTAATTTTTCTCCGACCTGCCCGTTACCAGTATCAACAGAGGCCTGCATAAGCTAACAAAGCCAAACAGACCAAAGTGACAGCGACACGATCAACAGTGAGCTGAAATTAGCGGGACACTTACAGGAGAAATATCATGACTGCAGTTATCAACACCAACATCGCATCGCTCAACACCCAACGCAACCTGACTGCTTCACAAGCTTCTCTGTCCACCTCGCTGCAGCGCTTGTCCTCAGGCATGCGCGTCAACAGCGCCAAAGATGATGCTGCAGGTCTGGCCATCGCCGAGCGCATGAATGCACAGGTCAAAGGTCTCAATGTCGGCATCCGCAACGCCAACGATGCGATCTCGCTGTCGCAAACTGCTGAGGGCGCACTCGGCAAAGTGGGTGAGAACCTGCAGCGTATGCGTGAACTCGCCGTGCAAGCCAGTAACGGCACCAACAGCACAGCCGACCGCACCACGCTCAATCAGGAATACAGCGCACTGGCCGGTGAAGTTACCCGCGTACTCGACAGCACAAAATTCAACGGACTGGCGCTACTGAACAGTTCGGCACCAGCAGGCGGCTTTGACTTCCAGGTCGGCGCCAACAACAACGCCAATGAAAAAATCAACATCGCGACCACTGACCTCAGTGCAGGTACCGGCATCGCTGCCGTGACTGGTGCAGGCGCCAGCGCCAGCATCGCCGACGCCACCGGCGCCAAAGCACTCGCGGCAATGGATTCACTGAGCACCGCCATTGATGAAGTATCGTCGGCACGTGCAACCTTCGGTGCTTCGCAAAACCGCTTCGAAGCTGTTATCGCCAACCTGCAGATCGCATCGGAAAACCAGTCTGCCGCACGCAGCCGCATCATGGACGCTGACTTTGCTTCGGAAACCTCCAACCTTACGCGCGGACAAATCCTGCAACAAGCTGGCACGGCCATGCTGGCGCAAGCGAACTCGATTCCAAACGGCGTCATGGCTCTGCTGCGTGGCTAATGAAACAAAAAACGTAATACGGTAACGCTATGCGACAGCGATCCTGTCGCATAGTATTTATCTGAGGAGCTCCATTATGGGCATTACTGCATCAGGCGTAGGATCGGGACTCGACATCAACGGTCTTGTCTCTCAGCTCGTCGCAGCAGAGGCCAGACCCATGGCGGCGCTCAAGAGCCAACAAAAAACCTATAACGCCAAACTCTCAGCCTACGGGCAGCTGAACTCCTCGCTTGCCAGCTTTCAGGACGCACTCAAGACCCTGTCCGGCAGCGGCCTGTCTGCCTACGCAGCCAGCACTACCGCCACGCAGTTCACTACCACTGCAGGCAGCGCAGCCAGCTCCGGCAATTACGCTATAGCCATCACCAACCTCGCGCAAGCACACAAGCTCTGCTCACCCGGTTATGCAAGCAGCAGCACCAGCCTTGGCAACGGTACGCTTGCCATCAGCGTCGCCGGTGCTGCGCCAATCACGCTCGCACCAACCAGCAATTCGCTGCAAGACCTGGCTGATGCAATCAACGCCAGTAATAGCGGCGCGACCGCCAGCATCATCAGCGACGGCTCAGCCAACGGTAAACGGCTCGCCATCAGCGCCAGCACAACCGGCGCGGCCAGTAGCATCACACTGACCGGCACCGGCGATCTCGCTGCGTTCTCGTATGACCCTGCCGCACCGGTACAGTTCGGCTATGACGTGCTGAACAATCCACCGGCGGTGATGAGCCAGACGCAGGCTGCGCAAAACGCCGAGCTGAGCATAGACGGACTGAAAGTGACCTCCGCTTCGAACACCATCAGCGACGCCATCAAAGGCGTGACACTCAACCTGACGCAAACCACCACAGCGCCAGTGAGTCTGGCCATTACACGGGACAGCGCCAGCATCAAAACCGCAATCAATACGTTCGTCAAAGCCTATAACGACTTGAAAGGCACGGCCGGTTCGCTCACGGCCTGGGGTGAAGCCGGCAAAAGTGGCGGCACGCTCAAAGGTGACAGTGGGCCGATGGCGATGGTTTCGCAACTGCGCAGCGAAATGACAAAGGCAGTCAGCGGCGCCGGCGTCTTCGACACCCTGTCCGACATAGGACTGAGCTTCCAGAAAGACGGCAGCCTCACCGTATCAGACACCAAACTACAGGCCGCGCTCGACACCGGCTCGGCCGATCTGAAAAAATTATTCAACGTCGCCGACGGCGTCGCCACGCGCTTGACTACTCGGCTCGCCACTGTGATGGGCGAAAACGGCCTTTTCACTACCCGCACCAGCGGCATACAGGCAAGCCTGCGCAGTCTGGACCGTCGCAGTGAATCCATGCAGGCAAGGCTGGACGCCGTCGAGCAGCGCTTCCGCAAACAATTCACGGCACTTGATGCAACGCTGTCGCGGATGCAAAACACCAGCACTTATCTGAGCCAGCAGCTCAGCGCACTAAGCAAGTAAAACCAACACATCATCGAAAAGGACAACGCATGTTTGGCAAAGCAAGACAAGGCGCAGCAGCCTATGCGCAAGTCGGAATAGACAGCGGCGTACTGGCAGCCAGCCCGCATCAACTGATCGTGATGCTGTTTGAGGGAGCGCTGCTGGCGATCGACACAGCCGCATCGCATATGCGCAGCGGCGATATGGAAGGTAAAGGTCATTCGATCTCGCGCGCCATCGAAATCGTCAGCAGCGGCCTCGCAGCCAGCCTCGATACAAACCGGGGCGGTGAGATCGCGCACAATCTCGCTGCGCTTTATAACTACATAGGCCGCCAGCTCGTTGCAGCCAACATCAACAATGATCCGGTGCCTTTAGAAGAAGCGCGCCGGCTGTTACAACAACTGAAAGAAGCATGGAGCGAAATCGCACATGCTCCCCGCCTCGCCGCCGTCAATGCCGTCAATGCTGTCAATGCCGTAACTACAGGTGCCTAGCCATGAAAGACAACATAGATACTGTCGCGTTATACGAAGAAGTCGCGCAAATCACCGGCAAGATGTTGTCCGCTGCGCACCAGCATGACTGGGACCGCCTGACCGAGCTCGAAGCCGGCTGCGCCACTTGTGTAGAACGGCTGAAAGGCTGCGCTGCGGCCGAGACCTTGAGCGCCGAAGCCAGACAACAGAAAGTCGCCCTGCTGAAAACCATACTCGCCAACGATCGTCAGATCAGGCAACTGACCGAGCCATGGATGCAGAGAGTCAGCGAACTGCTAGGCACCGCCAGCGTGGAATGCAAACTGGCGCGCACCTATGGCAACTACGGCAACTACGGCAGCCCGCCTGAGTAAGGAGTAAGGAGTAAGGATCAATGAGCATGAATGAGCATGAATGAGCTAGGCAAACTGACGCGCCCTTCGCCGCTGGAATCCCTGCTGGCGACAGAGGCGCAGCCTGCAGAACTGCCAGCCGCCCCGGCCGGCGGCAAAGCGCAGGCTGCATCAGCGCTGGTAGCGCTTACCCGCATCGACATCAGCACTGCCGGACAGCTGCTGGGCAGGCTACTGCTCTCGGCGCAAACAAACGGCCAGCCTGCATTGCAGGCGACGCAGCCGTTGCTGCCCAGCGCGAGTAAAGAGTTGATCACGAATACGCCGCAACTGGCAGCAGCACTGCACGACGCCATCAGTTTTTCTGGTCTGTTCTATGAATCCCATCTGGGTGAATGGGTCGCCAATGGTCGTAGCAAGGAAACCATTTTGCAAGAGCCGCAAGCGCGTCTTGCTGCCGCTACGCAGATAGATGAAGCGCCGCTGGCGCAGCTGGTGCAGTCACAGCTGGACACGCTTGAAACACGCCAGCTGCACTGGCAGGGACAAGCCTGGCCCGGTCTTGCCGTAACACTCTGCATAGAAGAAAAGGCCACGCAGGATGCAACGCATCAAGAACAGCCGGATGCTGTCAGCCAATGGAGCAGCACGCTCAGTTGCGCGCTGCCCTCACTAGGTAGGGTGCGCGCACGTCTAATCCTGCAGGAAGACCACCTGCAATTACAGCTGCATGCCGACACAGCCGAAAGCGCTTCGCTATTGCGCACACACGGCAGTCAGTTAAGCGCATCACTGGCCGCGTGCGGCACGCAGCTCGATAACTTATCGGCCCAAGTCAATGACGACACCAGAGCATAAACGCAGCGCCGTCGCGCTCGCCTATAACGGCGAGCAAGGCGCGCCGCGCGTTGTGGCACGTGGAAACGGCCTGATAGCCGATGAAATCATTGCTCGCGCCAATGAACATGGCGTTTTCGTACACCAGTCGCGTGAACTGGTCGCGCTGCTGATGCAGGTTGAACTTGATAGAGAGATACCGCCTGCGTTGTATCGGGCTATTGCTGAGTTGCTGGCTTGGCTTTATCAGATTGATGCGGGGATTGAAGCTAAGGGCTTGGGGCAGGAATCGATGCTGCTTTGAGGGGTGCCTGTGGACTGTTAGGGAGGTTTTTTGTATTCGACGAAAGACGCTGGATCCCGACTTTCGTCGGGATGACGGTGGAAATTTTGAAGTCGCCTCAACCACTACAGTCGTCCCAGCGCAGGCTGGGACCCAGCGTCTTTCATCGAACACGAAAAAAATCTCTAAACCTGCATATTCATAATGTCGTGATAAGCCGAAACCAGTTTATTCCTAACCTGTATCGTCGCCTGCAAACCTATCCCGGCCTTCTGCCTTTCAATCAACACATCAGACAGATTCACCTTATCGTCACCAAGCGCAAAACGCTGGCCCAATTCTTCAGCCTTGACCTGCGCGCTATTGACTTTATCCAGCGATGAACGCAGCGCATCGGCAAAGCTAGGCGCGTTGGCAACTGACGTCGAAGACTCCACCGCCACGCCCCCTTCGGCGCGCGCTGCCGCCGCTTTCAGTTGCGCGACCATGGCTTCTATTCTGCTGGTGTCGATTGCTCCGATATTCATTCGCCCTCCTTAGCCTGCTCTACTGGCAAGCATGCAAGTTAACAGGCAAAGCCAGCCACAAACCAGCCAAGCAGGGGCATAAAGTCCGGCTTTATCGACGCATTGAATTTTTCAAGGACGGCGACAATCCGGCAAGGCCCGCACTCTGCGCATCAACTTTCATTGCAGGACCATTCGATGGCAATAACAACAGCGCCAGCTACTAACGGCACACTACAGACCTTGCTGCAATCTGCGCAAAGCGGCAACACGCGCCTGATCGCCATGATGGGTGGTGCCGCGGCGCTGATTGCGCTGATGGTCGGCATCTGGATGTGGGGACAGCAACCGGAATACCGTGTGCTGTTTGCCAATTATTCCGACCGCGATGGTGGCGCTATCGTCGCCGCGCTGCAGCAGATGAATGTGCCTTACCACTATGCCGAAGGCGGCGGCGCGATTCTGGTGCCGGCCGAACACGTACATGACGCCCGCCTGAAGCTGGCGTCGCAAGGCTTGCCGAAAGGCGGCAGCGTAGGCTTCGAGCTCATGGAAAACCAGAAGCTCGGCATTTCGCAGTTTCTCGAACAAGTCAATTTTCAGCGCGCGCTGGAAGGCGAACTCGCCCGCACGATACAAGCAGTGGCCGGCGTACAGGGTGTGCGAGTGCATCTGGCCTTGCCCAAGCCCTCGGTGTTTTTGCATGACCAGCAAAAACCGACGGCATCCGTTTTACTCAACCTGTATCAGGGCCGAACATTAGAGGCGCAGCAAGTCAGCGCCATCGTGCACTTGGTTGCGTCTAGCGTGCCGGAACTGCCGACAACGAATGTAACAGTGGTAGACCAGAGCGGTAACCTGCTGTCCGAAACCGGCAAACCTAAATCAGCGGCGCAGCTCGATGCATCGCAATTGAAATACCGGCTAGAGATAGAGCAAGGCGTTGCGCACCGCGTTGAATCAATCATCACGCCGATAGTGGGCGCGACCAATGTACGCGCTGAAGTCTCGGCCGATGTGGATTTTTCTACCAGCGAGCAGGCCGCTGAAAGTTACCGCCCTAACCAGACGGCGGACACTGCCGCCATTCGCAGCCAGCATTCCAGCGAAGGTCAGAATACCGGCAGCGCTGCAGCCTCCGGCGTGCCGGGCGCGCTGTCGAACCAGCCACCGGCGCCGGCGACGGCGCCTGTTACCAATCCGCCTGCTGGCGCAGCCGCTGCTGCAACTACGCCACCATCAAGCAGCCAGAAAGACAAGACCGTCAATTACGAAGTCGACAAAACCCTGCGCTACACACGTCAGCCCATGGGTGGCATACGGCGGCTGTCGGTCGCGGTGGTCGTCAACTACAAGCGTGACACGGACAAGAACGGCAAGACCAGCATGCGCGCTCTGACCGAGCAGGAAAAAACTGCCATCACGGATCTGGTCAAGGAAGCGATGGGCTTCAACAAGGAACGCGGCGACACGCTCAACGTCGTCAACAGCCCCTTCACCGGCATGGAGGTCGAGCCCGTTGAAGTCGTGCCGATGTGGCAGCGTCCCGCTGTGCAGCAACTGGCAAAAGAGACCGGCAAATATCTGTTGATGGCGGCCCTGATCGCCTGGCTGTATTTCACGCAACTCAAGCCGCTGCTGCGCAAGATGCAGCAGCCGGCTGCAGCAACCTTGCCAGCAATAGCAGATGGTCTGCCCGAGATGCGCGCCACGGGCACAGCTTCGGCAGCAGACGAAGCAAGTGGGCCGGGCTATCGCAACGACCTTGATGCTGTCAGGAAGATAGCAAAGGAAGACCCGAAGATGGTCGCCAACGTCGTCAAAACATGGGTAGGCACAAATGAGTGATGCAGGCGTACACAAAGCCGCGATCCTGATGCTGGCGCTGGGTGAAGACGAAGCGGCCGAAGTCATGAAATACCTGGGCCCGCGCGAAGTGCAAAAGCTAGGCTCGGCCATGTCGATGATGAAATCGGTACAGAACGACGAACTCGAAGCCGTGCTCACCGAGTTTCGCCGCGAGACCGGGCAGAACACCTCGCTTGGCGTGGACTCGGATGACTACATCCGTTCCGTACTCACCAAAGCGCTGGGCGACGACAAAGCCACCACACTGCTCAACCGCATTCTGGGCGCGCGCGAAGCGTCCGGCATAGAAAGCCTGAAGTGGATGGATGGGCAGTCTGTTTCCGAACTGATCCGCAATGAACATCCGCAGATCATCGCCACCATTCTGGTTCATCTGGAGCGTTATCACGCGTGCGAAGTGCTCGGTCATTTCACCGAGCGGCTGCGCAATGACGTCGTGCTGCGCATCGCCACGCTAGACGGCGTGCAACCGGCCGCCTTGCGTGAACTTAACGACGTGCTGACCAAACTCTTGACCGGCAATGAAAGCCTGAAGAAAAAACCGATGGGCGGCATCCGTGCTGCAGCCGAAATACTCAATTTCTTCAGCGGCGAAAACGAAACAACCGTTATCGCGAACTTGAAAAACTTTGATGCCGACATGGCGCAAAAAATCATGGACCAAATGTTCGTCTTCGATAACATAATCGACATAGACGATCAGGGCATACAGACTATTTTGCGCGAAGTGCCGTCCGAAGCCTTGATCGTTGCACTCAAAGGCTCGGGCTCGGATCTGCGCGAAAAAATCTTCAAGAACATGTCGCAGCGCGCCGGCGAAATGCTGCGCGAAGATTTGGATGCCAAAGGACCGGTGCGCCTGTCTGAAGTCGAAGCCAAGCAAAAAGAAATTCTGGCTATCGTGCGACGCCTGTCTGACGAAGGCACCATCACGCTAGGCGCGAAAGGAGAAGACCCTTTTGTCTGATCCTCATTTGTCTGATCCACTTATGTCTGATCCTTTATTGCCGCTCGAACTCACCGAGACGGGGGGACTGTCCGGACTGCCACTGGCGCAGCAGACTGCATGGCAGCGCTGGGAGATGGCTTCCTTCGGCGACAACCGTCCTACTGCAGTCGCGCACGCCGCTGCAGAAAAAGCGGCGCGTGCAGCGATCACGGCGCAGCTGTCGCAGCAGATTGCCAGCAGCCGCGAACGGGCGCGCATAGAAGGTCATGCCGAAGGCCTGGCCGCCGGCCGTGCAGAAGGTCATGCGCAAGGTTTGGAAGAAGGACGCCTGCATGCAGAAGCAGAGCGCGTCACGCTGCAACAACTGGCTGACAGCTTTACCGATGCACTAGCGAGCGCGAATGAATTGATTGCGCAAGACCTGCTGTCGCTCGCGCTCGACATTGCCAAGGCCATGCTGAAGACGGCGCTTGAGATCAAGCCTGAACTGGTGCTGCCGGCAGTGCATGACGCCTTGCACTATCTGCCGTCCATGCAGACGCCGGCGATACTGGCACTACATCCGAAAGATGCGGCGATAGTTCGCACGCAAATGGGCGGACTGCTCGAAGGCGATGGCTGGCAGATCATTGAAGACGCACAGATGCCGGCCGGCGGCTGCCGCATCGAGACCAGCCGCAACCAGATCGATGCCACCACCCCAACCCGCTGGCAGCGTATCGCCAGTACGCTTGGAAGCGACAGCCAATGGTTGCAGGATTGAACACGCACAGCGCGCGCTGGCGCCACACCCTGCACGATGCCAGCATCCTGCTCGGCATGGTCGATCCCATGCGGGTCGCCGGCCGCGTCACCCGCGTAACAGGACTGGTGATGGAAGTGGCCGGACTAAAACTCGCCATCGGCAGCGCCTGCACGATCACCTTGCAAAACGAAACGACGATAGAAGCCGAAGTCGTCGGCTTCCACGATGAGCGGTTGCTGCTCATGCCGCAAAGCGAGACCGAAGGCGTGCTGCCGGGCGCGCGCGTAGCACCTGTCGAAGTCATAGAAACCTTGCCGCCGCCGGGCAGCGTAAACCATCTGCGCTGCCGCGCGTCCGACCGCTCGCGCCATCTGCCGGTAGGACCGCAACTACTGGGCAGGGTCGTTGACGCCACCGGCCGCCCGCTTGATATGCTCGGCAATCTAAACACCAGCGCCGCTGCCGCATTGAATGCGCGCGCCATCAATCCGCTCATGCGTGCGCCAATTGACTGCGTACTCGATGTCGGCGTGCGCGCCATCAATGCGCTGCTGTCTGTCGGACGCGGCCAGCGCATGGGCCTGTTCGCCGGCTCCGGCGTCGGCAAGAGCGTACTGCTGGGGATGATGGCGCGTTACACCACCGCCGACGTGATCGTGGTTGGACTCATCGGCGAGCGTGGCCGTGAAGTCAAGGAATTCATCGAGCACAGCCTCGGCCCGCAAGGCCTGGCGCGCGCTGTTGTGGTGGCTGCGCCGGCCGACGTCTCGCCACTGCTGCGCTTGCATGGCGCGTCGTATGCGACGGCCATTGCCGAATATTTTCGTGACCAGGGTCAGCATGTGCTGCTGATCATGGATTCACTCACACGCTATGCAATGGCGCAGCGCGAAATTGCGCTGGCCATCGGCGAGCCGCCAGCGACCAAAGGCTATCCACCGTCGGTGTTTGCCAAGCTGCCGGCCTTAGTCGAGCGCACCGGCAACGGCCGTCCCGGCGGCGGCTCGATTACGGCTTTTTATACGGTACTGACAGAAGGTGACGACCAGCAAGACCCTATCGCCGATGCTGCCCGCGCCATCCTTGATGGCCATATCGTACTGAGCCGGCAGCTGGCCGAAAGCGGTCACTACCCCGCCGTCGATATCGAGCAATCAATCAGCCGCGTCATGCATTCCATCACCACGCCGGCGCAGCAGCAACTGGCGCGGCAGGTCAAGCAAATGGTGTCGCGCTACCAGCGCAACCGCGACCTCATCAGCGTCGGCGCTTACAAGAGCGGCACTGATCCGGTACTGGACCAGTCGATTTTGCTGCAGCCGGCTCTGGACGCATTTTTGCAGCAAGACATAGGCGAGCAATCCGGTCAAAGCGAGAGCTTGGCAAGACTCTCCGCTCTATTCCCTGCTTTGACGCCGGCGTTTGCGACCTAGACTAGCTTCATGAAAACCGCTTCCGTACTGACGACGCTGCTTGATCTGGCCGAAAAGGAAGCCAGTAATGCGGCAACCCGTCTCGGACAAGCGCGCAATTCGCAAGATACTGCCGCTGAAAAACTCGCGATGCTGATACAGGTTCGTGCGGAATACAGCGCGCAACTGGCTGGCAGACTGCATGAAGGTGTAACGTTGGCGAGCATGCGCAACTTCAATCAGTTTCTCGAAAAAGTCGATCAGGCCATCGCCGGCCAACAAGATATTGTCAACGCGGCAGAACTTCGCACGCTGACTGCGCGCAGTACATGGCAAGACGCCAAACGCGGCACGCAATCGTATGCCAGCCTGATCCATCGCGCAGAATTGCGCCACGCGCAGCAGGAAAACCGTAACGAGCAAAAAGCTACCGATGAATTCGCGGCGCGCGCGTCGCTGGTCAGGGTTTACTGCTGATAGCGGCAGTCTACAAAATGCAAACCTCTGCGCTTTCTCTCGCCGTTACGGTAGCTTCCGCTGTTGCCAAGCAAATTTCTGGCAGCAGCAAATCAAATAGCACTGACAAAAACGAAGCGGTAGCGGACCACGCGTCCACACCAAGCTTCAAGAAAGCCTTCAGGCAAGCGCTATCAGGTAACAGCACACCAAACAGCACGCCGCGAAGCGAGCGCAGCATCATGCCGGCTGTGGAGACCAAGACAGATAAAGAAAACGAACCTGTCGTCATCGACCCTGGCCTGAGCGGCATGCTGTCGCCCGCACTGCAAGCTTTGGTCGACAGCCTGCCACGGCCGGACAAAGCCGCATTACAGAAAGCAGAAACGGCCGACCTCAACGCAGAGCCCGCGCTTGCCATACCTTTTGCCACACCGCTGCAGGCATCAGTATCAGCGTCAGCCTTATCCGCCATACCTGCCAATGCTGCAACTCTGGCGCAACCGGACATCACATCAGGCACAGCGACAAACACACCGCGCTTGCAAGCTGCTACTGCTAATGCTGCCGAAACTACCGCCAGCACTGCCCTCCCCGCTTTCACGCTGCCAGACTTGCCGGCCGACGTATCCTTGCCCGTTGCAGCCAGTATGGCCGCACAAAATTCGCCGCCTGCGGAAGCCTTGTTAGCTACCTCTGCACTCGCGACACCAAATCAAACAACCAGCAACCCTGCTGCAAACCATATCGCCACACGCGTCGGCACACCCGAATGGGACAAGGCATTCGGACAACAAATGGTCTGGATATCAAAGAGCAGCAGCTTAGGAAACAGCCAGACCGCAAGCCTGAGCCTGAACCCGCCCGAACTTGGTCCTATCAAGATCGTGCTGCAAATCAGCGACGCGCAGGCCTACGCCAGCTTCAGCAGCGCGCAACCGGAAGTCAGGCAGGCAATTGAAAGCGCACTGCCCAAGCTGCGTGAAATGCTGGGCGAATCCGGACTGCAGCTGGCACAGGCCGATATTAATAGCGGCAATCCGCAGCAGCAGGATGATGCTGCGTTCCAGCATTTACAAAATTCAAGGCAAGCCTCTATCGCTCGTTCTGCCAACTTAAGCGACATCGATAACATTTCCACATCAACGTCAGATTCAACAACTGCAGGCCGCGCACTTGTCGACATTTTTGCCTGAATGGCGAGCACGGACTGAAACCTCCCTCTTTTCCGCGTATGCCTGAAGCCTCTGGCTTCCTACAATGAATCATTCAGAATTCATTGCGTGAGTGATCCCATGGCGACATCGACAAAGCAGGCCGTAGCAGACAACGTCACTAACAACGTCACTAACAACGTCACTGATATCAGCAGCGCCAAACCGCGCAGTAAGAAAAAGCCAATCCTGATAGCTACGGCCTTGCTGGCAGTACTTGCAGGCGGTGGCGTCTGGGGCTGGATGACTTACGGACCAAACCAGCATGTCGCTGTCGCCAAGCCCGCGCCGCCTGCGCTGCCCGTGTTTGTCGAACTTGAAAACTTCACCGTCAATCTGGCAGGCGAACACATACTGCAAGTCAGCATCACACTGCAGGTCAAACGGGCCGAAGACGCCGACCAGATCAAGCTCTATATGCCGCAAGTAAAAAGCCGTTTGCTCATGTTGATGTCGACTAAAAACGCTGAAGAGCTCAATACAGCGGACGGCAAGAAAACACTCTCTGCCGAGATCGCTGCGCAACTTCGCATGCCATTCGTCAAAGGACTGGCTGCGCCCGAAATGGCCGGCGTGTTTTTTACTGCCTTCGTGATTCAGTAACGCGATGGCAGAGACCTTTCTCTCGCAAGAAGAAGTCGATGTCCTGCTGCGCGGTGTATCCGGCGACAGCGACGAACCGACAGCGGCCACCGATAACGATGGCGTGCGCTCTTATAACCTGGCGACGCAAGAACGCATTGTGCGCGGCAGGATGCCGACGCTGGAAATCATTAACGAACGTTTTTCGCGCCTGCTGCGCATAGGTCTGTTCAACTTCTTACGCCGCAATGCCGAAGTCTCGGTCGGTCCGGTCAAGGTTTCGAAGTACAGCGAATTCATACGCAATCTGGTGGTGCCGACGAATCTGAATCTGGTGCATTACAAACCTTTGCGCGGCACCGCGCTGATGGTGATTGATCCGGATCTCGTTTTCCTGATGATCGACAACCTCTTCGGCGGCGATGGGCGTTTTCATACGCGCGTCGAAGGCCGCGATTTTACGCAGACCGAGCAGCGCATCATTCAGCGCGTGCTCGAAATCATCTTCGACAGCTATGCGAAATCATGGGAACCGGTCTATCCGCTGAGCTTTGAATATGTGCGCTCGGAGATGAACACGCAGTTTGCCAACATCGCCACACCAAATGAAGTCGTCGTCTCCACCACCTTTACGGTAGAGCTGGGATCGGTCTCGGGCGAAATGCATTTCTGCACGCCCTACGCCATGATCGAGCCCATCCGCGACTTGCTTACCTCCAGCCTGCAAGGCGAAACGCTGGAGATGGACAAGCGCTGGATTCGACTCATGAAGCAGCAGATACAGACCGCAGAAGTCGAGCTGCTGGTTGATCTGGGTACTGCATCAATGCGCCTGTCCGGCATTCTCGCCATGAAAAAAGGCGACGTCATACCCATTCACATACCGGACATGCTCGAAGCAAAAGTCGACGGCGTGCCTGTCATGCACTGCAGCCACGGCAAATTGAACGGCCAGTACGCGCTGCGTGTTGAAAAACTTTTGACGTCCAGCCAGCAAGACAATCTGCAAGGAGAAGAACATGAATGAGCTGGATCCGCAAAACAATGCCACCGTCGACGACTGGAGCGCCGCCATGGCCGAACAGGCCGCGACCGCACCAGAAACTCAAGGACAAGCGCAGGCCAATGCTCATGCCAATGCGAATGCAGAAAAAGCAAATTTTCAGGAATTCGCTTCGCAAGCAGCCGGCACCAAACACAATGACATCGATTTCATTCTCGACATACCGGTGCAGCTAACCGTTGAACTCGGCCGCACCAAGATTCCGATCAAGAATTTGCTGCAACTGGCACAGGGCTCGGTAGTAGAACTAGACGGACTGGCCGGCGAGCCTATGGATGTGCTCGTCAATGGCTGCCTGATTGCACAAGGCGAAGTCGTGGTGGTCAATGACAAGTTCGGCATCCGTCTGACAGACATCATCACGCCGTCAGAACGCATACGAAAGCTGAACCGTTGAAGCGCCGCGTCAGTTTCCCCTTCTGCTGCATAGCTGCCAGCTTGTTGCTGGCGGCATCGACGGCACAAGCCAGCGATGCCGGATCCGGCGCAGCCAGCGGCCTGCTACAAATGATCATGAGCCTGCTGATTGTGCTGGCCATCATTGCCGCCATCGCATGGGGCATAAAGCGCATGGGTGGCATGAGTGGTATGAGGGGCAACAGTAATACCGCCGTTCAAATCATAGGCGCAGGCTCCGTAGGTCCGCGTGAACGCGTCGTGCTGGTCGAGGTCGCAGGTCAGTGGCTGGTGCTGGGCGTCGCGCAAGGAAACGTCAACTTGCTGGCTACTTTGCCACCACAGGAAAGACCGCAGATAAATACGCCTCTCAATGCTGCCGGCCTGACACCAAAATTCGCCGAATGGCTGCAGCGCGCTTTGGCTGCACGCAAGGAACGCTGACATGGATCGATCTACCAAAATGCTAATGCGGCTAGCCGCACTCTGCGCACTCATCATTCCAATGGCCGTCTATGCTGACCCCGGCATACCGGCCTTTACCAGTACACCCGCCGCCGGTGGTGGCACCAACTACACGTTGTCACTGCAGACCTTGCTGTTCATGACGGCGCTGTCCTTCCTGCCAGCAGCGCTGTTGATGATGACGAGCTTCACCCGCATCGTGATCGTGCTGTCACTGCTGCGGCAAGCCATAGGCACGCAGAACGCGCCGCCGAATCAGGTACTCATTGGACTGGCACTGTTTCTGTCCTTGTTTGTCATGGGACCAGTGCTAGACAAAATCTACGTCGACGCCTGGCAGCCGCTGCAGGACAACAAAATCACGATGGCGCAGGCACTGGACAAAGGTGCCGCGCCACTGAAAAGTTTCATGATGGCGCAGACGCGCGCCTCTGATCTTGCGC
This sequence comes from Burkholderiaceae bacterium, assembly GCA_040399905.1. Classification (GTDB taxonomy): domain Bacteria; phylum Pseudomonadota; class Gammaproteobacteria; order Burkholderiales; family Burkholderiaceae_D; genus Pernthalerella. The sequence continues at coordinate 493,148 of JBBARG010000003.1, forward strand.
TCTACGTCAAACTCTCGCATGGCCCTGCACTGGAAGGTCCCGAACAAGTGCCGCTGCGGCTGCTGGTACCCGCCTTCGTGACCTCCGAATTGAAGACCGCATTCCAGATCGGCTTTGCCATCTTCATACCGTTCCTGATCATCGACATGGTCGTCGCCAGCGTACTCATGGCGATGGGCATGATGATGGTGTCGCCCGCCATTGTTGCGCTGCCCTTCAAGCTGATGATGTTCGTACTCGTCGACGGCTGGGCCTTGCTGATCGGCTCGCTGGCGCAAAGCTTTTATCAATAAGGACAGCAATGACGCCCGAATCAGTCATGACGCAAGGCCGCGTGGCCATGGAAGTGCTGCTGATGGTGGCCGGTCCGCTACTGCTGGTTGCGCTGGCAGTCGGACTGGTTGTGAGTATTTTTCAGGCGGCTACGCAAATTAATGAAGCTACGCTGTCTTTCATTCCCAAGCTTATTAGCATTTTCATAGCGCTGGTGGTGGCTGGGCCGTGGATGCTGACTGTGATGCTGGATTTTATGCGGCAGACGTTTACGAATATTCCGGCGTTAGTTAGTTAGATTTTTTATTTGATCTTTGTTGTGTGATGGAAGACGCTGGATCCCGGCCTGCGCCGGGATGACGGTGGAAATTTAGACATCGCCTAACCTACTACCGTCATCCCGGCGCAGGCCGGGATCCAGCGTCTCTCGTTTTTAAATTACAGCCCCCAACACAATGCTCACCATCAGCAGCCTCCAACTAAACGCATGGATAGTCAGCCTGCTATGGCCGACAGTACGCATCCTCGCGCTGCTGAGCATTGCACCGTTGTTTGGCCACGCGAGCATACCGGCTCGCGTCAAAATCGGTCTCGCCTTATTACTGGCCCTAGCCATCGCACCCGGCATTCCAGCCATGCCGACAGTAGAGCCTATGTCCTACGCAGGTCTGCTGATTCTGGTGCAGCAAATCATCATCGGACTGGCACTCGGCTTTGCCATGCGGCTGGTGTTTGCTGCCGTCGAACTCGCCGGCGAACTCGCTGCGCTGACGATGGGCTTTTCCTTCGCGACTTTTTTCGATCCGCTCAGCCGCAGTCAGGCCTCGGCGGTCAGTCAATTATTCGGCTGGCTGGCGTTGATGGTGTTCGTGGCTACGAACATGCACTTGCTGTTGCTTGCCTCGCTGACAGACAGCTTCACGACCCTGCCGGTGTCGGCCGAAGTTATAGGCGGCGCACCCTTTCGCATGCTTGCGCTGTGGGGCGGCAGTATTTTTTCAGTTGGCCTGCAACTGGCCTTGCCCATCGTCGCCGTGCTGCTGATGACGAATCTGGCGCTCGGCATCCTTACGCGGGCAGCGCCTCAGCTCAACCTGTTCGGCATCGGCTTTCCAATTACGCTGGGTGCGGGTTTTATCATGATTAGTCTGGTGCTGCCTTATCTGGCTGCGCCTATGTCGCAGGCTTTTTTGAGGGCGGTTTCTCAGTTGGGTAAGTTTAGCGGCTGAAGTTGCTGACCGGGAGAACAAGCAAAGACGCTGGATCCCGGCCTACGCCGGGAGCGTAGTGGGGAATTCGGACTGCATGCAGTCCGCCCACGTAGCAGTCATCACCTGCCAGTGATGACGGTAGTAATGTGAAGTGCTCCTCAACCTCTACCGTCGTTCCGGCGCAGGCCGGAACCCAGCGTCTTTCATCGGACCATAAAAAACTACATCAGCGAAAACAAAGACAACTGCGTAACCGCCTTATAAGATTTCAACGCCGCTTCCAGCGTAGTCTGCTGCTGCGAAAACTGGCTGATGGCTTTGTTGTAATCGACATCCTGCAGAGCCGACTTGGCTGCCGTATATTCCAGATCGCGCGCTGATCCTGCTGTGTCTAGCGCATCAATTTCTTTTTGCTGTGCGCCGATTGCAGCGCGTGCCGACAACACGCGATCAAACAAGGTCGTCAGCGCATTGCCGGTAGACGTAGTCTGAGCAGCCAGGGCCGCTTGCGCCGCCGGCGTGGTGGTCGCAGTTTTTAATGCAGTCGACATATCGCGCAATGTCTGGAAAATACTTTGCACGCTACCGGGCGCAGCAGCCGTACCGGTGTCGATATATTCAAACAGCTTTTCACCGCTGGTGGAAATCTTGACCTCGCGGCTGGCATCGACCTGCAAAATGCGCGCACCGGCATCGCCCTGAAAGCTCGCGCCGCTGGCGGTCTTTACAAACGGCGTCACACCGACCTGATAGCCGGAAAATATGAAATTCCCCATCGCATCGCGACTATTCGCCAATGCCATCATCTGATCGAACTGGCCATCGAGTTCGACGGCAATAAATTTGCGCTGTTGGTCGTCGAGCGTCCCGTTACCGGCCGAGACCAGCAGTGTTTTCATGTTCTGCACCAGATCGTCGAGGCTGGACAGCACACCTTCCTGATTTTGCAAGGCATTGCCGGCATTGACGCGATTGGTTGCGTACTGCTGGTTCATCGACTGGCTCTGCTCCAGATTGAGCACTTGCGACGCGCCGATAGGATCGTCAGCCGGTGTCAGGATGCGCCGCCCCGACGAGATTTGCTGCTGTGTCTTGGCAAGCCCCGACTGCAGTTCGCCAAGGCGGGCCTGCCCAACTGTGAACAAGGTGTTGGTGCTGATGCGCATGATCGTTTCCTTTTTATCTGCCAAGTTGCAGCAATATTTCGAACAACTGGCCTGCGGTCTGCATCAACTTGCCGGCTGCCTGGTAGGCCTGCTGGTAGCGCATCAGACTGCCTGCCTCTTCGTCGAGGTTGACGCCGGATTCGCTCTGCTGCGCGGCCACGGCTTGATCGTAATAAGTGCCGGAAGCCGCGCTGGTGACTTCGAGTTCACGCGCCTTGTTGCCGACCTGACTGACAAGCGCTGCATACGCACCCTGAAAATTCGAGGTGGCGTCGTCAAGCGTCATCGCGCTTTGCAGTTCGCCCAGCTTCATGGCATTGCGTGCGTCGCCCACGCCGTTGGTGTTGGCGGCAATGCTGAACGTGTCGCCATTGGAAGGCGCACCCGTCATGCTGAACTGCATGCCGCTAAAGCTGTAGCTGGCGTCAGCCACAAACGGAATCGTTGCACCGGCTGCATAGGTCGTTGGCACACCATTGGCAAGCACCGTCACCGGCACCGCCGGAAAACCACTCAGACTATTGCCGCCGCTGGCGTATTGCAGCGTGACAGGTGATGTGATGGAGGCTGGTAAAAAATTGGCGTCTATACTGCCGGCGCTGATGGCACCCGTGCCCGTATTGGCGCCGCTGGCCTGCGTGCGTACAGGCGCAGCGGCCGCGATGCACTGCACATCTTTGATTGCGACATGCATGCCGGCTGCGCCATTGCGCGTCGGTAGCACCATGAATGTATCGCTGGCAGCAGGCACGCCGCTGCCGTTGATGGTGATGCCGTCCACAACTAGCGGCAGCGTAGCAAAGCTGGTGATGTTGCCGTCAGACAGCCGCGTCAGGTTGTAATTAGTGCCATCAAACTGCAGCCGGTAATCACTGGTCGTCAATTGTGACGAATCCGTCAGCGTGGCAGTGATCACGCCGGAGCCGGTGTTGTCGCGGCTGGCGTTGACTTGCGGCGCAGGGATGGTGAACAAGTCGCCACCCATGGCGCCGTTGGGTGTTTGTCCCAGCTTGTGCTGGGCGTTGAAGCGGTCGGCCATGCCGATGGCAATTCGGCCAAGCGCGTTCTGCGCGCTATCGACGGTTTCGCTGCGAAAGGCAAACAGACCGCCAAGCCGCCCGCCAGGCAAGGCATTCTCAGCCAGTATCGTCGTCTTGCCGTTCGACAGATAGGCGACTTCGCTGCGGTTGCTGTCAGTCGGTGAACTGGTGGCGGCCAATGCAAATGTTTTGTTGCCTACCACTAGCGGCTGGCCATTGCCTATGAATACATTACTGCTGCTGTCCTGATTTACTACCGTCACGCGCACTTCCTTGCCGAGCTGTGCCACGAGCAGGTCACGCGCATCCAGCAAGTCATTCGGTGGCTTGCCTTGCGCAGCCGTCTGCGCTTTTTCTATGGCATCGTTAAGCTGTCCGATCTGACGCGCATAGGCGTTAATGGCGTCGACGCTGGATTCGATTTCGGAGTTAATTCCCGCGCGAATTTCCGAGAGCTGACCGTTCAAGCCATTGAAGCGCGCCGTCAAAGACTCGGACGTCGACAACAAGGCCTGCCGTGCTGCAGCGCCGCCAGGCTCGGCAGTCAGGTTTTGTACGCTCTTGAAAAAATCCTGCAGCGCCGGCGATACGCCAGCCGACGGGTCAGCCAGCAAATTGTCGATGCGACGGATCTGGCTGTAATAGGTGTCGAGACTGCTCTTGCTGATCTGCGCACCGAGTACCTGACCAGTCAGGAACTCGCTATAGACACGACGCACTTCGGTCACTTCAGTACCCTTGCCGACAAAGCCATAGCCGCTGGCCTGGCCGGCGACGGCGCCTTGCATCACGATCTGGCGTGTGTAACCGGGTGTAGCGGAGTTGGCAATATTGTGGCCGGTCGTGGCCATGCCGACCTGCGCGGCGGCCAATGCGCTTTGTCCGATGGCGAGTATGCTGGTTGTCATGTTGGGCCCCTGTAGGCAATGCTAAATGCGGTGCTTTCTGATTCGTTTACGGCAGGGCCCCGTAAAAATTAAAATTATTTTGCAAACTGTTCAGGCAAACTTACTAGCCATCATTCGCATCAACTTATTTGCGTACTGCGGATCAGTTGCATAGCCGGCCTTCTGCATGCCTTGCGCAAAGCCTGCTGCATCGGTTGCGCTGGCAACCACGCCGCTGTAACGCGGGCTGTGCTTCAACAACGCGGCATAATCGGCGAAGGCTTCAGCCGGTGAGTCATAGGCACGAAATTTCTGCATGATTTTTTTCGGCAGGCCGTTCACATACTCGGTTGTGAAAACTTCGGCAACCTTGCCTTTCCAGCTACTGCCGGCCTTGATGCCAAACAGGTTATGGCTATCGCTGCCGTCCGGCAGTTTTATGGAGCGTTTGCCCCATCCGCTTTCTAGTGCGGCCTGTGCGAGCATGAAACGCGCCGGTATGCCGGTGGCGGCACTGGCAGATTCGGCAAAGGACTTCAACTTCGCGGAAAAATTATGCCGGTCCAGTGAGGGTTTTTCCGGCAAGGCTGACGGCGACGGCGCAGTTGTTGCAGCAGGCGGCGTTGAAACCGACACTTTGGGAGACAACTGACGCTCCAGCACCTTCGCCAAACCTATTCCACGCGAAGCCAGTGATTGCGACAACTGCTGATCCAGCATCGACGTCATCATCCGGCTTTGTTCGCTGTCGAATGGCCCGTTCTGCGGCGTCGCTTCGCGCATGCTTTTCAACACCATGCCTAGCAATACCGCTTCAAACTGGGTTGCCGCTGCCTTCGTCGCATCGGGTGAATTTTCATGCGCGGCGCGCTTGAGCTTGTCAAGTTCGGACGGCGCAATCGCATTGCTGGCGGAAAGGTCATTTTGCATGCGCATCAGATAATCTCCAGTTCGGCACGCAAGCTGCCGGCAGCTTTCATCGCCTGCAAAATCACCAGCAAGTCTTGCGGGGTCGCACCGACAGCGTTCAGAGCCTTGACCACTTCAGCCAACGACACGCCGGCCTGCAGCAGCACCAGCTGCCCCGGTTCCTGCTTGATCTCGATATCCGTCTTTTGCGCCACCACCGTCTTGCCCGCGCCGAAAGCATTCGGCTGGCTGATGATGGGCTGCGCTGTAATGACGACCGAAAGATTGCCGTGTGCCAGAGCGCATGGCTCTATCGTCACAGTCTGGTTCATGACCACCGAGCCGGTACGCGCGTTGATGATCACGCGTGCCGCATCACGGGCTGCGGTGATATCGATTTCTTCCATGTCAGCCAGAAAACTGACGCGCGCGGATTCCTCTACCGGCGCGCGCACTTTAATGACACGCCCGTTTTTTGCGCTGGCCGTATCGGCGCCAAAGCGGCGGTTGATCGCTGCGACGATACGGCTCGCGTTTGAATAATCGCCGCTGTTCAATTCCAGCGACAGCGTATCGCCCTGCCCTATCGTCGTCGGCACTTCGCGCTCTACCGTTGCGCCGCCGTTGATGCGGCCTGCAAGCAAGTGATTGATCTGCGTCTTGCTGCCGCCGGACGAAGCGCCGGCGCCGCCGACGAGCAGACTGCCCTGTGCCATTGCATAAATTTTATTGTCCGCGCCTTTCAAGGGCGTCATCAGCAGCGTGCCGCCGCGCAGGCTTTTAGCATTGCTGATTGATGACACCGTCACGTCCAGCAACTGGCCTGGCTGCGCAAATGGCGGCAGCGCCGCCGTGACCATCACGGCGGCGACATTTTTCAAATCAAGTTTGACGCCGGCGGGCAGATTCACGCCAAGCTGCTGCAGCATGCTCGTCATGCTTTGCGTAGTGAACGATGTGCTGCGGTCGCCGCTGCCATCCAGGCCAACGACCAGTCCGTAGCCGGAAAGCTGGTTGAGGCGCACGCCCTGAATACTGGCCATGTCTTTGATGCGCTCTGCGTGAGCGGGTAAGGAAAATGCAAACGCAATAAGAAATGCAGAAAGTCGCAGGTTCATGACGGGACTCCTGTCATAGCCATACCATTACAGCGGCATCACGCTGAGGAAAAAGCGCATCAGCGCAGACTGCAATGCGACCTTGTCAATATTCGAGTTGGTGCGGTACTCCACGCGCAAATCTGCCACCTGCGTCGAAGCGACGGTATTGACCGGCGAGATCGTCGCCGGGCTGACGACGCCGGAGAAGCGTATGAATTCAGTGCCACGGTCGAGCGCGATCTGTTTTTCACCGCGCACCATCAGGTTGCCGTTGGCGAGCACCTCGCTGACTGTGACTGTTAGCGTAGTGTTGAAATTATTCGCTGCATTGGCCGAGGCTTTATCGGCATTGCTGTTCTTGATTGAACCTTCAAGATCCACCATCCCGAATAGCGGTGGATACCTTAAGTCAGTCGAGCCGTCCTTGCTGCTGCTGCTGGCGACATTTTTTCCAGCCGTGCTTTTTTCACTGATGGTAATGACCAGCGTATCGCCGACCATGCGCGCGCGTCTGTCTTCAAACATCGGACGAAAACTGTCTGCCTGAAAAATGGTGCCGTTACTGGCCATGGCAGGCAGCGGCGCAGCCGTCTTTACCGCTGGCGGTGCGACGATGGAATCCGGTATCGCGCCGGCGCAACCGGCGATCAAGGCCACCAGCATCGCGGCAGTCGCGCAGGCTACGGCGGAGGACAGTACGCGAATGCCTATGCTGGTGAGTTCGTCGATGGGGAATTTCATGATTGCTTAATTAATCGATTGCTTAATTGATTGGATTGATGATTGACGGAAGACGCTGGATCCCGGCCTGCGCCGGGATGACGTTTGTTTATCTACCGTCATCCCGATGAAAATCGGGATCCAGTGTCTTCCGCCGAAAAACAAAAACACATAACCCACACCACCATCACAACTGCGCCAACCGCTGCAGCATCTGATCTGCCGTATTTATAGCCTTGGAATTAATTTCATACGCACGCTGGGTCTGAATCATGTTGACCAGTTCTTCAACCACGTTCACGTTCGAGGTCTCGACATAGCCCTGCATTAATTTTCCAGTGCCGCCAGAACCAGGCGCGCTGATTATTGGCGTGCCGGATGCAGGGGTTTCGACAAAGATGTTTTCGCCACGGCTTTCAAGGCCGGCAGGGTTGGCAAAATTCGCCAGTTGCAATGTGCCGGCCTGCGTGTGCTGAGACGTGCCGGCATCGGTGAAGGTGATGGTGCCGTCACTACCAAAAATAATATCCTGCGTCGTCGCCGGCACGGTGATGGCCGGCTGTATCGGGTAGCCGCTCGATGTCACCAACTGACCTTCGGCGCTGATCTGAAAAGAACCGTCGCGCGTGTAGCCCGTGCTACCGTCGGGCATCAGCACCTGAATAAATCCCTGCCCTTGAATGGCAATGTCTTTTGAATTGCCAGTCTGCTGCAGATTGCCCGCCGTGAAGATACGCTCGGTGGCGACTGGCCGCACGCCGGTCCCGATCTGCAAGCCAGCTGCCACCTGCGTTTGCTGCGACGAGCTGGAACCGGAAGCGCGCACGGTCTGGTACATCAGGTCTTCAAACACAACGCGTGAACGCTTGAAGCCGCTGGTGCCGACGTTGGCAAGGTTGTTGGCAATGACATCAAGCTGCGATTGCTGTGCAGTCAGACCGGTCTTGGCAATCCAAAGCGAATTCATCATGGCAGCAATCTTTCAGGAAATGGGTTCATTTGATTTTGCAGCAGCCGTACTTAATTCAAAGCAAGGATCTGACTGGCTTTTTCTTCATTGCTCTCGGCTTTTTTAATCAAATTCATTTGCAATTCAAAACTGCGACCGAGGCTGATCATGCTGACCATGGCATCGACTGCGTTAACATTGCTGCCTTCGAGGCTGCCACTTGCCAGCTGCACGGTTGAATCGTTATCAGCCGGCTTGCCGCTGCTGGTGCGGAACAGGCCATCGTCGCCGCGCACCATCTGTTGTGGTGGCGGGTTCACCAACCTGATGCGGCCCAGTGCCGTAGCAGCGCCCTGCGCATCTATGCTGCTGACTGTGCCGTCGGGTGCGACCGACACAGTCGATTCGGCAGGTATCGTGATTGGCCCGGCATCACCGGCAACAGCGCGCCGGCCGGCTCCGATCAGCACGCCGTTTTCATTCACGTTCAAGTTGCCGTTGCGCGAGTAGGTTTCGCTGCCGTCTTCCGCCTGCATCGCAATCCAGCCTGCGCCCTTGATGGCGACATCCAGTGGCCGGCCTGTCTGCTGCACCACGCCCTGCGAAAAATCGCTGCCGGTGGTGGCGTCGACGACGAAGGCGCGCGTAGGCAAACTTGGACCTTGCACCGGCACCGCGCGAAAGCTGTCGAGCTGCGCGCGAAAGCCGGTGGTATTGAGGTTGGCAAGATTGTTCGACGTCGTTGACTGCTGCTCCATGACATGGCGTGCGCCAGTCATGGCGAGGTAGATCATGCGGTCCATCGCCGTTTTCCTTAGCGAAGGTTAACTAGCGTCTGCAGCACCTGATCCTGCGTCTTGACGGTCTGCGCATTAGCCTGATAGTTGCGCTGCGCCGTGATCATGTTGACCAGCTCGGCGGTCAGGTCGACGTTCGAGTCTTCGACAGCATTCGACTGCAAAGCGCCAAGGTTGCCCGATGTAGGCGCACCGACCATGGGGTTGCCGGAGTCGGCTGTTTCCGACCACAGGTTGCTGCCCATAGGCTGCAGACCGTTGGGGTTCGCAAACGACGCCAGCACGACTTGTCCCAGCACAGACGATTTGCCATTCGTGTAGCGGCCCATGATGAGACCGTCGGCGGCGACGCCAAAGCCGGTCAGGCGGCCGGAGGTAAAGCCGTCCTGATCGAGTTTATTGACCGAGAAGGAAGAACCAAACTGTGTGGTGTCTGTGTAATCGAGTCCGACTGTCAGCACAGGTGCAGCGCCAGTCGCAACAGGAATCGCTGCCGTGATCGGCAACGCCGCTTGCGAAGCGGCTGTCAATGCGCCGTCGGTGCCGAAGTTCAGCGTGCTGAGTGCTGCGCCGCCGTTGATCATGACTTCATCGGCTGCCGCATACACGTCCCAGCTACCCGGCGCGGTCTTCACATAAAACGTCTGCAGCACATGCGAGTTGCCGAGCGAATCAAACACGGACACGGAAGTCGCGTTGTTGTACGTGGTTGGGTCGTCAATTGAAAATGGTGTGGTGGCAGGTATGTCCTTGCGTGAATCCAGATTCAGCATGGCGTCGACGGTGGTCGTCAATTGCGGCGGCAGGTCACTGCTGCGGATATTGATTTCGGCTGGCGCGCCAGTCGAAAGAATGCCGCGGCTGTCAGCCACATAGCCGGTCAGGCGTGCTGCGCTGGAGTTGACGATATAGCCGGACTTATCCATCTGGAACTGGCCGTTACGACTGTAGTTGACTGCACCATTGGTGCTCATGCGGAAAAAACCGCCACCGTTAACGGCGATGTCGAGCGGATTATTCGACGCCGTGACATTACCTTGCGTGAAGCGCTGCGCAACCTGTGTCAGACGCGTGCCGATACCGATTTGCGAGCCACCGCTGCCAGTCAGCGACGCGGCATACACATCGGAAAATATCGCCTGCGATTCTTTGAACCCTATCGTGTTGGCATTGGCAACGTTATTGCCGATTGCTTCCAGCGACTTAGAGGCAGCGGACAGTCCACTCAAGCCTTGTTGAAAACTCATGCTGTTCTCCTGAAAGAAATGGGACTAAATTAATTAAAGAATCTGGCGTACATCCGCCAGCGTTGCAGAAGACACCGCGCCATTCAGGTTCAGTTGTACGCCCTGCTTGGTCATGGAAATGCTGTTGACTTCGGCGAAAGCGAGCGAGGTAGCGCTACTCGCCTGACCACCGCGCAGCGAACTGACCTGCAACTGATAGCGACCATCAGTTGCTGTGCCGCCGCTGTTGGTGCTGCCGTCCCAGCTCAGCGCCATCGAGCCGGCGGCTTGCGGGCCCAGATTCAAGGTGCGCACTGTATTGCCGGATGCGTCGGTGATCGTGACTTGCAAGGCATCAGCCGGTTCAGTCAGCTCAACGCCGAACAAGGCCTTGCTGTCAGTGAGCGTGGTGCCACTACCCGGCACGAGCACGGCGCGACCGATCATGCTGGCAGCTTGCAGCGACTGGCTGGACTGCGTGCTGGCCATCATTGCCTGCACGGTGCTGTTGAGTTTGTCGATGCCAGTCACAGTCGAGAGTTGCGCGAGCTGGCTGGTGAGCTGCGCGTTGTCGAGCGGGTTGAGCGGGTCCTGATTTTTCATCTGCGTGACCAGCAGCGTCATGAAACGGTCTTGCGATGCCTGAGTGCTGGACATACCGGATGCGCCAGTTGCTGCAGCCGGATTCATGGTTGACAGCAGCTCGGAGCTTGGAAGGGGTGAGAGATTCATAGACTTGTTCCTTTTAGTTCTTGCTGTCTGCTTGAGAATTTATGAAGCATTTGTTGCGTGACGAAAGACGCTGGATCCCAGCGTGCGCTGGGATGACGGTAGTAAATGGGTACAACATCTCAATTACTACCGTCACCCCAGCGCAGGCTGGGGTCCAGCGACTTTTCTGACCTAACGAAAAAATTAAAAACATAGGTAAACAGTCACTCACTGACCAATGGTCAGAGTTTTTTGCAGCAGTGCCTTGGCCGCATTCAGTGTTTCAACATTGTTTTGATAGCCACGCGAAGCCGAGATCATGTTGACCATTTCATCGACCGGGTTCACGTTCGGCATGGCCACATAACCCTTCTCGTCAGCCATGGGATGGCGCGGGTCGTACATCATGCGTGGCGGGCTCTGGTCTTCAATGACGGCGGTCACTGCCACACCGCTGGACGCGCTATCGGCCATAGGCTGCGCGGCAAACACCACATGCTTGGTGCGATACGCTTCACCAGTCGGACTGGTTGCGCTTTCAGCATTGGCGATATTGCTGGCGACCGCATTGAGGCGCTGGCTTTGAGCGGCCATGCCGGAACTGGCGATATTGAAGACGGAAAAAAGTGACATGGCGTGCTTTCTTTTTGACCCTGCTTATTGGCCTTGAATCACGGATAGCAAATCCTTGATCTTGCCGTTGACAGCCGAGATGCCGGCCTCATAGCGCAAGGCGTTGTCGGCGAACTGCGCGCGCTCCGCATCAAGCTCGACGGTGTTGCCGTCTATGCTGTCCTGCCGTGGTATGCGGTACAGCAGTGCTGCATTGCCAGTAGCAGAGGTGCTGTCCAGATGTGCGGCATGGGTGTTGGCGAGCGAGGAGCTTGTAGCGGAAGAAGCAGACAGCGCTGTTGCCAGCGCCGCTTTGAAGTCGATGTCGCGCGCCTTGAAATTCGGCGTATCAGCGTTGGCAATATTCGAAGCCAGAATTTCCTGACGCTCTGCGCGCACCGACAATGCACGTTGATGAAATTGCAAATAATCGCTGAGTAAGTCCGGCATTGCGCGCTCCCGTTAGCGTTAACCATACGACTGCTGATGAATTGCATGATAGGAAGTCATGCCGGTAATTCATCAGCCAAGCAGAAGGGAAAAACCGGGTTTGTTTGGCGACTTGCAAACAGCGCCGCCGATTAGGATGCGTGATCCCTGTTTCCATTTACTGCAGGATTTCATAGCAGGAGTGCATTTCATGAACCATGTCCGGCATATCTTTGGCACGCTCCTGGCCTTGGTCTTGAGCGTATTTTTCCAATGCGCAGTCGCACAATCGTCAGCATTGACAGCATCGGCAGCACGTCAGGACCCCACTGCCTTGCGTGTGCTGGCCGAGCAGTTTTTATTCAGGCAGGCCGCTGCCATGCCGGGGGTGCCGAATGTGCAGGTCAACGATCCTGATCCGCGCGTGAAGCTGGCCGCCTGTGATGCGCCTGAAGCTTTTCTAATGCCGTCTGCGCGCACCATCGGCAACACCACCGTGGGCGTGCGCTGCAGTGCGCCGGTTGTATGGACGGTGTACCTGCCAGCGCGACTTGGCATGACGGTGGACTATGTGAGCAGTGCGCTGCCGCTTGCGCAGGGCCAGCGCTTAGCTGCCAGTGACCTGATCATGAAAAAAGGCGACCTTGCCACCCTGCCTAATGGCGTGCTGACGGATGCAACGCAAGCGATAGGCCGCACCATCAACCTGCCGGTATCGGCCGGCATGCCGGTCACGAGCGCGACCTTGCGCAAGCAAGTCGTGGTGCAGCAAGGCCAGCCGGTGCGCATAGTCGCCAGCGGCGCCGGCTTTGCGATTAGCAGCGAAGGCCGCGCTTTGATGATGGGATATGAAGGCGATGCGGTGCAGGCGAGAACTGCCAACGGCCAGTTGATTACCGGCAAGGCACAGGCAGACGGCAGTTTGTCTGTTCGTTTTTAAATTTTTTTTGCAGATGACCTTAATTTTTTGCCCAGGCTGCCGTTAGTACAGGTGACCGAGCAATTTACCGAGGACACCGCGATGAAAATCGATGACACCAACCCCAAACTGACCAACACCTTGCCTGCTTTACAGGCGCAGGCCAGACCGGCAGCAAAGGCTGCCAACGCCGCCACGACCAGCAATATCGTCAGCATCTCCGCTTCCACATTGGCGCTATCGTCAGCACCTCAGGCAGAGGCGCCGTTCAATGCGGCACGCGTTGACGAAATTCGCGCAGCGATTGCGGCCGGCAGCTTTAACGTAAACCCGGACAAAATTGCCGACGGCCTGATCGCTTCGGTGCGTGAACTGCTGGCAGAGAAAAAATAGCATGGCCGCCGGTCTACATCCACATCAAGCACTCGCTGCCGAATGCAGCGCAGCGCAAGGATTGCTGGCGGTGTTACGGCAAGAACAAGCATGCCTGATCGCGCTGGATCTCGAAGCCTTCGCACTACTGTTGCCGGACAAAGCTGAACTGATCAACAAGCTCTCTATCCTCGCTGCAAGCCGGCATCGGCTACTGGCTGCTAAAGGATTCGCCGCCAGTGAAACGGGCATGCAGCAATGGGTGGCGCAGACCGGCAACGGTCAGTCCGACTGGCAGGTATTGCTGGCCATCGTGCGCGACGCGCAAGAAGTCAACCGAGTCAATGGCCTGCTGCTCAGTCAGCAGCTGGTGCGTAATCAGGCACGCTTGCAGGCCTTGGGCGTGCAGCCGCAAAGTCCGGCCTTGTATGGGCCGGATGGGCAGGCGGCGGCTTTGCGTAATCAGCCTGCGCGGGCCAGAGGTTGATTGGCGTACTTGTGGAACCAAACCTCAAAGGCATCAGCCGGAATCGGCCTGCAAATATGAAAGCCCTGCGCCTGACTGCAGCCTTGTCCACGCAAATAGTGCAGCACCGCTTCAGATTCGATGCCTTCAGCAACAACTTCCAGCTTGAGTGTGCGACCGAGTGCAATGACCGCCTCGGTAATGGCCCGGCTTGCCGTATCCTGCTCGATACGCTGCACGAACGATTTGTCGATCTTGATTTTGTTGATCGGCAGGCGAGACAGGTAATTCAGGCTGGAATAGCCGGTACCGAAATCGTCCAGCGCAATCTGGACGCCTAATGTCTGAAGGCGGGTCAGCACATCAATGGCCCAGTCTAGGTGCTCGATAAGTGCAGTTTCAGTCACTTCCACCTGCAACGCCAATGGATTAATGGCAAAGTCTGCAATCATTTGGGAAACCTGATTCGCAAAGTCTGGATGCCGTAGTTGAACTGCTGAGACGTTGACGGCAATCGGAATGGCGGGAAGGCCATGATCACGCCACAGACGGTGCTGCCTGCAGGCCTCGCTGATGACCCATTCGCCGAGACGTTCGATGTGCCCAGTCGATTCAGCGACCGGTACAAACTGGTCCGGCCCGATGTCCTCATGCGGCCACCGCACTAAGGCTTCCACGCCGATCAATCGCGCGGTTTGCAAGTCGATTACTGGCTGATAGTGCAACTGAAAGGTGTTCTGGTTCAGCGCAGTTTTCAGTTGCCCCTCTATCCTTGATTTCAAGCGCGACTTCGCTGCCAGTTCTTCCGAGTAAAACTGTATATTGTCTCGTCCCATCTGTTTCGCCTGGTACATCGCAGCGTCCGCACGGCTGATGAGGGTGTCGAGATCTTTGCCATCTCTCGGAAAAATACTGATACCAACCGATGTTGATATGGTTAATTCCAGGCCGTCGACCAAATAAGGCCGCTTGATGCAGCGCGACATGTGACGTGCGACATCTTCGGCTTTTGCATCATATTCAATTTCCGGCACCAATATCAAGAACTCGTCGCCGCCCAAGCGGATCACTATGTCCTCTTCGCGAATGCATTGCGTGAGTCGGTGCGCGACTTCCTTCAGAACTTTGTCGCCGACTTCATGGCCATGGTTATCATTAATTGGTTTGAAGCGGTCAAGGTCGATAAAAATGATTCCGCAATATCGGCCTGCGCGGCGGGCATGACCGAACACGTACTGTGCCGATTCAAACAGCCAGCCGCGGTTGGGTAAGCCCGTCAATGGGTCATGCAGTGCTGTTTGCCGGATACGTTCTTCGGCCTGCTTTCTTTCGGTAAGGTCAAGCTCCGTTCCAATGCAACGCACGGGTTTGCCGTCGCCATCGAAAAACACTTGTCCGCGCGTCTGCACCCAACGCTCTTGACTGTCTTTGAAGCCAAGCGAACGGTGTTCAAGATTGAAGTGTCCGTTCGACATACCCAGCATCGCTTGATGTATCACCGCCTCGACATGTTGACGGTCCTCGGGATGGACTCTGCTTAAGAAAATATCGAAGTTGACTTCCGCATCCGGCTGCAATCCGACGTTACGCTTCAATTCCGCATTACATTCCAGCCTGCCGGACTGCGGATAGTAATCGAACATGCCAAGCCCGGTCGCCGCAATAGCCTGCTGCAACGCATCTTCGGTCGCACGCTTGGCGCGCAACTCCTCCGCTTCGTGCAAGGCGCGCGTGATCGCCGGCACCAGCCGTGCCAGATTATCCTTGAGCACGAAGTCTGTCATACCCAGCTTGAACAGTTCGATCGCTCTTTCTTCGCCCACCGTTCCCGATACGAGTATCAAGGGAATGTCGGGCAGAGCCGAACGTATTTGTCCCAGCGTCTGCGTGAACGCCATCCCGGGCACGTTGTAGTCGGACAGTACCGCATGCCAGTGCCTGTCATTCAGGGCGGCATCAAGACCGGCCGAATCGCTGACCTGATGCATAAAGGCATCCAATCCGTTCTTGCGCAAATGGCGCTGAACGAGGAGATAGTCGGCGGGGTCGTCTTCAATGACTAGGAGGTTCAGGGGGTAGTCCATCGTGGCTCTCTGCACTGCGGCTCACTGGGCTGCGCATTATTGACAAGCCAGACCATGCCAAGACGTACGACGGTGTCCGTGAATTCGGCAAACTCGAGCGGCTTGTGAACGAAGCTGTTGGCGCCACACTGATAACTTTGAAGCCGGTCTCGCTCCTCGTCGGAAGACGTAAAAATGACCACCGGCAGCAGCCGCGTGCGCGGATCGGCGCGCAAGCGCGCCAGCACTTCGAGTCCGGAAAGGCGAGGCAGTCCTATATCGAGCAGCACCACGGAGGGCAACCCTATGTCGTTTCGACCGTTGTACTCCCCTTCCTTGAAGAGATAATCAACGGCTTGCTGCCCGTCGCGGGCGACGGCCACATCATCGGCCAGCCCGCTCTTGCGTAATGCCCGCATGATCAGCATTTCGTCCTGCGGGTTGTCTTCTACCAGCAGGATGCACGCAGCGCTCATGATGTGCCTCTCTCTGCGTCCTTCTTTGCAGCGCTTGCCGTGCCTGCCGGCGACAAGCTAAAACAGAAAGTGGCGCCCTCGCCTGGTTTGCCGTTTGCCTTGATCAAACCGCCGTGACGAAGCACGATGCGCTGCACAGTCGCCAGGCCAATGCCAATACCAGGAAATTCATCCTGCCGGTGCAGCCGCTGAAACGGCTGGAACAATCGATTTGCATGTGCCATATCAAAGCCTGCGCCGTTATCGCTTACACAGATGAAGTCAGTCCCGTCCTGGCGCTGTGCAAGCATGCGGATTACAGGGTCGGGAGTACGGACCGTATATTTCCAGGCATTGCCGAGTAAGTTTCTCATCACGGATTCAAGCATGGCGGGGTCACCGCGCACGGCGATCTCCGGGGCAATCTCGCTTGTGACCTGCCGCTGCGGATCCACGCGGGCCAACTCTGTCAGGATAGTTTGGGCCATAGCGGAAAGATCAATGACTTCGCGGTTGAGTGCCACCCGCGTAGAGCGTGACAGAGTCAGCAAGCCATCAATCAGTTTGCCCATGCGCCCGCTGGCGACGCCGATCTGATCAAGATAATTGCGGGCGTCATCCGGAAACTGCTCGCCGAAGTCTTCGATCAATGCCTGACTGAATCCGCTCATGGCCCGCAGCGGTGCGCGCAGATCGTGAGAGACGGCACCGGCAAAGTCGTCCAGCTCGCGGTTGGCCGCCTGCAATTCCGCGGTGCGCTCGGCCACGATGCGTTCAAGCTTTTCGTGTTCTTCCTTAACGAGTTGCGCATTTTCGAGCGAAATCGCAAGCTGTGACGCAAGATGGCGGACAATTTCGACCCGATCGCGCGTAAAGGCATGCGGCGTCAGGTTGTTTTCCAAATACATCACGCCGGCGGTTCTTCCGTGACGTGGAACAGGGACGCATAGTACCGAGTGGATCTGTCGCGAGCGCGCCGCGATGTAGCGCACGAATGGCCCTTCTTTGGCTGCATCCACGAGGACAACAGGCGCATTGGTGCGCCACGCGAGTTGTATCGCCCCACTGAGCAGCGCATCCTGCGCATTTTGCTCATTGTGCTCCTGCAAGGCCGTGCGTTCTAGTGAGATCTCGACTCGATCACCAAAGACTTTTCCTTTAGCTTGCACTTCGAGCTTGCCTTCTTTGTCGATCAGTAGCGCGGCCCGTTCGGCGCCGCCTGCTTCGATCACGACCTGCATCAGCTTCTCGAGCAGCCTATCCATGACGATCTCGCCCGAGATTGCCTGCGACGCTTTGACAAGGCTGATTGCATCGAGGGCGACAACGGAATCCAGATACATAGAGGAATTAGCGGCGCCTGTCCCGTAAGCGCTGGCGGCTTCAAGCAGCAAATCATGATGCGCCGCCTCAATCGCTTGCACCTTGCCGATCGCACCCCATCGCGCGTATGCATCAACGGCACTCTGCATGTACATGCGAGCGATGCGTCGTGCGCTTTGAGCAAGGAAGAAGTGCGCGGCAAGCTCGTTGGCCAGCGCCTCATCGTGGATGAACCCGCTCAGCCGTGCTCCCTCAATGGCTTGGTCGTACAGTTTTACAGCACGCAAACCGTCATCCTCGATGCGAGCAATTTCGGCGGCAAGCAAGGCTCGCCGGTGTTCGACGTTCTCTCGACAGTGGCTGGCCCATACGGCAAGCTGCGCTTCGGCATCCCTGATGCGCTGCAGCGACGCTACCGGCTCGGCTGAACTTGCATGCAATGCCGTCAGCGCCAAACCTGTATAAAACACGTGATCGACAAGGACATGGAAGCCTGACAGGCTTTTCAGCAAGGGCGCGGCGCGTTCCGAGAAGTGCATCGCCTCTGATGCATCACCATAAATAACGGCAGCTGACAGGCGACAGATCCAGTAGTAGCCAACACCGGTCGGATAGAT
This sequence comes from Burkholderiaceae bacterium, assembly GCA_040399905.1. GTDB lineage: Bacteria > Pseudomonadota > Gammaproteobacteria > Burkholderiales > Burkholderiaceae_D > Pernthalerella. The sequence goes on from JBBARG010000003.1 coordinate 511,393, forward strand.
AGCAATGCTTTGCTCAAGGAAGCGGTTTTCTTCGAACGCATCGTCATCGAACGATCCAGATCGCGTCCGTCCCTGCATGCACAATACGAACTGTCGCACGGCCCTGATCAGAATGCCGGAGGGTGCGTTGCCGGTTCGCGCGGCGTGCGCCTGCGCGGCATCCGCCTCGATGGCGAGATCGGAAAGCTCATAACCGAGTTCGCACAGATTCGCGACCAGGCACATGTGCGCGAACACTGCAAACTTGAGTTCGCCTGATTCGGCACCATACCGAATCGCTTCGCGCAACAAGGGCACGTTCGACCGCAGAGGCTCCGTCCAGTGATTCACATGGGTCGCGAAAATGTGGAGGGTCACGCAGCGAACTGCCACGTATGGCCGGGCGCGTGCAAGCGTAACGCCAATACTGCCGATCTCATACGCGGTAGCGTAATCACCTGTGCGTAGCGCCCGCACAAAAGCGTAGGCTGCGAGAGCAAAGGGGGTTTCTTCGGTATGCCCGTAAAGAATCGCATCAATGGCAAGTCGTGCCTGAATGAGCGCCAGCAGATTGCCGTCGCCAGTGACGAATGCCGCGGGTGCGCCGGTCGCGTAGAGCGCGGAACACAAGCGGTGGGTGGAGTCATCCGACAGCGGCATCTGTGCAAAGCTGTTTAGTCCGTATTCGGCGAACAGGCGCGCTGCCTCGTCCATCGCGGCCGTGGCTGCGGCATCGAAATCCGTGCGCGGGAAAGCGGTGCCGAGTTCGGCGAGGCCGCAGCGCATCCATTCGACAGCTTGCAGGACGTCCCCTGAGCACATGCCTACAGAAATACGCAGCAGGAAAAGCTTTGCGCGCTCCATTGGCGACGGTGCATTCGCGAGTGCATGCACTATCAACTCGTTCGCCAGTGCATGTTCGCCTGCCAGGTAGGCTGCCTCCGCGCGCTCGCGGTCCAGAGCGAAAGCAAGCACTGCATGATCGCGACATGCTGCCGCTGACATGAGTCCGACGCTCGCGTTCAGATAGTCGAGCGCTGCACGGTATGCACCTGCCGTTTTCGCGCGCACGCCGGCGCGTAGATTGAGCTCGACAAGGTTCATGCGCTGCTCATCATTCGTTATCAAGTCAACGGCAAGGTTCAAATGATCTACAGCGTCGAAGAGTCGTTCTTCATCAGCGACTAGCAGTGCTTGCCCGATCTGCAGGTGCGCTTCGCGGCGGGCACACTCGTCAGTCAAATCGTATGCAGCTTGCTGTACACGGTCATGGGCAAAGCGGTAGAAGTACACTATCTCGGACACTATCGCGCCATCTAGCGCCTCATGCACTACCTCATGGCGTGGCGCCTGATAGGCGTCCCGCACCGGCAGCAGCAGGCCCTCATCAAGCGCCGGGAAGATCGCATTCACGGCAGCCGCCTGAGATTGTCCCGACAGTTGTCCGAGAAGCCGCAGGTCGAAACGGTTACCTATGCATGCCGCCAGGCCGAGCAACTCTTGGCATGCCGGAGGAAGCCGCACTATGGTTTTTTCCATCAGCACGAGGACGTTATTGGTAACGTTCGCTGCCGTGATCGCTGCTATGTCCCAGCGCCATGACCGGGTGGAACGGTCAAAGCCGATGTGGCTGTCCACATAAAGGGTTCGCAGCATCCGGCGCAGGAAAAAGGGGTTGCCGGCGGTTTTCCTGGCAAGAAGCTCTGCCAGCGCCCGCACCTGCGGTAGCGGACGTGCGAAGGTGTCAGCGCAGAGCTGGGTGATATCTGCCGTTGCCAGCGTCTCGAGATGCACAACGTGTATGGGCACGCCCTTGTCACCCAGCGAACCGAGCGCATGGGCGAGAGGATGCGCCGGACTGACTTCTTCGTCGCGGTACGCGCCCAGCACAAGAAGGTGTCGCAGGTCGAGATTGCCGAGTATGGATTCAACAAACCGAAGCGACGCTGCATCAATCCATTGCAAGTCGTCCAGAAACAGCACGAGCGGCACCTCTTCGCGGGCCACGGCGCGGACAAATGCCTTGAGCACAGCCTGAAAACGATTGGCAGTCTCGTCGGGACCAAGCTCGAGAAGCGGCGGCTGAGGCCCGAGCAGATTTTCCATGTCAGGCACAAGTTCGACCAGGATCTTCCCGTTGTCGCCCACGGCGTCCAAGATTTGCTGCCGCCATTTTGCGACCGATTTGTCATCGTAAGCGAGTACTTGGTGCACCAGCTCGCGGAACGCTTCGGCGACCGCGGAGTACGGTACGCTGCGCTGGAGCTGATCGAATTTGCCACCGATGAAAACACCGCGCCGTTCAGCCATGGGCGCATGGACCAGACGCACAAGCGCGGATTTGCCAATACCCGGCGCGCCGGTGACAAGGAGCAGCTCCGCCAGCCCGGTGCTTGCACGTCCGAACACGTCGAGCAGTTGCCGGGCTTGCTCATCGCGGCCGTAAATCTTTTCGGGAATCCGCAGCTCTGTGTGAATGTCTCCCTGGGCGAGCGGGAAGGCATCAATCTGTGTTGCGACAGACCAGCGACGACGCGCTTCGACGAGGTCGGCGACGACGGCGTCCGCGCTCTGGTAACGGTCTTCGGGAGCCTTAGCAAGAAGCTTCAGGACTAGCTCCGACAGCATGCGCGGCACACTTGGCACCCGGTCGGAAGGCGACGCGGGCGTTTGCGCAAGGTGCGCATGCACCAGCGCAAGGGGATCACTGTCATCACTAACACCAAAGGGCGGCGCCCCAACCAGCATTTCGTAAAGCGTGGCGCCCAGCGAGTAGAGATCCGCACGATGATCTGCCGATCTGCCAATGCGACCGGTCTGTTCGGGCGCAATATAGGCTAGCGACCCCACCGCGGCGCTTGCAGAGTCGGCGCCTTCGTCGAACATTTGCCGCGTCGTGGAAAATTCGAAATCGATCAGGGTGAGAAGATTTTGTTCGCTATTAAAGACGATGTTTGCCGGATTCAGGTCGCGGTGTATGCAGCCAGCCGCATGCACAGCGGCAATTGCGGCGGCAATCTGAACGGCAAAGTCGAGAAATTCCGGTATGGATGGCAGTCCGTCCTGCAAATGACAGGCGAAATTCTTTTCTCCGGCATCAAGAGTGATCAGCGCAAGATTACCCTCTACAGGCATCAATTGATCGACGCGTACGACACCAGAACAATCGAGCCCGACCAGCATCTCGTACTCGTGCCGCAAACCTGCGCAGACGTGTGCTGTAGAGGCCTCGTCAGCAGCTGTCTTGACGACGACACGCTGTCCATCGGCCCGCAGGGCGCGATAAATGTTGTGGCGCTTGTCATGATGGAATCGCTCGACACCGCGGTAGCCGGGAAATGCAGTCATTTTTTGTCCGCTGGCATTAGAAAAGTCAGGGCCATCTAGCGGTGCGGAAAAGTTTGCTACGCAATTCGTTGTGGGCCGTTTATTAAATTCACTAGAGTTTTCAATAGACATACTCTCCGGTCACTTAGTTCAGGAAACTATTTCCACGATTTTTATAAGTTCACAACGAAGGACGCTGGATTCCGGCCTGCGCCGGAATGACGGTAGTGGTTGAGACGGCTTCAAAATTCCTACCGTCGCCCCAGCGTACGCTGGGGTCCAGCGTCTTCCGTCAACTAACAACAATCAACACATGCACCCGCCGATTGCGCGCCCTACCCTCGGCCGTACCATTCCCATCCAGCGGCTGATTAGCACCATGCCCAATAACAGCCAACCTCTCTTCCGCAATCCCTGACTCAACCAGCCTGCGCACCACACTGCTGGCACGAACGGAAGACAGTTCCCAGTTCGACGCAAACTGCGCGTTGTGAATCGGCGTGCTGTCGGTGTGGCCTTCAATTTGTATCGCATACGGATAGCGTGCGAGCACGCTGGCAACGGCTGTCGTGACTTGCACTGACGCGGCAGAGAGTTGCGCCTCTCCGGGCGCAAATAGCAGGCTGGCGTTGATATCGATGCCAATGCCGCGCGCACTTTGCGTCACGCTCACCTGGCCGCTTTGTATCAAGGCACCCAATGCATGGCGAATGTCGTCAGCGATGGCGCTCATTTTCTGCGCCTGTTGCTGCTCGCGGCTCAGTGGGGATTGGCTTTGGCTTTGCTGTGAAGCCTGTCTTAAAGCCGGCTGTGTTGCGCCAAACGCCTGCCCCAGCGAATGCGAAACCTGCTGCGTCTTGTCTTTGTTGACTGTCGAACTTGCATAGAGCACGACAAACAACGCAAACAACAACGTAGTGAAATCTGCCCACGACACCATCCAGCGGTCGGCCGGTGGCACGTCATCCAGATCGGCGTGCTTACCGGCGTGCTTACCTTCGTCCTCACGCATCACTTTCCCTGTTTATCTTCTGGCGGCTTGTTCTGAGTATGGAAGGATGCAGGGGAACGGCTTCGCCCACGGTTGCCGCAAGTCGTTCTTCAATGATGTGCAGCGGCTCACCTTCGGCGATGGCCACCAGCGCGTCGGCCAGCATGTCGCGCCGCTCTAGCGATGTTGACAGCGTAGCCTTCAGACGCGCAGCAACCGGCAACAGCAGAAGATTGGCCAAGCCCAGTCCATAGAGCGTGGAGACAAACGCAACCGCGATGCCGCTGCCCAGCCGCGCTGGCTCAGACAGGTTTTCCATCGCATGTATCAAGCCCAGCACCGCACCCAGAATGCCCATGGTCGGTGCATAACCGCCGGCGGCTTCCCATACGCGAATGGCGCGACGCTGCTGCTGGGCGAAACGTTCAGTGTCTCGCGCCAGTATGTCGGCCACTTTGGCTGACGGCACGCCGTCGATGATCAGGCGCAGGCCGCGTGCAATAAAGGGCTCTTGCACATCCTCCAGCAAGGGTTGCAGCGCCAGTGCGCCGGAGCGCCGTTTCACCAGACTCCAGCGCCAGATATTGCGCTCGAGTGCAACGCTGTCTTCAACGTTGCGCGCAAAGCCGGCGCGCAATAACAAGACGGCCTGCCATGCCTGCTGCGGCCCGCTTTGCAGCAGTACGGCACCAAAGGTGCCGGCCACAACAATCAGCAAACCGGCCGGCTGCAACAGCGACGCTGCATGTCCGCCTTCAGTGAGCTGGCCGAAAAAAATGCCGCCTATGCCGACGACAAAGCCGATCAGGCTACGCCAGTCCACGCTTGCTCTTTCATCTTGCCACGCAGACGGGCTATGGCCTGACTGTGCAATTGGCATACGCGCGAAGCGGTCACGCCGAGTACAGCGCCGATCTCGGCCAGGTTGAGTTGTTCTTCGTAATACAGGCCCATCAGGATTTTTTCGCGCTCGGGCAAGTTTGCAATCGCGTCCGACAGCGCGCCTTTGAATCCGGATTCAAGCAGAATAGCCAGCGGATCATCGGACTCGCTGACACCATGCCGGTCCAGAAAATGTTCATTGCTGGCCGGATCATCAAAGTCTTCGTAATAGACAAGCTGGTGGCCGCCGCCGTCGGCCAGCATCTGGTGATACTCGGCCATGGACAGCTTAAGAGCTTGTGCGATGTCGGATTCGGACGGCGCACGTCCCAGCTGCTGTTGCAGGCTGGTGATTGCCGATTCAACCTGCCGCATGCTCTGGCGTATGCTGCGCGGCATCCAGTCGGCGCTGCGCAATTCGTCCAGCATGGCGCCGCGTATGCGCTGCACGGCATAGGTCTCAAACTGCGCACCCTGATTGTCGGCAAAGCGTTGTAGCGCATCGAGCAGTCCTATCATGCCGGCCTGAATAAGATCATCGACTTCTATGTTGGCAGGCAAGCGCCCTTTCATCTGGTGCGCGAGCTTTTTTACCAGCGGCGCATGATGCGCAAGTAGTTGCTTGATGTCGGCTTTGCCGTAGGCGTTATACATGCCGGCCTCCTGCTGGCGCGACGATAGATTTGATCGTTAGTGCCAGATAGCGGCTGGCAGCCTGTGACAGGTTGGCGTGCACTTTTTGCGCATGCACGGCGTCATTGCCAGTGACCAGAATCGACACCGTGCCGCTGCCGATGACGGTCTTTAAAATTCGCAACATCGCATACGCTTGCTTGATTGAAGCTGGGCTGCCGGATAGCTGCACGACCAGCTCACCGTCGGCGAACACTTGCAGCGGCAGAGTGCCTTTGGCGTTGAGTTCGGCATCTACTAAAATGCGGGTCTGATGGCCGGCGATCTGCGTCACAAGACTTTCGAGTGCGGGTTCACTGAAGCAGGCGCCGAGCAGCATGCGATCGAATCCTTCAGGAGTCGATGTGCTTGCAGCCTTGAGCGTTGCCTCGCCGCGCGCAACAGCACGCAAGCTGACCTGACCTGCAAGGGCGGGTGTGCGGGCGTCGAGCAAAATGACAGCGCGGCCGCGCCTGACCATGCTGGCGGCGAGCCTGTCCATCAGCGCAGCTTTCTGGTCATGGCCGTCGGCGCACAGTACAGTACACAGCGATATCCTCGGTGCGGCCAGCATGCGGCGCAGGCCTTCGGCCTGATCGATTACCTGATTAGCCAAGGCTCACCTCGCGCAGTAATGGGTCATGCATGGCTGCTACCGTATTGGCGGCAATCAGCGGCAGCTCCTGGTCTGTCAAACCGAAAACGCCTATCTGTGAAGGTGGCGCAAAGGCGCGCTCGATCAGAGGAGCACGAATGGCGAAATGCAGATCTTCCGGCACGCGTTGGCCGTCCGCGATGTAGATAAGCGTGAGCTTGTGGCGAATGATGACGTCGAGCGCGCCGCCTATCGTGGTGGCTTCGTCGAGCTTGGTCAGCAGACAACCGGCGAGGCCGTCTCCACGATACGCACGCACGACTTCGTCGAGTGTCTCGGCAGTCGAGGTGGCATTCAGGCAAAGCAGGCGTTGCACTTTTTTGCTTGCCGTCGACAGCATGGCGATCTGCTCGGCGACCATTTTGTCGCGCTGGCTGGCGCCTGCTGTGTCGATGAGCACAATGTGCTTGTGGCCAAGCTCGTTCAGTGCCAGCGCAAGATCGGCTTCATCGCGCACGGCATGCACCATCACGCCCAGAATTTTGCCGTAGATGCGCAATTGCTCGAATGCGCCTATCCGGTAGCTGTCGGTAGTGACGAGTGCGAGCTTGTTGGCGCCATGACGCGCAACGCAGCGTGCGGCCAGCTTGGCCGTGCTGGTGGTTTTGCCGACGCCGGTAGGGCCGACCAGTGCAAACACGCCGCCCTGTTCCAGCAACATGTCTTCATTCGAAGGCACGTTGATATTACGGGCGAGGATGTCACGCATCCAGTCACGGCCTTCTGCAATAGAGGCGCGCGCGGCCGGCGGCATTTTCTCGGCGATATAGCGCGTGAGTCCGGCAGAAAATCCGGCAGCAAGCATGTCGCGCAAGGCGCGCGCGCAGGCTTCGGACTGCCGACCGCTCCACGTAATGGTAGCGAGCTGAGTTTCGAGCAGGCCGCGCATGGAGCGCATTTCGTTCTTCAGGCCGTCGAGTTCCAGATCAGGTGCGGCAATGGCACGCTGAGGGAGCGCCTTGGGCAAGTCAGCTGGCTTAACCATTACAGGCGCGGAAGGCTTAGTTGCGGGCTTAGTGGAAGGCTCAAGCAACTCAGCCATATCAGGGCCGGCCAACACCATCAGTTCGACGCCGCCATCTACATTGCGGTTCGACAGGATGACTGCATCATCGCCCAGCGCAGCGCGCGCCAGACGCAAGGCCGCACGCGGTGTGGCGGCAGTAAATTTTCGGATGTTCATGCGTGGCTTCCAATCATGCGGGTGACTCTGATAGTGCGTGACTCGGGTACTTCAGCGTGCGACAGCACGGACAGCTGCGGCAGCGCGCGCCGTAAAAACCGTGACAGCAAAGGACGCAGCGGCGCCGGCACCAGCAGCACCGGCGCTTGTCCGTGCAGTTCTTGTTCTTGCACTGCCTGCGCAGCATGCTCGGCGAGACTTTCGGCCAGACCGGGTTCAATGCTCGCGCCGCCGCCTGCATGCAGCGCGCCGAGCAGCACGCGCTCGAGTTGCGCGTCCAGCGCGACGACCGACAATTCGGCAGGTGCAGGAAATAATTGCTGGACGATGGCGCGGCCGAGCGCGGTGCGGACGATTTCAGTGAGGTCGTTCGGGTCGGTGACGCGCGGCGCATGCTCGCTCAAGGCTTCGACAATGCTGCGCATGTCGCGGATGTGCACGCCTTCGGACAACAGGTTTTGCAGCACCTTTTGCAAGGTCGCCACGGACAAGCTCTTGGGCACGAGGTCGTCCATCATCTTTGGCGTTTCCTGATTCAAGTGCTCGATCAGTTGCTGCACTTCCAGCCGCCCCAGCAATTCCGCTGCATGCGCGGTGAGCAGATGATTCAGGTGTGTCGCCACGACGGTGGCGGCATCGACGACGGTGTAGCCCATTGCCTGCGCGTCGCTGCGCAACTCAGTTGTGATCCAGGTCGCCGGCAAACCAAACGCCGGGTCGGTGGTGAGTGCGCCGGGCAAGGTGCCGGTGACCATGCCGGGGTTGATGGCCAGATACTGGCCCGTGTGCGCTTCACCGGCGCCGACTTCGACGCCTTTGAGGCTGACGCGATAGCCCGCCGGTTTGAGTTCGAGGTTGTCGCGGATGTGAACAGGCGGCGTGAGAAAGCCTATCTCTTGCGCGAATTTCTTGCGCACGCCCTTGATGCGCTTGAGCAGTTCGCCACCCTGCGCATTGTCGACTAGCGGTATCAGGCGAAAGCCCACTTCAAGGCCGAGGGTGTCAACCGGAATGATGTCCTGCCAGCCGGCTTCTTCGTTATCGGCATTCACTGACGGTGTTGATACCGGTGCAGCCTGCGCCGGTTTTTGCAGCCGCTGTTTTGCCCAGCGTGCGCCGTAGGCAAGCAAAGCGGCCAGCAACAGAAAAGCGACATGCGGCATGCCGGGTATGAGACCAAAGCCGCCGATGATGGCGGCTGTGATGCCCAGTACTTGCGGCTTGGCGAATAGTTGCGCGGTCAGCTGGCTGCCGATGTCCTGCTCATTCGACACACGCGAAACGATGATGCCGGCGGCAGTGGAAATGATCAGCGACGGAATCTGCGCGACCAGTCCGTCGCCGATGGCGAGCAAAGTGTAGTTCTTGAGCGCGCCGCCAAAATCCATGTCATGTTGCAGGATGCCGACCACCAGCCCGCCTATGATATTGACGACAGTGACGACAATGCCGGCGACGGCGTCGCCGCGCACGTATTTGCTTGCGCCGTCCATCGCGCCATAAAATTCGGCTTCGCGCCCGACATCGGCTCTACGTGCGCGCGCGTCCTGCTCGCCGATCAGGCCGGCGTTGAGGTCGGCGTCGATCGCCATCTGCTTGCCCGGCATGGCGTCAAGCGCAAAGCGCGCGCCGACTTCAGCAATACGCCCTGCTCCTTTGGTGACGACTGTGAAATTGATCACAGTCAGAATCACGAACACAACAATACCGACGGTGTAATTGCCGCCGATGAGGAAGTGGCCGAATGCTTCGATCACCTTGCCGGCTGCTGCCGGACCGGTGTGGCCTTCGGTCAGCACGATGCGCGTTGAGGCCACGTTCAACGACAGCCGCAACATGGTCGACACCAGCAGCACGGCCGGAAAGGCCATGAAGTCCAGCGGCCTGACCGTGTAGAGACTGGTCAGCAGGATGATGATGGCCAGCGCGATATTGAACGAGAACAGCAGGTCGAGCAGCATGGCCGGCAAAGGCAGCACCATCATCGCCAGCATCATGATGATGAGCGCCGGTGCAGCCAGCGCTGCGCTGCTGCTTAGCGACAGCCACGAAGGGAGCAGCTTGCCGTTCATGCGCGGGTGTCTCCGGCAATTTTGGCTGCAATGAGCTCATCCGCAGGAATGTCCATGCCTTCCGGTACCTCAATTGCTTCAGGCAGCGGTGGCGAGGTGCCTGCGCGCAGCTGAAAGACATAAGCCAGCACTTGCGCAACAGCGTTGTAGAGTTGATGCGGTATGACGTCGCCGGGCTCGGTGTGACGGAATAGCGCGCGCGCCAATGGCGGCGCTTCCAGCAGCGGTATGTTGTGTTCCAATGCGATGGCGCGAATGGTGGCAGCCACCAGATCCGAACCCTTGGCCACGACGACAGGCGCGGTGTTGCCGGACTCGGTGTATTTGAGAGCGACCGCATAGTGCGTCGGGTTGGTGACGACGACATCGGCCTTCGGCACTTCGGCCATCATGCGGCGGCGCGCCATCTCGCGCTGTTGCGAGCGTATGCGCGCCTTGATTTCGGGGTTGCCTTCCTGCTCTTTATGTTCCTGCCGCACTTCTTCGCGCGTCATCATGAGCTTGTTGGCATGCTGCCAGATTTGGTAAGGCGCATCGATTGCTGCAATCAATACCAATGCGGCAGCGATGCTAATGAAGCTGACAAATAGCAAATGGCCAAGGTCGGCGCTGCTGCTATTGAGCGGCGCGCTGGCCAGCGCGAAAATAGTCATGCGCTGCTGCGAGAAAACGATCCACGCCACGCCAAAGACCAGCGCAGACTTGGCCAGCGCCTTGCCCAGTTCAACCAGGGCGCGCAGTGAGAACATATTGCCCAGCCCATTGAGCGGATTGAGCCGCTCGAATTTCGGCACCAGCGAGTTAGTGCAAAACAGCCAGCCGCCCACGGCCAGCGGCGCGGCGATGACGGCCACGAGAAGGGCTGCGCCAAACGGTGCCAACGCCCACAACGCACTGGCGGCTGCATGGCCGCTTTGCTCCAGCAACCGTTCAGAATCGAAAGCTATGGCACGCGGGAAAGCGAGCGACTCTTTCAGCATGACGCCGAGTTGCCCGATCATGCTCGCGCCGGAAAACCAGAGCATGCAGGCACCGACGATTAAAGACGCGCAGGTAGCCAGCTCACGCGAGCGCGGAATGTTGCCTTCTTCGCGCGCGAGTTCAAGCCTGTGCGCGCTGGCTTGTTCGGTTTTTTCGAGTTCGCTGTCGGACCCTGCCATGAATCGCTCCTGATGTTTGCAATAGCTTGCAAGCAGGAACGATTATTAAGCGGATGGCATTGATTCCATTGGCCGAACAAGCGGGGAAAGAGCGGGTTGATTGAAATTTATGAGCGATCTATTTTCTTAGATTTATGTAGGCGCGTAATTTATGTTTAATTGTCATTCGATGAAAGACGCTGGATCCCGATTTTCATCGGGAGCGTAGTGGGGAATTCGGACTGCATGCAGTCCGCCCACGCAGCAGTCATCACCTGCCAGTGATGACGGTAGTAGTTGAGATGTCGTTCTAATTTACTACCGTCATCCCGGCGCAGGCCGGGATCCAGCGTCTTCCGTCAATCAATAAATGAAGCATTTAAAACCCCAAACTCTCCAGCAAATCATCAACCTGCTCCTGATCCGCCACGACCTCAGTATTCCCTTCCGGATTAATCTGTGGCCCGTTGAGCAAACTGCTGACAGCTTCACGCCTGCCATCATTCGGTGCGTAATCAATTAACAACTGCACCATCTGCGCTTCCAGACTGTGACCAAGCTCGGTGACTTTCTTGATGACCTGACCGGTCAGGTCCTGGAAGTCTTGCGCCATCATGATGTCCATCAGGTGCTGGCGTGTCTGAGAAGCAGACTGAGAAGTCGCCTCCAGATAGGTCAGCGTTCGCCGCATCAGTTCCTGCGCCGGTTCATCGGCGGCAGTTGAAGCCAGCCTGGCTTTCCATTCGTCAGCCAGCGTTGCTGCGCCCTGCTCTATCTGTTCCTGCAAGGGTCCCGCAGCATCAGTCGCATTCAGCACGCGCTGCGCGGCCTGCTCGGTCAGTTTGGCGACGTACAGCAAGCGGTCGCGTGCGGTCGGTATATCGTCGGTGGCAACCCGCTGCAGTATTTTGTCGAGGCCGAGTTCGCGCAGGCTTTCGTGCAGGCTGCGGGTGAGCTGACCGACACGCATGAGCAATTCATCATGCTGTGACTGCGGCAAGGTAGCTGCTGCGGATGTTTCGCTATTGGCTCTGTCCACGATCAGGCTCCTGCTTTTTCCAGTTTCTCGAAAATCTTGCTCAGCTTTTCATCCAGCGTCGCGGCAGTGAACGGCTTGACGACATAACCATTCGCGCCAGCCTGGGCGGCGGCGATGATGTTTTCCTTCTTCGCTTCGGCCGTCACCATCAACACCGGCACTTTGGATAAAGCGCTATCGGCACGGATGTTTTTGAGCATATCAAGACCATCCATGACGGGCATATTCCAGTCAGAGATGACGAAATCGAATTGTTCACTTTTCAGTTTGGATAAAGCCATTGCCCCGTCTTCTGCCTCATCGACGTTTGTATAACCGAGCTCTTTGAGCAGATTGCGCACAATGCGTCGCATGGTGGAAAAATCGTCTACGACCAGAAATTTGGTCTTTGGATCTGCCATGATCCTTCTCCTTGATTGGGTGAATTACTTTGCTGATTGTGCTTACTTGCTTCTTACTGTTTACGGCAGCATTGTTTCAATATTGAGGACTAATTAAACACGCAAAGCGCGATTACCTTCACGGGCGATTTGCTCAAGAACCAGACGCGGTAAGACCTGCAAGGAAGCGATGTCATGCACCGCACCCACGGCAATGGCTTCGCGCGGCATGCCAAAGACAACGCAGCTGCTTTCATCCTGCGCAAAGTTATGCGCACCGGCCTGCCGCATTTCCAGCATGCCGGCGGCGCCGTCCTTGCCCATGCCGGTCAGGATCACGCCGAGCGCATTTTTTCCGGCGTACAGTGCAGCCGAACGAAACAGCACGTCGACTGCTGGCCGATGGCGATTCACCGGCGCGCTCTGGTCGAGCCGCGTCACATAGTTGGCGCCACTTTTACCCAGCGATAAATGCGAATGGCCGGGAGCCAGATACGCATGGCCGGGCAAGACACGCTCGCCATGATCAGCTTCCTTGACAGCGATGCTGCACAAGCTGTCCAGCCTTTGCGCGAATGAACGCGTAAAACCTTCTGGCATGTGCTGCACGATCAGGATGCCGGGACAGTCAGACGGCATCTGCAACAGGAATTCCTTGATTGCTTCGGTGCCGCCAGTCGACGCGCCGATGATGATGAGTTTTTCACTGCTGGAGAGCAGGTTCGAGATTGCCGGCAAAGGCTGGCCGGTTGCGGCTGTCTTGCTGCTCACGCTGCGTGGTCTTACCCGCGCACGCGCAGCAGCGCGGATTTTGTCAGCGATCAATTCGCTGTAATCGAGCATGCCGCTATGGATGGCCATCTTCGGCTTGGCGACGAAATCAACTGCGCCCAGTTCCAGTGCGCGCAGCGTGACTTCAGAACCGCGCTCGGTCAGCGATGACACCATCACGACCGGCATCGGTCGCAAGCGCATCAGCTTTTCCAGAAAGTCGAGGCCGTCCATTTTTGGCATCTCGACGTCCAGTGTGAGGACGTCGGGATTGGTCTGGCGTATCAGCTCGCGTGCAATCACAGGGTCGGGCGCCACACCGACGACTTCCATATCGGGCTGGCTGCTGACGATCTCGCGCAGCACGCTGCGGATCAGCGCGGAATCGTCAATGATGAGGACTTTTATTTTCATGGGTGACGGGGAGGAATGATTTTCAGGCTTTCGACGAAAGACGCTGGATCCCGGCCTGCGCCGGGATGACGGTGGGAATTGAGACATCATCCAAATATCTACCGTCGCCCCAGCGCAGGCTGGGGCCCAGCGACTTTTCTCGTTCACGAAAAACTATCCAATCAAAGACAATCTTCCATGAACTTCATTCAGTCCAGCTTAAAACTCTTCCCAATCTCCAGCACCACCTGCACTAGCCATCGCTGCCTGACGAACCGGCGTTGCTAACTGCTTTGCAGGCTTGGCAAGTACCGGAGCGCGTGGCGCCAGTTTGACGACCTTGGCGGCATTGCTTCTTACAGGCACAGCCGGCTTTCTACCACTGCTGCCGCTGCTGCCGCTACTGCCATTCACGCGAAAAACACTGACGATCTCGGACAAGGAAGCGGCCTGTTCCTGCAAACTGTCTGCCGCTGCTGCTGCTTCTTCAACCAGCGCTGCATTTTGCTGCGTGACCTGATCCATCTGCGTGATGGCCTGATTCACCTGCTCGATGCCGGCGCTCTGTTCCTGGCTAGCTGCCGTGATCTCACCCATGATGTCGGTCACGCGACGAACGCTGGCAACGACTTCATCCATCGTGACACCGGCCTGACCAACGAGTTTGCTGCCGGACTCGACTTTGTCTACCGAGTCACCAATCAGGCTCTTGATTTCCTTGGCTGCAGCAGCCGAGCGTTGCGCCAGACTACGCACTTCGGTAGCAACAACCGCAAAACCACGTCCCTGCTCACCAGCACGAGCGGCTTCAACAGCAGCATTCAGCGCAAGAATATTTGTCTGGAATGCGATGCCGTCAATGACGCCGATGATTTCAACAATCTTGCGGGCTGACGTATTAATCTGCGCCATCGTATCAACGACTTCGGAGACGACATCGCCACCACGCTGCGCAACTTCGGATGCGGTGACGGCCAGTTGGTTGGCCTGTCCGGCGTTCTCGGCGTTCTGACGCACAGTCGAGGTCAATTCTTCCATAGACGATGCGGTCTCTTCCAGCGAGCTGGCCTGCTGCTCGGTGCGGGACGACAGATCCAGATTGCCGGCAGCGATCTGACTGGACGCAGTGGCGATGGTATCGGTACCGTTGCGCACCTGCTGCACGATGTCGGCGAGGTTGTCGCGCATGGTTTTCATCGCGAAGAGCATGCTGCTATTGTCGCCGCTTTGCAAATCGATCTGGGCTTCGAGGTCACCTGCAGCGATTTTGCTTGCCACATCAGCGGCATATTTTGGCTCGCCACCGAGTTGCTTGACCAGTCCGCGGGTGATGATGAAAGCGGCGCCAACGCCCAGCAGCAGTGCAACTGCACCCAGCAGCAACAGCATATTGCGACCACCCTCATAGGTCGCCTGTGCTTCGATACCAGCGTCCTTGCTAATTTTTTCTTCAAGTTCAGCCATTGCACCGAGCTCACTGATCAGCATTTTTTGCACAGGCCGTATTTCACCGATCAAGACTTTGGTGGCTTCCGGCATTTTGTTATCGAGACCTAACTGCATCGCCTTGTCCAACAACGGCAGCATCATTTCATGCTTTTCGCGTATGCGCAAAATTAAGGCTCTTTCATTTTCGGTGGTACTGGCATCTTCAAGCAGCTTGCTAAGATGCGCTTCGGCAGTCACGAATTTGGCTTGCTGGGTTTGAATACGCTGGACCTCCGGCTTCATTTCTGTCATCTCGGTCAGCAAGACCACATTGCGGATTGCGATCATGCGATCGAGAACAGTCGCACGCAGGGCCATCACTTGCATGACTTTTTCATTATTGATATTGACGATCTGGTCAATCTTGGCCTGGATTACCGTCATGCGGTTAATACTCAGCGCCAGCGCGATGCCCAATAAAACCAGCACCAGACCGAAGCCCGCAGCGAGGCGGGTACCGACTTTCATATTACCGAAATTCATGATGTTTTCCTTTGTGTTGTCGCTGTATGCGATTTATGCAGCGAGTTGTTCGATGAGTCCCATTTCGGACGAGGACATCAAGGTGTCTATGTCGACCAGAATCAGCATGCGTTCTTCCAGCGTGCCGAGTCCGATCAGGTAGTCAGTGTTGAAGGCTGATCCCATTTCAGGTGCTGGGCGAATTTGTTCGGGCGCGAGCGTGGTGACGTCGGAGACGCTGTCGACCACCATGCCGACGATGCGACCGGCGATGGTCAGGATGATGACGACAGTGAACTGGTCGTAGCTGGGTTCGCCGAGATCGAATTTGATGCGCATGTCAACGATGGGCACGATAATGCCGCGCAGGTTGACTACTCCCTTGATGAATTCCGGTGCATTGGCAATCCGCGTCACGGTTTCATAACCACGTATCTCCTGCACTTTCAGAATATCGATGCCGTATTCTTCTTGCCCCAGTTTGAAGGCAAGGAATTCACGCGCACCGGGGTCGGTGCTGTTCTTTTTTCCTGCCATGTCGAGCATGGCATTCTGGGATTCGGTTTGCATGCCTGTTGTCCTTGTCTGTGCACTGTGTTTGGCTATTGAATGCAAATGAAATTTTTTCATTCGTTCATGAGCTATAACGACAGGTTACGGATTTTGTTAAGCGGGCGATGCGGGGAAATGAAGGGGATTTGGGGTGCTGTTTTGTCGGTAGATGTTCAGTTAAAGACGCTGGATCCCCCTTCGGGCCACGGTCTGGCTTGCAAGCCATACCGCTTCGGCAGGCGTAACGCAGGCGTTACGCAACCCCTGCCTCACCCTGCGCCGGGATGACGGTAGAAGAGGTGACGCCATACAAATTTCCACCGTCGTTCCGGCGAAGGCCGGAACCCAGTGTCTTTCCAAGAACACGAAAAATTTAAAGTTAAGCGGCATGCGCCGGCATAACCAGCTGCCGCGTACCACGCAACAACGCACTAACATCCAGTATCAGCGCCACGCTACCGTCGCCAAGAATGGTAGCGCCAGAAACACCCGTAACACGCCGGTAGTTAGCCTCAAGATTTTTAACTACAACCTGCTGCTGCCCAACGAGTTCGTCGATCTGTATCGCCGCGCGTTTTCCATCAGCTTCCAATATGACGACAATGCCTTCGGACGGCGAGCGACCATCTCCGGTAATGGCAAATTCCTGTTGCAATGAAATCAGCGGCAAGTAGTCACCACGTACTTTGACGACGGTGCCGTAGCCGGGAATATCGCTGACATCGGTAGGTAGCGGCTGCAGCGACTCAAGAACATAGTTCAGCGGCAGAATATAGATTTCTTCGCCACTCTTGATCGACATGCCGTCAACGATAGCCAGCGTCAGCGGCAATGAAATTGAAATCGTGGTGCCACGCCCGTGCGTGGAGCGCACTTCAACCTGACCACCCAGCGCGGCGATATTGCGCTTGACGACATCCATACCGACGCCACGACCAGAGACGTCAGTAACGGCTTCGGCGGTGGAAAATCCTGCGGCAAAAATAAGCTGCCAGACTTCGGCATCCGACATGGCGTCGGAAACAGCAAGGCCTTGTTGCGCTGCTTTGGCCAGTATGCGTTCGCGCTGCAAACCGCCGCCGTCGTCACTGACTTCAATAACGATATGGCCGCCACGATGCGCGGCCGATAGCGTCAAGATGCCGACGTCATCTTTACCGGCAGCCTTGCGCGCAGCCGGCATTTCTATGCCGTGGTCGACGCTATTGCGTATCAGGTGCGTGAGCGGATCGATGATGCGTTCGATCAGTCCTTTGTCCAGTTCCGTTGCCGCGCCCTGCGTTTGCAACTCGACTTTCTTGCCCAGCTTGGCAGAGAGGTCACGCACCATGCGCGGAAAGCGCGAGAAGACGTAATCCATTGGCATCATGCGTATCGACATGACGGCTTCTTGTAAATGACGGGTATTGCGCGTCAGCTGCGAGACGCCGTTCAAGAGTTTTTCATACAGCATGGGATCAAGCCCGTGCGTGCGCTGCTCTATCATGGCCTGCGTAATGACGAGCTCACCGACCAGATTGATGAGTTGGTCAACCTTTTCAATAGAGACGCGGATCGACGACGATTCAACAGTGCCGGCAGCAGCCGGTGCGGCCTTGGGGGTGGGCAAGGCAAGCGGCAGGTCGAAGATTTCATAGTCTTGCTGCGGCTGCGCGGGCGCCACACTGGCGGGCTCTTCATGAATGTCGAGCGTGTCCGGGTCGATCACGAATGAGCAGATTGCGCAAATGTCGTCGATGCTTTCGGTGGTATCGAGCAGGAATACTTTGCGAGCGCCCTCGCCTTCTATGATGACGATTTCACCCAGCAATCCCAGTTCGGCAGAAAGGCTTTGGATGTCAGAGGCCGCCATGTCGGGCAAGCCTATGCGGATTTTTTTCATTGTTTTTACTGCAGCGCCGACTTCGCTGGCAACCACGGCCACGCCCTGCTCGTCGGCCATTGCATGCAGTTCGCCCAGCAAGCTCTCAACAGCTGGCTGGTCTACAGGGTGGCCGTGGCGATGGCCGTCGAGCTGCATTTTCAGTACGTCTTTTGATCGCAGGAAGGCATCGATGTGCGCGGCAGTCAGACCCATTTCACTTTTGCGCAAGCGGTCTAGCAGGGTTTCCAGTACGTGCGTGACGCCTGTCATGTCGGACAGGCCAAAGGTGGCCGCGCCGCCCTTGATGGAATGCGCAGCGCGAAAGATCGCGTCTATGTCATCCATGTCGATGCAGGCGGGGTCGAGCCCCAGCAGCAGGCGTTCGGCTTCTGCCAGCAGTTCGTCGGCCTCGTCGAAAAACACCTGAAAAAACTGGCTGATTTCCATGCTCATCTTTTTCCCCTTAGCCTATGACTTTGCGCACGACTTCGAGCAGTCGCTGCGGATCAAAAGGCTTGACCAGCCACCCGGTTGCGCCGGCGGCGCGGCCACGCATTTTTAATTCGTCGCCTGATTCCGTCGTCAGCATCAGGATGGGAATGGATTGGTAGGCTGGCAGTGCGCGCAGTGATTTGATCAGCGATAGACCATCCATGCCGGGCATGTTCTGGTCTGTCAAAACCAAATTGAATTGTTTTTGTTTGGCCTGCTTGAGGCCGTCATTGCCGTCAACGGCTTCTGTTACCTGATAACCGGCGGCGCGCAATGAAAATGCCAGCATCTGCCGCAAGGATCCTGAATCGTCTACTGCCAATATTGTCTTTGTCATGGTCATTTCTCCGTGCTTGTCTATTTTTGGTGACATCAAAATAGTTCGATGTCGCCGCATTCCATATGCTGCTGCTGCACCGGACGGCACAAGCGGCGCGCCAGCTCGTCACTCTGGCTGGCGATGCTTGTGGCCAGCGTCGTGGCGCTGTTACCTTCACAATGCTGGTCAGCGATTTCACCGAGCATGTGCTTGAGGCCTGCGAGCCGCTTGTCCATGCTGCCTATGAGCTGGCTGGCCATGTCCTGAAATTGCAGGCCTGTGATGGCGTTGTCCAATTGCTGCCTGATTTGTTGCCTGATTTCGGCAGCATGTGGTGACTCATCCGGTGCCAGCTGTTCAAGCAGCGCTTGCTGTACAGCGCTGGCCTGATGCAGAGCGATGAAACTGGTGCTCAGCTTGTTGATGGCTGTGTGCAGCAGGCAGTCGAGCTGTGTCAGTTCTTTTTCTACTTCAGCCAGATGGCTGCCGGCATGGCAGGCTATGCCGCACAGCAGTTCACTGGTTTCAATGGCCGCATCCGACTTTGGGGTGACGGTACTCATTGCAATGCCTTCAATGCTTTGTCGACGCCGCCTGCATCGCTGAGGGTGGCCTGTTCGGTGCGCTTGTTCATGACGATGACGCTGATACGACGATTCATGGGGTTGCCGAGGTTGTCTTTGTCGATAGGCACGGCAGAAGACAACCCGACAACGCGCAAGACTTTGGCGTCGTCCATGCCGCCGTTGATCAGTTCGCGCCGTGAAGCGTTGGCGCGATCGGTTGAGAGTTCCCAGTTGCTATAACCTTTTTCACCGCTGGCATAGACGGTGGCATCGGTATGGCCCGACAGGCTGATGCGGTTAGGTACGCCGTTGAGCATGCGTCCGACTTCACGCAGCAAGTTGCGCGTGTACGGCTGCAAGGATGCGCTGGCAAGCCCGAACATGGGCCGGTTTTGTTCGTCGACGATTTGTATGCGCAAGCCTTCGGTGGTGATATCGAGCAGGATTTGTTTTTTAAACTGGCGCAGCGTTGGATTGGCGTCAATCGCCGCTTCCATTTTTTTCTTGAGATTTTCGAGCCGCTGTTTTTCTTGTTTGTCGAGTTCGGTCTCGGCAGTTTTCAGGTCAACAGCTTTGCGCACTTCGCCGTTTTTTTTCGTGGTGTCGAGTCCGCCGCCGCGAATGACGCTGCTGCGCTCGGAGACGGAAGAGCCGCCTGCAAGCGCAACTTTGATCGGGGTCTTGAAGTATTCGGCGATGCCCTCTTGCTTGGCCTTGGAGGTGGAGCTAATGAGCCACATCAGCAGGAAGAAGGCCATCATCGCAGTGACGAAATCGGCGTACGCAATTTTCCACGCGCCGCCATGATGGCCGGCCGCTTTCTTGATGATGCGCTTGACGATGATGGGCTTGACTTCAGCGGCGGCCATGATCAACGTGCCTTTGCCTGGCGTATGTGCTCTTCGAGCTCGCTAAAGCCGGGGCGCTCGGACGAGTACAGCACCTTGCGGCCGAACTCGAGTGCAAGCGCCGGCGCATAGCCGTTGAAACTGGCCAGCAGCGTGACTTTGACGCACTGAAGCATTTTGGTTGATTCATGCAGTTTTTGTTCAAGCAGGCTTGCCAGCGGCCCGACGAAACCGTAGGCCAGCAAAATGCCGAGGAAGGTGCCGACCAGCGCGCGCGCAATAAGAATGCCGAGCTGTTCTGGCGGCAAGCCCATGGATTCCATGGTGTGAACGACCCCCATGACGGCGGCGACGATGCCGAACGCTGGCATGCCGTCGCCCAGCCGTGCAATGGTGTGGGCAGGTACTTCACCTTCGTGATGATGGGTGTCGATTTCATTGTCCATCAGGTTTTCTATCTGGAAGACGTCGATGTTCCCGGACACCATGAGCCTGACGTAATCGCAAATGAATTCAATGACATGATGGTCTGCAATGATGAGCGGGTAGCCATTGAACAAGGCGCTATCGGTCGGCGCATCAATGTCGGACTCAACGGACATCATGCCTTCCTTGCGTATTTTTCCGAGCAGTTCTGACAGCAATGCGAGCAATTCAAGGTAATGCGCTTTCTGGTATTTCGCACCTTTGAACACAGTCGGTAGCGCAGCGATGGTGGCCTTGATGGCCTTGCCGCTGTTGCCGGCAAAAAAAGCGCCGAGCGCGGCGCCGCCTATCATCAATAATTCAAGCGGCTGGAATAAGGCAGCGAGGTGCCCGCCAGAGAGCACGAAGCCGCCGAAGACGGCGCCTGCAACGATCAGATATCCAATGGTAACTAGCAAGCTGCACTCCAGAAGAAATGAGCGCGTGGCTCAGTGCGGGTTTGCATAGCGAGCGCTCAAGCTGGTTACGGCATGGCGGCAAGAATATTAAGCGGCGATACAGGTCAGGCTACTTCTTCTGTTTCACATTTTTTCTTCTTCCCTGCGCGGGAAGGAACATGGCACAGGCCGCAGCGATAGGCTTCGTGCAAGTCAAAGGTGTGGGCTACGAAATGACCGCCGCATTCGCTGCAGGGAATCATGGTCAGCATTTTGTTATCGACAAAGCGGATCAGTGTCCACGCGCGTGTCATCGACAGCAACGCTCCCTTGCCCGGCTCCGGCGGCAGTTGTTCCAGATAGAGCTGGTAAGCCTTGATAACGGCTTCGATGCCGCTGATCTGCGCGTGCTGCAGCAGGTAACGGTAGATGTTCATGAACACCGACGCATGAATGCCCGGCTGCCATGTGATAAACCAATCGGCAGAAAACGGCAGCATGCCTTTTGGTGGCGACACGCCGCGCAATTCTTTGTATAGCTTCAGCAGACGTTCGCGCGATAGCGTTGTTTCAGTTTCCAGCAACTGCAATCGCGCGCCCAGATTAATGAGCGCAATCGCAGTGCCGATTTCCTTGGCTTCTGATACCAGACTTTTATTTCCCATGCTGCTCTCCCGAACCGTGCAAATTGATCAGTGAATTTCTTCAACTGGCTGGCCTGCCATCAGAATGGCGGCATGCGGCTGGGTCAGGGAGCGGTCTTTGGTGTGGTTAGTGAGCATGCCGAGAATGACTTGGTCGTCAAAGCGGAAGCGTGCCAGCATCATCGGCGTAGCGGCCAGCTTCAGCAGCTGCGGGGTCGACAGATGTTCGAGCAGGTCGGCAACTTCGGCATTGAGACCCAGGCGGAAAATTGCACTGGCTCTGTCAGCGCGGATCAATTGTTGCGCCAACATCAGATAATTCAGATTGGTGTCGCGGATCTCGGCAAGCATGTCATTGATAGTCATCATCGTCTCCTGTAGTCCGGCTTTGCACCTCGGCAAAAGGATTGCCGGTAGACATGATTCTGGATGAGATGATGCTTGGGATAAATCAGTGCAGCTTGCTATTTCTTGTTGGATAAAGGCTGGCGATTTTGTAGGTGTTTGTCCTACAAAATGGGGGTTGGAACATGAAATCTCTAGCAAGAATTTTTTTCATGTTCAATACGGAAGACACTGGATCCCGGCCTGCGTCGGGATGACGGGAGTTATGTGGAGTGCGCCTCAACCACTACCGTCATCACTGGCAGGTGATGACTGCTGCGTGGGCGGACTGCATGCAGTCCGAATTCCCCACTACGCTCCCGATGAAAATCGGGATCCAGCGGCTTTCGTTGCAGACAAAAGTTTTCTTTAAATGGAGTGGACCTACTCAACCCTATCGAATCAAACTTCACAGTTCGTAAGAATCCCTATCCCCCGCCAAAACTTGTTCAACTAATTTACGCGATAAATTGGGCGCCAATAGCTCGATAAAAGTAAATACATAACTGCGCAAATACGCGCCCTGCTTTAACGCCACACGCGATAGGTTGGAGCCAAACAGGTGACCAGCCGGAATGGCACGCAGGTTTTGGTCACGTGTCGCATCAAAGGCCATACCGGCGATGATGCCGACTCCCATGCCGAGTTCAACATAGGTTTTGATGACATCGGCATCAATGGCTTCGAGCAGCACATCGGGTTTCAACGCACGGCGGCTGAATGCCTGATCTATCTTGTTGCGGCCGGCGAAAGCGGCGTCGTAGGTAATGAGCGGGAAAGCGGCGATTTCTTCCAGCGTTACCAGCTTGGATTTTAATAACGGGTGCTCGGGCGGCACTACGATCATGTGCTCCCACTGATAACAAGGCAGTGAGACCAGCCCATCAATCTCGGCAATGGCTTCGGTGGCAATTGCCAGATCGGCCTGGTTCGTCAGCACCATCTCGGCGACCTGTTTGGGATTGCCTTGTAATAGTGACAGCCGAACTTTGGGGAATTTTTGCGCGAACGCCTGCACGACTGCCGGCAATGAGTAACGTGCCTGCGTATGCGTAGTGGCGATAGTGAAGCTGCCGGAATCCTGCGCGGCGAATTCTTTGCCTATGCGCTTCAAGCCTTCAACTTCCTGCAAAATCGCTTCAACGGACTTTAAAACCTGCCTGCCCGGCTCAGTCAGGCCGCGTATGCGTTTGCCGTGGCGGCTAAATATATCAATGCCGAGTTCTTCTTCAAGCTCGATGATGGCTTTGGATACGCCGGGCTGCGACGTAAATAAGGCCTTGGCGGCTTCAGTAAGGTTAAAATTCTGCCGCACCGCTTCGCGCACGAAACGAAATTGATGCAGGTTCATGGCTTCCTCTGATTTAAATAATCCAGCGGCACCATTGCTTTATTTGCATTTTTTGGCATGGTTTAGCATTTTTTATAGTGCGCGCTGTTCTGCATTTCATTCATTTGTATATATCAAATAAGCATATAAGCAAATAAATACTCTGTTGTTTGGAATAAGCGCCAAGTTTATTACCATTTCGGCTTCTTCGCGCGAGGCTTTATGACTCTTTCTTATGTGATTTCCGGATTTGCCGTCGGTGTGCTGGTCGGTCTGACCGGCGTTGGCGGTGGTTCGTTGATGACGCCGCTGCTGACACTGATCTTTGGCATCAATCCGGCTGTCGCGGTCGGCACTGACCTCGCGTTCGCATCTATCACCAAAACTGCCGGCACCTTTGCGCACCGTTTCAGGAACACTGTGCACTGGGACATCGTCAAATTGTTGTGCCTGGGTGCGCTGCCTGCGGCAGTGCTGGCTGCCTTGGCGCTGAATTACTTTGGCGCTCTCGACAAGCATATCGGCCAGATCATTCGCTATTCCATCGCTTTTTCCGTGATGCTGACCGTGATTGCGATTATTCTGCGTGGCCGCATGCAGGCATGGATTGCACGCCACCCAGAGCGCCAGCTACGGGGCCGCAAACTGGCGATTGCAACCGTCATCTCAGGCGCCGTTCTCGGCACACTGGTGACGATTTCTTCCATCGGCGCTGGTGCCATTGGTGCGACGCTGCTGGTATTGCTTTACCCGCGCCTGTCGCCAGCCGAGATTGCCGGTACCGACATTGCGTATGCAGTGCCGCTGACCGCTGTGGCAGCTTTGGGTCACTGGTGGCTGGGTTCGATTAACTGGGAATTGCTGGCCATGCTGCTGTTGGGCTCGGTGCCCGGCATCACCATCGGTTCGCTGGCTGCGCGCTCGGTACCCGAGAAATTCCTGAGAGGCCTGCTGGCCACCACGCTGACTGGTGTGGCTGCCAAGCTGGTCTTTTAATTCAGATTTAAAGGATAGACGATGTATCGCTACGACCAATTTGATCATCAAATCGTCAAGGAACGAGTTGCGCAGTTCCGCAGTCAGGTGGAACGCCGCCTGTCTGACGAGTTGACCGAAGATGAATTCCGCCCGCTGCGTTTGCAAAACGGCCTCTACATGCAGCGCCATGCGTACATGCTGCGCGTGGCCGTGCCTTATGGCCTGCTGTCGTCGGCGCAGATGCGCATGTTTGCGCACATCGCGCGCAAGTATGACCGCGGCTATGGCCACTTCACGACCCGCCAGAATATTCAGTACAACTGGATAGAACTCGAGCATACGCCCGACATCCTCGCCGATTTGGCGTCGGTGGAAATGCATGCGATCCAGACCTCCGGCAATTGCATACGCAATATCACGTCGGATGAATACTGCGGCGTGGCCGCTGACGAGCTGGCTGATCCGCGTCCGTATGCAGAAATACTGCGTCAGTGGAGCACGTTCCATCCGGAGTTTGCATGGTTGCCGCGCAAGTTCAAGATCGCATTCAATGCTGCGGCCAACGACCGCGCTGCGGTGCAGATTCATGACATTGGCCTTAACCTCATCCAGAACGCAGCCGGTGAAATGGGCTTTCAGGTTTTAGTTGGCGGCGGCATGGGCAGAACGCCCATTATCGGCAGCGTAATCCGCGAGTTCCTGCCTTGGCAGCACATGCTGACGTATGTTGAAGCGATCATGCGGGTCTACAACCAGTATGGTCGTCGCGACAACAAGTACAAGGCGCGTATCAAGATTCTGGTCAAAGCACTCGGCGCTGAAGAATTCGCGCGTCAGGTGGAAGTGGAATGGGCCGACCTGCAAGACAGCCCTAGTCTGCTGACTGTTGAAGAAATGCAGCGCGTGAGCACGTATTTCACGCCGCCTGCGTATGAAAAATTTGACGGTGACGACGCTTCAGTGGCGGAACAGCGCCACGAGAACAAGGCCTTCCATAACTGGCTGACCCGCAACGTCAAACCGCACAGGGTCGCGGGTTACGCCATTGTCTTGCTGTCGCTGAAAAAGACCGGCACGCCGCCGGGCGATGTGACGGCCGAGCAGATGGATTTCATCGCCGGCCTGTCCGACCGCTACAGCTTCGGCGAACTGCGCGCTACGCACGAGCAGAATCTGGTGCTGGCCGACGTTAAACAAGCTGACTTGTTCGCGCTGTGGAAAGAAGCGAAAGCGCATGGCCTGGCAACGCCAAATATTGGTTTGCTGACCGATATCATTTGCTGCCCGGGCGGTGACTTTTGCTCGCTGGCGAATGCCAAGTCGATTCCGATTGCCGAAGCCATTACCGAGCGCTTTGACAACCTCGACTTCCAGCATGACATTGGCGATATCGAACTCAATATCTCCGGTTGCATCAACGCCTGCGGCCATCATCACGTAGGCAACATCGGCATTCTGGGCGTGGATAAAGACGGCTCCGAGTGGTATCAGGTCTCGCTCGGCGGCGCGCAGGGCAATGACAGCGCCATCGGCAAGATCATCGGCCCGTCGTTCTCGGCGCAGCAGATGCCTGAAGTCGTCGGCCGTGTGCTCGAAGTGTATGTGCGTGACCGCATTGAAGACGAACGCTTCATCGACACCGTACGTCGCTTGGGGATTGTGCCGTTCAAGGACCATGTGTACGCCACGCCTATCAAGGGCGACCAATACAAAGCAGGAGAAGACGCATATGCGTGAGATCATTAAAGACAAGGCCATCGTGGCCGACGACTGGAATGTCTTGAAACTGGCCGAAGGCGAAACACCCGAGAGCGTGACAGTCGAAACCGGCAAGCAGATCGTGCCGCTCAAAGTCTGGCAGGCGCAGCATGCAGCGCTCAAAGCTCGCTCTGACATCGGCGTGTGGATCGCCAGTGACGAGCGTCCGGAAGAACTCAAAGACGACCTCGCTGCGCTGCCACTGGTGGCGGTGGACTTTCCGAGCTTTGCCGATGGCCGCGGTTACTCGATTGCGTTCAATCTGCGTGCACGCCTGAATTTCACTGGTGAGTTGCGCGCCATTGGCGACGTCTTGCGCGACCAGTTGTTTTACATGCAGCGCGTGGGTTTCAATGCGTTTGCTACGCGGCCGGACCGCAGCATTCAGGATGCACTCAAAGGCCTGACTGATTTCTCTGATGCATACCAGACCTCGTGGGATCAGAAAACCCCGCTGTTCCGTCGCAGCAGCCGCCCTGCCGCACAGGATACAAAATGACGGCAGCTTACGACGCGCTGGTCGCGGCAACCAACGCCACGCTGCAACGCATTGCCAGCGATTTTTCGCCGGCGGTGTTTGCGTCCAGCCTCGCTGCCGAAGACATGGTGCTGACTGACCTGATACTGCGCGCGAAACTGTCGATTGCTATCTTCACGCTGGAAACTGGCCGCCTGCATGCCGAAACGCTGGGCATGCTGGACCGCATTCGTGAAACCTACGACTATGAAGTCACGCCGTACAAGCCAGTGGCCGCTGCAGTGGAAAACTATGTCGCGCTAAATGGCTTGAATGCGTTTTACGACAGTGTGGACATGCGCAAGGAATGCTGTCGCATTCGTAAAGTCGAACCACTGAACCGTGCGCTGGCTGGTAACAAGGCTTGGGTAACAGGCCAGCGCCGCGCGCAATCGGCAACCCGCAACGAGCTCAATGTGCAGGAAGACGATGCGGCACATGCAATGACCAAATTTAATCCGCTGGCCGACTGGTCGGAAGACGACGTCTGGCATTACATTCGCAGCAATGGCGTGCCCTATAATCCGCTGCATGACAAAGGCTTTCCGTCTATAGGCTGCGAGCCTTGCACGCGCGAGATTCAGCCGGGTGAAGATGTACGCGCCGGCCGCTGGTGGTGGGAGCAACCCGAATCAAAAGAATGCGGCTTGCATGTCGTTGACGGCAAGCTCGTTCGTATTAAATCTGCATAATCATTTTAAAGACACGTTATGAATACAGCAGTCGAACAATTATTTCTGGACTCCGCCAGCAACCGCCATCTGGATTGGCTCGAGTCAGAAGCCATCCACATCATGCGTGAAGTGGCGGCGGAATGCAGCAACCCTGCTCTGCTGTTCTCGGGCGGCAAAGACTCGGTGGTCTTGCTGCGCATTGCAGAAAAAGCTTTCCGGCCCGGTAAATTCCCGTTCCCGCTGGTGCACGTCGACACCGGCCACAACTTTGCAGAAGTCATTACCTTCCGCGACAAGCGCGTGGCCGAACTTGGCGAACGCTTGATTGTTGGCTCGGTTGAAGATTCGATCAAGCGCGGCACGGTACGCCTGCGCAATCCGCAAACGGATTCACGCAATGCTGCGCAAGCGGTCACGCTACTTGAAACCATCGCTGAACATAAATTCGACGCCTGCATTGGCGGTGCCCGCCGCGATGAAGAAAAAGCGCGCGCTAAAGAGCGTATCTTTTCCTTCCGTGATGAATTCGGTCAGTGGAATCCAAAAGCGCAGCGCCCTGAACTGTGGGACTTGTATAACACTCGCGTGCATCCGGGCGAGAACATGCGCGTGTTCCCGATTTCTAACTGGACCGAGCTCGACGTCTGGCAATACATCGCCCGTGAAAAACTCGAACTGCCGCCGATTTACTTTGCGCACCAGCGCGAAGTCATTCCGCGCAATGGTTTGTTGGTGCCACTTACACCGCTGACCCCGGCTAAAGAAGGCGAAGTTGTCGAAACCATGACCGTGCGTTTCCGCACCGTTGGTGACATTTCCTGCACCTGCCCTGTCGCATCCGACGCCGCCACGGTGGACGCCATCATTGCCGAAACGGCCGTGACGCAAATTACCGAACGCGGCGCGACCCGCATGGATGACCAGACCTCGGAAGCATCGATGGAAAAGCGTAAAAAAGAAGGATATTTCTGATGAATGCCGTAGTAGCAAACTCCACCACCCCTGGCGCCGACAAAGACAACGCGCGCGAGCGCGGCCTGTTGCGCTTCATTACAGCCGGCTCAGTCGACGATGGCAAGAGCACGCTGATTGGCCGTCTGCTGTTTGACAGCAAAGGCATTTTTGCCGACCAGCTCGACGCTATGTCCCGCGCACGTCACAAGCGCACCGTTGGCGATACCATCGACTTGTCGTTGCTGACCGATGGCCTCGAAGCCGAACGCGAGCAAGGCATTACGATTGACGTCGCCTACCGCTATTTCGCCACGCCGAAGCGCAAGTTCATCATTGCCGACACACCAGGCCATGAACAGTACACACGCAACATGGTCACTGGCGCGTCGACTGCCGACGCCGTCATCATTCTGGTCGACGTCTCCAAGGTCAAACTCGGCGACGACGGCAGCGTGGAACTGCTGATCCAGACCAAGCGTCACTCGACGATTGCGCATCTGCTGCAAATCGAGCACGTGATTGTCGCCGTCAACAAAATGGACTTGGTCAACTATGACCAGACCGTGTATGACCGCATCGTCGGCGCTTATATGGAATTTGCTGCGCAGCTCGGACTGAAGGACGTTCGTCCGATTCCGCTGTCGGCACTGGCTGGCGACAATGTCGTCACCGCTGGCGACAAGATGCCTTGGCATAAGGGCCCGACGCTGATCGAATTGCTCGAGTCGCTGTCCGTGTATGACGACGCTCACGAAGCGGCTTTCCGTTTTCCGGTGCAGCTGGTGGCACGCCACAACGGTCATGAAGCGAATGACTTCCGCGGCTACATGGGCCGCATCGAAGCCGGCAAAGTCACGAAGGGTGACAAGCTGGTGGTGCAACCGGGCGGCCAGAGCGCCACCGTTAAAGAGATTGTTACGCTCGACGGTTCGCTGGAATCGGCATCAGCCGGTCAGTCTGTGACCTTGCTGCTGGAAGAGTATCTCGACATTTCGCGCGGCGACATGCTGGCCCCGCAAGATGCGCCTGCGCATTTACTCAAGACAGTGAATGCCGATATCTGCTGGCTGTCTGAAGAGCCGCTCGATTTGCGTCGAAAATACTGGCTCAAGCACACCACCCGTCAAGTGGCGGCGCGTGTGACGAGCGTTGGGTCTCTGCTCGACATTAATACCCAGCAGTGGCATGAAGGCGGTGAGGTCAAGCTCAACGGCATCGCCCGCATCAGCCTCAACGTGCAACAGGCACTGGCAGCCGATGCGTATGACGTCATGCGCACGACCGGCTCGTTCATTCTGATCGACGAAGTGACCCATCAAACGGTAGCCGCCGGCATGATCCGGCTTGATTGATTAGTTAATTGAGCCACTATGCCTGATTTACTTGCCAGACCGCTCCGGCCACAACCGGGTAAGGTCTGGCTGGTCGGCGCCGGCCCCGGCGCAGCAGACCTCATTACCTTGCGCGGCGCGGCTGTGTTGCGCAACGCCGAAATTGTTCTCTACGACGCACTCGTCACTTCCGACATGCTAGCGCACTGCCCGCAGGCTGAACTGGTCTCAGTTGGCAAACGCAGCGGTCAGCGATCAATGGCGCAAACTCTGATCAATCAACAAATCGTTGACTGCGCATTGCGCTATGAACGTGTCGTGCGCCTGAAAGGTGGCGACCCCATGCTGTTCGGTCGTGCCGATGAAGAGCTGAGCGCGCTCGAAGCGGCGTCCATTCCGTATGAAATCATCCCCGGCATCAGCACGGCGTTTGCAGCCGCTGCCGCTGTCAAGCAACCACTGACCAAGCGTGGCGTTGCACGCAGCGTTGCGTTCTTTACGTCCAGCACTGCGCCGGGCGAACCGGATCAAGTCACCCTGCCCGGCTGCGATACGCTGGTGCAGTACATGGGCGGACGCGAAGCGATGGCAACGGCAACGCGTTTGATTGAACGCGGCAGGCCGGCGAACACACCGGTAGTCGCAATTGAAAACGTCAGCCGCAGCAATCAGCGCGTCATGCGCATGACGCTGGCGCAGATGGCGCAAGGTCTGGAAGAGTGCAGCGGACCTGTACTGGTGATGATTGGGGAGGCGTTAAGGAAACGCGGATAATTTACCGCGCTTCTAACAGAAAAAATTCAGACAATTCCTACAGGCTCTTTTTGAACTTTCCTTTTATTGAGCCACTACATGTCCTCAACATCATTGTGGACATGTTCATGAAAAACACAGTAGAAAGTAATTCCAGTCATTCAGGAATACCCTCCCCTAGCAGCGCTGAAGACGCTGGATTACCAGTCAAGCCGAAGGGGAATAAACCACCCGTACCGGATGAAAATTCTTCTATCCCTCACCTGTCCAACAGGTCACCCACAACCGATCCTGTTAGCGCACAAGCGGATGCATTCCGGACTAACGCTTTGCCAAACACCCTGAGCGCCCCGGGGATGACTAGTGCGCCCAGACTGGTCAATGCGCAGCAACGACATGCGGACGAATCAGAATCCTCAATAACGCCCCAACTACCACTGCAATCGAATCCTCACGCTGCCAGCTCCAGTTCACACACAGCGTCCGCTACTGCATCTCGTGTATTAACCAGTTTAAAAGAAGGGGCGCATCAAGGCGATGCGGTTACTCAGGGGAGTTTTGAATGGACGTACGGAACGCCAGCAAGCGTCGAACAGGAAGAGAGCCAAGCTGTTGCCTGGTGCCGCTTTTTGGCAAATCAAGGCAATGCCCTTGCCCAGTTCGAATTAGGAGTGAGGTATGCAACCGGAGAAGGCGTCGAACAAAATGCAAGCCAAGCTCTTGCCTTGTACCGCTTGGCAGCGAATCAAGGCCATGCCGATGCCCAGTACCATTTGGGAAAAATGTACGAATACGGGGACAGCATCGTCGAACAAGATGAAAGCCAGGCTCTTGCCTGGTACCGCTTGGCAGCGAATCAAGGCTATGCCGATGCCCAGTACCATTTGGGAGAAATGTACGAAAACGGGGACGGCATAGTCGAACTCGATGAAAGCCAAGCTATTGTCTGGTACCGCTTGGCAGCGAGTCAAGGCCATGCCGCTGCCCAGTGGATTATGGGATTGAAGTATGAACATGGAACAGGCGTCGAACAAGATGAAAGCCAGGCTGTTGCCTTGTACCGCTTGTCAGCGAATCAAGGCTTTGAGTATGCCCAATACTCTTTGGGATTGATGTATGCAACCGGAAAAGGCGTTGAAAAAGATGAGAGTCAAGCTTTTGTCTGGTTCTGCTTGGCAGCGCAACAAGGCCATGCAGATGCCCAGAACGAGGTGGTGAAATGTTACTTTTACGGTTCAGGCGTAAACAAAAATGTGGAGCTCGCTACGTGTTGGCGGCTGATGTTCGGGCTGAAAAATGATCGGAAACGGATCATCCTTGAGACTCCTATCTATAAGGATTCTATGTGGGAGCTGCTTGAATTCGTACCGAACGTATTAAATAAATTTACTGAGTTTGAAACTGTGACAGAACTAGTTTTGGGACGTAGTTTGTGGACTAAGGACAATTTTGCAAATATTGCTGAATTGATTAAAGCGAATCCGACTCTTAAAAGCCTGCGGATGAAAGATGTGTCAAACCGTAATGCAATGATGTCACTGCTCGTGGAGTCCCTGCAGCACAATACGCAACTGACGCAACTAAGCTTCGATGATGAGTACATGAATGATAAGAACCGCGATAGCGGGGATAGAGTTGATGACGCTGTTGAGGCTCAGAAAACGCAATTGCTGGATCGAAATAAGGTCATTCAATATCTAAAGAAGCATCCGCCTGTAAGCTCTGACGAATTGCCGTTCGAAGTGCTGATTCCGTTGGCTAATGAGCTCATCATCAACAACCTCAGTAGAGGCAAGACCAGAGAAGAAACTCAAGCAGCGCTGGACGAATTTTTGCTGAGTGCCCAATACAAAACCATGGCAGCCAGTAAAGCAAATACCAGCCAATCGGCTAAATTCTGACAGCAGCAGAGACCTGCGACAGCACAGCGTTTGCCGCTGCCGCCGCCGTCAGACAACCCCTGACCAAGCGCGGGGTTGCACGCAGCGTCGCGTTCTTTACGTCCAGCACCGCACCGGGCGAACCGGATCAAGTCACCCTGCCCGGCTGCGATACGCTGGTGCAGTACATGGGCGGACGCGAAGCGATGGCAACGGCAACGCGTTTGATTGAACGGGGCAGACCGCCCAGCACACCGGTTGTCGCCATTGAAAACGTCAGTCGCAGCAATCAGCGCGTCATGCGCATGACGCTGGCGCAGATGGCACAAGGACTGGAAGAGTGCAGCGGACCGGTGCTGGTGATGATTGGAGAGGCGTTAAGAGAACGCGGATAATTTACCGGCTCTTTTGAACTTTTCTTTTGCCGTGCCACTACTTGTCCTCACCATCTCTTGAGGGCATTTGCATGAAACGCATTTTAGATAGTAATTCCAGTCATTCAGAAATACCCATCCTCAGCCGTGCTGAAGACGCTGGATTGCCACCCCAGCCGCAAGGAAATACTCCCACAGTACCGGATGAGCCTTCCACCATTCCTCACCTGTCCAACAGGCCGCCTACGCCCGATCCTATTGATGCATGGGTCGATTCATTATTAACTCACGCTTTGCCAGACACCTTGGGCGACGTAGGGATCACTAGTGCGCCCAGACTGGTCAATGCGCAGCAACGACATGCGGACGAATCAGAATCCAGATTGATGCCTCAACAACCGCAGCCCATTGCTCACGCTGCCAGTGCTAATTCAAGCATAGCGTCCGAGACGGCATCTGATGTATTGGCCAGTTTAAAAGAAGCGGCGCATCAAGGCGATGCCGATGCCCAGTTCCATTTGGGAGGGATGTATGAAACTGGAGAAGGCATTGAACAGGATGTGAGCCAAGCTCTTGCCTGGTACCGCTTGGCGGCAAATCAAGGCCATGCAGCTGCCCAGTTCCATTTGGGAGTGATGTATGAAACTGGAAAAGACGTCAAAAAAGATAAAAGCCAAGCTGTTGCATGGTACCGCTTGGCAGCGAATCAAGGCCATGCCGATGCCCAGTACTATTTGGGAGATAAGTACGAACATGGAATAGGCGTCGAACAAGATAAAAGCCAAGCTCTTGTCTGGTACTTCTTGGCGGCGAATCAAGGCCATGCCGAAGCCCAGAACCAAGTGGTTAGCTTTTACTTTTACGGTTTAGGCGTAATCAAAGATGTGGAGCTCGCGACGTATTGGCTGCTGAAGTACGGACTGACCGTTGATGACAAACGGATCATCCTTGAGGGTACTTTCAAGAAGTATCCTCTGGGGATGCTGCTTAAATTCGTACTGGACGTATTAAATAAATTTACTGAATTTCAAGCTGTGACAGAACTGGTTTTGGAGAGCAATTGGTTCAGTGAGGACAACTTTGCACAAATCGGCAAATTGATTAAAGCGAATACGACTCTCGAAAGCCTGCGGATGACAGGTGTGTCAAACCGTAAGGCAATGATGTCGCTGCTCGTGAAGTCGCTGGAATTCAACACGCAACTGACGCATCTAAGCTTCGATAATGGGGACAGCGATGATGAGGACAGCGATAGTAGCGATAGAGTTGATGAGGATGTAGAGACTCAGAAAACGCAATTGCTGAATCGAAATATGATCACTCAATATCTGAACGAGCATCGGTAATCCCCCCACAAAAGAACAGTCTTCAAAGGTAGAATTTTCTCGTAATGCA
>JBBARG010000004.1:0-274042 GCA_040399905.1 Burkholderiaceae bacterium
GCCATGGCCGCATAGTCTCTACCAATGCAGACTGTTAAAAATGGGGGGATTACCCATCCGCCTGTACGCTCTGACGAATTGCCGTTCGACGTGCTGATTCCGTTGGCTAATGAGCTCATCATCAACAACCTCAGAAGTGGCAAGACCAGGGAAGAAACTCAAGCAGCGCTGGACGAGTTTCTGCTGAGTGCCCAATACAGAACCATGACAGCGAGTTCAATAACTACAACGACTACCCGACAATCCAGCTAAGGCCTGGCAGCAAGAGAGACCTGCGCAAGCAGGTCTTGCTTCACCTATGGGTACAGATGGCACAAGGACTGGAAGAGTGCAGCGGACCGGTGCTACTGATGATAGGGGAAGCGTTAAGGGAACGCGCATAATTTACAGACTCCGGAACGGCACATTGCACTCTTCTGACGAGTTACGTGCCACAGCTATCCGTCATTCATTTGCGGACACAGCTCGTTAAGAATAATCTCGGCAGTACTTTTTGCTTCGATTGGTCGCCACTGGCCGTCAGCATTGTTTAGCCCTCGAAGATTAACGGGCTCTCCTCTTGCCCAGTCCCCGGTAAATCCAGACTCTTGCAGTACGCGGTGCCGCCGGTCCATACAGTCGTACTCGGCGAGACGTTTCACTGATTTGACCTTGTCACTGTCCGCCTCAGCATAATTTCTTATCTCCGATACACGACGCATGATCGCCATAGGCCCGGTTTGCTTAACGGAGTCTGGGTCGATATACAGCTGAGACTCGGAATGACTTGTTTCTTCAATGCGTAGCCAATCGGCCAAAGCCGTTACGGAAAAAGAAATCAGCAGTGTGAACAACAGCGTTCTCATGGTGTCTTCGAAAAAAATGTCATCACGGTATATTAGTCGCTATTTCAAACCAGCGAAAATAACCTTAAACCAAGTAGGGAATATTTAGCCTTTAAAAAGGTTTTAAAAAACATCACGTCTAATTTGAATTCAGATTTCGGTTAGCACATTTAAGCCAGAAAACAAATTGAAAATATCTATTCAAATTTAGGCTGACCAGAATTTTTCTTGTTGTGCGTGATTTGGAATTGCAATAACTTCACATCGGGAATGAAAGTTCTCATGTATGGGTTTATTGTCGAATACCTCGACTTGCATGGCTGCAGTAGCCTGCAGCCATTTTTTTTCGATTTCATATTCAACAAATGACGTACAAACCTTAAGAATTTGTTGTTTTTTAAAATTTATACAAACGTCAGATCTCCAAGCAGTAATGCAGCTTGAGTAAGTAAATGACCTGAAAAACCATAACAAGAACACCAGTATTTCAATGCTTTCTTGATAGGCCTTTTGATAATTTTTTTTATCAACCCATCTTGAGTGGACACGATCTGACCCATTTCACGACGCCTTGCGAAAAAATTTTTTAGTTCAGGTATGCTCTGAATCGATTCAAAAAAGTTAGGTTTAGATAACTTATTTTGAACCACAAAACCTTATGCATTACCTTTAAGTTTAAATGGATGTCGAATCATTTAATGTTGTACTAGTAGTGTGCAAGTGAAGTGTGAATTACCTCAAAACAAAACCGGAGAAAAAATGAAGAAATCCTTTTCTATGAAGGCGCTGCAGGGCGGCGTTGCAACGATGTTCGCAGTTGCAGGCTTGCTGTCTATGGGCACCGCCTCAGCTGTTACCGTTACCGCAGTTGATTTCCAAAAAGCAGAATCCCCATGGGATATGGCTTTCCTGCCAAACGGCACCATGTTCTTCACTGAAAAGTGCAAGGGCCTGTCCGTAAGATTGCCTAACGGCGACGTGAAACCACTGCTCGGCGTAGCTGGTACCAGCGGCTATTCACTCGTCGGTGAAGATCTGTTCTGCGACGGCCAGGCTGGCGTGCAGGGCGTAGCGGTTGATCCTGATTTTGCTTCGAACAGCTATATTTACGTTTACTCAAGCTCAAAAGGCAGCAACCGTACATACGGCGGCTACAACAACATCGTCATGCGCATGAAGATCAATTCGTCGCTGACAGCTGTTTCAGATCGCGTTGATATCGTTAACGACATCGGCTACAAGCCAAAGAAATCTAACCATCCATTCGGTGGTCCAGGCGCGCACAACGGCGGTCGTATTCGCTTCAGCCCAGCTGATGGTTACTTGTATGTGACCACCGGCGACAACCACAACGGTGTTCGTCCACAGTCACCAACCGAAATCGGCGGCAAGGTTCTGCGTATCGACCGTGATGGCAAAGCTGCACCAGGCAACAAGGCACCAGCAGGTTTCGATCCACGTGTGTTCACATACGGCCATCGTAACCCACAAGGCATCGCCTTCCGTCCAGGTACCAATGAGCCGTTCGTTTCAGAAAACGGCCCATGGCACAGCGATGAAGTCACCAAACTGGAAAACGGCGGCAACGGCGGCTGGGATCCACGTGACAACATCAATGGTCGTCCAGCATGTCCAGACGGCTACTGTGGTTACTCGCCAAACCAGATGGGCGCTGTTGCTCCAAAAGAGCGCGCAGCGTTTATGTCAATGACCGACCTCAAAGCCTATCCTAACGCGATGAAACCAGCGTGGAACAACAATGGTTTGTCCCAAGGTATGTGCGGCAACACCTTCCTGGTTGGCAAGAAGTGGAAAGAGTGGGAAGGCCGTATGGCAGTGGGTTACGCTGGTATCGGTATCCACGGCACACCAACGGGTAACCGCATTGACATCCTCGACATCTCCAAAGATGGCAAGTCTGCCAAGCGTGAAGAACTGTTGTGGCCAACTTTCGCTGGTCGCTTCCGTCACGTGTCATCAGGTCCTGATGGCGACCTGTATGTGGCTGACGAAGCCAGCGGCATGATCTATCGTGTCTCACCACAATAAGTAAGCGTCAAACTGAAACGCACTGCCAATTGGCAGTGCGTTTTTTTAAGCATATTTTTTCCTAACCATCATTTGAAAGATTAATCATGAGAAGCGCAATTTCACTTCTTTTGCTGACTGGCCTGGCACTTTCTGCAAAAGTTGCCTACGCAGATGCGGATGAACTCAAAACTATGCTCGTGCGTAACAACTGTACTGCGTGCCATATGGTAGACAAACGAAAATATGGTCCCAACATGGTTGAAATCGCGCAGAAATACGCAGATGAAAAAGGTGTCGTTGATACCTTGGCTGCAAAAATAAAAGCAGGCGGAACTGGCGTGTGGGGCGAGGACATGATGCCACCGCAACCAAACGTTTCGGATGCAGACGCTCGAAAAATTGTAGAGCTGATACTGAAATTAAAATAGATAGCGAAAAAATACCCTTGGCAGCGCTTACTTGTAGTTAGTAAGCGCTGGTTAAAAGATCAACCACCACCGTATTTTTTGGTGCGCGCTGGTAGTTTGTTTACGCGAGAGTATCGATGCAGTAAGCCGCTATCGCATTGAGCACATCAGCATTTTCGCCCACGGCTGCACTGACCGTAATTGTCAATTCCGGATAGGCGGCACGCAATTCATCCACCATCGGTGGCAAGTCGCGTAGCACATGGCCGCCCTGCCCTAAAAACACCGGCACCAAACTGATTTCGTCACACCCCTGCGCGGCCAATTCGGCAGCAACGGCTGGCAAGCGCGGCTCCATCAATTCCAGAAATGCAAGCGCCACAATCGCATCCGGCAGTTGCGCCTGTGCCAGTTTCTGCAGACGCTCGAACGGTTGCGCCCAGCGTGCGTCGCGAGCACCGTGCGCAAATAAAATGAGTGCGCGTTTTTTGTTCTGTTCTGTGTTCATCAATGTCTTTCTACCCACCATAAGGCAGTAATCGCTGTCAGTAAAAATACGGCACTCGGCATGATGGCTGTGGCAAACGGGGACCAGTTATTCAACAGACCTACATGCGAGAACAGGCTGTTAATTAACTGAAACGACACACCGATCATGATGCCGATAAAAATCTTCAGGGACAGGCCGCCGCTGCGGCTCTGCAAATACGCAAACGGCAAGGCCAGCGCCATCATGACAAAGACCGCAAATGGATAAAGGACCTTGGTCCACAGCGCAATGTCATAGCTTTCGGTACGTTGATTGTTTTCAGCAAGATGGCGGCTAAATGCAGCGAGATCCAGCGCCGACATTTTTTTCGGATTCGTTACCAGCACCGCCATGATGTCTGGCGTAATTTCAGTTGACATGATGCTGCTGTCGAGCGCGCGGTTGACGACAGTGGGCCGCTGCCTGTCACTTTCCTTTTGTTTGCCGTTGTCGACAAAGCGCATTTCGCGCACTTTTTTCAACTGCCACTGACCATCTTTCAGAAAGCTTGCCTGTTCAGCTGTAATCATCGCCAGCATCTGCATTTCGCGATTGAATTCATAAATTTTGACGTTCTGCAGTGAGCCGTCGACGTCAATTTTGCGTGCATTTAAAAAGCGTGAGCCTTCAACGCTCTTGCCGTCTGCGCTGCGCAGCACATCCTTGGCCCACAGCCCGGTACGAAACTCTGCCGAAATTGCCGCCCCCATGATTTTCCGGCGGAAGCTTTCGGCAAAATCGCTGGCTTTCGGCGCAATGAATTCACCAAGCGCGAAGGTCAGTAATGCCAGCACAATGGCAACGCGCAGCAACAGGCTGATGGCACCCGCCATGGACAACGAGGACGCCCGCATGACGGTAAATTCCGAACGCGCAGCAAGCTGCGCCATGACATAAATTGTGCCGATGAGCGCCGCAATCGGCATGAGCTCGTAAGCATAAGTCGGTAAGCCCAGTGTCACGTACAGGAAGGCATGTTCGAGGCGATATGGTCCGCCGACGAAGCGCACTTCGCTCATCATGTCAAAGAAAGCAAACAGCGCCAGAAACGCGACCAGCACGAACAGTACGGATTGATAAATTTCAGTTTCGAAGTAACGGCGCAGAACTTTCATCAGGCACCTGCCTTTCTTTCACGCAGCGTGCGCTTGGCCAGACCGATCACGGCCATAGGATGCCAGCGGCTGTTGGTGTTGTTGCGCCATGCGAAGAGCACCACAATCATGCACATCGCGACGACGTGCAAGGGCCACCAAGCCAGCGCCCACGGCAGCTTGCCCTGCGCGACTGCCGCTTGCAAAATGCCGATAGCATTGCTGTAGGAGACAGCTAACAACAGGGCAATCATCAGATTCATTGTGCGGCCACGGCGCGGATTGACAAACCCG
Organism: Burkholderiaceae bacterium; assembly: GCA_040399905.1. Classification (GTDB taxonomy): domain Bacteria; phylum Pseudomonadota; class Gammaproteobacteria; order Burkholderiales; family Burkholderiaceae_D; genus Pernthalerella. The sequence goes on from JBBARG010000004.1 coordinate 5,180, forward strand.
AGCGGAATGGCAAGCAGCATCAGCGACAGGCACATCAGCGGCAAGGAAATGCGCGACAAGAGTTCAGACCTGTTGATACGGGTAGGCTCTCTCCACAACACCAGCGACGGCAGTGTGCGCGCGGCTTTGTCGCTATTCAGTTCTTGCGATTTACTCGCGACGAGCACGCCATAGCGCTCGAAATCCATGATGCGTATTTGCTCATCGTCGGGGTTGCCTTCGTAGCGTCGGCCGTTATTCAGTATAAGAAATTTGTCGCCACGTTCGTCCACCGTAATGGAGCCTTCGCGAGCGGCGACGATGCTGTTGACGTTGTTGCGTGACTGGCTCACAAAAACGTTGTGCACCTTGGTCGTATCGGTAGATAAGCCTTCAACAAAAAACAGTCTGTCCGCTGAAGCGGATTCCTGAAATTTACCAGGAGAGACACGGGAGATGTCTTCGCGGTTACGGAAGCGTTCCTTGAATTCTGCGCTTTTGCCATTTGCCCACGGCGTCAGATACAGCGACAGCGCAGCCGTCATGAGTACGATAGGGAAGCCGACGGAAATGATGGGTCTGATCCACTGCGTCAGCGACACGCCGGACGCAAACCAGACCACCATTTCGGAATCTTGGTAGCTGCGGGCCACCACCAGCAGCACTGAAATGAAATTAGTCAGCGTGAGTATCACAGGCAGATAATTCAGCGCAGCGAAACCAAGCAACGCGACGACATCGCCGGAGGCGATGATGCCGTTTGCCGCATCGCCGAGGATACGAACCAGCATCACGGTAATGATGATGGAGAACAGCGTGGTAAACACTGCGCCTGCAGTGCTCAGCAGTTCGCGGCGTATGGCGCGCTGAAAAATCATTCGAAGACTATAATTGCGTGATTAAAAGGAGTGGTCATGGACTTTAGCATAAAAGCTTTCGATACAAAAAACGCAATCGCGCAGTTTAAATCAGGTTGTATCGCTGTCGGTATTTTCGAAAATGGAAAGCTGTCAGCCGCAGCCAAAAGCCTTGATGGCAAGGGCGCCCTGTCCGCAGCCATCAAGAGCGGTGATATTACTGGTAAAGCCGGCAGCACCCTGCTGCTGCACGCTGTTGCCGGCTCAGCTGCAGACCGTGTGCTACTGCTTGGCCTTGGTGCCGAAGATGCGGTCTCTGACCGCAATTTCGTCAGCGCCGCGCAGGCAGCTGCCCGTGTCTTTGGCACGTTGGGCGCCAATGACGCGATGTTGGCTTTGCCGCTAGACGTGGTGCGCAACCGCGATAGCCAGTGGGCTATTCAGTCTGCGGTCATAGCACTGCGCGACAATCTGTATCGCGCCGATGAACTCAAGAGCCAGAAAGATAATGGCAAGAACGGTGTGAAGAAAGTAGCTATCGCCGTTGATACCGCGCAGGCAGCTGCTGCCAAAGTCACTCTGGCGCAAAGTGTCGCGCTGGCCAACGGCATGGATCTGGCCAAGACGCTGGGCAATCTGCCGCCGAACATTTGCACACCGACTTATCTGGCAATGACCGCCAAAAAACTCGCCAAAGAATTCAAGATGGGCGTGGAAGTACTCGACCGCAAACAACTCGAAGCGCTGAAAATGGGCAGCTTCTTATCGGTGACCAATGGCAGCGACGAGCCGCCGAAGTTCATCGTCTTGAAGCACATGGGCGGCAAGGCCAAAGCGGCACCGGTGGTGTTGGTTGGCAAAGGCATTACCTTTGACACCGGCGGCATTTCATTGAAGCCGGGTCTGGGCATGGATGAAATGAAGTACGACATGTGCGGCGCTGCGTCCGTGCTGGGCACTTTCCGCGCCATCGCCGAAATGAACCTGAAGCTCAATGTGATTGCGGTGATTCCGACTTGTGAAAACATGCCATCGGGTACAGCCACGCGTCCGGGCGACATCGTTACTTCCATGTCGGGTCAGACTATCGAAATCCTCAATACCGATGCTGAAGGCCGTTTGATTCTGTGCGACGCATTGACTTATGTCGAACGCTTCAAGCCCGCTGCGGTGGTTGATATTGCGACGCTCACCGGTGCTTGCGTAACTGCCCTCGGACACCACAATTCAGGTCTGTTCACGCGTCATGATGACGCGCATGACGAACTGGCCAATGAATTGATTGCGGCCGGCAAGGCGTCGAACGACACCGCATGGCGCATGCCGATTGAAGACAGCTATCAGGAACAGCTGAAATCCAACTTCGCCGACATCGCCAACATCGGCGGCCCACCGGGCGGCAGCATTACGGCGGCCTGCTTCCTTGAGCGCTTCACCCGCAAATACACGTGGGCGCATCTGGATATCGCCGGCACGGCGTGGAAGAGCGGCGCAGCGAAAGGCTCAACCGGCAGACCGGTGCCCTTGCTGACGAGCTTTCTGATCAAGCGCGCGCAAGCCTGATTGGTTTAACGGTTACAGCAAAACAAGCGGGAGCTCAGGCTCCCGTTTTTTTATAAAAAAAGGAAATAGCAATGACTGATCTTTTCGAGAGCGTACAGATGGGCCCGCACTCACTGGCAAACCGCATCGTGATGGCACCGCTCACGCGCAACCGTGCCAAAGCCCATGACGTGCCCAACGAGTTGGCAGTGGAATATTATGCGCAACGCGCCAGTGCCGGCCTGATCATTGCCGAAGCCACGCAGATTTCACCGCAAGGTAAGGGCTATGCGTTCACACCCGGCATTTACTCGGCAGAGCAAGTCGAAGCGTGGAAAAAAATCACTGCGGCTGTGCATGCCAAAGGCAGCAAGATGTTTTTACAGCTATGGCATGTCGGCCGCATCTCGCACCCTACTCTGCAACCGGACGGCGCCTTGCCGGTCGCGCCATCGGCCATCAAGCCTGAAGGAAAAACCTTCACGGAAGCCGGATGGAAGACCATGGAAACACCGCGCGCGCTCGAACTTGCCGAGCTGCCTGCCATCGTTGAGCAGTATCGCATTGCGGCTAAAAATGCGATTGCTGCCGGTTTCGACGGCGTTGAAATTCACGCCGCAAACGGCTATCTGTTAGACCAGTTCCTGCGCGATAAAACCAACCAGCGCAGCGACGCTTACGGCGGCTCGATTGAGAACCGCGCCCGCTTGCTGCTCGAAGTCACGCAAGCGGTCACGCAAGAAATCGGTGGCGAACGCACCGGTATACGCCTGTCCCCCATCAGCCCAGCCAATGACTGTGGCGACAGCAATCCGCAAGCTTTGTTCACGTATGTGGTCGAGCAGTTGAACCGCTTCAATCTGGTCTATCTGCATCTGGTCGAAGGCGCAACCGGCGGGCCGCGCGAAGTAGAAGATGGGTTCGATCTGCAAGTACTGCGCAAACTATTCAAAGGCACTTACATCGCCAACAATGGCTACGACCTTTCGCTGGCCAATACGGTGCTGTCACAAGGACAGGCTGACCTGATTGCGTTTGGCCGTCCTTTCATAGCCAACCCGGATCTGGTGGAACGGCTGAAGCTCGGTGCCCCTTTGGCTGACTTTAATAACAAGACCTTGTATGGCGGTGGCGCAGAGGGATACATCGACTATCCGGTGCTGGAGCAGAAAATAGCCTAACAAAGCTGTAAATAGCCGCCTGGCTGAGCACTTGCCCGCTGATGGCAAGTGCAATTCAGATCTCTCATCGGGCGCTCTCGCTTTCCGGCGCTGAATCATAAATACTTCAGAACAACTGATTATTGGTCTTGTCCAGACCAGTTAGTTTGTCGTTCGTTTCTTTTTGGTCTGTTATTGAACATACCAACCACAGTTGTTACCCATTCAATACGGAATTTAATTTAAGCAACTAAACAGATTAGGATCAAATCATGGGCGGCGTCCACTTAAACACTAATGTCTCAAATAACGGTCAACTTAATTCGCCAGATCTTAAAGGGAAGTCGCCGGATAAAGGTACCGACAAAACAGGATCGTGTGAAAACAAAAAAGGGACACTCGCCGAACTCAAGAAAAACTTTAGTAATTTTAAGGCGATGATTAGAGCGGGCATAAGTAAACAGGCTGTAGAAAAAAATCTGTCTTCGGGTCCGATGTCAAAGGTCCAAACAGAGACTGCAATAAAAAACATTCGCTCGCAAAGTACTAGCAATAGTCTAAAGAAAAATGCTGAAAGGACCTCTTCAGATGTAAATCAAGCAGGAAAACTGCGCGAAGACCGTGAGCAAAAAAAGTTATCCCTTTCTAAAGATCCCTTACTTGTCAATCCCGAAAAGTTAAAATCAGAAATCATAAAAAAAAGAGATCTTATTGTGAAATCGCTTAATACATCAGAGCTCATACATTTTCCAAAAATTGATATAGCTCGTTTTTCAACTACTCTTGACAAGCTCTTTGAACTGGCGCCCGGAAAGCCTTCAAGGGAAGGTTTGATGGTTATGGAAAACTTCATGCTTCTTCTTGATAGCCTCCCATCAGATGTGAAGATGCAATTAGCTGATATGTTAAATGCGGCAAAAACCGCTATGGTTAAAAGCGAAAGCCAAACTTTAACTTCGGTTCCCAAAAAAATTATCTCTGCACCGAATCTCCCTTCTTTTCAGAAAAATGCTGTTCTTATTTCAACACCGATAGTGGAAAGTCTGTCACAAGAAGCTAATAACTTGAAAGGATTGTCAGTAGAAGATGATCAGGCATTAGATGCGATGCTTGGAAAATTGAATATGGAAGATTCTCCCGAACTTAATGATTTAGAAAAACTTTCTCAGGAAATCGAAAAAGAATTTGGTTCAAGCATTCAGGAACAGAATCAACAAAGCAATGCCGATCGTTCCGCAAAACTTGGACGTCCTGCGACGCGGCCAGGCCCTCATCAATCGACTGAATCGAAAAAGGAAATCACACAATTCTTCAAAGAGCATAACAAGATGACCAAGGCCTTGGATTCCGCTGGTCAGTCGGAGAATACAGTTGGCATCAAATCCTCAAATATAACTAGTCCGGTTACGGGAACGGGTCCGACAAAAAACACCATACCGTCCGACAGTGATTATCAAGAGTTGGATGACCTGTCGAACGAGCTCGCTGCTATGGTAAACAAGCAGGGAACAGAAAAATATGACGCCGTTGATATAGATGATGAGATCGACAAGGCGCTTAATGACTTAGAAAAAATGTCGGAAGAGCGGAAGCCCGAATCGACCTAATGTCGGAACAACAAGCTTTCTTGAGCTGTATGGGATGCCTGCATTTCGTTAAAATGCGTGTTTAGCATTCATTCAAAGCGACTCAATGAAACTCGTCACCTGGAACGTCAACTCTCTCAAAGTTCGTCTGCCCCACGTGCTGCAATGGCTGGAAACCAATCCGGTCGATGTGCTGTGCCTGCAAGAGACCAAGCTCACAGACGATAAATTTCCGGTTGCCGAGATTGAGGCAGCTGGTTATCAGGTCGTTTTCAGTGGCCAGAAAACCTACAACGGTGTGGCTATCCTTTCGCGCCATCCGATCACTGAAGTGGTCAAGAACAATCCTCTGTTTGAAGATGAACAGCAGCGCATTCTTGCTGCCACCATAGAGGGCATGCGCATCGTTTGCGCTTATGTGCCCAATGGTCAGGCTGTCGACTCGGATAAGTATCAGTACAAGTTGCACTGGCTGGAAGCGCTGGTGCAGTGGCTGGAAGCAGAATTAAAGCAGCATGAAAGTCTGGCGCTGCTGGGTGACTACAACATCGCACCGGCCGACGCTGACGTGCATGATCCGGCTGCGTGGGAAGGACAAGTGCTGGTGTCGGATGCCGAGCGCGCGATGTTTCAGCGGCTTTGTGGACTGAAACTGACTGATGCATTCCGCCTGTTTCCGCAAGCAGAAAAACTGTATAGCTGGTGGGATTACCGGCAGATGGCGTTCCGGCGTAATCGTGGAATGCGCATCGACCATATACTGCTGTCGCCGCCGCTGGCCTCGCGTTGCATTGCGTGTGAGATCGACAAGCTGCCGCGGAAGTGGGAGCAACCGTCTGACCATACGCCGGTGATTGCTACCCTCTCTTAAACTCAACTTAGCTGGCCAGTGCTTCCCTGATCTGCGCCAGCGAAGCCGGATCTTCAATCGTCGTCAGATCACCCGGGTCTCGCCCTTCACACAGCGCCTGTATTGAGCGGCGCAGTAATTTGCCAGAACGTGTCTTTGGCAACAGGTTCACGCAATGCACGCGCGACGGCCGCGCGACTGCGCCTAGCTGTTTGTCGACAACAGCCAGAATTTCTTTTTCCAGCTGCTTGCGCGCTTCAGGCGTCGCTGCCGCATCTGCGTGGCGTGGAATCACGAAGGCCACTGCAACTTGTCCTTTGAGTTTGTCTTCTACGCCGACCACTGCCACCTCAGACACGTTCGGATGACTGGAAATGCTTTCTTCAATCTCACGCGTGCCCAGTCTGTGACCTGCGACATTGATGACGTCGTCGGTGCGGCCGAGGATGAAGTAATAGCCGTCGCTGTCGCGTATGCCCCAGTCAAAGGTTGAGTACACCTGCTCGGTGGCGAAGTTGGACCAGTAGGTGTTGACGAAGCGTTTGTCGTCGCCAAAGATGGTTTGCATGCAGCCCGGCGGCAGCGGGCCTTCAATGACCACTACGCCTTTTTCATTGTCGCCGCACAGCGCGCCGGTGGTTTCGTTCAACAGCTTCAAGCGGTAGCCCGGCATGGGCACGCCGGGGCTGCCAAGCCGCGTCGGTTTATCTTCCACACCCTTGGCAATCGACAGTACCGGCCAGCCGGTTTCGGTCTGCCAGTAGTTATCGATGATGGAGACGCCGAGTTCTTCGGCAATCCATGAAGACGTACTTTCGTCGAGAGGTTCGCCTGCCAGATACAGCGCCTTGAGCGACGAGACATCGTATTTTTTCATCATCTCCGGTGGCTGCTTTTTGAGAACGCGCACCGCTGTCGGCGCCGAGAACATGCGCGTGACTTTGTATTTTTCTACGATCTGCCACCAAATACTGGCGTCGGGTCGCAATGGCGTGCCTTCGTACATGATGGTCGCCATGCCGGCAATCAGCGGCCCGTAGACAATGTAGGAATGACCGACGACCCAGCCAATGTCGGACGTTGCGAAATACGTCTCGCCCGGTGTGGCGCAGAATATTTGCTGCATGGACGAAGCCAGTGCGACGGCATAACCGCCGACATCGCGCTGCACGCCTTTTGGTTTGCCGGTTGTGCCTGATGTATAGAGGATGTAAGAAATATCACTTGAGGCCAGCCATGTAACGGGCACTTTGGCGTTGATAAATTCTTGTCGCAGCGTCGCATAGTCGACATCACGTCCGGCCGTCATTTCCATCGTAGCCAAGCCACGATTGACCAGCAGTACGTGAGTGGGCTTGTGCTCGGCCAGCTTGATTGCTTCATCCAGCAGCGGCTTGTAAGGGATAGCTTTGCCGGCGCGTGAACCGGCGTCGGCAGAAATGATCAGCTTTGGTTTGGCATCATCAATGCGGGTTGCCAGACTGTTGGAGGCGAAGCCGCCAAAGACGACGGAATGGATGGCGCCTATGCGTGCGCAAGCCAGCATCGCAAACGTGGCCTCGGCAATCATAGGCATGTAGATCAACACCATGTCGCCTTTACCGACACCAAGCGACATCAGAATAGCAGCCGTGCGCTCGACTTCAGCTTGCAGTTCGCGAAAGCTCCAGGTTTTCTCGAGCGGTGTGCCGTCGGCTGTTTCGGTAGAGATTGCAATCAGCGCGGGCTTGTCGCCCTGCGTTGCTACCCAACGGTCTACCGCGTTATGACAGAGATTGGTTTCACCGCCGACAAACCAGTTTGCAAACGGCGGCTTCTGGTAGTCGACAACCTGGGTAAAGGGACGGTGCCAGTCTATGCGCTGCGCTTCCTTGCTCCAGTAGCCTTCCGGATCGTCGATGGAATGTTGGTAGTGAGCAGCGTAGTCCATGGCAGTCCCTGGTTTCAATATTGATTTTTTTAGAACGCGTCAGCAGGCACGCGAACTGTTCCTTCCATCAGCACGCGCGCACTGCGGCTCATGCTGGCTTTAATCACGCTCCATTTGCCATTGACCAGCGTGGCCTGTGCACCCACCCGCAAGGTGCCCGACGGATGACCGAAGCGCACTGCATCGCGCTCGCCACCACCGGCAGCCAGGTTCACCAGCGTACCCGGTATAGCTGCAGCGGTGCCGATGGCAACAGCGGCCGTGCCCATCATAGCGTGATGCAGCTTGCCCATGGACATGGCGCGCACCAGCAAGTCGATATCGCTTGCGTTAATCTGCTTGCCGCTGGAAGACGCATAGGCCGCCGGCTTGGCGACGATGGCGACCTTGGGCGTGTGCTGGCGTTTCGCCGCTTCATCAATATGTTTGATCAAACCCATGCGCACCGCACCGTGCGCGCGTATGGTTTCAAACAGCGCCAGCGCTTTTGGGTCGCTGTTGATGTCGTCCTGAAGTTCGGTACCGGTGTAACCAATAGCTTCGGCATTGATGAAGATGGTCGGTATACCGGCATTGATCATGGTGGCCTTGAGGGTGCCGACACCAGGCACTTCAAGATCATCAACCAATTGACCGGTCGGGAACATCGCACCGCCACCGCCCTCTTCTTCTGCCGCCGGGTCCATGAATTCGAGTTGCACTTCAGCGGCTGGGAACGTCACGCCGTCAAGTTCGAAGTCACCGGTTTCCTGCACTTCGCCATTTGTCATTGGCACATGCGCGATGATGGTCTTGCTGATGTTGGCTTGCCAGACACGCACAATAGCGATGCCATCTTTCGGCACACGACTAGCGTCGACCAGCCCGCCGCTAATGGCGAAAGCGCCGACGGCAGCGGACAGGTTGCCGCAGTTACCGCTCCAGTCAACAAAGGCCTTGTCGATGGCAACCTGACCGAACAGGTAATCGACGTCATGGTTCGGCACACTGCTCTTGGACAGGATGACGGTTTTGCTGGTGCTCGACGTCGCACCGCCCATGCCGTCAGTCTGTTTGCCGTAAGGGTCGGGGCTGCCAATGACGCGCAACAGCAGCGCGTCACGCGCCGCGCCGGGCACTTGCGCTGCGGCTGGCAAGTCCTGCAGGCGAAAGAACACGCCTTTGCTGGTGCCGCCGCGCATGTAGGTGGCGGGGATTTTGATTTGAGGTGCAAAAGACATAGATAACTTTCTTCAACTAATTACCCGTTTAACCTCATCCCGTCATCCCGGCGCAGGCCGGGATCCAGTGACTTTTTTCGATTAACAACGAAAAACACTAGATCCCGGCCTGCGCCGGGATGACAGTACGGGGCATTTTTTTTATGCAGCCTTCGTCGACTCAAGGAAGTCCTGCGCAAAACGCTGCAACACGCCACCGGCATCATAGATCGCGACTTCTTCAGCCGTATCCAGACGGCAGGTAACTGGCACGTCTACGCGTTCGCCGTTCTTGCGATGTATGACCAAAGTCAGCGTCGCGCGTGGTGTGCGGGTGCCAATCACATCGTAGGTTTCAGTGCCGTCGAGTTGCAGGGTCAGGCGGTTCACGCCAGCCTTGAACTCGAGTGGCATGACACCCATGCCGACGAGGTTGGTACGGTGGATGCGCTCGAAGCCTTCGGCCACAATCGCTTCCACGCCAGCCAGACGCACGCCTTTCGCTGCCCAGTCACGCGAGGAACCTTGTCCGTAGTCGGCACCGGCGATGATGATCAGAGGCTGCTTGCGCTCCATGTAAACCTCAATCGCTTCCCACATGCGCGAGACTTTGCCTTCGGGTTCGATGCGGGTCAGTGATCCGGCTTTAACTTTACCGTCGACCAGCACCATTTCGTTTTTAAGGGTCGGGTTGGCGAAGGTGGCGCGCTGCGCGGTCAGGTGGTCGCCGCGATGGGTGGCGTAGGAATTGAAGTCTTCTTCCGGCAAGCCCATCTTCGCCAGATAGGCACCGGCTGCGCTGTCGAGCATGATGGCATTCGATGGCGACAGATGGTCGGTGGTGATGTTGTCACCCAACAGCGCCAACGGCCGCATGCCTTTCATGGTGCGCTCGCCTGCGAGTGCGCCTTCCCAGTACGGCGGACGGCGGATGTAAGTAGTTTGCGGACGCCAGTCATAAAGCGGGCTGACTTTGTCGCCCTTGTCTGCTTGTATGGCGAACATCGGCGTGTAGACTTTGCGGAATTGTTCCGGCTTGACGCTGGCAGCGACGACGGCATCAATTTCTTCGTCGGACGGCCACAGGTCCTTGAGCGTGATTGCTTTGCCGCTGGCGTCTGTTCCGAGCACATCTTTTTCAATGTCAAAACGGATGGTGCCGGCTATGGCGTAGGCCACGACCAGGGGCGGCGAAGCGAGGAAGGCTTGCTTGGCATACGGATGAATGCGGCCGTCAAAGTTGCGGTTGCCGGAGAGGACAGCGGTGGCGTACAGATCGCGTTCGACGACTTCTTTTTGAATGACCGGATCCAGCGCACCGCTCATGCCGTTGCAGGTAGTGCAGGCGAAAGCAACAACGCCGAAGCCCAGCTTTTCCAGGTCGGTCATGAGGCCGGCTTCTTCCAGATACAACGCGACTGTTTTAGAGCCGGGTGCGAGCGAGCTCTTGACCCATGGCTTGCGAGTCAGGCCGAGCTTGTTGGCGTTGCGTGCGATGAGGCCGGCAGCAATCATGTTGCGCGGGTTGTTGGTGTTGGTGCAGCTGGTGATGGCGGCGATGATGACAGCACCGTCCGGCATCAGACCCGGCTCATTTTCTACCACGCCGCTGATGCCGCGTGCGGCCAGATCGGTGGTTGATACACGATTGTGCGGGTTCGATGGACCGGCAATGCTGCGCACTACCGACGACAGATCAAACTTCAGCACACGCTCGTACTCAGCGTTTTTCAGCGTATCGGCCCACAGGCCCGTGTGCTTGGCATAAGTCTCGACGAGCTTGACGAGTTCGTCGTCACGGCCGGTGAGCTTCAGGTATTTGATGGTCTGCTCATCGATGTAGAACATCGCGGCTGTTGCGCCAAATTCTGGTGCCATATTCGAAATGGTCGCGCGGTCACCCAGCGTGAGAGCCGAAGCGCCTTCGCCATAGAACTCCAAATAAGACGACACGACCTTTTGTTTGCGCAAAAATTCAGTCAGCGCCAGCACGATGTCGGTGGCGGTAATGCCGGGCTGCGGCTTGCCGCTGAGCTCAACGCCGATGATGTCTGGCAGTCGCATCCATGACGCACGGCCCAACATCACGGTCTCGGCTTCAAGGCCGCCAACGCCGATAGCGATCACGCCGAGCGCATCGACCATCGGTGTGTGACTGTCGGTACCGACCAATGTATCCGGATAGGCGACGCCATCTTTCACTTGTATAACCGGACTCATACGCTCGAGGTTGATCTGATGCAGGATGCCGTTACCGGGCGGGATCACGTCCACGTTCTTGAACGCTTTCTTGGTCCACTCGATGAAGTGAAAACGGTCTTCGTTGCGACGGTCTTCGATGGCGCGGTTTTTAGTAAACGCATCAGGATCAAAACCACCGCACTCAACAGCCAGCGAGTGATCGACAACCAATTGCGTAGGCACGACAGGATTGACGAGCGCTGGATCACCGCCCTGCTCGGCAATGGCGTCGCGCAAACCGGCGAGGTCAACCAATGCAGTCTGACCCAGAATGTCATGGCACACCACGCGCGCCGGAAACCACGGGAAATCCAGATCGCGTTTGCGTTCGATGAACTGCTTCAAGGAGTCTGTCAGAGTCGCTGGATCGCAGCGACGTACCAGATTCTCGGCCAGTACCCGTGAGGTGTATGGCAGCTTTTCGTAAGCGCCGGCTTCAATTGCGTCGACTGCTGCACGGGTGTCGAAGTAATCGAGTGTGGTGCCGGGCAGTGGTTTGCGGTTTGCGTTGTTCATGGGTTATTCAAATAAGAGATTGTGTCTTAGAAAATACAACGCCACTGGATCCCAGCCTGCGCTGGGATGACGGTAGTTGAGTGGGAAGCGCCTCCACATCCACCGTCGTTCCGGCGAAAGCCGGAACCCAGTGACTTTCTTCGATAAAGCAATGAAAAGGTATTACTTACGATCCTTAAGCGGCACAAACTTCAGATCTTCCGGCCCGACATAGTTCGCGCTAGGACGAATGATCTTGTTGTCAATGCGCTGCTCGATAATGTGCGCTGCCCAACCCGATGTACGGGCAATGACAAACAGCGGCGTGAACATCGCGGTCGGCACACCCATCATGTGATACGACACGGCCGAGAACCAGTCCAGGTTCGGGAACATTTTTTTAATATCCCACATCACTGTTTCCAGACGTTCAGCAATATCAAACATCTTGGTCGAGCCGGCTTCTTTCGACAGATTGAGCGCGACTTCTTTAATCACTTTATTACGCGGGTCCGAAATCGTGTAGACCGGATGGCCGAAACCAATCACGACTTCCTTATTCTCGACACGTTTCTTGATGTCGGCTTCTGCTTCGTCAGGATTGTCGTAACGCTTCTGGATTTCAAACGCGACTTCGTTGGCGCCGCCATGTTTCGGGCCACGCAGCGCGCCGATGGCGCCGGTGATGGCCGAGTGCATGTCGGAGCCGGTGCCGGCAATGACACGACCGGCGAAGGTTGATGCGTTGAACTCGTGCTCTGCATACAGAATCAGCGACACGTGCATGGCTTTTTCCCACAGGCCGGACGGTTTTTTACCATGCAGCAGATGCAGGAAATGGCCGCCGATGGACTCGTCGTCAGTCTCAACCACGATACGCTTGCCGTTGTGGCTGAAGTGGTACCAGTAGAGCAGCATGGAACCGAACGAAGCCATCAGGCGGTCGGCGATATCGCGCGCACCTGGCGCATTGTGGTCATCTTTTTCAGGCAGTACGCAACCGAGTGCAGAGACGCCGGTGCGCATGACATCCATAGGATGCGACGACGCAGGCAGTGCTTCGAGCACGGCTTTGACATTTGCCGGCAAGCCGCGCAGAGCAGCGAGCTTTTGTTTGTAGGCTTTCAGTTCCGAAGCGGTCGGCAGTTTGCCGTGCACCAGCAGGTGCGCAATTTCTTCGAATTCGCAGGCATCGGCGACATCCAGAATGTCATAGCCGCGGTAGTGCAAGTCGTTGCCGGTCTTGCCCACGGTGCACAGTGCTGTATTGCCGGCGGTGACGCCTGACAGCGCGACGGATTTTTTTGGTTTGAAGCCTGCTGCTTGTGGTTCACTCATCTCATTCTCCTGAAAATTATTTTGCTTTTTGCTGGGCAAACAAGGCGTCCAGCTTTTGTTCGAAATCGTGATAACCAATACGGTCGTAGAGCTCCATGCGGGTTTGCATGGTGTCGACCACGTTCTTTTGCGTGCCGTCGCGGCGTACTGCCATGTAGACGTTTTCTGCAGCCTTGTTCATGGCGCGGAAAGCCGACAGCGGATATAAGACCAGACCGCAATCGGCGTCGCGCAGTTCATCGACGGTGAACAAAGGCGTTGCGCCAAACTCGGTGATGTTGGCAAGGATGGGCACCTTCACCGCAGCAGCGAATTGCTTGTACATGGACAGCTCGGTAATCGCTTCCGGAAAAATCATGTCGGCACCGGCTTCGACGCAGGCGACGGCGCGCTCGATAGCGGACTCCAACCCTTCGACAGCCAGCGCGTCGGTGCGCGCCATGATGACGAAGTTTTCATCGGTACGCGCATCAACGGCCGCCTTGATGCGGTCAACCATTTCCTGCTTGGTGACGATTTCCTTGTTCGGACGATGGCCGCAGCGCTTGGCGCCGACCTGGTCTTCAATATGCATGGCGGCAGCGCCGAATTTGATCATGGACTTGACGGTGCGCGCGACATTGAAGGCGGACGAACCGAAACCGGTATCGACATCGACCATCAAAGGCAAATCGCAGACGTCGGTGATGCGGCGCACGTCGGTCAGTACATCATCCAGATTAGAAATGCCCAGGTCAGGCAAACCCAGCGAGCCGGCAGCGACGCCGCCACCGGACAGATAGATGGCCTTGAAGCCTGCGCGCTTGGCCAGCAGCGCATGGTTGGCATTGATGGCGCCGATGACTTGCAAGGGTGATTCTTCTTGCATCGCATGGCGAAATTTGGCACCTGCTGATTGCATGCTCATGGATCGTCCTTTGGGAACTGTTTCAGGGATTTAACTATGCGTATCTATTTGCAAGGGGTGTGCCATATAGAAAGGAATTCTCAAAATAACAATTTACGAAATATGAATTGCAAAAAACATCCATGAAAACAAGCGATTAACAGGTCGAATCAGGATTGACTCAAGTAAGACAACTTTCAAAGTGTTTCAATCTATGTTTCAATGTGAATTCATTTTGAAACATTAGAAACAACAGCGAAACACAGACGAAACATGGCCAGACCTCCACTCCCCTTTCGCGACGCCAGCTACAAGCCCGTGTTCTGGTTTGTTTCCATCTCACGGCTGTTCGATTTGTTTCGCGATATCACGCTGGAGTTCGACGACCGCGCCACGATCGAGCCTATCAATCTCGGTTTTGAGGATGCCGTCCAGCACATACGTGAACGCCTGTTGACCGAGCGCTGTGATGCGATCATTTCGGCCGGCTCGAATGGCGCGTATTTGAAAAGCCGTTTGGCCTTGCCAGTGGTGCTGGCCAAGGCCAGCGGTTTTGATGTGATGCAGGCGCTCGCGCGGGCGCGCAAGATTGCGCCCGAGATTGGCCTCATCAATTATCAGGAGCCGCTGCCGGAACTGACCGATTTTCAACAGACCTTTAACATCCAGATCATGCAGCGCACTTACGTAACGGAAGAAGACGCGCGCGCGCAAATCAATGAAATGAAATCTGCCGGCATCAAGGCCATCGTTGGCGCAGGCCTGATTACCGATCTGGCTGAAGAAGCGGGAATGGCGGGTGTATTTGTGTATTCGGCATCGTCGATACGGAATGCATTTGAAGATGCGTTCGAGATCGCGCGCGTAACGCAGCTTGAAATGCCGCGCGGTCGACAGCTGCCGGTGGCAGATAGTTTGCGCGCCAAGCACGGCATCAACGACTTGCGCGGCGACTCCGAACAAATGCAGGTGCTGCGGCAGACGATTTCGTTTTACGCAAAATCACCGGCGACGGTGCTGATTCAAGGCGAGACGGGCACCGGCAAGGAACTCGTGGCACAAGCCATTCACCGCGAAAGCGCGCTGGCGGCAGGACCGGTCAAGCCTTTTGTCGCTGTCAATTGCGGCGCGATTGCCGAGTCGCTGCTGGAGTCGGAATTGTTTGGCTATGAAGAAGGCGCGTTCACGGGTTCACGTCGCGGCGGACACGCCGGCCTGTTTGAAGCGGCGCACCGCGGCACGCTGTTTCTCGACGAGATAGGTGAAATGCCGTTGAGTTTGCAGACGCGTTTGTTGCGCGTACTGGAAGAAAAAGAAGTGGTCAGGGTTGGCGGTACACGTCCGATTCCAGTTGACGTGCGCATCATCAGCGCGACCCATTGCGATCTGGAGCAGCGCATCAGGCAAGGTCTGTTTCGAGCTGATTTGTTTTATCGACTTGGGGTATTGCGCATGACGCTGCCGCCTTTGCGCGAGCGCAGTGATGATCTGGTGCCGCTGGCGAACTGGTGTTTGAAAAATGCCATGGCGGCGATGGGCGTGCGTTCACATGCCAATCTGCTAGCCGAGTTGCATGCTTGCGCGCCGCTGCTGCAAGGGTATGACTGGCCTGGCAATGTGCGCGAGCTGCGCAATCTGATGCAGCGCGTTGCGCTCTTTCTGGCGGTGGAACCGTTGCAGGCACTGACGCCGGCCTTCATGTTGAAGCTGGCGCCTGAATTAAGCCTGAGCTCACATGCATCACCGGCCATGACCTTGCCGGTAGCACCGAAGGAACACGATCTTCCGACGCAATCATTGGCAAAAGTATTGGCAGACTTCGATGGCAACCGCGCTGCGGCGGCTGCACATCTGGGCATCAGTCGTACGACACTCTGGCGCAGGCTCAGGCAGCCAGATTAGTTCGGACTAGTTACTGTAGGCTTCGCGTTTCAAGTCCCGCAGTTGCTGCGTGTAGCGATCTTCCCGCCGCTTGAGTTCTTCGAGTTGCCGGTCCTGGTCACGCAGGGTGGCGAGAAATTCACTACGATCGGCCTCTCGCCGCCTGTCCTGCGCAGCGGTTTCATTGCTGCTCTTGCGATCCTTGTTTCTAAGGTCGCGACGCATCGCTTCTTCAAGTGACTGCAGTCGCTGTCCGGTCTGGTTTCGTTTTTCGGCAAGCCTGTTTATGTCTGCCAATGTACGCTGATATTTTGCGTCCATCTCTTCGTAATCCTGACCGGCATTGTAGGTTCGCTTTAACGAAAGCCGTCGCTCATTGCCACACACTTCAATATTCATGGGCTGGTTTACTCTGCCCATGGCAAAGGCATTTTCATTATTGCAGTAACGCGCATGCTCGGCTTGCCATGCTGCCTGGTAAAGTTCCCGTGTTTGTTTGATGACGAACACGCCATCGCGAGTGGCACTGGCAATACGCTGCTCCATTAAGTCAGCGCGTCCCCACCCATCTTGCTTGCCGGCCTGCGTCCAATATTCCACGAGGCTGTTATTCCAGCTGGCCTGATAGACGTCTTCCAGAATTTTCAAGCCACTCTTCATTGCTTCTTTTTTTCGCAATGCAAACTGCTTGCCATTGACCGCGTCTTCCTGACCCGATCTTGTCCAGTATTCAACAAGTCCAGTTTCCCAGCCCCGTCTATAAGCTGCTTCGTGGACATACTGACCGTTGGCTTGCGCATCCTTTTTACGTATTGGCAGCAATGTGCTGTCAGGCTCGCCAATCTTCCCATCAGCTTGGCCCCACGCTCTCCAGCATTCTTCGTTGCCGATCCGCCAGCCGCGCACATAGCTGGCTTCGTTGAAGCCTAGGCTAGCGGCAATTGCATCGGAACGCCGTGCTTCCTTCCGACTTTCAGGACTTCCCTCCTGGCCGTCCAGTGCCCCTTTGTCGAACCAGAACTTTTCATTTCCCAGAGTCCAGCCAGCAAGATAGGCTGGCTGGTTCAACGGCGTGGCATTCGTCTTCATGAATTTTGTATTCAAATGCGCAGTGAAATTTCCACTTGCCATACCCTTGAGGCCATCTGATTCGCCCAACCTTAACCATAAATAGTGATTACCCTTGTTCCAGCCGTTCGCATAATCAACAGCTGCTTGCGGTGTTGAAGGAGCGTCCTGCTTGTCGCAAAATTGCTTGCGCTCTAAAAAACGTTCGGTTAATCCTTCCTGACCATCACGCTCGCCAATCTGCTGCCAGTTACCGATTTGGCAAGCTTTGATTTTTTCCTGATTTGACGCGCATCCGGTGATGATGAAGAACGTGGCAAACAACACTATAAGTTTTTTCATTCTATTTCCTGAACTGGGCTGAAGCGAAAAAGCATGCGCTGCATGCCGGCCATGAATCCGTCATGGTCAGAGTGTCAGTAACAGGATGAAAAGAAGGAGTTCACGTAGAAAAGCAGCCCGTGCCTGCAAGGGCAAGGACTGCTTCTGGATGCGTCAAGGATGTACTAAAAATGTGTAGCAGGAATGTGTGACAGTTAAGGACTCAATCGTCCTTACCACCTTCAATCCCAAGTTCCTGAATTTTGCGCGTGATGGTATTGCGGCCTATGCCCAGACGTATCGCTGCATCGTTCTTGCGGCCATGCGTATGCTTAAGCGCCGTCTTGATTAAAGCCGATTCAAATTGACGGCCAAGTTCGTCCATCACCTCTGGCTTGCCGGCCGAAAGCAATTGGGCGGCCTCGGCTTCGAGCAACGCAATCCAGCTGCCGCGTTCAGGTGCAGCGACTGCCGGCGGCGCACCAACCATTTGTACGGGTATGGCTTGGCGTTCACTCGTCTGTATCTCTGACGTGTTGTTGGAGGCCGTCACCGATAACGAAGGGATCACTTCACCCGACGTCAATTCCGGTGGCAGGTCCTTGACCTCCACCGTCTGACCGGGCGCCATGACGGTAATCCAGTTGCAAAGGTTTTCAAGCTGACGCACATTGCCCGGCAAATCGAGTCCAGCCAGAAACTGCATGGCCTGATCCGATACACGCTTGGCTTCGACACCGAGTTGCCGCGCACTTTGCGCAAGGAAGTGGCGCGTGAGTATGGCGATATCTTCGGGCCGCTCGCGCAGCGAAGGCAAGCGCAGACGAATGACATTCAGTCGATGGTACAAGTCTTCGCGGAACAGGCCTTCACGCACACGCTGCTCGAGATTTTGATGAGTAGCGGCGATGACGCGCACATTGGCCTTCAGCGACTGATGGCCGCCAACACGATAGAAGTGACCATCCGACAGTACGCGCAACAGGCGCGTCTGCAAATCGAACGGCATGTCGCCTATCTCGTCGAGAAACAGCGTGCCGCCTTCGGCCTGTTCGAAGCGACCACGTCGGGTTGCTTGTGCGCCGGTGAAAGCGCCGCGTTCATGGCCAAACAATTCGGATTCGAGCAAGTCCTTCGGAATGGCTGCGGTGTTCAATGCAATGAAAGCTTGCGAAGCGCGTGGACTATGCTTGTGCAATGCGCGTGCAACGAGTTCTTTGCCAGTTCCGGATTCACCGGTAATAAGCACCGTCACGTTTGATTGCGACAGGCGGCCGATGGCACGAAACACATCCTGCATCGCCGCAGCCTGACCGAGAATTTCTGGTGTATCTGCTGCAGCTTGTTCAACGCCTGATTCGCGCAGGCTTTCTTCGAGCGCGCGGCGGATCAGTTCAACCGCCTTGTCGAGATCGAAGGGTTTGGCAAGATACTCGAACGCGCCACCCTGAAATGCCGCCACGGCAGAATCAAGATCGGAAAAAGCCGTCATGACAATGACGGGCAAACCCGGATGCATGGTCTTGACAACCTGCAGCAACTCGAGTCCCGACTCGCCCGGCATGCGAATGTCTGATACCAGTACTTGCGGCGTTGCTGTCTTGAGGGCTTCTACGACATCGCGCACATTGGAGAAGCTCCGGGTAGCGAGGCTTTCGCGCGCCAGTGCTTTCTCCAGCACCCAGCGGATTGATTCGTCGTCGTCTACTATCCAGATTGGTTTCATTTTTGTGCGTTCGTGAATTTCGTAGCAAGCACCAAAACGGTGCCCTTCATGTTTTCCTGCTGCCGGCCTTGCACTGAAAGCCAGCCCTGCACGCGATCAGGGCAAAGCAATCAGGATACGAAAGTCGGTACAGCCCGGCCGGCTCTCACATTCGATCACGCCCATATGCTGCTGCACGAAGGTTTGCGCCAGGGTTAAGCCGAGGCCGCTACCGCCATCCCTGCCGGAGACCAGAGGATAAAAAATCCTGTCCTTCAAGTCAGCCGGTATGCCCGGACCGTTATCAATGATATGCAAGTCTAGTGCCAGCCGATAACGCACTTTGGCCAGTGTGACAGAACGCACAATACGACTTCTGAAAATCAATTCGGCATCGCCGGTTTTGATGCGTTCAGTCAGCGCATGCGCAGCGTTGTGCGCGATATTGAGCACGGCCTGAATCAATTGCTCTTTATCGCCGCGAAATTCTGGCAACGACAAATCATAGTCACGCCGTATAGCCAGACCCGTAGGGAATTCCGCCATGATCAGGCTGCGTACGCGCTCGAAGACTTCATGAATATTAACGTCACCAACGATGTGGGGCCGGCGGTGCGGCGCCAGCAAGCGATCCACCAGTGTCTGCAAACGGTCGGACTCTTTTATTATCACCTGCGTATATTCACGCAGCTCTTTCAGGTGCCGGTCCGGTAGTTCCAGCTCCAGCAATTGCGCAGCACCGCGTATCCCGCCCAGCGGGTTTTTGATTTCATGCGCGAGGTTGCGAATTAGTTCTTTGTTGGCCTGTGTCTGGTCAAGAATGCGCTCTTCGCGATCAAGTTTGAGTTGCTGCACGTTCTCGCGCAATTCAATCAGAATAGGGTTAGCCGGATCATCAATGGCCGTGACGATCATATTCACTTGCAGTGGCAGCCTGCCTATGCGTTCTAGTACCAGATCGCCACGCTTGTCGTCGAATTCACGCTTGCGCGCCTGCCCGAAAATTAACTCCAGCTTGTCGCCATTGATGAACATGTCCGCCAGCCGCTGATGCTGCAGTACCTTGAACGAATTTTCCAACAGGGTTTCGGCAGCAGCATTGGCATAGGCAATGCGATCTTCTGCATCGAGAACCAGGATGGCTGATGCGAGCAGGTCCAGTCCGCCCAGCGAGGTAGTTAGTATATTCACAATGATCAGAAAAAAATAAGGGCCGCAGCGCGGCCCATTGTGCATCAGAAGCGCTGTGCTTCTATTTTAAATTACTGATCTCGCGTTTTAGCGCCTCGATATTTTTTTCAGTCCGCGCGACTTCATCTTTGAGCAGTGCGACGCGCTCCTGGTACTTGGCATAGTTACGTTCATTGCCCTGCCGCTCGGGCTCGCCGTTCTGGTATTCTTTTTTCAGACCCGAGAGTTTTTCTTCTTCAGTGCGCACTTCATCCATCAGAATTTGCATCCGGTCTTGGTCGCGGCGTTTTTGCGTGCCACTGTCTATTTTCGGAAACAGGGTGTCGCTAGCGTCATTCGCTTTGGCCACCTGGCTGCGCGGCGCAGGTACCGTTGAGACTTCCGGCAGATCGAGTTTTTTGCATGCGCGCGTGTCACCGGTGTTGCGGTATTCGCGAGTACCGTTAGCCTGCATGCAGACGAAGATACTGCTTTCAGCGTAGCAATTTGCAGCCGTTAAAAACAGTAGCAGCGGTAGCGCAGAAAGTGTTTTTGTCATGGCGTCGCTCCGAAAATGGGTGCTTCAGGTCTTGTCGATAGTATTTTAGTTTTGCTTTTATGGCAACTAAAGCGACAAAAAAAGAGGCGGCTTGCGCCACCTCTTTCATTACTAATTGCTTAGCCTCAAATTACAGCGAATATTACAACGAGTAGTACATGTCGAATTCGACTGGATGCGTGGTCATGCGGAAACGCGTGACTTCTTGCATTTTCAGTTCGATGTAAGCGTCGATCATGCTGTCGCTGAATACGCCGCCGCGGGTCAGGAATTCGCGATCCTTGTCCAGATACTCGAGCGCCTGGTCGAGCGATGAGCAAACGGTTGGGATCAGTGCGTCTTCTTCCGGTGGCAGATGGTACAGGTCTTTCGAAGCGGCTTCGCCTGGATGAATCTTGTTCTGTACGCCATCGAGACCTGCCATCAGCAGCGCTGCGAAGCACAGGTATGGGTTAGCCAGTGGATCCGGGAAACGGGTCTCGATACGACGGCCTTTTGGATTCGGCACGTGTGGAATACGGATCGAAGCCGAACGGTTACGAGCCGAGTAAGCCAGCTTGACCGGTGCTTCATAGCCTGGAACCAGACGCTTGTACGAGTTGGTGCCCGGGTTGGTGATTGCATTCAGAGCACGTGCGTGCTTGATGATGCCGCCGATGTAGTACAGCGCGAACTCGGACAGGCCAGCATAGCCGTCGCCTGCGAACAGGTTCTTGCCGTCTTTCCAGACTGACTGGTGCACGTGCATGCCTGAACCGTTGTCGCCAACGATAGGCTTAGGCATGAAGGTCGCGGTCTTACCATAGGTGTGTGCGACGTTCTGCACAACGTATTTCAGATTCTGCGTCCAGTCTGCGCGCTCGACCAGAGTCGAGAAGCGGGTGCCGATTTCGTTCTGGCCAGCGCCAGCGACTTCGTGGTGATGCACTTCAACCGGAATGCCCAGGGCTTCAAGGATCAGGCACATTTCAGAACGCATGTCCTGAAAGCTGTCGACTGGAGGAACTGGGAAATAGCCGCCCTTGACGGTAGGACGATGACCACTGTTGCCGCCTTCGAGCTTTTCGCCGGTGGACCATGAAGCTTCTTCCGAATCGATCTTCACGAAGCAGCCGGACATGTCGATGTTCCAGCGCACGCTGTCAAAGATGAAGAATTCTGGCTCAGGACCAAAGTAGGCGGTGTCGCCCAGACCGGAAGATTTCAGATACGCTTCGGCGCGCTTGGCGATAGAACGCGGATCGCGGTCGTAGCCTTTGCCGTCGCCTGGTTCGATCACGTCACACTGCATGAACAGCGTGGTTTCTTCGAAAAACGGATCGATGTTGGCGGTGCTTGGGTCCGGCATCAGGATCATGTCGGAAGCTTCAATACCTTTCCAGCCAGCGATGGAGGAGCCGTCAAATGCATGACCTGACTCGAATTTGTCCATATCAAAGTGGGAAACCGGAACGGATACGTGCTGTTCCTTGCCTCGTGTGTCTGTAAAGCGGAAATCAACGAATTTGACTTCGTTGTCCTTCACCATCTTCAATACTTCTGCGGCCGTCCTTGCCATGCGAATCTCCTGAAATGAGCGATAAAAAAATTGGGGTGCTGCGTTTTGGTGTTGCGATCGAGCCGACTCGATGCGTACGCTTGAAAACCGTCGCAAAGGCAATGTCTATTGACAGAAACTCAGTCCGAAATGATAGCAGATTCCATGCCATCAACACTATTGTTCATACTGCCTCGCTGGGATAACAGATTGCAGCAAATTCTCTGTTCATCATGCCATCTGCAGTCTTTTACTTGTATTTGACTATGACCATACGGCATCTAAACTAGTGCAATATTTTTTATGGTTTATTTTGGTGCATTTATTAAATAAAATCTCTTTTTTGCACTTTATTAGTGCAAATGAAAGTCGAGCACGGAAAGGCGTCTATAATTTTCTTGTTAATCATGTTAACTCAGCAGCGTCCTCACTTGCCCTTACCTATCTTATGACAGCAACAAAAGAATTATTGGCGGCAGCCAGACAGCGTCAAGCCGAACAAAACTTGCCGTATGCGGGTGCCGTAACGCCGCAAGAAGCCTATGCGTTATTGCAGGCAGACGCGCGAGTCAAGCTGATCGACGTGAGAACGCAGGCTGAACGTGACTGGGTCGGGCGAGTCACTCTGCCCGATTCCCAGCACCTGGCTGTGCAATGGAGTTTGTATCCGGGCGGTCTGCCTAACCCTGCGTTCATGGAGCAATTGGCGCAAGTGGCACAGCCCGATGAAGTGATGCTATTTCTATGCCGCTCCGGTGTGCGCTCGCGCCATGCGGCAAAGCTGGCAACTGAAAACGCCTACGCGCACTGCTTTGACATTCTCGAAGGCTTCGAAGGCGATCGCGACGCACAAGGTCACCGCAAAACTCTGGCAGGCTGGTGCAAGGCCGGCCTGCCATGGGTAGGTGCCTGATCAGCCGGCAGGCTTTGCTATAAGCCAGTCTATGCGCTTGCGCACAAAGTCTATATGGCTGCGCAGGCGATACAATTCTTCGGCAAAGGACAATGGAATCGTCAGTTGATTGACGCGCTGCTCAATGTCATTGAGTCGGGCCAGCTGTTCCTTGTAAACCGCATCACGGCGATCTGTCGCAGCTTCTTCTGCAGCCTGCTCCACCAACTGTTCGACATTGCGAAGCTTGCCGTACCAACGGTAAATGCGTGAACGCACCTTCCATACATAAAGCGGCGGGACAATGCGCGAAAGCGGCAAAATCAATGCGCCCAGCGCGACAATGACAATCCACATTCGGTCGAAAAAATTCGCCAGCCTGAATGACATATAGCGCTGCAATAGCGGTGGGCCATTGCGATAAAATTTTTCTGCCGATTGCGCCACCGGTATTTCGGTGTAACGCGCCGATGGAAATTCGCCATGTCGTTGAAACCATCCTGCGCCGCCATGAATTTCCGCAGCGGCCTGTACAAATAACTCGACTAACGCAGGATGTAAATCTTCACGCGCAACCAGGGTCGCAGTGGGTGCGATCAGATGATAGTCATGCGCTGGAATATCCCGGCCAAAATCGACAATGCCGCGCGACAGCGTCACGTGGGATAAAAAAGGGAAACGACGCGTGTAGGCTTCGGCCTGCGTAAAGTTGAATAACTTTATGCCGGGCGTTTGCAGCAGCATTTGAATCAGCAGGCCATCGGCCGCAGAGCTGAACACCATGCCATCAATTTTTCCATTCAATAGCGCGACAGTCGCTGGCGTATCTTCCAGCGCAGATAGCTTCAATTTTTTAACCGCAATGCCATTGGCATCCAGAATTTTTGTAAAAAGCTGAGGCACACCCGTGCCGTCCGGGCCGACATTAATTTTTAGTCCTGACAAGTCACGCAACTGCCTGACCCGCTTCGATTCCCGATAAAACAGCCACACTGGCTCAGTGAATAAGCTGCCAAGCGAAATCAAACCATTGCGTTCTGCGTTGGCCAGATTGGTAGAACCACTTTGCACGAAGGCGATATCAATGCCGGAATCCGGATCCTGCAATCTTTGCAGATTTTCTATTGATCCCAGCGAGCGTTTTTGCCTGACTTGAATGCCTTGCCGCGCCAAAATAACTGCGTAACGTTTGGCCAGCTGTTCATAAGCGCTGTTTTCCTGACCAGTTGAAATCGTAACGATCTTCGGCGGGAACGGATCAATGATTTTATAAGCGATGACACTGAGGCCCGCCAGCAGCAGTAATACGGGCGCAAACGTAACAATCAGGTCGCGCGCAGAGAGCGTAGTGAACTTGAATATTTTGGGCATGGTTGCAGCGACTGATGAAAGTACTTAACCATGCCAAACAATGCGGGGACTTGCAAGACATTACGTGCAGGAGTCAGTTATGAGGAGGCTTTACGTCTGCAATGAAAGACGCTGGATCCCGGCGTGCGCCGGGATGACGGTAGGAATTTTGAGGCTGCCTCAACCACTACCGTCGCCCCAGCGTAGGCTGGGGCCCAGCGTCTTTAGTCAAATACGAAATACTATTCTTCTTCCCCTTGCACAGACGGAACAACCGCCCGTCCTGTCTTTTGGTCATACGACATGAAACTAGCAGCAATGCCGAACCAGGCATCGCTAGGAATCACACGTTCTGCAATCTGCACCAGTTCATCTTCTTTATTGAGGCGCTTGTAAAAATTCGAACAGCACTGCTCCAATGAAGTGCAGACCTCTTCGATCTTGAGTGCGCCTTGCCTGAGCGCGTCCTTTAATTTTTCACGCAGCGAACGCAACATAGCCAAACTCAGCGAACTTAATGACTCGAGTTCGTCAAGCAAGGAATCGGCTTCATGAGTAATTTTTCGCAACGCAGGAATCATGAAAATTTCCATTTTTCGTTGATGGCAATATTTTTCGAATTGCGATAAACGGTTCAGCATCAACTCCAGATCAAGCCCGCTGGCATTTTTTAAATTTCTGACACTATTAGAAATGTATTGCTGCAGCGCCGAAATATTCCAGCGCGCTTTTCTTTGTTCAAGCTTTAGTGCAACGATTGAATAAGTAGCGGTCAGCATGTCTGTCCCTGAAAAAAATCGTGATACTGAAAATTCAATGATCAAGCTGGGATTAGTATAGGGACAAGCAAAATGACATTCTTGAGCCAGCGCAAAAACGCACTGATCTTCGGGGAACGTACTCAAAGATGAGTAAGCCTGAAAAAAAAGACCAATGCAATTGGTCTTCTAATGAAATTGATCTTTTTTGTTTAGCCGACTTTTATTGCATGCTCTCGTGTGGAATGGAAAGTCACGCCGGGCCAGCGTTCTTGCGTCAGTTTCAAGTTGACGCCTGAGCTCGCCAGATACGCCAGATTGCCGGCCGCATCATGCGCAAGATTGCCGCCAGCGGATGATTTTTCGAAGTCAGCCAGCATGCGCTTGTCATCGCAGGAAATCCAGCGCGCGCTGCTGATGCTGGTGCCTTCGAAGACAGCATCAACGCCGTATTCATTCAACAGGCGACTGGCCACGACTTCAAACTGCAGCACACCGACCGCACCGAGCACCAGGTCGCCACCATGCACAGGCTTGAAAACCTGCACGGCGCCCTCTTCGCCCAACTGCTGCAAACCCTTGTGCAATTGCTTGATCTTGAGCGGATTACGAATGCGCACGGAGCGGAAAAAATCAGGCGCAAAATACGGAATGCCGGTGAACTGCAAAGGCTCGCCTTCAGAAAAAGTGTCACCGATTTGCATATTGCCGTGATTAGGCAGGCCGATGATATCGCCGGCGAAGGCTTCTTCCACCTGCTCGCGGCTCGACGCCATGAAGGTCACCACCGACGACACTTTGATGTCACGGTTCAGACGTAAATGCTTGAGCTTCATGCCACGCTCGAAGTGTCCCGAGCAGACCCGCAAAAACGCAATCCGGTCGCGATGCGCCGGGTCCATATTGGCCTGAATCTTGAACACGAAACCGGAAAAGGATGCTTCATCCGGCTTTACCACACGCACGGTCGCATCACGCTCACGTGGAGGTTGGGCCCAATCGAGCAAGGCATCGAGAATTTCACGCACGCCGAAGTTATTGATCGCCGAACCAAAAAATACCGGCGTCAGCGTCCCAGCCAGAAAAGCGTCAAGACTGAACGGGTGCGACGCGCCATGCACCAGTTCGACTTCCATTTTCAGTTGCTCGATCTCGAGCGGGAACATCTCTGCCAGACGCGGATTGTCGATGCCCTTGATGATCTCGAAAGTCTGGTCCGCCTTCTCGCTGCCGGCAGCAAACAGCATGATCTCGTCGCGCAGCAGGTGATACACACCGCGGAAAGTCTTGCCCATGCCGATAGGCCAGGTCACCGGCGCGCACTGTATCTCCAGCACCGACTCGAGCTCGTCGAGCAGTTCAAGCGGGTCCCGCGTCTCGCGGTCCATCTTGTTCATGAAAGTGATGATCGGTGTATTGCGCATGCGGCAGACGTTGAGCAGCTTGATCGTCTGCGCCTCGACGCCCTTGGCAGCGTCAATCACCATCAGCGCGGAATCGACGGCGGTCAGCACCCGATACGTGTCTTCCGAAAAGTCCTGGTGACCCGGAGTGTCGAGCAGATTGACGACGTGATCGCGGTATTCAAACTGCATCACTGAGCTGGCCACGGAAATGCCGCGCTGTTTTTCAATCTCCATCCAGTCGGAAGTGGCGTGCCGTCCGCTCTTGCGCGCCTTGACCGTACCGGCAAGCTGAATCGCGCCCGAGAACAGCAAGAGCTTTTCGGTCAGCGTGGTCTTGCCGGCATCCGGGTGGGAAATAATGCCAAAGGTGCGGCGGCGCGCGACTTCACGCGCAATCTGTTCGCGCGACACGTTGTTAATTTCAGTCTGTTCGCCGTCGTTTTCTGACATGGAGGAATCGAGGTTGCTGGCCATTTGGGCAGTGGGGAAAAAGCCCTAGAGTCTAGCGGCTTTGACCCGTGAAGTCTAATCACGCTGGCAATTGCCAAATATTTACGGCTGCCGCAGTTGTTAACTTGTATTCAATTGTAAAGAGGCAAAGTCCTGCCAGAGTCCGCTCGTATATTCATTTCAATACTTTAACTTGTGAGAAGAAACATGACCCCCCGCACGCTGAAACAACACACATTTACCGGTTTGCTGTTGTTGCTGCCACTGGCCGCCATCGCGCAGCCGCGCAATTACGGCCCGCCACCCACACCAGCTGCGAATGTGGCTGAATTCCAGGACAGTGCCCGGGTAACCAATGTCGTCGCCCGCTATGAGCGCATCACGGAGCCGCAAGAGCAGTGTCGCTATGAAATTGAACAGGTAGACACCTATAACGCGCCACCTCCTCCGCGTGAGCGCAGCATGACCGGCAGCGTCATTGGCGGCATTGCGGGTGCCGTTCTTGGTAGCCAGTTTGGCGGTGGTAATGGTCGTACCGCAGCTACCGCAGGCGGCGCGATCGCAGGTGCCATCATCGGTGACCGCGTCGGCAACAGTAACCAACCGAATGGTCCTGTCTATAGCGGCGCACCAGTCGAACGCCAGGTGCGTCGCTGCAGCATCAACAACCAGACCGAGGAAAGAATCGCCGGCTATGACGTCACGTACAAATATCATGGCCGCACCTATGGCACCACGATGCCTACGATGCCCGGCGACACCATCATGGTAAATGTGTCGGTAACGCCAGCTTATTGAAAATAAACATCACGTTGAGCCTGCATCATGCGCAAGAGATCGCAAACTTGATGCAGGTTCCGCATCAGGCAACCAAGCTGAACTTTGAGTGCTTCCGTGATTCCATTGAGAATAGTCGACTCATTGAAAACACATGCAACAGGAAGCCATCACCATAGCCTGCTATCCGGGTCAGATCCCGCGCTTTGCCGAGCGCGCGATCGAAACTCTGTATGGCAGTCTCTACAGTTCAGTTCCGCATCTGCGCTTGCAAGGCGCGCTTGACACAGCGCATACCTATGCTGCCTGGCGCGATGGCGAACTCGTCACGCTGCTGTTATTCCGTCAGCAAGGCGGCAAAATTATTGTGCTCAATGAAGGCATGCGACTTGCCAGTGAAGAGATAGCCGCCTTTGCCAACTACGTGTTCGGCAAACTACGCGACGCCACCAGCATTCACTTCCATGCAGTTAGCGTAGAGAACGTGCATTACGACTATCCATCGCTGCTTTTACCTTGCACCGAAGACATCGTCATTGCCCTGCCAAAGACTGAAGAAGACTATATGGCCAGCCTTGGCAAATCGACGCGCAAAAACATACGCCAAAGTCTGGCGCGCGTGCAGCGCTCGCTGCCCGTCTTCAGCCACGAAGTCAGGTCAGGCAATGCCGTGCCCGAATCAGTCATGCGCGACATCATCGGTTTTAACCATGCGCGCATGGCAAGCAAACAACGCGCTTCCGCTCTCAACACCGAGGCCAGTGACAAATTGATTTCGCTAATTAGCAAGCGCGGCATGGTCGGTATGGCCAGTGTCAATGGCAAACTGTGCGGCGGCACACTCGCCTGCCGCATTGGCGACGATCTCTATTCGCTGGTTAATGCGCATGAACCCGCTTATGACGCATTCAGTCTGGGCAGCGTTTGTCGTCACCTGATGATTACGGACGCCATAAAAATGCAGGCGCAGCGATTTCATTTGCTCGGCGGTCAGTTCGAAACAAAAAAAATGGTGCTAGGAAAAAGGCAGCAGCTTGATCACTTGGCGCTCTATCGCTCGCGCACACAACAGATATTGCATACCGGAGAAATCGCGCAACTGGCTTGGCGCAGTGCCACATATCAGGCGCAAACATGGCTGGAGCATCAAGCCAGTGTGCGTGACAAAACCTTGCTGTCAAAAACGGCAGCCTTCGCATTCAATGCACTGCGTTCAGTTAAACGCCACTTGCTTGATCTGATCCAGACTTGGCGTGCGAGCGCACGCCCATAGATTATTTGGCTGGTTCGGGATCGGACGCGACCAACAAACTGCAGCGCAATTTTTCAACCAGCAAAGAGTCGGTGCTGCCACGCCACCAACGCAGCGCAATCGGTTTGTGGCGCGAGTGGCCAACGATGACCAACTGAACCTTTAACAGGTTAGCCTGCTCCTCGATCACGCTGACGGGCTCGCCAACCTCAAGATGCTGAATCACTGTAAGACCGGCCGCCTGCAACAGCGCAGCACCTGCATTGAGCCTGTCTTGCATGAGCTGTTTTTCCTCGGTCAGGCCCTCCTCGACACTGAGCACTGCAGCAGCGGCGAACTCACCCACCAGCAAATAAGGCGGCGGGCTGACTACCGCGAGCAAATGCACTTGCGCTGTCGCACCGGGCGCCAGGCGTATGCACTCCTGAAGCGCGACCTCACTTTCAGGCGTACCGTTATATGCCACCAATATGTTCTGGTACATGCCTATCTCCTTGTTTTGCCTGAGCGAATGAAAATGACATATCAAACTTACACCACTAGTCAGCGATCGGCAATCCATCAAGCAAGAAAGCTGATGTTTAAGTTACGCACAAAATCAGTGGACAGCTCTGTGGATAAGCATAGGCAATCTTGCTTAAGCGATTGATTTTTAGCTTCTTTGCACTTGATTTAAATCAGGGCAACTATGTACAGGCGAAAAAAAACCCGACCAGGTTTGCACCTGTCGGGCTTAAATCCATCCTTTTGGAAGGCTGGAGGAGACGGGTTGAACTATATCAACCGTTCAATGCCTTGTCTGCTTTTGGTTTGTGATGGCAGATATAAGCTTTAGTGATATTTTCCGCTTGTTATCTCGGATTTACTAAATGTCATTCAGGCTTTACCAAAAGCAAGCCCGCCAGGATTGCTCGTGGCGGGCTCGTGTCCCCTCTCTCGCTTTTCCGGAGATAGATTTATTTTTTTGTGGTGCCGGCGCATAGTGCGCCAGTTTTTTCAGG
The DNA here is from genome assembly GCA_040399905.1 of Burkholderiaceae bacterium. Classification (GTDB taxonomy): domain Bacteria; phylum Pseudomonadota; class Gammaproteobacteria; order Burkholderiales; family Burkholderiaceae_D; genus Pernthalerella. Next base: position 35,370 of record JBBARG010000004.1, read on the forward strand.
CTGTCATCTTGCGCTGCACAAAAATAGTGAATTCATCATTTTCAAACAAATAACTTATTGCTGGCCCACCCAGAAACGCTGCATGAGCAAAGGGGAAATACGATAGCGCTCGCTTCGATACGCGGCAAATAAATTTTCAAGCAGTGTCACCATCCCTGCGACGCCGACCTGCTGCAGCCATTCAAACGGGCCGGCTGGATAATTAGTCCCCAGCTTCATGGCCAGATCAGCGGCCTCTTCGGTGCAGACGCCCTGCCATACCGCATCGGCGGCTTCATTGACCAGCATCGCAATCGTGCGCGCCACCAGCAAGCCCGGTACGTCGCGCAGCACCACAGGATGCAAACCGCAGTGAATCAGGGTAGCTTCAACCGTCTGGCGGTCGGCTTCACCCAGCTGCGGCCCGTAAGCCAGCGCCAGCGCATCGCTTTTTGCAGACAACAAAGGCATATCGAGCAACGCGACTTTTTTCAAGCCCAGCTCGACAGCAACCTGAGCCGCCGTACGTCCATCGCTGACAGGCGCGCTAACGTCACCAATCTGCAAGCCATACCAGCTTGAATCCGCATCGCGCTTGAAATCAATGCCACGGCTTTGCAAGACATCAGCCAGCCGCTGCGCCAGTACATGCTCACCCATCACGGTAATGGCCGCCGGCGTTGTGACAGCAGGCTGATCTGCCAGCGCTACCGGCAAACCTTCATAAAAACCTTTGCCAGCCTTGCGACCAAGCCTGCCACCATCGACCAGCGCCTTTTGCACCAGCGAAGGCTGGTAGCGCTTGTCGCCATAGTTGGCCTCAAACACCGAGGTCGTGACCGAATAATTAATATCGTGACCAATCAGATCCATCAGCTCGCAAGGCCCCATGCGAAAGCCTGCGCTTTTGATGGCGCGATCGAATTGCGCTGGCGTGCCAGCTTGCTCTTGCAATAACTGCAGCGTCTCCGCATAAAACGGGCGCGCAATCCGGTTGACGATAAAGCCCGGTGTGGATGCTGCATGCACGGCCGTCTTGCCCCAGGCCTGTGACAAGTCAAACACCGCCTTCGCGACATTGGCATCAGTCTCGGCACCGGAGACGACTTCCACCAGTTTCATCAGCGGCACAGGATTAAAGAAGTGCATACCGACCACGCGCTGCGGATGCTGCATGCCATTTGCAATGGCCGTAATCGAAATCGACGACGTATTCGACGCCAGCACAGCGTCCGCACTAACATGCTGTTCCAGTTCGCGCAGCAGAGCCTGTTTTGCTTCGAGCTTTTCGACAATGACTTCTACCGCCAGCGCCGCATCGGACAAATCAGACAAGGTCTGCACTGGCACAATGCGGGACAGGATCGCGTCTTTGTCGGCGTCCGACATGCGGCCTTTGGCAACCAGCGCCGTCAGTGAAGCAGCAACGCCTTTACGCGCCAGCGCTGCCGCGCCTTCGCGCACATCCAGCAATTTGACCGTATGGCCGGCCGCAGCGGCGACTTGTGCAATACCGGCGCCCATAGTACCGGCACCGATCACGCCTATAGTTGCGGGAGCGGCGAGAGAAAGAATGGTCATGTAATCAGCAATTTACGTCAGTAAGTTTCTACGTGGAAGCGGCCTTCGGCCACCATACGGGCATGCAGCGCTGGCCAATCGAGGCCTGCACTGATGCCGAGGTCGCGCAAGGCTTCCATCACGCCCGCTTCCATGCCTTTGAGGCCACAGATGTAGACGTAGGTATCACCCTTGAGTAACTCAGCGACTGCAGGGCCTGCTTCGCGCAGCTTGTCCTGCACATAAGCGCGTGGCTCGCCTTCAACACGCGAGAAAGCCAAGTGCATGTCGATGAAGCTGGCCGGCAGTTTCAACAGCGGCCCGAAATAAGGCAGCTCTTGTGGTTTGCGTGCGCCAAAAAACAGCATCAGCTTGCCATCAACAGGCTTGTTATTGGCAGAAAGACGACGGCGGTATTCCGTCATCGCGCGCATTGGTGCCGCACCGGTACCAGTGCAAATCATGAGGATGTTGGAGCCTGCATGGTTAGGCATCAAGTAGCTGGCACCGAACGGGCCGGTGATGTCTACCTTGTCGCCCTTTTGCAGGTCGCACAAATAATTCGAGCCTACGCCTTTGGCCGGTTTGCCGTCGTGGTCAGTCACCACGCGCTTCACCGTCAATGACAGATTATTGTACGACTCGCGCTCGCCATCACGCGGGCTGGCTACTGAATACATGCGCAAATAATGCGGCTTGCCCGACGCGTCGGTGCCGGGAGGAATAACACCGATCGACTGTCCTTCGAGCACGGGGAAAAACTGGTTGCCAAAGTCGAGCACGATATGCCGGATGTCGCTGTCCGCATCCTTGTCCGTCAGTCTGAAATTACCGGCGACAGTCGCTGTCACCGGTTTTTTCAAGCCATACAGATTCAGATACGGATGCGCAGCCGACCACGGCGCGTTCGGCGACGTAGTCGACACGGCTGCATTGTGTTGCGGTGCTTCTGCTGCATCGGCTGCATCAGCTACGACCGATAATTCACTATCTGCCGGCAACGCCTGCGGCGCAGGCAGTTCATCCCAACCGAGCTGCGCTTCAATCGAATACGCATCAGCCTTCGGCATCATGTGCCAATGGTCAATCGAACCGGTCGGGCATGGCGGCACACAGGCATTGCAGCCGTTGCAGATGTCAGGGTTCACCACATAGTTGCGGTCATCATGCGTGATCGCACCGATCGGACAAGTGTCTTCACACGTATTGCAACGTATGCAGACCTCGGGATCAATCAAATGCTGCTTGATCAGCACGATGGCTTCAGTGGCGCCCATGACTCTCTCAGTTAAAACGAACGTAATCGAATTCGACTGGCTGGCGGTTAATGCCAATCGGCGGTGGTGCAATCCAATTCGCCATCTTACCCGGCTCAATCACACGGCCCATCAGTGACGCCACATAGGCGCGGTCTTCTTCCGACGGCAACCAGTTGTTCACATTGGCAGCCCATTCGGTCTCTGACAGCAGCTGGCCGTCCGGCGAAATCTTGATGCCGGCGAAGGTGCCGATGTGACGGTTGAATGCCTTGTGCGGTGCCGACAGACGGAACGACAGACCTGCTTTTTCGATCACGCGGTTCCAGCGGCCGATGCCGGCGATAGAGTCACGGATGTAATCGTCGCGCAGCACTTCATTGAGCGAATTAAGCATCGGCACTTCGCGCTCGACCAGCTGGCCGTTCGACACTTCAAGAATCTTGTAGTGGTCGTTCTTGAGCATGTGGTCGTCGGTGCGCTTGGTTTCTTCGTAACGGCCTTTCAGACCGGCGCTGTAGAACAAGGCAGCATTCGAAGACTGGTCGGCGCCGAACAGATCGATGGTGACGCTGAAATGGAAATTCAAATAACGCTGAATAGTCGGCAGATCGATTACACCCTTGGCGCGCACTTGCGCCGGATCTTCGATACCGTACTGCTTCATGATCTCGCAGGTACGCTGAATGGTGCGCGAAATACCGGACTCGCCAACAAACATGTGATGCGCTTCTTCGGTCAGCATGAAGCGGCAAGTACGCGACAGCGGATCAAAGCCGGATTCAGCAAGCGCATTCAACTGAAACTTTCCGTCACGGTCGGTAAAGTACGTGAACATATAGAAGGCCAGCCAGTCCGGCGTCTCTTCATTGAAGGCTTCCAGAATGCGCGGCTTGTCGGCATCGCCCGAATTACGCTGCAACAGTGCTTCCGCTTCTTCGCGTCCGTCACGACCAAAATGTTTGTGCAGCAGATAGACCATCGCCCACAGGTGACGTCCCTCTTCCACATTGATCTGGAACAGATTGCGCAAGTCATATTGCGAAGGCGCAGTCAGACCCAGATGACGCTGCTGCTCAACCGATGCCGGCTCGGTGTCACCTTGGGTGACGATAATGCGGCGCAGGTTGGCGCGGTGTTCGCCAGGCACGTCTTGCCATGCGTCCATGCCTTTGTTTTCGCCGAAGTTGACCTTGCGGTGCTCATCTTGCTGCGTGAGGAAAATGCCCCAGCGGTAATCAGGCATCTTCACATGGCCAAATTGCGCCCAGCCTTCTGGCGTGGTGTTGACAGCAGTACGCAGGTAGACATCGTAGCCTTGCGATTCGTCCGGCCCCATGTCTTTCCACCAGTTCAGGTAGTTAGGCTGCCAGTGCTCAAGCGCGCGTTGCAACGTGCGGTCTTCTGACAAATTGACGTTGTTTGGAATTTTATCGTTGTAATTAATCGAGCTCACAATGCGTCCCTAACTTAGAAAAAAAGTAAAATTAAAGTGGAGTTGGAGAAAAAATTTATTTTTAAAAAATTAAACACGACCAAAATCAAATTTTGCTTTGTTGCCACTGCCGTAAACTTTCAATGCGCCAGCTTCACCCACAGCGTTCGGGCGAATGAAAATCCAGTTCTGCCATGCAGACAGACGACCAAAAATACGGGTTGCCATATTTTCTTTGCCATTGAAACGCAGGTTCGCTTCGAGACCCGTCAAGGCATCTGGCGACATGCTCGCGCGCTCTTCCAGCATCATGCGGATTTCATCGGCCCAGTCGATATCGTCAGGGTTGGCAGTGACAAGACCAAGCGCCAACGCTGCATCAGCATCGAGTGGCTGACCGATTGTGGCCTTGACCGCAGCGAGTTGCGTTTCATCTTCATAGAAGCGGCGTGCCAGACGCGTCTGCTCGGTAATCATTGGCAGCGCGCCAAAGTTCATTATTGACAGCGTGATCTTTGGTGCCTGCTCCGGCGCATCCGGCAGCGCCAGCATGTAAGTACGGTCAGCTGCAAAAGCCAGCTCGGCCAGCGTGCCGGTAAAGCAGGAGCCTTCATCCACCAACGCAAACAGGCTGCGCGAAGACACGTCAATGCGAGCCAGCGTGCGGCGCAGCATGCCTATGGTTTCGCGCACCAGCCAGTGCGACTGGTTCGCATGCATAGTTGCATCCGAATCCAGCACCGCTTGCGCATCACCAGCTGTCTTCAACAACCAGGTGCCGATCTCGGTTTCGTTGGTGCGCAGATGCAGGATCACGTCGTCGAGCTCGCGTGCCATTTGCAGCGGCCACCAGTTAATACCCGCCGCTTCAATGCCGGCGATATCAGTTGGCTGCGGGCTGTTAGGCGCTAGCACGGTAATGGTTGCACTACGCGCTTTGCGGTCGAACACGACAGAGACGAACTCATAGTCCAACGCATCTTCTGCATGCTTGCGCTTCAATGGTAAAAGCTTGACGCCTTTACCGTCGGCAGGGCGGTCGCTGCCGGCAGCCAGCGCCAGTGCGCGGTCTTGCACAACTTGCTGGAACACGGCTGGCTTGGCGACTTCATCAACCAGCTTCCATTCCTTGGCGCGTTCGCCGCGTATGCCTTCGGACGTGGTGCAAAAAATATCGGCGTGATCGTGACGTACTTTGCGTTTGTCTGTCAGACGGGTCAGACCGCCGGTACCCGGCAACACGCCCAGCAACGGCACTTCCGGCAGGCTGACCGACGAAGAACGGTCGTCAACCAAAATGATTTCATCGCAAGCCGCAGCCAGTTCATAGCCGCCGCCGGCGCAAGCGCCATTAACGGCAGCAATGAATTTCAGGCCTGAATGGGCGCTGGAATCTTCGAGGCCGTTACGGGTCTCGTTAGTGAATTTACAGAAATTGACTTTCCAGGCATGGGTAGATTTACCCAGCATGAAGATGTTGGCGCCGGAGCAGAAAATGCGGTCGCGGCTGCTCGTCAAAACGACAGTGCGGATTTCAGGATGCTCGAAGCGGATACGCTGCACGGCGTCATTGAGTTCGATATCGACACCGAGGTCATAGGAATTGAGCTTGAGCTTGTAGCCCTCTTTGAGGCCGCCGTCTTCATCAACCTTCATGGTCAGCGTGGCAACAGGACCCGCAGTCGTCAGCGTCCAGTGACGGTATTGTTCTGGTGAGGTTTCGTAGTTGACGATGAAGGGGGTAGTCATGGCGCTCCTGATTGCAATATGGTGCATTAAATTAATTACATACGCACTATATTGCATAAAGCCGGAAGGGTCAATGCAGAATTTGTGCAGAATTTATGCAGAATTTAATCGGCCTGCCCGCTCCTGATCTGCTCCCGCAGCGTCCCAAAAGCCGCTTCATGCGACAGTTCGCTGGTATCGACGATCTTGTCGGCTTTGGAATAAAACTGCGCGCGACTCTCCAGAATCCGTTTCAGGTCTTCCATTGCCTCGCGATTGCCCGACATTGGCCGCCTGTCGCCCTGCGCCAGTACCCGACTCATATGCTCCTCCGGCGAGGCTTTCAGCCAGACTGTATAACAGTGCGACAGCAGCAAATTGAAGGTCGCCGGCTCGGACACAACGCCGCCGGGCGTGGCGATGACGACGCGCGGGTAGTGCCGGATGAGTTCTTCCAGCGCTCGCTGCTCATAGCGCCGGTATGCACCCTGTCCGTAGAGCGCATGTATCTCGGCAATGCTGCAGCCCGCCAGTTGTTCTATGTGAGTAGAAAGCTCTATAAAAGGGGCATTGATTTCATCGGCCAGCAATCGACCCAGGCTGGACTTGCCGGCGCCGCGCAGCCCGATCAGGGCAATGCGCTGGCGGCGCGCGGTTTCACTGACGGGCGACTCGAAAAGTTCACCTAGGACCGAGCGCGCACGCGCCAGCTCTTCTTCATTACGCCCGCGCAGGATTTCGCGAATCATCAGCCAGTCCGGCGTAGATGCAGTCTCGTCGCCGGTCATCTCGGCCAGCGAGCAATTCAGTACGCCACACAACTGGCGCAGGAACTGCACCGACGCATTGCCGACGCCGGTTTCGACATTGGCCAGATGGCGCTCGGACACTCCGGACAGTTGCGCCAGAGCCTTGCGCGTCAAGCCACGGCGCGCACGCAAAAGCTTAAGGCGCTCGCCCAGTGCGATCAGAAAAGGATCTTTTTCGGCTTCGGTTGTGGCAGTCACGTTAGTTGGCAATTTTATGAGTATTCTTGACGCACGCAAGATATTGCATTTACACTCGCATCACGATGCATTATAAGTTCAGAATCACAAAATTTCTACGCATCTCCTTTTTGCGCTGACCGGAGACAACATTGAGCCAAGTAATTAATACCCAAGAGCGATTCCAGCAACTGATCGCCGGCCTGACCGCAGAAATCGCTGCTCTACCTTTAAACAGCGCCCTTGCCGAGCACCTGAATAACAAACACGGCGCCAGCAGCCCGCTGTTCCAAAGCATCTTTGCAGCCTGCCAGGCAGGTGTTAAAGACGGCTGGATGTGCAAACATGAAGGTGGCGGCATTCGCTATGGCCGCGTCATCAAGGCCACTGATGCCACCCACGGCTTTTCGGTTGATGTCGTCGACATGGACAACATCGCCGGCCCGCATCACGTGCATCCTGAAGGCGAGATCGACCTGATCATGCCGCTGACTGACGGCGCACAGTTCGATGGTCACCCTGCCGGCTGGTGCGTCTACGGCCCCAGCAGTGCGCATGCGCCGACGGTTACAGCCGGCCGCGCGCTGGTGCTTTATCTGTTGCCGCAAGGCGCTATCCAATTCACAGCGGCAGCAAAGTAATTAATTAACTTACTAGCTGTCCTTCACTTTTTTGATCGGCCTGACATGACTATTTTTCTGAACAACCATCTAAGCGGCCAGTGGCAAACCGGCGCGCAAGCCGTGCACAAATTGCTCGACCCCGTCACTGGCGAAGAACTCGCTGCCACCGGCGGCGCAGCAACAGGCCTGCACGAAGGCTTCACTTTTGCGCGCAACGAAGGCGCGCGCGCACTGCAAGCAATGAGCTACGGCCAACGCGCCGCCATGCTGGCCGAAGTCGTTAAAGTCCTGCAGGCTAATCGCGACGACTATTACGCCATTTCGCTGGCCAACTCAGGCACCACCAAAGCTGACTCCGGTGTTGACGTTGACGGCGGCATCTTCACACTCGGCTACTACGCCAAGCTCGGCGCCGCCTACGGCGACGCCCGCATGCTGACCGATGGCGCAGCGGCCGTGATGTCGAAAGACCAGCTGTTCCAGTCGCAGCACATCATGGTGCCTGTCAAGGGACTGGCGCTGTTCATCAACGCGTTCAATTTCCCGAGCTGGGGCTTGTGGGAAAAAGCCGCACCGGCCTTACTGTCGGGCGTGCCTGTCGTCATCAAGCCCGGCACTGTGACTGCGTGGCTCACGCACCGCATGGTGTCGGACGTCATCGCCGCCGGCATCTTGCCGCCGGGCGCGTTGTCGATAGTCTGCGGCAGCTCCGCCGGCCTGCTCGACGCGCTCACACCGTTTGATGTGATGTCCTTTACCGGCTCAGCCGACACCGCCGCAACGATTCGCAGCCACTCTGCCATCACGCGCGACTCCGTGCGCGTCAACATTGAAGCCGACAGCCTGAACTCCACCATCCTTGGGGAAGATGCGGCGCCGGGCAGCGCAGCGTTTGATTTGTTCGTCGACAATCTGGTACGCGACATGACCATCAAGAGCGGCCAGCGCTGCACCGCACCGCGCCGCGCGCTAGTGCCAAAACAACTTTTCCACGCCGTTGCAGAAGCCGCCGCCGGCAAGCTCGCCGCTATCCGCGTCGGCAATCCACGCAATGCCGACGTCAACATGGGCTCGCTGGTTAGCCGCGCACAATACGACAGCGTGCAAGAAGGTCTGGCTCTGCTGAAAACGGAAGGCAGTTTGCTGTTTGACGGCAGCGCCCAGCCGCTGCTGGATGCAGACGAGCGTTCGGCCTGCGTCGCCCCTACTCTGCTCGGCGTTCGCGATGCAGACAGCGCGTCGCTGGTGCATCGTCATGAAGTGTTCGGCCCCGTTTCTTCACTGATGGGCTACCGCGATACCGCCCATGCCATAGCACTCGCGCACCGCGGCGAAGGCTCGCTGGTGGCATCTGTTTACAGTGACGATCCTGTATTGATGGCACATGCTGCGCGCGAACTGGCAGCCTCACATGGCCGCGTGCATCTGGTCAGCGCCGACGTAGCCAAGACCCATAGCGGTCACGGCAATGTGATGCCGGCCTCGGTGCATGGCGGTCCGGGTCGCGCCGGTGGTGGTGAAGAACTTGGCGGCATGCGCGCGCTCGGTTTTTATCACCGTCGCAGTGCGATTCAAGGTTCATCCGTGGCGCTGGCGGAACTCGCCAAAGACAGCGGTGCTTATAAAGTTTAAGTGCGCAGTTTTAATACTCAGTTTAAATAATGAGAAAAGTGGCAGCCACCAAAATAAAAATCAAGGCTGCCACGGCACAAGGGGGAGACATCAATGCATCAACAAGAAAGCGCGCTGCCAGAGCGTTTCAATTTTGCGCGTCATATCCTGACATTGAATCAGGATAGAAAAAACAAATTGGCGTATCGCGATGACCTGCGCACGTTAACCTATGGCGAACTCGACGAACGTGTGCGACGCTTCGCAGCCGGTCTGTTGCAGCGAGGTGTGCAGCCGGAACAGCGCGTGCTGCTGGTGATGCTCGACACCATTGACATGCCGATCGCTTTTCTAGGTGCGCTGTTCGCCGGCGTGGTGCCGGTGCCAGTCAATACGCTACTGCCTGCAGATAACTACGCGTACATGCTCAGGCACAGCGACGCCAAACTCGTCATTGTCTCCGATGCCTTGCTGCCAGTCGTGCAGCAAGCGCTGACTGAATCCGGTCGCAAGCTGCCACTGTTCGTCTCAGGCCAGCAGGCTGCCGGCACTGCCGCATTTGATGATCTGCTCGCAGACACGCCACTGGCTGCAGACGGCAATGCCGACACGCATGCCGATCATTTCGCTTTCTGGCTTTATTCCAGCGGCTCGACCGGCCAGCCTAAAGGCACAGTGCACTCGCATACAAACCTGTACTGGACTGCCGAACTGTATGGCAAGCCGGTGCTGGGCATGCGCGAAGACGATATCGTTTTTTCTGCCGCAAAACTGTTCTTTGCCTACGGGCTGGGTAATGGTCTAACCTTCCCGCTGTCGGTCGGCGCGACAACCATTCTGATGGCAGAACGGCCAACGCCGGCTGCCGTGTTTGCTCGCCTGACACAACTGCAAGCCACGCTATTTTGCGGCGTACCGACTTTATATGTCGGCATGCTGGCCTCAGCCGACTTGCCTGCACGCGACAAGATCGCGTTGCGCATTTGCGCGTCGGCCGGCGAATCGCTGCCACGCGAACTCGGCGAAAAATTCAGTGCGCACTTTGGCTGCGACATTCTCGACGGGCTGGGCTCGACCGAGATGCTGCACATCTTTTTGTCGAACCGCGCCGATGACCTGCGCTATGGCGCCACCGGTAAACCAGTACCCGGTTATCAAGTCGCCTTGCGTGACGAATCCGGTGCGCCGGTCGCACAAGGTGAAGTGGGCGACCTCTACATTCAAGGACCGAGTGCAGCAATACTGTACTGGGGTAACCGCGAAAAAACGCAGGCTACCTTTCAGGGTGCATGGGTCAAGAGCGGCGACAAATATGTGCTCGATGCCGATGGTTACTATCACTACGCCGGTCGCAGTGACGACATGCTGAAAGTCAGCGGTCAGTATGTGTCGCCGATCGAAGTGGAAGCTGCGCTCATGGGCCATGCCGCTGTACTCGAATGCGCAGTGGTGGGCAAGCCGGACGATGCCGGCCTGATCAAGACGGTTGCCTATGTCGTACTGCGCGAGTCGGAACAAAGCGGCGCAGCCATGGAGGCCAACCTGAAAGCCTTTGTCAAAACGCGACTGACACCACATAAATATCCACGCGAAATTATTTTTGTCGCCGACTTGCCCAAGACAGCGACCGGCAAGATTCAGCGTTTCAAATTGCGCGAGCTCGCTGCGCCACATGCGCACTGAAGTCGACATTGATGTGCAGGGGCGCACGCTGCAGCTGGAAGTAGCGTGGGTCGGCAGCGACGATGTGACAGCACCAGTAATGGTGTTTCTGCATGAAGGACTAGGCTCGGTCGCGATGTGGAAGGACTTCCCCGAAACGCTATGCCGCACGCTGAACATGCGCGGCCTCGTGTATTCAAGACCCGGCTACGGCGCCTCAACGCCGCGCGCAGCCAATGAGCAGTGGAACGCGGACTTCATGCACAGGCAGGCACAGGACATTCTGCCGGCGCTGCTCAGCAAACTTGACATACAAAACCCCTGGCTGTTCGGACACAGTGATGGCGGATCGATCGCGCTGCTGTTTGCTGCACACTTTCCTACCGTGGCCGCCGGCGTGATTGTGGTTGCGCCGCACATAATGGTGGAAGACATCGGCATTGCCAGCATACGCGTGACACGCGACGCTTATTTGCAGCAGGGCTTGCGCGAGCGACTGGCGCGCTACCATCGTGATGTGGACTCGGCCTTTTTTGGCTGGAACACTATCTGGCTCTCGCCCGCTTTCCGCAACTGGAATATCGAAGACGAGCTCGCCGCTATCCGCTGCCCTGTACTGGCCATACAAGGCGAGGACGATGAGTACGGCAGCCTGCAACAGATATTCGGCATACGCGACAAGCTAGCAGCAACGCAAGTAGTCGTGCTGCTAGCTTGTGGCCACTCACCGCATCGCGATCAGCCGGAAAAATTAACCGCAGCGGTTCAGCAATTCGTGACCCAAGTTTCGTAAAATAGTCGCAAACAACGGCCCAGCCATCATGAACCCCCACTTCCTCAATAAACGCCTCTCGCATCAGCTTGCTTACGCAGGTCTGATTCCCTTTCTTCTGATGATGCTAGGCGCATGGCTGGCCGATCCGGCATGGATGGATGATTTCATTCGCGGCCAGCTCGCCTATGGAATCGTGATTTTGTCTTTTCTGGGTGGCGTACATTGGGGCGCAGCCATGCTCTGTCAGGATCTTTCGCTGACTGATACCAAAAAGGCGCTCGTATGGGGAGTCACGCCATCAATCATCGCGTGGAGTGCGACCTTGTTTGGCGGATTTGGATTTGCGGTACTGATGGCCGGCTTCATCGCGGCCTGGCAGGTAGATAAGCGTCTGTTCGCACGCTACGGCATGCCAGCTTGGCTGGTGCCCTTGCGCTTGCGACTGACGGTTGCGGTCGTGCTCATGCTGGCCGCAACTGTCATTGGAGCCAACTTGCGGGGCTGACAGCACAAGCTAGTTGAACTGCCAACGACTCCGCGTGCCGGCAAAGTTATTCTTGATTGTCTTCGATGGTGCGCGGACGGCCATCGACTTCGCTGATGCGCACGCGTTTGCGACGGTCACCCATCAGGTCACGCAAATCGCGAATGCTGATATCTGTGACTTCATGCATGCGGATCAGCAGTGACGCGCCTACCGGCAATGTGCGGTGACGGATTTTGCTGATTACGGGTGGACGCACTTCCAGAGCACGCGACAAGGCTGCATCGTTTTTCAAATTCAGTTTTTGAATCAACGCGTCCAGCAAGCGATTTGGATCGTAGCCTTCTTGCGAAACCAGTGGATGTTGCTCCATGGTGCGTCTCCCGTTATAAATTAATGTATTGCAAAGCTTTTACACTTAGCTTTGCTCTAGTGAAATTACTCGAATGTTAATTTATATGTCATCGCAGCAACATTTTCAAGCATTTCGTTACATTTACCGAACTTATTTGCAGATTCTTGGTTTTAGTTATTTCATTAATAATTACTTTGCTGATAATTTGACAACAATCCAACCATACCCTACATCCACTTCCGCATAAAAAATGCCCGCATTAAGCGGGCATTCAACTTAAAAAAACGCAGGTATTTTTAGCGGCTGGCAGCTTTCGCTTCTTCGAGCAAACGCTTGCCGTCAAAGCCTTTGGCGGTTATGTCCTTGACCCATTCTTCAGACACCGATGAAGTGGCCTTCACCCAGCGAGCCAGCTCAGCCGGAGGCAACACATAGAAGTTGTTCTTCAACGCTTCGGCAGACTTGCGGCCCGGTGCGGCATCTTCAGCGAAAATCTTGCCGACCCATGCGGAAGGCTCGGCGCCGCTGTTGGCATCAATGACCTTCTTCAGATCAGCCGGCAGGCTGTCGTACTTGGCCTGGTTCATCCCGAAAATAAAGACCGTGTTTGACATCTGCGGCGAACCGACAGCAACTTCAGTATGGTAGCGGGCAATTTCCTGGAATTTCATCGAAGGCACGACTTCCCATGGAATCATTGCGCCATCGATTACGCCTTTAGCGAGCGCTTCGGCAGCTTGCGGCAACGGCATCGGCACTGGCGTAGCACCGAGGGCCATGACCATCTTGGTACCCTGACGGGTTGGTGCGCGCACCTTCATACCGTTGAAATCTTCCAGCGTCTTGATGTGTTTTTTGGTGGAGTGAATCAGCGAGCCGTCATGCACATGAAACAGGATAGGCTTGACGCCCTTGTAGTCCGACATGGCATTCTTGGTCGCATAAGTCCACAGGCCGCGGCTGGCTTTCTCGGACGAGTAGACCATGAAAGGCAACTCGAAGGCTTCCGTGATCGGGAAGCGACCAGCCTGATAACCGGGCACGGTCCAGACGATGTCAGCCACACCATCTTTGGCCTGGTCAAACAACTGCTGCGGCGTACCGCCCATTTGCATACTTGGGTAAATCTGGCACTTCATCTTGCCACCAGACTCTTTGGCGATCTTGTCGCACCAGGGCACCATGAAATTCAGGTGCGCAGTCGAGCCTGCCGGCAGAAAGTGATGCACTTTCAAAGTCACGGTCTGGGCCCATGCAAAGCCGGTCGACAACAGCAGCGCCGCCATGGCAATTTTTTTCGTGATGTTCATTTTGTGATCCTCAGTCTTTAACTTAATCTTTTAAGTACTAAAAATTTATCCGCCAAATGTATGCACAAGATACAGCGAAATAATCGGGAAAAATACCAGCAAAATAATCCGCATCAAATCCGACAGCAGGAACGGTATCACGCCCTTGAAGGTTTCCATGATTGGCACATCTTTGGCAATCCGGTTAATGATGTAAATGTTCATGCCGACCGGCGGATGCACCAGACCTATCTCGACGACCATCAGTGCAAGAATACCGAACCACAGCGATTTGTCCGGCACCGACATGCCCCAGAAATCCAGACCCATGACGATAGGATAAAAAATCGGAATTGTCAGCAGGATCATTGCCAGCGAATCCATCACGCAGCCCAGCAAAATATAAACCAGCAGGATCGCAAACATCACGGACAACGGCGGCATGCCGCTATTGCTCACCCACAGAGCCAGCTCGGCCGGCATCTGCGTTATGGCCAGACCGGAGTTGAGCATGTCGGCGCCCAGCAGCACCAGAAAGATCATTGCCGTTGCTTGAGCGGTGCCGACCAGGCTTTTGATCATGCCTTCGGTACGCATGCCGCCCGATACCACAGCCAGAATGCCGCAGGCTGCTGCGCCTATCGATGCGGCTTCTGTCGGGTTAGCCCAGCCACCGTAAATACCGACAATCACGACCATGAACACCAGCATGATTGGAAATACGCCCAGCAGTGAACGCAGCGAGGTTGCCAGCGGCACGCGCGCACCGGCAGGACCCGCTTCCGGATTGATCGCTACGACAATGCGGATCACCAGCATGTAACCAAGCATCGCAATAATGCCGGGGATGATGGCCGCCATGAACAGCTTGCCGATAGACTCTTGCGTGAGCACCGCGTAAATCACCAGCGGCACCGAAGGCGGAATCATGATGCCGAGCGTGCCGCCTGCAGCCAGCGCACCGGTGGCCAGCGAACCCGAATATTTATAACGCTTGAGTTCAGGCAGCGCGACCTGACCCATCGTTGCCGCCGTTGCCAGCGACGAACCGCAGATCGCGCCGAACGCAGCGCAGGCACCGACGGCCGCCATCGCCACACCGCCACGGAAATGACCGACGAAGTTATTCACGCATGTGAACAGCGCGCGCGACAGGCCACCATTAGTAGCAAACTGCCCCATGAGCATGAACAGCGGAATCACCGCCAGATCGTAATTCGAGAAACGCGCATAGGCGAGATTTTTCAAGGAGTTCAACAGCGGCAGCCATGAAAAATCGTTCATCACCACGAAGCCGCCAGCACCGACGATGAACATCGCTACCCCAATCTGTACGCGCATGGCCAGAATCAGCAGCAGGATGGTGAACATGATCAAACCAATTGCCATACCGCTCATGCTGCCACCTCTTTGGAACCTGCAGCCGTCCAGAACTGGCCGGCGTTATAAAAACCGGCCGCTGCCAGCACTACAAAGCTCGGCACCAGCAACGCAACTGCCGGCCATACCGGCCACGACAGCATCATCGAGATTTCACCAGCCTCCTTGAGCGAGATAGCGGCGACCGTGGTGCGCCATGCCATGACAACGCTGACCAGCGCAACGAGCAGGTGCGCGAACGCGTCAAGCCTGTCCCTGTGTTTTTTTGAGAGTTTGGTCGTGAAAAAATCGACGCGCAAATGATGACGCGTCATTTCGCAGTAAGCCAGCATCATCGCCGAGCCGACTGCGGTACCCATCTGCATGACTTCGATATCGCCCGGCACCGGCGCAGAAATCAGCTTGCGACCGACGATGGAGATGATGGACATCGTAACGAGGGCCACGAACACCAGGCCACCGGTAATGGCAAAGCCTTTGGTCAATGCGAGCAAGCGCTGCCCCCAAGGTCCGAGCGCAGCATCAGGCTGCGCGTCGAGTTCTTCGATAAATTCCGGCTCATGCATTACATTGTCTCCATTGAAGCTTTGCGGGTTTGCCCCGTCTTGAAAAACGCAATCATACCTGCTGCGCTTACCCTATGGAAAGCACTTTGCAGCTGCTAACTTCTGACTGGCAGTACCTTGCCAGTGACTGCACCAAAACCGACCCGATAGCCCTGCCCCTGACACCAGCCGTTCATCGTGATGCGGTCACCGTCTTGCAGAAAACTGCGCTGCGTCGTGCCATCTGCCAAGGTCAGGGGTTTTTGCCCGTTCCAGCTCAATTCGAGCAAACTACCATACGAATCCGGCGTGCTGCCGCTGATGGTGCCGGAACCCATCACGTCACCCACGCGCAGATTACAGCCTGAGACCGTATGGTGAGCCAGCTGCTGCGCCATACTCCAGTACATCGCACGGTAATTGGTCTTGCAGATGGTAGTGGCCGTCGTCGCCTGTTCAGGCTGCAGCAGCACGTCGAGCGCAATATCGAAACTGTGCCAACCAGTTTGCTGCAAATACGGCAAAGGCTGCGGCTCTTGCACCGGACCGGCCACGCGGAATGGTTCAAGCGCGTCCATCGTCACAATCCACGGCGAGATCGACGTTGCGAATGTCTTTGCATTGAATGGACCGAGCGGCACGTATTCCCATTGCTGTATATCGCGAGCGCTCCAGTCATTCAATAGCACCATGCCAAACATCAGATCTTCGGCGTGGTTTACATCGACCGCTTCGCCGAGCTGCGTATTGACGCCGACGATGAAGGCCGTCTCCAGTTCAAAGTCCATCTTCGCGCACGCAGCAAACGAAGGTTGCTCGGCGCTTGGCGGCTTGACCTGCCCCATAGGACGCTGCACGTCGGTGCCGCTGACCACCACCGAACTGGCGCGGCCGTTGTAACCGACTGGCAGATGCAACCAGTTCGGCAGTAAAGCATTGGCCGGATCGCGAAACATCATGCCGACATTGGTCGCGTGTTCTTTGGAAGAGTAAAAATCGGTGTAGCCGGTAATTTGCACCGGCAAGTGCATTTGCACTTGTGCCATCGGCACCAATGCCTGCGCCCGCAGTGCGGCGTCATCGCGCAAGCGTGGCTGGTCGTGCTGCAGCAAACTGCTGATGGCGGCGCGCGTTGTGCGCCAGCTGTCCTTGCCCAAGGCGATGAAGTCGTTCAGCGTTGACTTGCTGAACACAGCATCGGCGCCAGGGTTCAGCAAGCCGGCTTGATGCAGCACGGCCAGATCCAGCACATAGTCGCCAATGGCGACACCGGCGCGTGGTGTGGGCGAGGCGGCGGTGCTGAAAATGCCGAACGGCAGATTCTGGATGGGGAAATCGGCGTCTTTAGCAACGGGGATGAAGGAGCGTAGTGCGGGGTTGTTTGGATTCATTTGTGTTTTATGCCAGATACAAGACGCTGGATTCCGGCCTGCGCCGGAATGACGGTAGTCTTTTAAATTTCTACTTATTTAAATCTGTCATTCCGGCGCAGGCCGGAATCCAGCGTCTCTACTTAATCTCACCAGTAAAATTTTTCTTCAACCCATGCCAGCACTGCACATAATCCTGCTGCAACTGCGGCGCAGCCAGCGCAGCGGCTGTCGGTCGAATCAAAAAGCGGGTCTCGAACATAAAGGCCAGGGTCTTGTCGAGCTTGTGCGGCGCCAGCGTCGCGTTGCTAGCAGTCTCGAAAGTCGCTGCATCCGGCCCGTGGCCAGTCATGCAGTTATGCAGACTGCCGCCACCTGGCAAGAAGCCTTCGGCCTTCGCGTCATAGGCGCCATGCACCAGCCCCATGTATTCGCTCATCACATTGCGATGGAACCACGGCGGACGGAACGTATGCTCGGCCACCATCCAGCGCGGCGGGAAAATCACGAAGTCCACATTCGCTGTGCCAGCGGTGTCCGACGGCGCAGTCAGCACCGTGAAGATGGATGGGTCGGCATGGTCGAAGCTGACCGAGTTCATTGCATTGAAATGCGCGAGATCATATTTGTACGGTGCGTAATTGCCATGCCATGCGACGACGTCCAGCGGCGAATGCGCAATCTCTGCGGCCCACAACTTGCCGCCAAACTTGGCCAGCAACTGGAAGGCGCCTTCTTTGTCTTCGAACGCTGCAACCGGCGCGAGAAAGTCGCGTGGGTTGGCAAGACCATTGGCGCCGATAGGCCCCAAATCCGGCAGACGCAACAACGCGCCATAGTTTTCGCAGACATAACCGCGCGCTGTGCCGTCGGGCAGGTCAACCGTGAAGCGCACACCGCGCGGCACTACGGCGATCTCGCCGGGCGCGACATCGAGCACACCGCATTCGGTGCGCAAGGTCAGCGCACCTTGCTGCGGCACGAACAGCATTTCGCCGTCAGCGTTATAAAAGAAACGGTCCGTCATTGCGCAATTGGCGGCGTACACATGAATCGCCATACCGCTCTGGCTATCCGGACTGCCGTTGCCGGCGATCGTGATCAGGCCCTGAATAAAATCGGTGGGCGTTGACGGTATCGGAAACGGATTCCAGCGCAATTGATTAGGGTTCGCCGTAACCGCATCGAAAGGCCCGCTTTGCAGCATGCCCAACGGGATTTCAACAAACGGCTGGTGCATCGCGCCGGGCCGTATACGGTATAACCAAGAGCGTCTGTTCTCTGCGCGCGGCGCAGTGAAAGCGGTGCCGGAAAGCTGCTCGGCATATAAACCGTAAGCGACTTTTTGTGGCGAATTCTGCCCGACAGGCAAAGCACCGGGCAATGCCTCCGTCGCGAACTCATTACCAAAGCCAGACTGGTACTGGCGCGTTGGAAGTGACGTCATCAGCGCTTTCCTTTCTGTTTTGTATTTAAAGATCGGCGCGCGCAGCCGTCATCGCTACACGTAACACGTCAATGTCGCCGATATGATTAGCCAGCAGCAGAATCAATCTGGCGTTCGCCATATGACTTTGCTCTTCCGACAGATCCTGATGCATTCCAATCAAAGATTCATAAAAATCATCAGGATTAGCGAAATTCGGCTCGGTCAATAATTGATTCATGCTGATCTCACGTTGCAAGTAGCCCGCAGCAATGCATGCTGCACCCGCTGCGAATCAAAAGAGCGCCAGCGCGCAGCAATATGCTGGTCCGGTCGCATCAGATAAGTGGTGCCGGCTTGCGCATCGAAACGCTTTGCCAGCAAGCCTTCGCTATCAACGATAGTGCGCAGTGCATTAGTGCTTGCTGCACCTGCAGGCAGCACCAGCACAGTTTCGATAGTTTCCATCGTGCGTACCGCTTCCAGCATGACAGCCGACGGGCCGCTGGCGTCGCAAAACAGCAGCACGCAAAATTGTCCGCCCAGTTGCGGCAGGAACCATGCAGCCTTGCTATCAACCATGACCGGTGCATCGGCAGACGGCGCACCTGGCCGCATCAAGCCTTCAAACAAATCGATGTCTGCGGTATTGAGCGGCGAATCAACATACGTGGAAGGCAAGGACAGCCGGCCGCTGTTAACTAAGCGGCGCGCAAACGCATGCTCTTTCGACAGCGACAAAACTGCATTGCGGAACAGTTTGCTGATGGCGCTTTTCGGCGTGATGAAGTCGGTTGAACGGGTAGAGTTGAGAATGTTTTCATCGGCCGCGTATTCGCGTTCAATGCAATACGAGTCCAGCAGCTCCAGCGGCGCCTGCCCGGTCAGGACCATCCCCAATTTCCAGCCGAGGTTGTCTGCATCCTGCACACCGCTGTTGGCGCCACGTGCACCGAACGGCGACACACCATGCGCGGAGTCGCCGGCAAAGATCACGCGGCCTTGACGGAATTTATCCATGCGCATGCAGGCAAACGTATAGACGCTAACCCATTCGAGTTCGAATTCAACATCATTGCCAAGCAATGCGCGCACGCGCGGTATGACTTTCTCCGGTGTTTTTTCAAGCACTGGATCGGCATCCCAGCCGAGCTGGAAATCAATGCGCCAGACATCATCGGCTTCGCGATGCAGCAGCACTGACTGATTAGGATGAAACGGCGGATCAAACCAGAACCAGCGCTCGGTAGGAAATGCCGCCTTCATTTTTACGTCGGCAATCAGGAAGCGATCTTGAAACACCCTGCCCTTGCTCTCCAGCCCCAGCATGCCGCGCACCGGACTGCGCGAGCCGTCGCAGGCCACCAGATAAGCTGCCGCAATTTGGTAGCGACCTTCTGGTGTCTCGACTGTCAGCAAGACTTCGTTGTCTTCATTGCTAACACCGACGAGTTTGCTTTTCCAGCGAATTTCAAGGTTAGGGTATTGCTGCGCGCATTCGTACAGATAACCTTCGACATAGTATTGCTGAAGGTTGACGAAGGCTGGCCGCTGATGCCCGCTTTCAGGCAGCAGGTTGAAACTGTAGACCGGTTTGTCTTTGAAAAAAACCTTGCCTACATTCCACGACACGCCCTTATCGGCGACACGGTCGCCACAACCCAGACGGTCGAAAATTTCCAGCGTGCGCTTGGCAAAACACAAGGCGCGCGAACCTATCGACAGGCAGTCGTCATCATCGAGCAAGACCACTTGCAAGCCCTGCCGCGCAAGGTCAATCGCCGTGCTCAAACCAACCGGACCGGCGCCGGCAATAACGACCGGATGCATTGCCGGCTTCGTTTGCGCAAAGTCGGCCGGACGTGCGTAGTCAAATTTTAGCGTCTGATAATTCTGTTCCATCGTCGTTCCTGATGTGGTCTATGTATTCAGCAATCAGTCTTGCAGCGCGTGCCACATTTCCTTGTCACGCTCGGCAGTCCAGATGCGCGGATGCTTGATGCCGCTAGCTTCATCGACTGCACGGGTTACATCGAACGGCAGGCAGTGCTCGTAAATGAAGACATGGCCAAACTTGCTGTCCATGTGGCTGCGCACATGCGCCATCGCACCCTTCAGGTCCTTGCCTGCGGCAACAGCTTCACGCGCACTCATCAGCAAAGTGGAAACAAATTCTTTCGTGTAGTCGAGGCCCTTGTCGACATCAGCCGGATTGAGCAACGCAGGGCCGCGGCCCGGCACCAGCTTTTCGGCACCCATGGCACGCAGGACTTCCAGCGTGGCAGGCCACTCTTCGAGTTGCGCATCACCCGTGTAGGCGGCGGCATCGTATTCAACCAGATCACCGGAGAACAAGACTTTTTGCGACGGGATCCACACGATGGTGTCGCCCTTGGTGTGGCCCATGCCGACATGCATGATCCTCACTTCCAGCTTGCCCATGAAAACAGTCAGCTCTTTTTCAAACACCAGCGTCGGCCAGGTCAGGCCCGGTACTGTTTCAACACCGGCGAACAGGCGCGGAAAGCGTTCGATCTCGGATTGCATGTCTTGCGCACCGCGCTCGACGATCAGCTCGTAAGTGCCGCGCGAAGCGATGACCTGCTCAGCGCCTTCTTTAAAGTAGGCTGAAGCGCCCAGTACGCGCACGGCATGGTAATGACTCAGCGTGACGTACTTGATAGGCAGATCGGTAATGGAGCGGATATGGCGAATCAGCTCTTGCGCCATTAAAGGGGTAGCCGTGGTGTCAATCACCATGACTGAATCGTCACCGATGATGACGCCGGAATTCGGGTCGCCCTCTGCGGTGTATGCATAGGCATTTTCGGAGAGCTTGATGAAGCTGGTTTTTTTAACTTGCAGGTCGGCTTGCGACGCGAATTGTTTGACGTTCATGACATCTCCGAAAATAAAATCTTGAAGGAAGAGAATAGTTTGGAATTCGTTTTTAGTCAATTGATTCAACATTAACGAATGGTTTACAATCACCAAACGCATATACAATATAGAAACAACATTCTTTGCACTGACTGACTTGAAAACTCCAATAGAAAAAAACCGGCGCGGCATACAGTCAATCGAAATTGGCGGTCGCCTGCTGACAGCACTGGTTGAAGAAGGCGGTCCGATGAGCCTGGGCGACCTGGCCAAGAAAGCCGGCATGCCAGCTGCCAAGGCGCACCCTTACTTGGTTAGTTACGGCAGCTTCGGCTTGATCGAGCAAAACCCGCTGACGGGCCGCTATGAATTGGGGCCGTTTGCGCTGCAAATGGGGCTTATCAGCCTGCACCTGCTGGACCCGGTGCGCATTGCCATTCCGCTTATTACGCAACTGTCTGCAGATATCGACCAGACCGTGGGCTTGTCCGTGCTGGGCAATCAGGGGCCGACGATTATTTACATCAGCGAATCGAGCTATCCAATTCACGTCAACATGCGCACCGGCACGGTGATGTCGATACAGAGTACGGCCACCGGGCGCGTGTTTGCAGCCTTCCTGCCGGTCAGGCAGGTTGAACGCATGATAGAAAAAGAAAGCAAAAGCGGCGTTGCCGCCGGCTTTGGCGCCATAGGTCACAAGGAGCAAGAGCTGGAAAAAATGCTGGCTGAAATCCGCAAACGCGGCATGGCGCGGGTACTGGGCGAACCCAT
Organism: Burkholderiaceae bacterium; assembly: GCA_040399905.1. GTDB lineage: Bacteria > Pseudomonadota > Gammaproteobacteria > Burkholderiales > Burkholderiaceae_D > Pernthalerella. The sequence goes on from JBBARG010000004.1 coordinate 57,488, forward strand.
CCCCGGCATTAATGCGATCTGTGCGCCCGTGTTTGAGCATACCGGCACCATTGCGCTTGGCGTAACAGCCATTGGCCCGTCAGGCAGTTTTGACGCTAACTGGAACGGCAACATCGCCGCAAAAGTCAGCGGTTGTGCGCTGGCTATCTCGGCGCGACTTGGTTATGTGGATGTTCACACGCCAATAAAGAGGCCGGCAAAGTAAGAATTCGTTGAATCCGGTACTATTATTAAAAAACGTCTGTACCGGAGACTACGATGAAAAAAAACATAGTGGCCTTGAGCCTCGCCGTACTAAGCTGTTCCGCCTGGAGTGCGGATTGGGCATTGATATCCGAGACTGAAGATCCCGAAAAAATCACCAGCTGGTATGTGGACATGACCAGTATCGTCCATGAAGAGGATTACATGCGCGCGTATTTGCGCACCTCCTGGTCAGCACCGCAGTTCGGACCGAACAAGACCCCCTACCAATCGTCGACTTACCTGAATTATTTTGATTGCGATGCACGCAAGATCGCTTTTACTGCGAACACGTACTTCAGCAGTGTTGAACCGGTCGGCACCCCAATTCATCAGGAAGCTGAACGCAAGCTCGACAAGTTGAAATTCCAGCCGGTCGTACCTGGCTCGGCTGGTGAAAGCCGGCTGCAGTTTGTCTGCAAATTCCGCTCGAAGAATTTCCTTACGCAGCGTGGGTTGCGTTTGGATGTGGCGGGTTGATTCGGTATTTTTTGGGTTGACGACAAAGGCACAGACGCTGGGTCCCAGCCTGCGCTGGGACGACGGTAGTAGTTTAAGAGGCGTACCAATTTTCTACCGTCATCACTGGCAGGTGATGACTGCTGCGTGGGCGGACTGCATGCAGTCCGAATTCCCCACTACGCTCCCGGCGTAGGCCGGAATCCAGCGTCTTCTTCAGCACACGAAAAATCTCTAAACCAGCATTCAGCTTACTTCCCCATCAAGCGCTCAACGCCACAGGCATACCCTTAACCAGCGAAGTAGAAAGCTGAATATCGCCGGACACCTGCCCACCCTCTTCGATGATCAGCTTACCGTAACGGATTTTCCCCGTGACGCGTCCACTAGAATAAACAACCAGTTTTTGGCGCACGATCAGATCACCTTGAAATTCGCCGCGAATCTCGGCGATATCAAATTCTGCATTGCCAATGAACGCGCCCTTTTCTGAAATCTGGATGACGCGTGAATCAATCGTCGCTTCGACCCGGCCTTCGACAACGAGCGTATCGCAATCCGTTATCTCCACGCCTTTCAACTTGATGTTGGGGCCAACCGTGAGTTTGCTGCCCATTTCATTCGAGCCGCCGGTAGAAGAGCTAAAGCCGCTCGTGCCGCTCATGGGGTTGGCGATGGATGCAGGCACTACGCGCGACATGATCTGCCCGTTTGATGTGGTGGCAACGGCGCTATTTGACGACGCGTTAACCATTTTTTCGGGAAGTGGCTCAGTGACGCGGGGTTCAGCAATGGCGGTATCGCGCTTGCCAAAAAATTTTTCGGATTTAAGCATGGAATCTCCTGGGTGTTTGTCCAGCGCGCAGCAGGCAGAGGCTGCACACTCGGGTGTTTGGCTGTTGATGAGAGCCAAAGTTCCCGCCAGTAAGTGAATTGTTTTCCAAACCAAAAAATTTGTGGCGACGAAAAAAAACGCCGCTAGCTGACGCTGCGGCGTTTCGTAAAGTACGTAGATGCTTATTTAGTACGACTCTTGTATTCGCCAGTACGCGTATCGATCTCGATCTTATCGCCTTGCGCAACGAACAGCGGCACCGAAACCAGGAAGCCGGTTGCGATCTTCGCAGGCTTCAATACCTTGCCTGATGTATCACCTTTGACAGCAGGCTCGGTGTAGACCACTTCACGCACGACGGTGGTCGGCAAGTCAACCGAGATAGCTTTCTCGTCGTAGAACACGACTTCGCAAGCCATGCCATCTTCGAGGTAGTTGATCGCTTCACCAAGGTTCTCGGCTTCGACTTCATACTGGTTGTAGTCGGTGTCCATGAACACATACAGCGGATCGGCAAAATAGGAATAAGTCGCTTCTTTGCGCTCCAGCGTTACGACGTCGAACTTGTCATCCGAACGAAACACGGATTCCTGACCGGATTCAGTCAGCAGATTTTTCATTTTCAGCTTGACCACGGAGGCGTTGCGGCCTGACTTCGTGTACTCGGCTTTCAGGACAACCATAGGCTCGCCTGCAACCATGACGACATTACCAACGCGAACTTCTTGTGCGGTTTTCATAACAGTATTAACTCGAAAAGATAGGGTATGGGAACAGGCGCCGCGCTACAAAAACTTTGATTTGAATCAGCGCACCAAAATCAGAACGTCGAATTCTACCCGATTTTGCTGGCGAACTCGACCAAGCCGCGCGCCAACTCGCCCTGCGCAGCCAGTTGCGCGGCCCAGCGTGCATTGTGTTCGCGCAGCGGCGGCAAGCTTGCCGACCATGCGGGCCAATCGAATTCGGCTCCTGCAGCCGCATTCCAGAAATGCCAGCAGCGCTCGACAGTGACAGCCAGAGGCGCGGGCATGGCAGCGGTGTAGCGCGACAAAAATGCGTCAAGCTTGTCAAAATGCGCATTCTCTTCCTGCTCATACAATTGCCAGACAAACGGACGGCCGGACCAATTTGCGCGCACCAGCGAATCTTCGCCGCGCACAAAATTCAAGTCGCAGCACCATAACAGCCGGTCGTAATCGTCCGGCTCCAGGAACGGTATCACCGCAACGCTTAACTGGCCGCGGGTAGCACGCGCACCGGCGAGCGCCGGCTGCTGCAAAAATCGTGATGTTGCATCGGCTGCCACTCCTTGCGGCACCAGACAGAACACTGGCCCACCCGACTGCATAGCTGCAAACAGCGCATCGACCGGCGCAGACGGATAGCAAAATAGCGAGACCAGCGTTGTATCAGACGGAAGGCTCACATTAAGCGATGCCAGAAACGCAGCGCGCGCAGCTTCGTCCTGTTGCAGTACGCTGCTGCTGGCGTCAAGCCACGGCTCTTTCAGCAAGCCGCCGGTACCTTCGGAAAAACCCGGAAAATAAAAATACTTGGTCAGCGGCAGAGTCCTGTGCGGAGAACTCAGGCGGTGGCAACCGTCTACCCAGTCTTCAGCACTCAGGTATTCAAAATTAATCCACACCGGAGGACGCGTTGCTTGCACCATCGCCTGCACGACCGGCTCAGGCAGCTTGCAGCCAAAGGCTTCAATCACCAGATCAGCGGGCTGGTAGGCCGCATAGTTAGAGTCGGCTTGCCAGTCGCGCACCATAAAACCATCAGAATGCTGCAGCAGTGCGCGAGTATCGATAGCGGGCCGCAGATGCTTGAGACGCGCCAGATCATTCACCCACAAAGTGACGCTCAACTTCTCTTGCTGCGCCAACTGGCGCGCAAGGCGCCAGCACACACCGATGTCGCCGAAATTATCGATGACCTCGCAAAAAATATCGGCTGAACTTAGTGATCGCATACAGATTTCTTTTTTACAGCGTTTATGAATAACGGGCTGACCGAAGACTACGCACGGGTGAAAAGAATTGCAATGGCAGGCTTTGCGGCAAACCGTTTTTTAAATTAAATCAGAAAGTTTTTAATTCGATAATCGAATTTACATTCAAATCTATGACCAACTTTTAAAAAACCATGCAATATAGAACTTTTCTGAAAAGTAAATTTCTATGTTTCAGCCAATTGATCCTCCCGCTCCAGCAAGAACCCAGCCGCCCTCAAGCGTAGAGCAGTTACCAAACTGGGCTGAGATACGCTACTCAGAAAAAAAACGCTTGTACCTGCGAGTCGGTATGAAATTCAGCATTTCCATGCTGGTAGCCAGCTTGTGGGCTGTATTTTCGGCGTGGCTTGCGCAGAGGTGGATTGATGAACTGGCCATAAATACGGGCCTGACACTGGCATGGGCAATCGTTGCCGGCATTGCGCTCATACCCGGTTTCATGAACGCTTTTTTACTGGTCAGTCTGGGGCTGGATGACAGGCCGGGGCATGTGCAGTTGCTTCGTTATCCGGGACTCACGATTCTGGTTGCCGCTTACAACGAAAAAGACACTATCGTCCAGACTTTGCAAAGCATTAGCCTGCAAGAATACCCGGGGCCTCTCGAAGTCATCGTCGTCAACGATGGCTCTAAGGACAATACCGCTGCACTGGTACAGGAGCAGTTGGCACTTTATCCGTGGCTGCGCCTGCTTGATTTGCCAAAAAATGTGGGCAAGGCTAACGCGCTGAACGAAGCGCTGAAAGATGCCAGCTTCAGCCTGGTCGCAACAGTCGATGCCGATTCCTGGCTGTTCCGCAATGCGCTGACAAATATCGTCGAGCGCTACTTTCAAGACCCGATCAACACCCGCGCAGTCGCTGGTGCCGTCATGGTGCGTAATTCGCGTGCGAGCTGGATGACGCGCGCGCAGGAGTGGGATTATTTTCAAGGCATTTCAGCCATCAAGCGGGTGCAGTCGCTGTTTCAAGGCACGATGGTCGCTCAAGGCGCGTTTTCACTTTATGACAAAGCCACACTGCTTAAGGTAGGTGGGTGGCCAGACTGCATAGGCGAGGACATCGTGCTGTCATGGAGTTTTCTGATGCAGGGACATCGCATAGGCCATTGCGAAGATGCGCTACTGTTTACGAATGCGCCAACAACGCTGGGCCAGTTCAGCAAGCAGCGGCAACGCTGGTCGCGCGGCATGATAGAAGCGTTCAAACGACACCCACGCATTTTACTGCAGCCCCGCTTATCAACCCTTTTTGTTTACTGGAACCTGCTGTTTCCTTTCCTTGACCTGACATTCACTGCCGTGTTCATACCGGGAATCGTGGCTGCGCTGTTTGGCTATTTCTGGATCGTCGGCCCCATCACGCTGGCGCTGTTGCCGATGGCGATGGTGATGAACTATTTCATGTACCGCATTGGCAAGCGCACGTTCAGGGACCTGGGCCTGAAGGTGCGCTTCAACCCCTCCGGCTTTTTCATTTACTCACTGCTTTACAGCATGATCATGCAGCCCGTTTCCTTGTTGGGTTACTTTGCTGAAGTACTTAATTTGCGAAAATCATGGGGCACGAAATGATGAAGATGGCACCACTGGTCTTGCTGCTGGCAAGCAGCGTAGTTGGGCATGTAATCGCTGCTGAAACTGCCGGTTCAAAAGCGGCAGGCGGTACGCTGTATTTTTCTTCAGACAGCGAAAAATTTACTAGCCGCCGCATAGGTGCGGATTTCATGACGAATTTTTCGCATCTGGAAGGCAAAACCGGTGTGCGTTATACCGACTATTATTTTGAAAAAAATAATTGGTCGCGTCAGGGACAGCAATTGAACATCATGCATGCCAATATCGATAAAATGACGCGCGACGGCTGGATGATTGATGCCGGTCTGTTCCGGCAAAATGCGCATGATCTGGTCACATTAAACAGCAGCTACCGCAAGACACTCAGGCCCGAAGTGGCGGTTGAATTATTCGCCACCCGCGACTACATTGAAACGGCCACGGCGCTCGACAACGGCAGCTACTTCAATTTTGCCGGCGCCAGCGGCGACTTTATTGTGACGCCAAAAATTACGGTCGTCGGCCTGCTTGGACAACAATCTTTTTCCGATGGCAATCGCCGCAACCATGCGCGTACACGTTTGATTTACCAGCCAAACCTGGATCTGGGCCTGACGCTACAGGCGCGCTACCGCTACTTTGACAGCAGCAAGAGCAATGTCGGTGGCGCTTACTTTAATCCGGACCGTTACGACGAGTCCATGCTCGCAGTAGGCTGGCGTCAGCGCGTTGGCAACTGGCGTACTAACATCACCGCCGGTATCGGCTCCCAACAAATCAACAGCGACCCGCATTCAACCACCAAGCTGCTTGAAGCCGGCGCAGAAAAACAGGAACGTAGTTACGTAGTGCGTGTGCGTGGTGGATACAGCCGTAGTGCCTCGTTCGGCGGGCCAGATTATCGCTATAGCTACATCAGCTCGGAGTTACTGATCCCATTTTAATAAACAAAATTTTGCGCCTCAAACGCCGAATTGAACAACGTGGCAAACTATTTAGCATAAATAAAAAAATCTAAACCCGGAGGAAGTCGCAATGAAGCATTTCAAACTGTTTACCCTGATGGTTGGCGTAATGATTGCCGGCAGCGCAGCAGCAAAAGACGGTCCCGATTTATGCGGTCAGTACACCAGCGTTGATGTAGACGAAAAATTCATAGACATGGGCAACAACACACGCTTCATGAGCTTCAGTTCGTCGACGCAGATGAATGCCGATGAAGGCTCGAAATACAATCAGCTTAGCGGCCAATGCACCGGCGGTGCAGTCATTTACGCCGACGGTACGATTGATGCCGAAGGCCTGTGCGCTGTCAGTGACGTGGCAGGTGATGTATTGACCTATACCTTCACGCAAGCCCGTGGCGCGAAAGAAGGCAAATACCAGCGCAAGGGTGGCACTGGAAAATTCACCGCCTCGAAAGACAGCGGCTGGTATAGAGCTGTTAGCCTTAATGGTGAGATCACTACGGGGAACTGGGGTGGTAAGGGCGGCTGCAAGTAAGCTCGCGGGCTTTTAATTTTAGATTAGCATATGGACGAAAGACACTGGATCCCAGCGTACGCTGGGATGACCTTTGAATTTGGGCCGTAGTCAAAACTACTACCGTCATCCCAGCGCACGCTGGGATCCAGCGTCGTTTGCTTGAAAACGAAAAAACTGCGCCATTTCAAACAGCACTCACTCCCACTCCAGCACCGGATACAACACCGCCGCATTACGCGGATTGACCGTACCGAACAACACCCACTTCTGCTCTTCAGCACGCGCCGCATTCGATAGCGTCTGCGTCATTGTCTGCCCGTCTTTTATCCCGCGACGCAGATCATCGAGCAAGGTCTGCAAATACAGTCGCTGCTTTTCCAGTGCCGTATTTTTATCGGCACTAACCAATCCGTGTCCGGGAATGACCAGCCGCGCCGGCATTATCGCCAGCTCTTTGATGACGGCCAGCCAGCCATAAATATCGCCATCAATCGACGGCGTACGTTCGGAAAAGAGCAAGTCACCTGTCCACAGGGTGCCGCTGCGCTCGTCCATGACCGTCAGATCATTATCGGTATGCGCAACGGGCCATGCGCGCAGCAACAGCTGGCGACCACCCAGGTCAAGCGTCAGCACGGTCTCGACCAGACGTGACGGCGGCACCAGCCGGCTGCCATTGGCCGCCTCGCCCAGCATGGTTTGGATATTGACAAGGTAGGATTCAGCACGTTGCCTGATCGCTCTTGGAAGCTGATAGTGGCCGATGTATTCAGGCTGGTCTTCTGCAAACGCAGCATTGCCGAATAAATGATCGGAATGCACATGCGTGTTGATCACATAGCGCACCGGTAGCGCGGTACGCAGTCTGATCGCTTCGCGCAGCGCCTGACCGACGGCGTAAGTGCCACCGCTATCAATGACAGCCACCGCGTCCTGACCAATCACGAAACCGATGTTGGCGATATCGCCGTGATAGTGCTCGCCAAAATCTTCATGCACGCCCTGATGCACGAAGATGCCTGGCGAGACTTCGGTCACGTCCAGCGGCGTGGCGCCTGCGACGCGCGCCAGCAGCAAAGCAGCGAGCAGTAAGGTCTTCGGTAAGGTCTTCAGTAAGGTATTCACTAAGCTCTGCCTGAACATGAAAGCGCGAATTTACTGGATTTTATTGAAGGCCGCCGAGCTGGCGCAGTGCCTGTTCGAATGTATCGACAGGCTGGCCACCCTGAATCAGATGCTGTTCATTGAAGATGACGGACGGCACCGAGTTAATACCCTGCGACAAGTAAAACTGTTCGCGCTCGCGCACGTCGGCTGCATAGGTGTCGTCGGCCAAAATGGCAGCGGCACGCAGGCGATCCAGACCTGACTTTTCTGCCACATCGAGCAGCACGGCGTGGCTGGACGGGTCCTGACCTTCCGTAAAGTAAGCTTCCAGCAGTGCCCATTTAAGAGCCTGCTGAAGGCTGCCCTTGCCCTGCTCTTCGGTTTCTGCCCAGTGCAGCAGGCGATGCGCATCAAACGTATTGTAGGTGCGCTTGCGGCCATCCATGTTGAAACGGAAACCCACGTCAGCACCGCGCTCACGGATATGCTCCTGATTCTGCGCGACCTGCTCGGCAGACATTCTGTATTTTTGCGTCAGATGCTCGATGATGTCCTGCCCTTCCGGCGGCATCTTCGGGTTCAGTTCAAACGGCTGAAAATGCAGCTCGACCTTGACCTGATCTTTTACCCTGTCGATTGCCTGCTCCAGCGCAGCCAGGCCAACAGCGCACCATGGACAAGCGATATCAGAAACAAAATCAATTTTGATGGTTAGCATAGTTTGTAGCGCCATAACAAATTAAAAATTGATGCTATCACGACTGTCTACTGGCTTTGCCCAAGGGGGCAGTTGTCGATTCGTCACCCTGTGTTACGCTTGTCGAACTTTGACGGTAAACCGCGTTTTCATAAATGAAATCTTCATCACATCGCAAGACGATGCAAAACTTCGATTCCATCGTTGGCACTGCCACGCGTATCGAAGGCGATCTGCATGTCGATGAAAGCCTGCGCATAGACGGCAAGCTCAATGGGAATCTGATTCAGGTAGTCGGCAAGGCACGCTGGATCATCATCGGCTCTTCCGGTGAAATCACCGGTGATATTCGTGCGCAAAACGTCTGCGTATCAGGAAAAGTGATCGGCAATATTTTTGCCACTGAAAGCATAGAGCTACTCGATGGCTGTGAAGTGCGCGGCAATATCACTCACAAATCCATCACCGTCGAGCCCGGCGCCAGCGTTCATGGCCAGCTGATTGCCAACAGCAAGGATGACAGCGAAGCAGCTGCCTTGCGCGCTATTGCAACTGCCCGCACCATCTCTTCCTGACGATCATGCACTGCGCCCGCAGCGCCTGAACTCTTTCCATGCACCTGCATACCCAGACCACGATCTTCATGATCTGCATGGCCTATCTGGTCTTGCATGCCGTCATCTGGATCGCGCTTTCCGAACACAACAATAAACAGGTAGCGCTCTGGTGCTCATCGGGGCTAGTCAGCGGTGTCGCAGTGGTGCTGCTCACCTTGCGCGATAGCGTAGGCGAATTCGTGTTTGTCTATGTTGGTCAGCTGCTGATGCTGATAGGTACGATAGGCAGGCTCCTCGCATTACGGCTTTACCTGCAAGACTCGGTTGCGCGACCGCTCATGAATTATTGCTTCGTCGGCGCACTGTTCTACCTTTCCATTTCAATTGCTCATGCACTCGGTACGCCGGATGCGCCGTTGATCCTGTTGTTTTTCAGCTTTTATGGCATTTTCTGTGCAGAGTTTTTCTTCATCGGCATCGCCATCAACAAGACATCGCCAACCCTTGGCTCGAGGCTGTTGATTATTGCCGGCTTGTCCTTTTCAGCCTCGCTAAGTCTGAAAGCAATCCTGTTCATGCTCGGCTATGGCGCAGATGACTTGTATGGGCCGGGCATTGACCAGGCCATCATGATCCTCGGTCAGTTCGTGGCCATCACGCTCAGCAACATTGGATTTCTGCGCATTTTCCTGGAGCGAAATGAGCAAAGCAAATTACAGATTCAGCGCAGCCTGGCTGCCTCCGAAGAAATCACTACGCTGCTGACGCAACACAAAAGCGAGCTGCAAAATCTGCTGGTGGAGCGCGAAGAAATCATACGGCAGCTGACTTTATCAAATAAGACAGCCGGCATGGGCGCATTGGTGGCCAGTCTTGCGCATGAATTGAATCAACCGCTGTGTGCAATCAGGTTGAATGCCCAACTGGTCGAGCGCAAATTGGAAGATTCAGTAATTGACACGCACGCCGCAAAGAAATTTCTTAACTCGGTACTCACCGACAACCGCCGCGCAGCCGACATCATTACTAAATTGCGCAGCATGTTTGACGGCCGTGACCGCAAAGATGGCGATATTGATTTTGACGAACTCGTGCGCGACACCGTCTCACTGGTCGTGCCACGTGCCAAAGAAGACCATATTCTTATCCGCCTCAAGTTGAATGGAAAAATTCGATTCAAAGGTGACCAGACCCAATTGCAGCAAGTCATACTCAACCTGCTTAATAACGCTATTGAAGCTTTTTTAGCTATAAAAATTCCAGAAAAAACCATTACGGTCCAGACCCAGACCGATGGCGAACAACTGCTGCTGAGCGTGGAAGATAATGGCGCTGGCATCGCCGAAGAGCTGCAGCAATCCATCTTCGAGCTCTTCAAAACCACCAAAGCGCAAGGCATGGGCGTGGGTCTGTGGCTATCGAAGGCAGTCGTCAATGCACATGAAGGCGACATCATTTTCAATAGCGCAAGCGGACAAGGCACACGCTTCGAAGTACGGCTTCCTCTGGCCTGATTTCCATCGCAGATGCGTTGCATATGCGTTAAGCGCATATGCAATCGCGAACATATTCGTTCCGTTTCAAGGAACATAAAACTAAGCTTCTTCGACCGTTCAATCATTGTCGAGGAAGCCATGTCACCAAAAAAAATCATTCAGGCCGCGTTATTGCTGGCTGTCGTTGCCACACCAGCGTTCTCCGCTGACGTCTCGCTGCTCAATGTCTCGTATGACCCGACGCGCGAGCTCTATCAGGATTTCAACAAGGCTTTTGCTGCGCAGTGGAAAAGCAAAAGCGGCGACGACCTGAAGGTCAAGCAGTCGCATGGCGGCTCCGGCAAGCAGGCGCGCGGCGTCATTGATGGCCTTGGTGCCGATGTCGTGACCCTGGCTCTGGCTTATGACATCGATGAAATCGCCAATCGCGGACTGATCGCCAAGGACTGGCAAAAACGTCTGCCACATCACAGCGCGCCTTACACATCCACCATTGTTTTCCTAGTCCGCAAGGGTAATCCGAAAGCCATCAAGGACTGGAACGACTTGGCCCGCCCCGGCGTTGCCGTCATTACGCCAAACCCGAAAACGTCCGGTGGCGCGCGCTGGAATCATCTTGCAGCGTGGGGCTATGCACTGAAACAACCGGGCGGCAGTGAAAAAACGGCGCAAGAATTTCTCGGCAAAATCTACAAGAACGTGCCGGTTCTGGACTCAGGGGCACGCGGCGCGACCACTACTTTTGTAGAGCGTGGCATAGGTGACGTGCTGATCGCCTGGGAAAACGAAGCACTGCTGGCCATCAAAGAGCTAGGCCCTGACAGGGTAGAGATCGTCGCGCCATCCGTGAGCATTCTGGCCGAGCCTCCGGTTGCTGTCGTTGACAAAGTCGTTGATCGTCGCGGCACCCGCAAACTGGCAGAAGCGTATCTGCAGTACCTGTACAGCGATGAAGGTCAGGAGATCGCTGCGAAAAATTACTACCGTCCGACCTCTGAAAACATCGCGAAAAAATATGCGTCGCAATATCCGAAGCTGAAACTTTTTACTGTCGATGAAGCAGCCGGCGGTTGGACCAAAGCCCAGAAAACGCACTTCGCAGACGGCGGCATTTTTGACCAGATTTATTTGCCAGGAAAATAAGGAAGCATAGGCTCAACTCAAGCAAAAGAAGAACACCATGAACTTAAAGAAAAATAGCCTGCAGTCGCTGCTTATCCCCATTTTTATGGGCAGCCTGGTAACGACAGTCATACCAGCACTTGCCGACGACAAAGCGGAGATCGAAAGACTCAAAGCCCTCATCAATGAACTAGACCAGCGCGTCAAAATACTGGACCGCAAGCAGGAAATTGCTGCTGAAGAATCCACCGCAAAACAAAAATCCGCGGTCGTCGTCAACGCCAGCGACAAGGGCTTCAGCTTTAAATCTGCCGACGGCCAGTTTGAATACAAGCTGCGTGGTCTGGTGCAACTTGATTACCGCAGCTTTGACGGCGACGCTTATCCAAATGCAGTTGACGGCTTTCTGGCAAGACGCATCCGGCCAACTTTTGAAGGCACCGTATTCGGTAAATATGGCTTTCGCTTCACACCGGAATTTGGCGAAAGCGGCGACGGCACGTCAGCGACCAACAAGGCGCGCGTAATTGATGCGTATCTGGATGCACGTCTTGACTCACGCTTCCAGATCCGTGCAGGTAAATTCAAACCCTTTGTCGGCCTTGAACGCCTGCAGGGCGGCGGCGATATCAAGTTCATCGAACGCAGCTATGTAAGCAACAACATCTTGCCGAACCGCGACCTTGGCGTCAGCGTGCAAGGTGAGGTACTCGATAAAAAACTCAGCTATGCGCTGGGATTTTTCAATGGCGTCGCCGATGGTGGCGAAAGCTCGACTGCGCAAGACAGCAATACCGGCAAGGACATCACCGCTCGCCTGTTTACGACGCCGTTCATTGATGATGGCAGCGCATTGGCTGGACTAGGTTTCGGTCTGGCGGCAACCGCAGGCAACAGCAACGGCAATGCGCTCAATTCGTTCAAGACGCCGGGGCAGTCGAACAACTTCTTCAGCTATGCGAGTGGTGTGACCAGCAACGGGCAGCGCACCCGTCTGAGCCCGCAAGCCTACTACTACAACGGGCCATTCGGGATAATGGCCGAATATGCATCCTCCAGACAGGAAGCAATCAAGTCCGGTGCCAGCGCGATTACGTTCAAAAATGATGCGTGGCATGTCACCGGTTCGTGGCTGCTGACTGGAGAGAGTGCATCATTTAAAGGCGTCAAACCCTACAGCGCCTTCTCGGCCGGTGGCGAGGGTGGCTGGGGTGCGCTGGAGTTATTGGCGCGCTATCAGGCAACCAACATAGACCCCTCGATTCCTGCCGCCTACAAGGGCAGTACTTATGCGCTCGCAGCCAAGTCGTGGGCACTGGGGCTGAACTGGTATTTGAATGAAGCCGCGAGGTTGGCGCTGAACTACGAGCAAACCCGCCTTGAAGGCGGCACGCTGGATAACAAGACTGAGGACTTGCTGGTGGCACGCTACCAGCTTGCGTTTTAATTTTTCTTCTTCCCTTCCCCACTTCTATATTTGAATTTCATCTATAGACATACCGAAAGATTCGTTCTGTTTATAACGAATTGGTGGAATTATCAGGCTTTGTCAGGTTTAAAAGTAATAACGCACATGGTCATGACTTCCTTTTCTTTTAACAAACCAGCAACGGCAGGCCGGGTAATCCCCGGCTTTTCGCTGTCGCTGGGTTTTACGCTGCTGTACCTGAGCCTGATCGTACTGATCCCGCTGTCGGCTGTCGTGGTCAATACACTTTCCATGACTTGGGAAGCATTCTGGCGCGCAGTCAGCTCGGATCGGGTTGTCGCGTCTTACCAGTTGAGCTTTGGCGCGTCGCTCATTGCGGCATTCATCAATCTGTTCTTCGGCACCATTCTCGCGTGGGTGTTGGTGCGCTATCAGTTCTTCGGCAAGCGCCTGCTCGACGCACTGGTCGACCTGCCCTTTGCCTTGCCTACCGCCGTGGCCGGCATTGCGCTGACTGCGCTGTACTCGACCAATGGCTGGATCGGCCGCTATATCGAACCGCTGGGCATCAAGGTCGCCTTCACGCCAGTAGGCATTACCATCGCGCTGATTTTCATCGGCTTGCCCTTTGTCGTGCGCACTGTGCAGCCGGTGCTGGAAGACGCAGAACGCGAACTTGAAGAAGCGGCAGCCAGCCTGGGAGCGAGCCGCTTGCAGACTTTCCGGCATGTGATTTTGCCTACTATTGCGCCGGCATTGCTGACTGGTTTTGCGCTGGCCTTTGCACGTGCGCTGGGAGAATACGGCTCGGTGATTTTCATAGCAGGCAACCTGCCTATGGTGTCGGAAATCACGCCACTGTTCATCATCACCAAGCTGGAACAATATGACTATGCAGGCGCGACCGCGATTGCCGTCGTGATGCTGAGTGCTTCTTTCCTGATGCTGCTGACCATTAATCTGCTGCAGGCCTGGACGCGTTCGCGCAGCACCAAAGAAAGGTCCGCAACATGAGCGCTGCTGCCACCACCCTGACTGTCCGTCATGAGCCGCCGTTTACGCCTGCTGCTACGCTGGAGCCCTTCTGGGTACGCGCGCTGCTGATAACGCTAGCGTTAAGCTTTGCTGCACTGTTCCTGCTGGTGCCGCTCCTCGCCGTGTTTGCTGAAGCCTTCCGCAAAGGCTGGCAAGCTTATGTGGCCGCCATCATTGACCCGGATGCCTTGTCGGCGATACGCCTGACCTTGCTCACTGCGGCCATTGCCGTGCCGCTGAATCTTGTGTTTGGTGTAGCTGCTGCGTGGTCGATTGCGAAGTTTGAATTCCGTGGCAAGAGTCTGCTGCTGACACTGATCGATTTGCCGTTCTCGGTCTCACCTGTCATCTCGGGCCTGATTTATGTGCTGCTGTTTGGCGCGCACGGCTGGTTCGGCGCGTGGCTGCTCGAGCATGACGTACAGATTTTGTTTGCCGTACCGGGCATTGTGCTGGCAACCATCTTTGTGACTTTTCCATTCGTGGCGCGCGAGCTGATTCCGCTAATGCAGTCGCAAGGCAATGAAGAAGAAGAAGCTGCGCTGGTGCTGGGCGCTTCCGGCTGGCGCACTTTCTGGCATGTGACGCTGCCGAATATCAAATGGGGTCTGCTGTATGGCGTCATTTTGTGCAATGCGCGCGCTATGGGTGAGTTCGGTGCGGTTTCGGTCGTATCAGGCCACATACGCGGCGAGACCAACACCATGCCGCTGCAAGTTGAAATTCTTTACAACGAATACAACTTCGCGGCCGCTTTTTCCGTCGCTTCGTTATTGGCGCTGCTGGCGCTGGTGACGCTGGCGCTCAAATCCCTGATCGAATGGCGCGTGCGTCACAGCGTCGATACTGCCTTGCAGGAGAATCCGTCATGAGTATAGAAGTACGCAACATACAAAAACATTTTGGCGGCTTTGTCGCGCTCGACGATGTGTCCCTCGATTTTGGCAGCGGCGAATTGACTGCGCTGCTCGGCCCTTCCGGCTGCGGCAAGACCACGCTGCTGCGTATCATTGCCGGTCTTGAACAGCTCGATGCAGGTCAGGTTCTGCTTGATGGCGAAGACGCCTCCGCGCGCCATGTCCGCGAGCGACAAGTCGGCTTCGTGTTCCAGCACTATGCGCTGTTCAAGCACATGAGCGTGTTTGAAAATATTGCGTTCGGCCTGCGTGTGAAGCCGCGTCATCTGCGGCCGACTGAAGCGCAAATTCGCGACAAAGTGCATCGCCTGCTTGATCTGGTTCAGCTCGACTGGCTGGCCGACCGTTACCCGCCGCAACTCTCCGGCGGCCAACGCCAGCGCATTGCACTAGCGCGCGCACTTGCCGTCGAGCCGCGCGTGCTGCTGCTTGACGAACCGTTCGGCGCACTCGACGCCAAGGTACGCAAGGAATTGCGCCGCTGGCTGCGCCGTCTGCATGATGATTTGCATGTGACGAGCATCTTCGTCACGCATGATCAGGAAGAAGCGCTAGAAGTGTCGGACAAGGTCGTGCTGATGAACAAGGGCAGAGTCGAACAGACCGGCACGCCTGACGCCGTCTACAATCATCCGGCCACACCTTTCGTGTATGGCTTTCTGGGCAACGTGAACCTGTTTCATGGCCGCGTGCATGAGGGTGTGCTGGACACTGCAGGTTCTCGTTTGGATGCGCCGGAGCATAGCGCTACCCAGAATACGCAAGGCATAGGCTTTGTGCGACCGCATGAAATCGATATCGAGCGGTATATAGCTGGAGCAGGGGCGCAAGGCATCGTCGTCAAGCTGCAGCGTGCGCATGCAATCGGGCCGCTGGCGCAACTCGAACTCGAACGTGAAGACAATGCGCAAATCATTGAAGCGCTGATCCCGAATGAGCGCTTTATGCAATTGAATCTGAAAGAAGGCGAACTGTTGCTGGCGCGACCGAAACGGCTGCGGGTTTTCTTCGATGATGCGGTCTGAAAAAATATGGCACAAGCAAATAAGGTACAAGCATGAATTTCCAGCAGCTGCGCTCCGTGCGCGAAACCGTGCGCCGCGGCTTTAATCTGACCGAAGTTGCGAATGCCCTTTTTACATCGCAGCCCGGCGTGAGCCGCCAGATTCGTGAACTTGAAGAAGAACTTGGTGTGGATATTTTTGCGCGCAACGGCAAGCGCCTGACCGGCCTGACCGAGCCGGGCAAAAATGTGCTGCCAATAATTGAGAAGCTACTGCTGGAGTCGGAAAACCTGCAGCAAGCTGGTAATGAATATGCAGGTCTGAAAAACGGCACGCTATCGGTTGCCACCACCCATACGCAGGCGCGCTATGTGCTGCCGAAAGTGGTGCAGGCATTTCGCAGTGCGTTCCCCGATGTACGGGTCGCGTTGCAGCAAAGTGCGCCGGAACATATTGCGGAATGGGTTTTGTCGGGCAAGGCCGATATAGGCATCGCCACAGAAGGTCTGGCGCAGTTTGATGGTCTCGCGTCGTTCCCTTGCTACCAGTGGCATCACGTGGTGGTGGTGCCGGACGCGCACCCGCTCTTATCGAAGAAACTGCTGACGCTGGAAGATCTGGCAGCATGGCCGTTGATTACGTATGACCAGGGCTTTACCGGACGCGGCCACATTGATGACGCGTTTCGCTCGCAAGGACTGGAAACCGATATCGTACTCACTGCCATGGACTCGGACGTGATCCAGCAATATGTCGCGCTCGGCATGGGCGTCGGCATCGTCGCGTCAATGGCGGTTGAGCACAATCTCAACAGCGGCTTGCGTGCGCTGCCGGCCAGTCATTTGTTTGCACCGAACACGACGCGTGTCGCTGTGCGGCGCGGCGCCTACTTGCGTTCGTATGCATATGATTTCATTTTGCAGTTGGCACCGCAGTTGAGCCGAGCCGAGATTCACGCGGCAGTCTAAGAGCGCCTATCAAAATGACGCTCTAAGGCTCAAACGCTGAAATTAACCCTTTTCAATTCGATAATCGGACTCTTGGGCTAGCTAGCCCTATAATGGTAGCCAACTCCAACTCCTACAAACAGGGTGGACAGGCGACATGTCTGACAATATTTATAAAATCTTCCGCGCCATAGTCTTCATCGCCGCGACCGCCGGCGTGACCGTGCCCGCTTTAGCGGCGCGTTTCGAATGCACCACGCCTGCAATGCGCGGCAATAAATGGATCTGCACTGAAGACTCGCAGCTTTGCAGTTTTACTTTCGCTGGCAACCAGCGCGACAAGACCTTGACACGCAAAGGACGCGATGGCGGGCCCAATATCAAGATCGTCGTAGAGAAGTGGGATGAAAAATTCGTCATCGCGATTGAAGACAGGCCGCGCATCGACAATCTCTTCATAGAACAATATTTTTACCGCATTGAACTCGACAGCGGCAAATTCTTCCTCGCTAACGACTATGTGACCAACAGCGGCCGCTATCTGAGCCGTGATGATTTGTCAGCGACGGACAAAAAACGTTTTTCCTATAACCCGCCAAAGTTCTTTAGCGAGCCGGGCACCTGCAAAATGAAAACACCATGATAAAAAAAATCCTGATCCTGACTGCTCTACTATCCTGCTCTGCCCATGCGCAACTGGCCGAGAAAAAAGCACTGACGCTCGACGCTGCGAAAAAAATCACCGTCGCGGCTGAAGCCGAAGCCAGAAAAAATGGCTGGACCATGGCCATTGCCGTGGTCGACGAAGCTGGTCATCTGATGCATTTTGCACGCATTGACGGCACCCAGACCGGCAGTATCGACGTTGCTATCGCCAAGGCCAAAACCGCCGCCGCTTTCAAGCGTCCGACCAAGCTTTTTGAAGAAGCTGCCAAGACCCGGCCTGCCGTCGTCACTCTGTCGCCATCGGCAGTGATGATTGAAGGTGGCGTTCCCATCTTCGTTGGCCAGCAATTAGTCGGCGCAGTTGGCGTCAGTGGCGCCTCGTCGCAGCAAGATGGCGTAGTCGCCGAAGCTGGCATCGCCGCTCTTGAATTGAAATAGTCGGCATTATTCATCTTCGCGTTGAGCAAAGCCGCCAGGTTCCAGCGTCGTTGATCTTATTCGTCAGCGACCAAACAACTAAGCTGCCCCTGCGTTTCAATCAACAACCCTGATTCAGGATCAGCACGCCGCGCACTGAACTGCATGCGACCATTGCTGCGGTCTATGGTGAAATCAGCGGCGACCTCCTGCCCGCTGCGCGGATTCGATCCCAGACTGTGGCAGGCAATCAGCTCTACACCCAGATCGCAGCTGCAGATCTCGATCTGGCGGGTCATGCAACCAGCAGCCAGTTCCAGATTACGTTTGACGTACTGGTGGTCAAAGTTCACCACGATGTCATAGCGTTTGGTGCTGCTAACGGCACTATCAGCTGCAAATATATTTTCGGACTTGATGACGCCGCTGCACACATAGCGAATGACACCCGTTTCAGCCGCAGCCGGCAGGGAAAAGAGCAGCGCTACCAGAGCTGGTATCGCTATCCGCATCAGCTGACCAGCGTTTCGTCGCTTCGGGTGTCGCCCAGATTGTCGCGCCAGCTTACTTCCATACGGTCACCTTTGGCGGCGCCCTTGAAGTTGAAGGCGATATAAGGGTTCTGCGATACTGCCATGCCCAGCTGCGCATTCAGCACGATTTTGTCATTGCAGCGTGCGACCAGTGTTTCGATGAAGTGGGCCGGAATATATTTGCCGGATTCGTCCTTGCGCAGGCCGGTTTCCATGATGTGCTTGACCATCAGCTTGACTTCGACCACGCCGTTGATCAGCACTGCGCGTATACGCATTGGTTCGCTCATATTGTCTCCAATTTTTTATTGTGTCAGCCGCAGCCACCGCCGCCGGCGCGCACCTTGATCATGGTGCTGCCAACGTAATATTTTCCTTCGGCCCGCACCAGACCATAGATGGTCGATGTCTCATTCATCTTGATGCGAGTGCTGATATAAGCATCGGTGTCCGGTGGAATAGTGAAGGTCGCAGTCATCGGCAGCGGATTTTTCTGCACGATTACAGCAATAAATTCCGTACGCGGAATTTTGCTTTCGATGACCAGCGGCACCACGGCGCCGCTGCTGACCATTTCGGGACCGGACAGCAAAACCGCCTCACTGGTAACGACATTGGAAGCGCCCAGCTCAGCGATCGCTTCTTTCAGGGTTTTAATATCAAACAGCTTGGCATTCCAGTCGGACGCGAAAACGTCCGAAGGTTTTAGTATGCCTGCAGTAAACGCGAGGCTGAGCGCTGTGCTGATATGCAACAGATCACGTCGTTGTTGATCCATCTTGTCTCCTGCTATTTTTTATTTAATTTTAATTTTATTCGATATTAGCGAACAAAATGAAAAATCGCCACGGATCGAAGATGCGTGGCGATTCTTGATACTTATTGATTTTTTTAATTGAGCTTGGCGAGTGCGCTGCTCAGATGCTCGACGGTGCGGTCGATATTCTGCAGTTTTTCCAGACCAAACAAGCCAATACGGAAAGAGCGGAAATCTGCGCGTTCGCCGCATTGCAGCGGTACGCCGGCTGCGGTCTGCAAGCCGAGTGCGACGAATTTTTTGCCGTTCTGGATATCAGGGTCGGTCGTGTAACTGACCACCACGCATGGCGCCTGGAAGCCGGCCGCAGCGACGCTCTTGAAACCTTTTTCTTCCATTAACTGGCGTACTTTGGTGCCGAGAATTTCCTGCTGCTTTTTCAGATTGGCGAAACCATAGGACTGTGTTTCTTTCATCACGTCGCGCAATACCTTGAGTGAATCAGTCGGCATCGTGGTGTGATACACATGCGCGCCGCCTTCGTAGGTTTCCATAATCTGCAGCCATTTTTTCAGGTCGCATGAATAACTAGAGCTTGAAGTCGCGTCGATTTTCTGACGAGCACGCTCGCTCATGGCGATCAGTGCGCAGCAAGGTGAGCTGCTCCAGCCTTTTTGCGGCGCGCTGATGACGATGTCGACCTTGGTCGCAACCATGTCAACCCACATTGCGCCGGACGCGATGCAATCGAGCACGAACAGGCCGTCAACAGACTCCACTGCTTCACCAACGGCACGCAGATAATCTGGCGGCAGAATCATGCCGGCTGATGTTTCCACATGCGGCGCAAAAACCATGGCCGGTTTTTCGCGTTTGATCCACGCGACAACTTCGTCGATTGGAGGTGGAGCGAACGCACCTTCAAATTCATCGACCGCTTGTCTGCCTTGAATAATGGTGACATCCGAGGCGATTTTGCCGGCGTCAAAAATTTGCGTCCAGCGGAAACTGAACCAGCCGTTACGGATTACCAGACATTTTTTATCGGTGGCGAACTGGCGTGCTACAGCTTCCATACCGTAGGTTCCGCTACCCGGCACGACTAACGCGGACTTCGCGTTATAGACTTCTTTAAGCAATGCTGAAATATCGGTAATGATGCCTTTAAAGGCATTCGACATATGATTCAGCGAGCGATCGGTATAGACGACTGAGAATTCAAGCAGTCCATCCGGGTCAACGTTGGGAAGCAAGCCGGGCATAGTTATTCCTGAAATGGTGAAATGATTTTTGCATTGCTCTGCGATTGCGGCAGTGAGCAAATTGATCACCAAGTTTAACAGAGGTCTTCCTCTTCGATGTTTTACCCCTACCGCCAGCATGCCGGCGCTTGGCACGAAAAGTATTTACTCCTATGTTTTGCACATATATTGTGTTTTGTCCGTGCCGCTATAGAATTGCGCCTTCAAATAAATAGTCCAGAAATCCGGGGAACATATGCACAGCGATATCGAAATTGCACAAGTAGCAAAAATGAAAAAAATTATTGATATTGCAAGTGAGCTCGGCATTCCTGAAGAGTCGATCGAGCCGTATGGCCATTACAAGGGCAAGATAGCGCTCGACTATCTCGATAGTCTTGAGCAGAAACCAGATGGCAAACTGATTCTTGTGACAGCGATCAGCCCGACCCCAGCTGGCGAAGGCAAGACCACGACCACGGTCGGACTTGGTGATGCGCTGAACCGCATTGGCAAAAAAACCATCATCTGCCTGCGCGAGCCTTCACTCGGTCCGGTCTTTGGACTCAAAGGCGGCGCCACCGGCGGCGGCTATGCGCAAGTCGTGCCGATGGAGGACATCAATCTGCATTTCACCGGCGACTTCGCCGCCATTGCACTGGCCAACAATTTGCTGGCTGCGATGGTCGACAACCATATTCATCATGGCAATGCGCTCGACATTGATCCGCGCCGCGTAGCGTTGAAGCGTGTGGTCGACATCAATGACCGTGCATTGCGCAAGATCGTTGTCGGTCAGGGCGGTGTCGCCAACGGATTTTTGCGTGAAGACGGTTTCGATATCGTCGTCGCGTCGGAAGTCATGGCGATCTTTTGCCTCGCCACGTCCATTGACGACCTGAAGAACCGGCTCGGCGATATCGTTGTTGGTTATACCCGCGCTGACAAGGCCATCACGGCTCGCGAACTGAATGCGCATGGCGCTATGACCGTGCTGCTGAAAAATGCGTTGAAACCGAATCTGGTGCAGACGCTGGAAAACAATCCGGCTTTTGTACATGGCGGCCCGTTTGCCAATATTGCGCATGGTTGCAATTCATTGATCGCCACGCGCAGCGCTTTGAAGATGGCCGACTATGTCGTTACCGAAGCGGGCTTTGGCGCTGACCTCGGCGCAGAAAAATTCCTGAGCATTAAATGCCGCAAGTCCGGCCTGCAGGTCGCCGCCTGTGTGGTTGTAGCGACCATACGCGCGCTGAAGTATCACGGTGGTGTCGATGTGGGCCACATCAACCAGGAAAATCTGGACGCGCTGCGTGCCGGACTGGTGAATCTGGAAAAACATGTCAGCAACATCAATGAGCATTACGGCGTGCCAGTCGTGGTGTCGATCAATCGCTTCAGCTTCGACACCGATGCCGAAATCGCCCTGCTCACCAAGCGCATGCAGGAAATCGGCGTCAAGATCGTGCTGGCAAATCATTGGGCCGAAGGCGGTGCAGGCGCAATAGAACTTGCAGAAGAAGTCGTGCGAATGGCCGAGAAGCCAAACACACAAAAATATTTATATGATGACGCCGACACGCTGTGGGATAAGCTCAACAAGGTCGCGACCAAAGTCTATGGTGCGTCCGGCATTGCAGCAACCGCAAAGGTGCGCCAGCAATTGCAGAAGTGGCAGGAACAAGGTTACGGGCATTACCCTATTTGCGTAGCCAAGACGCAGTCATCTTTTTCAACTGATCCCAACCTGCGCGGCGCACCGGTCGGCCACGTTGTCACCGTGCGTGAAGTACGCCTCAACGCCGGTGCGCAATTCATTGTAATGGTATGCGGTGACCTGATGACGATGCCGGGCCTGCCAAAAATTCCGAGTGCGGAAAAAATCGACATCGACGAATTCGGTAAAGTAGTCGGACTGTTTTAATTTAATCAAGGCCAGCCATGCGCGCAGCAATCTATACCAGCAAGGGACCAGCAGCCGAGGTGCTGCAAGTCGTCAATAAGCCAGACCCGGAACCGGGCAATAGCGAAGTACGCGTGAAGATCGCCTTCAGCGGTGTCAATCCGTCTGATGTGAAGTCACGTGCTGGCGTTGCCAGCCGTACTGCCGGTTATCCGGAAGTTACGCCGCACAGCGACGGCGCCGGCGTAGTCGACAAACTGGGTGTAGGCGCGCCTGCCAGTTTGCTTGGTCAACGGGTCTGGATTTTTAATGCGCAGTGGGACAGACCTTACGGCAGCGCAGCCGAGTACGTGACGCTGCCAGCGGCGCAAGTCGTGCCGCTGCCCGATGCCGTGTCGTTTGAAACAGGCGCATCAATCGCCATTCCACTCATGACGGCGATGTATGCCATACAGGCCTGCGGCTCGCTCGCCGGCAAAACCGTATTGATTCCGGGCGCTGCCGGCAGCGTCGGCTTTTATGCAACGCAGCTGGCCAGCCGTGCTGGCGCGCGCGTGATTGCCATTGTCAGCAGCGATGAGAAAGCTGCCATCGCCCGCTCAGTCGGTGCGAGCGAGGTCATCAACTACCGCAACGAAGATTTGGTAGCGCGTGTGCAGGCCTTGACTGATGGTCGTGGTGCAGACTTCATCATCGAAGTCGACGCTGCTGCGCATGCGCCGCATTACGGCAGCCTGCTGGCGTTTGAAGGTAAAGCAATTATTTACGGCACAAACAATGCTCAGATCACCGCACCTTTCGGCCCGATGATCATTGGCTTTGTGACGATGGTGTTTTTCATTGTCTATCGCTTGCCGCCAGCCGCGCTGAAAAAAGTGCTGGATGCAGTTGCCGACGTATTGGTTCTTCCGGGCTTTCAGCATCCACCAACTGCGATCTATCCGCTGGAAGAAATCGCTGCTGCGCATCAGCAGGTTGAACGTGGCGCGAATGCCAAAGTGCTGGTTCGCCTTTGAGTGTCTGTTTGAAAATTCATCTTACATTTGTTGAATGACGGAAGACGCTGGATCCCAGCGTGCGCTGGGATGACGGTAGTAATTTTGAAGTCACCTCAATAACTACCGTCGCCCCAGCGCAGGCTGGGGCCCAGCGTCTTTTCTCGCACAACAAAGAAGCATCAGGCACACGGCAAGTATTCACACCACCCAAAAATAAACCTACAAAATAGACCAAATAATTTTAAAGGTAATATAGCCGGGCACTAACGCAGGAGATTCTCACTATCTTAATAATAAAGGGGACATCCATGAATTCTGCTTTAAAGCTCGGTCTGCTGTTTTTATCTGTTGGTCTTGTCGCTTGCTCCACCTCCCCTACCGTTCGTCCTGCAGCCTGGTCTGCGCCTGAAGCTGTTGTAGCGCCTTCTTCCTTTACTGGTGTCCATGGTCTGGCTGTTGATGCCAAAGGCCGCCTGCTGGCCGGCTCCGTGCTCGGCAACAGCATCTGGGAAGTGGACCGCCAAACCGGTGCGGCGAAGATTCTGATTGGCGGTCCTGAAGGGCAGGCTGACGACATTGCGATCAACGCAAATGGCGGCATGGCCTGGACTTCCTTCTTGCAAGGCGTGATCCGCTATCGTGAAAACGATGGTGCTGCGATCCGCGTGCTGGCCAAGGATCTGCCCGGCATTAATTCACTGGCCTTTGACCAGAAAAACGGCAAGCTCTATGCAAGCCAGGTTTTTCTGGGTGACGCGATGTGGGAAATCGATATGGACGGCAAAGAGCCGCCACGCCAGATCGCCAAAGGCATGGGTGGCTTCAATGGTTTTGAAGTCGGACCGGACGGCATGATTTACGGACCGCTGTGGTTCAAGGGTCAGGTCGCCAAAATGAATCCGGCCAATGGCGCCATCACTGTCATTGCCGACGGCTTCAAGGTGCCTGCTGCGGTCAATCTCGATGGCAAGGGCAATCTGTGGGTCGTCGATACCCGCGCCGGCGAATTATTGAAAGTGAATTTAGCCAGCGGCCAGAAAACCATGGTGCGCAAATTAAGCAGCGCCGTCGATAACCTCGCCATTGCGCCGGAAGGCACGATCTATGTGTCGAACATGGCAGACAACGGCGTGCAGGCGTTCGATCCTGCAAGCGGTTCTTTGCGCCAGCTCACCAGCGGCAAGCTTGCTGTGCCGGGCGGGATCAAGCTCGATGGCAAGCAGTTGTTTGTTGCTGATGTATTTGGCTTTCGTGAGGTCGACGTAAAGAGCGGAGCCGTGCGCGATATTTTCCGCATGCAGGCGTCCGAGCTCGAATATCCGTTCTCGGTCGGCTTGTCGAAGACACAGTTCGCATTGACGTCGTGGTTCACAGGCTCGGTTCAGATTGTGGATCGCGCCACGCAAAAAACCGTGACGATGCTGCATGGTCTCAAGGCGCCGATGGATGCGCAATTCCTGCCTGACGGCAGTGTGGTCTATGCTGAAATCGCAACCGGCACCATCACCCGCGCCAGCGGTGCTGATTTTGGTGAACGCAAAGTGATCGCTTCTGATCTGGCAGGTCCGGTGCAATTGCTGGTTGGCCAAAACAACGACTTGTATGTGACCGAAGCTGCCGGCAACCTCACGCGCATTAATCTTGCCGACGGCAGCAAGACCGTCGTTGCCGACAAACTGGCCTTGCCAGAAGGGCTCGCATTTACGCCTTGGGGCAGCATTGTGGTTGCTGAAGCAGCGGCGCGCCGTCTGACTGAAATTGATCTGGCCACCGGCGCACGACGCACCGTTGCCGAGAACCTGCCGATCGGGCTCGAAGCCGGACCGGGGCTGCCACCACCGTATGTCGCCACCGGCGTAGCTGTCGATACGGACGGTACGGTGTATGTGAGTGCGGATCGTAACAATGCGATTTACAAGATCAGGCCGAACTAAGCCCGCTTATCCTTTCGAGTAACGAGCTAACGGCGCCATCCTGCAGCAGGATGGCGCCGTTTGTTTTGAGCTTTGCGGTGAATAAGCGCAGTATTTGCCGC
Source organism: Burkholderiaceae bacterium (assembly GCA_040399905.1). GTDB lineage: Bacteria > Pseudomonadota > Gammaproteobacteria > Burkholderiales > Burkholderiaceae_D > Pernthalerella. The sequence goes on from JBBARG010000004.1 coordinate 82,949, forward strand.
AAATTATGCGGAGAATACTGCGCTTGCGGTGAAAACCTCTTATAATCTCCGCATGAAAAGCGGAGAAAAAAACTATATCTGGGAACGCCATGACTGGCCAGCCTTTAGCTATGATTTGTCACAACTAGCTGCAGTGCTGGCACACACAAGTCAATTGCAGGGGCGGCTGTTCGAGAAAATCAACAGCCTGGGCCTTTTGCAGCGCAAGGAAGCAAGCCTTCACGTGCTGACCGAAGACGTCTTGAAAACCAGCGCCATCGAAGGGGAAAATCTCAACCACGATTCCGTTCGCTCTTCCATTGCACGCCGGCTCGGCATCGCCATCGGCGCCCTCGCACCAACTGATCGCCATGTTGAAGGCATCGTTGAGCTGGTGCTGGATGCGACCGCGAACCATGCGCAGCCGCTGACGCGAGAGCGGCTATTTGGGTGGCATGCCGCCCTCTTCCCTACAGGCTATAGCGGCATGAGTGCTATTAGCGTAGGTCAGTGGCATGATGACACCAGCGGTCCTATGCAGGTGGTGTCCGGACCTATCGGTAAGCAGAAGGTACATTTTCAGGCGCCACCGACAGACCGCCTCAATGCAGAGGTAGCGGATTTTCTACTCTGGTTTGCATCCGACCAAGAAGCGCCGCTTCTTATAAAAGCCGGAATTGCTCACTTATGGTTTGTCACGCTGCACCCATTTGACGATGGCAATGGCCGCATTGCGCGCGCCATCGGCGACATGGCACTTGCGCGCGCCGAGCAAATGCCACAGCGCTGCTACAGCTTGTCGGCGCAAATACAAAAAGAGCGCAAGGACTACTACGAACAATTGGAGCGAACCCAGAAAGGCACTCTGGACGTGACGCCATGGCTGGCATGGTTTCTCGGCTGCCTGTCACGTGCAATGCAAGGTGCAGAAATGTCACTGGCAGCAGCGCTGACCAAATCGCGATTCTGGCAGCAGTGGGCCGGTGTACCCATGAATGCGCGGCAAATCAAAATACTCGACCGGTTGTTGGATGGGTTTGAGGGGAAGCTCACCAGCAGCAAATGGGCGGCGATCAACAAATGTTCAGCCGACACCGCGCTGCGGGATATTAATGAGCTGATTGCGCTTGAGGTTCTGCGCAAAACCAGCAGTGGTGGACGGAGCACAGCATACGAACTTGAGCTCCATTAACCTGTATAACAGGCAAATGACCTACCAATAAAACAACATAAACTTTATCAAAATACGGTTTTTGATAAATTTTATGTATGTCCAAGATTTCAACTGCCCTTTCAAGCCTCCCTCCGGAAGTCACCACTTCACTTGCCCGCATGGGTGAGAATCGGGCGCTTGCACGCGTTCGGCGCAAGGAACCTCAACGACAGTGGGCGCAGCGAATCGGTATTTTCGTACCTACCCTCATCAGAATGCAGCGCGGTGCCCCTGGTGTCAGCGCCGGTATTTACGCAACCGCGCTATTGATGATGGGACGCTCTGCAGCATTTGGTGAACTGGCCGACCCCGACAAAGATCTGGGTGCTTTTGAGCTTGATGTGCGCGCAGCGACGCAGACGCGCGCAATCAGATCAAAGTCATCCATCGCTGCGCGGCTGGCAATGAAGGCGCTGTGGCTAGCATAGAGAATGCCCTGTCCATGTCAGCCTCGTACGGACTGAAACGGCATGAAGCGATTGCAGAAGCGAAGAAGGTAGCTGCCGTCGTCGATCAGTGGCAATCACACTTCGCAAAAAACCATATAGCCAAAAATACGATAGCCATGCTGGCTCATCAAATTGATCGGCCCCGCCTGCTTGAACAACGACGTTCATTTTGAAGCGATAGCGATCTAAGCCATTCAACGCTTGCGGAGCGCACCTGCGCGTGGAATGTCCCCTTATCGGCCTTATGACTGTCCTGCTGATTGTCCTGCTTAATTGCGGAATGAACTTTCAGGCTTTCCACCCATCTTTACCTTGATGCAAAAACTGAAGAACTTCAAACCGTATCTGCTGATGCTGGCGCTGATTGCAACGCTGACCGTGCTGCGCATGGCGTTACATCCCGTGATGCAGTTTACCGGGCCAGTAGCGCTCTATTTTCTGGCTATTGCCATTGCCGCTGTCTTTCGCGGCGCACGACTCACTTTGTTTACGACAATGGTGGCTGTGACAACTGCCGATCTGCTATTTGTGCCACCACGTTTCTCAATGATTCCCGAGAAACCAGCCGACATGATGCTGTTGACTATTTTTGTCTGCGTAGGCCTGGTTTTCGCAGCGGCAGGTGAAGCTCATTTGCGATCAAGGCTGCGCCTTGAGCAACTCATGAAATCACTGACAAATGCAAAACAGAAGATTGAACTAAGTGAAAGAACAATGCATGCCTTGCTTGAATCGTCATCGCAGGGCGTTTTTGGCATCGACGAACAAGGGCACATTCGTATTGTGAACGGCACTGCCCATCGAATGTTCGGCTATTCGCCGGGCGAGCTGATGAATCAGCCAATAGAAAATTTGATCGACATGCCGCTCCACGCATCGCATCGTCAACACCGCAAAGCTTTTTTCGAACACCCGCGAGAGCGACCCATGATGCACGGGCTGGACCTTAAAGGGCGGCGTAAAGATGGCAGCCTGTTTCCGATTGAAGCTTTGATCACGGTTACGGATACACCCTCCGGCCGGCTTGGCGTAAGCTTTGTCTCCGATGTAACCAAGCGCAAAGAAATGGAAGCCGAGCTCATGCGCGAACGTTCGGAACTGCGCAGCCTGCTCAACCATACGCCCGTGCTGGTGTCGTTGCAAAATCTGGATGGCAAGATTCACTTGGCCAATCGCAGCTTTGCACGCGTACTGGGCGTGACCGAAGAGGAAATGGTAGGTCGGCACATGTCAGAAGTTTTTCCGCCGGAACTGGCAGAAATCGTGTCGCGCTCGAATCAGCAAGTAATCAGCTCTCAGCAAGCAGATGAAGTTGACATAGAAATTATTCATCAGGATGGCGAAAAGCATCACTACCATTTGGTCAAATTTCCATTGCGCTATCTGGATACCGAAGAACCATTTGGTATTGGCGGTTTTGCGATTGATATTACTGAATTAAAAAAAGCGGAAGAAAAAGTATTGCATGCTGCGCAGCATGACTCACTGACGGGCTTACCCAACCGTGCACTAATTTATGAAATAGGCGCATGCCTGATTTCAACGAGCCACAGATACGGCCATAAACTGGCGGTGATGTTCTTTGATCTTGATCGTTTCAAGCCCATCAACGATACCTACGGCCATCGCATCGGCGACCTGATGCTGAAGGAAGTTGCGCAGCGTCTGCACGGCGCAGTACGGGACAGCGATCTCGTCGGCAGGCTGGGCGGCGATGAATTCATTGCGGTACTGACCAACCTGAAATCAGAATCTGATCTGGAAACGATCGCCTCGCATTTACTCAATAGCCTGCGCGCGCCTTATCGCATCGAGTCGCTGGAACTTCATACCTCACCGAGTATAGGCATCAGCCTTTATGACCATGATGGCAGTGAAATTGACACGCTCATCCGGCGCGCTGATGCAGCGATGTATCACGCAAAACACCAAGGAAGAAATAATTTTCAGTATTACTCGGAAGAGATACGATCCAATACGTCGCGCGTGTTCGCGCTGGAGCAGCGTCTAAGGCGCAGTCTGCATACAGAAGACTTCGAATTGGTCTATCAACCCATCATAGAAATGAAAAGCGGTCAGCTCGCCGCCGTGGAAGCATTGATTCGCTGGCGACAGAGCGATGGCGGCGAACTGATGCCCGGCGATTTCATCTCTGCGGCTGAAGCCAGTGGCCTGATTCATCAGATCGGGGAATGGGTTTTTCGTGAAGCCTCCCGTCAGTTTGAACAATGGATGCGGATGGGATTGCCGCCCGTGCGCATTGCCGTCAATGTTTCACCGATACAGTTTCGTTCGCCAGATTTTCGCGCACGTCTGATGAATGCGCTGGATGGCAGCAAGATGGAGCCGCGCTGGCTGGAGCTGGAAGTAACAGAAAGTACCGTCATGAACCAGATTGAAGAAGCAACCAAAACGCTGGTCTGGTTAAAGAAATTGGGCTTTCGCATCGCGCTGGATGATTTTGGTACCGGCTATTCCAGCCTGAGCCACCTTGCTCAACTACCTATCGATCAACTGAAGGTTGACCGCTCATTCATTATCCATATGGATTCCGACCAGCGCTCGCTCGCGATCGCGGAAACCGTGATTGCGCTAGGCCAGAAACTGGGCGTGGAAGTCGTAGCCGAGGGTATCGAAAACGCTGGCTCGATGAAGTTATTGCGTGAAGCCGGATGCACGCTGGGTCAGGGCTATCTGATCGGCGTGCCTATGCATGCGGAGCAGTTATCAGGGTGGCGGCAGAACCGGCTGGAGGAACAGGAAGCGTTGCTGGTCTGAAGGACGTTAACTTATTCCACTGCGCGGAGGTAATGACTTCACATTGGAACGTAGCAAGCGTTCGACCAGCTTAAGCTTCGCGCTTTTTCTTTACATGTGGTCTGTTGTCTATAAATACGGGGGTCTGCTTCATGGATCGTAAGCATGGTCTAAACTGTCCGGCTGATCTTATCGTATTGCCTGCCACCCTACCAACTGGAAGCGACCATGACTAACCCGATGTACACCAATTCCGTTCCTGTATTCAAGCAGATGCTGAGCGCCCTGCAAGACATTCTGCAAAAGGCCGAGGCTCACTGCGCCGTAAAGAAGATCGAGCCCACCGCCCTGCTTGAGGCGCGCCTGTTTCCAGACATGTTCCCGCTGGCGAAGCAAGTCCAGATCGCAGCTGACTTCGCGCGCGGCATTACGGCCCGGCTGGCAGGCGTGGATGTCCCGGTATTTGAAGGCAAGGAGCAAGGCTTTGCTGACCTGCACACCCTCCTGAACCAAACTCTGGAATATATGGCGGCCATGAACCCGGCAGACTTCGGTGCCAGCGAAAACAGGGAAATCATTTTGCGCCCCGGAACCCCAAAAGAAAAGCGACTCAGCGGCCAGACTTATCTGTCGAACTATGGCTTGCCGCAATTTTTTTTCCATGTCACCACGGCCTATGCGATTTTGCGCCATAACGGCCTGGAGGTTGGTAAGCGGGATTACATGGGCGCGTACTGATCCAGGTCGCAGAGTTCGAATCCAAGCCGGGGAGTGATACAAAATCATGCTCCCGGCCCCCCAGGCAATCCTATTGCGCGATCATGTCCGCTACCAGTAGAGCGGCAATCTGCTGGATCGCACTGGTGAGCACTCTATCAACGAAGTCGTCATCGTTGGACGTTAACTTATTTCACGGCGCGTACGACGTCACAGTGAAACGTAACAGGCGACAGACCACGCTTAAGCTTCGCGCTTTTTCTTTAAATGTGATCTGTACTCTACCTTTTTTGAAGAAGTAGCGACCTATGCCAATTAACACCCTACAGCTGCTCACCAGCGTGCACCGCACCAGCCGTACCAACTACCAGTTGGGCAGTTATCTGGCGTTCATAGCTGGCGCCATCAACGCAGGCGGCTTTCTTGTTATCGGCCGCTATACCTCGCACATGAGCGGCATAATTTCTGCAATGGGTGGGGATTTAGCATTGGGAAATTTGGTTACGGTACTTGCTGGCTTTGCTTTACTTGCTTCCTTTATTTTCGGCGCCGCCACGACCGCTATTCTGATCAATTGGGGACACCGCCGGAAAATCCACAGCCGCTATGCGTTGCCTTTGTTGCTGGAAGCGTTTGTATTGCTATTGTTCGGAATCGTTGGCGCGAATCTGTCGACCTATACGCAGCTGACGGTACCAGTGATTGTTTTCCTGCTCTGCTATGTGATGGGTCTGCAAAACGCCATCATCACGAAAATATCCAAAGCCGAAATCAGAACCACGCACATGACTGGCATTGTGACGGACATAGGTATTGAAATAGGCAAGCTCCTATACTGGAACAAGTCGAGCACCGCCAACGAGACGCATCCTGTTAGGCACAACAACCGGAAGCTCAAAGACTATTTACTGATATTGAGCATGTTTGCAGTAGGTGGACTCATCGGTGCGATGGCCTTCCAGCACATAGGCTTTATCTCGGTACTGCCGATCTCTATTTCGCTTATCGGTATCGCACTGGCCCAAATTTATAGGGATGTGAAATTGTTTATACCTAAATTTGGCGATGCGCAGGAATAGAGATAAGTCGTAAGAAGATAGCTCTGCCGTTTCTTGCACGCTCGCTTATCGATAACTAAGTTATCAAACGCGCTGCTCTGCCACCACAAATCCAGATTGTGCCGCGATCATGCACGCGGGTAGTCTCGCTTCCACGCCCAGTTCTTCCCGCCATAACGCCAGACATGGCACAAGCCAGCTTGGCATCATTCCTGTTACACCATTTTCAAATTTGCCATCAACGTCGTGCAAAGTCCTACGCATATGCTTGCGCGCACTCATGTAGGCGGCAACAGGATTTGACAATATACCTTTTCGAGGATATTTTGAAGAACAACTTAGAAAAACCTCTGCTCTGGATCGGCAGTAGCTATCGCGACCTGATGGAGCTGCCACCTGATATCCGCCAGTTTTTCGGTTTCGCTCTGGGGCTGGCGCAGGCGGGAGAACAGCACGGCTATGCAAAGGTTCTGAAAGGTTTTGGATGTGCAGGCGTGCTTGAGCTTGTTGAAAACGACATAGGCGGCACATACCGTGCGGTGTACACAGTCAAGTTCGCCGATGCAGTATTTGTGCTTCACTGCTTCCAGAAGAAGAGCAAACAAGGCAGCGAGACCCCGAAGAAAGAAATGGATCTGATCCGCAAGAGACTGAGTGTTGCGGAAAACATGGTGGAGGAATGGCGCAATGAAAAAGACAATCGTCGGTGATACCGAAGTGCTGACTGGCAGCGACAATGTGTTCGCAGACCTTGGCCTGCCAGACGCCGATAAGCTGAAAATAAAGACGGGCCTGGTTATAGAAATCCGCAGAGCGATCGGGGCTCAGAAGCTGACTCAACAAGCTGCTGCAGAACGGATGGGGATGACTCAGCCAAAAGTATCTGCAATGATGCGTGGCGATTTTTCGAACCTGTCCGAGCGCAAGCTGATGGACTGCCTGAACCGGCTCGGCTACGACATCGAGATCAGAGTGAAATCTGCAGATACCATGATGGGACACCTGACCCTGTCGCATGCTTAAGTATTGAATCGCAACTAAGTCAGAAGCTAAAAAAGAAAAAGGCAGGTGTCGTTTCCGATACCTGCCTTTAATCTGGCGTCCCCACGGGGATTCGAACCCCGGTACTCACCGTGAAAGGGTGATGTCCTAGGCCGCTGACCTCTTGCATGCCATGCAAGCGCTCTCCCAGCTGAGCTATACCCCCGTGTGCAGAGGCCGAATTATAGCCGAGTTTTTTCTCTGCTGTAAATCACTTAGATGAAGAATTTTTACAAAGACTTTGCCAGACGCGCCAAAACAGCATCGCGCCCTGTCAATGTCAGCACCACATCGACCGCAGGCGTTTGCAATTGACCCGTCGTCAGCAGTCGCAAAGGCATTGCCAGTTGCGGCATTTTCAACTGATTTGCGGCCAGCACTTCCTTCAACAAGGCCGCTATCGCTTCCTTGTTCCACTCGACCGTTTTGCAGCCTTCGGCAAACTGCTGCAGCGCCGGTCGTATTGCGTCGGTCAGGTGCTGCGTCAGCAAAGCCGCTTCTGGTTTTGGTTCGCGATAGAACAGCATCGCTGCATCAGCCAGCTCGTTGATGGTGTTGGCGCGGTCTTTCATCAAGGCCAGCACTTGTGCGAGCGGCGGTGCGCCGTCGAACTGCGCGCCTTCTCTTTCCATCACAGGGCGCGCGAGCGCAGCAAGCCGCTCGTTGTCGGTGTGCTTGATGTAGTGGTTGTTTACCCAACCCAGTTTTTCAGGGTTGAACTGCGCCGGTGATTTGGTCAGGTGATCGAGATCGAACCAGCTGCAGAATTGCTCCATCGTGAAAATTTCATCGTCGCCATGGCTCCAGCCCAGTCGCGCCAGATAGTTCAGCATTGCCTCGGGCAGATAGCCTTGCGCCGGATAGTCCATCACACTGACAGCGCCGTGACGCTTGGAGAGCTTTTCGCCGTCCGAGCCCAGAATCATCGGCAAATGACCATAGACCGGCAGTGTGCCGCCCAGCGCTTTCAGGATATTGATCTGGCGTGGTGTGTTGTTGACATGATCGTCGCCACGGATGACGTGCGTGATCTGCATGTCCCAGTCGTCGACCACCACGCAGAAATTATAGGTTGGCGTGCCATCGGGACGGGCAATGACGAGGTCATCCATCTCGCGGTTTGAAATCGTGATGGTGCCTTTGACGGCATCTTCCCAACTCACATCGCCGTCAAGCGGGTTCTTAAAGCGCACTACGGGCTTGCGGTCGGCTGGCACCGCTGGCAGGGTCTTGCCCGGCTCGGGACGCCAGGTGCCGTCATAGCGCGGCTTGTCGCCTGCGGCGCGCATGCGCTCGCGCATGGCTTCGACTTCTTCGGGCGACGAATAGCAGTAATAAGCGCTGCCCTGCTCCAGCATTTGCGCGATGACTTCGCGGTAGCGGTCCATACGCTGCATCTGGTAGAACGGGCCTTCGTCATGGGCTAGGCCTAGCCAGTGCATGCCGTCCAGGATGGCCTGCACCGCTTCCGGCGTCGAGCGCTCGAGGTCGGTGTCTTCAATGCGCAAGATGAACGTGCCACCAAAACGGCGCGCATAGGCCCACGCGAACAGTGCGGTGCGGGCGCCACCGAGGTGCAGATAACCGGTAGGACTAGGGGCAAAACGGGTGCGGACAGTAGTCATGAAGGTCTTGGATTGCCAAAGGCGAAACAGAAAAGACCGTTATTTTAGCTGTTGGTGCCCTGCGCAGGCCAAGGAAAGCACGCTGCACTGCTAAAATCCTGCTTTTACCCAATACAGACAACCAAGCAATGAGCATCGCCAAGCCAAAGAAACTGTTCGTCACCACCGCGCTACCGTATGCCAACGGCGCGTTTCATATCGGCCACATCATGGAGTACATCCAGGCCGATATCTGGGTGAGGTTCATGCGCATGCAGGGCAACGAGGTGCATTTCGTCGGTGCCGATGACGCGCACGGCGCACCCATCATGATCGCCGCTGAAAAAGCCGGCGTGACCCCGCAAGCATTCGTGGCCAATATCGCAGCCGGTCGCAAACAGTATCTGGATGGTTTTCATATCGCCTTCGATAACTGGCACTCGACCGACGGTGAAGAAAATCACGCGCTGTCGAAAGACATTTACCTGCGCCTGCGCGACGACGCCAAGCTGATAACGACCAAGACCATCGAGCAGTTCTATGACCCGGTCAAGAGCATGTTCCTGCCGGACCGCTACATCAAAGGCGAGTGCCCGAAGTGCGGCGCCAAAGACCAGTATGGCGATTCTTGTGAAGTCTGCAGCGCAGTGTATGCGCCGACCGACCTCAAAAATCCGTACTCGACTCTGACGGGTGCAACGCCGGTGATGAAGTCGTCGGAACATTATTTCTTCCGTCTGTCTGACCCGAAGTGCGTTGACTTCCTGCGTGCATGGGCGCTCGACCCTGCCCGCCTGCAGCCCGAAGTCGCCAACAAAGCGCGCGAATGGCTCGAAGGCGATACCGGCCTGGGCGACTGGGACATCAGCCGTGATGCACCCTACTTCGGCATTGAAATTCCTGACGCACCGGGCAAGTATTTTTATGTGTGGCTGGACGCGCCGATCGGCTATCTGGCTTCACTTAAAAATTATTTCGCCAAGACCGGTCGCGACTACGACGCCTTCATGGCAGACCCCGACACCGAGCAGTATCACTTCATCGGCAAGGACATCACGTATTTCCATACGCTGTTCTGGCCTGCGATGCTGCACTTCGCAGGTCTCAAAGTGCCGAACAATATTTTTGTGCACGGCTTCATTACGGTCAGCGGCGAAAAAATGTCGAAGTCGCGCGGCACCGGTATTTCGCCGCTGCGCTATCTGGACGTCGGCATGAATCCCGAATGGCTGCGCTATTACATCGCCGCCAAGCTGAATGCCAAAGTCGAAGACGTCGACTTCAATCCAGATGACTTCGTTGCCCGCGTTAATAGCGACCTGATCGGCAAGTACATCAACATCGCCAGTCGAGCTGCCGGTTTCATCGCCAAAAAATTCGATGGTAAGGTCAATACAAGCTGGGCTACCGATAGCGATCCTTTCCTGATGTCGCTGCGTCAGGCAGGCACCGAAGTCGCTGCACTTTATGAAGCGCGTGACTACGGCAAAGCACTGCGCGCCATCATGGAACAGGCCGATGCGGTCAATGCCTATGTAGACGCCAACAAGCCGTGGGAACTGGCGAAAGACCCAGCCAACAATGCGCGCCTGCAGGAAGTCTGCAGCCGCTTGCTGGAAGCCTTCCGCATCATGACGATTTATCTCAAGCCGGTGCTGCCTGCGCTGGCAGCACAAGTGGAAGCCTTGCTCAATATTGCGCCGCTGGGCTGGAATGACATTAGTCACCCGCTGCCGGACCAGCACACGGTGAATGCGTATGCGCATCTGATGACGCGTGTGGAACCGAAAATGCTCGATGCCTTGTTTGATGCACCAGCCGAAGAAGCACCTGAAGTGACCGCCGCCGAAATCACGATTGCACCGCTGGCTGCTGAAATCAAGATCGATGATTTTGCGAAGATTGATCTGCGTGTCGCCAAAATCGTTAATTGCGAACACGTCGACGGCTCGGACAAATTACTGCGCCTGACGCTCGACGTTGGCGAAGGCCGGCTGCGCAATGTTTTTTCCGGCATCAAGTCTGCGTACAAGCCAGAAGAGCTCGTTGGCAAGCTGACGGTGATGGTTGCCAATCTGGCACCGCGCAAGATGAAATTCGGGATTTCCGAAGGCATGGTGCTGGCGGCGTCGGCGGCGGATGAAAAAGCCGAGCCGGGTATTTACATACTTGAACCGTGGCCGGGCGCGCAACCGGGCATGCGGATTGGCTGAGCGCTCCGGCACTCAGAGTAAAATACGACGAAACCTGATTCACCACCTGCGAACAATATGAAATTTTCTAAGCAACAGAGCGGCTATGTTTCCGAGATCTCCCATTTCATCGCGGAGCTTAAGCAAAAAGACCCCGCACTGGAAGACAAACAGCGTGCCGGCCGTGCGCTGCTGTGGGACCGCGAACCTATTGACCTTGATGCTTCGCGTCGGGCCAAGGATTCACGAGTCAAGCAAAAACCCTACGTGTACCTGTCGAAGTAAACAACCGTGACTTCCACCACCGACATCGTTATCGACGGCATGCCGACTGTGATAGACGGCGTGGCATTTGCCAAGTTGTATGGCGAGCCGCTGTTCAAGCTGCCAAACGACTTGTACATTCCGCCCGATGCGCTGGAGGTATTTCTCGAAGCCTTCGAAGGTCCGCTTGACCTTTTGCTGTACATGATCCGCAAGCAGAATTTCAATATTCTGGATATTCCGCTCGCGCAGGTCACGCTGCAATATCTCGACTACATCGAGCAGATCCGCAAACACAATCTGGAACTGGCCGCCGACTATTTGCTGATGGCCGCGATGCTCATCGAGATCAAGTCACGCATGCTGCTGCCAGTCAAAAAAGGCGACACTGGCGAAGAAGCCGCCGACCCGCGTGCCGAACTAGTCAGACGCCTGCTTGAATATGAGCAAATGAAGCTGGCTGCGTATCAGATCGATGCAGTGCCACAGGTAGGCCGCGATTTTGTACGCACCCAGATTTACATCGATCAGGCTATCGTCACCAGCTGGCCGGATGTAAATGCCGTTGATTTGCAAAGCGCCTGGAGCGATTTGCTCAAGCGCGCAAAGCTGACTGCACACCACACGATTTCACGCGAAGAACTGTCAGTGCGCGAGCACATGACGGGCATCTTGCGGCGCCTGCAATCATCAAAATTTGTCGAGTTCCAGGACCTGTTTGATCCGTCGCGTGGCGTGCCGGTGGTGGTCGTCAACTTCATTGCGTTGCTGGAGCTGGCCAAGGAAACCTTGATTGAAATCACGCAGGGCGAAGCCTATGCGCCGATTTATGTGCGACTCGCTTATTCGCCCAACTGAGCATCCAAAAACTTTCTGCTTTTTTATTTTAAACTCTTGAGCGGCAACGGCGCCGTATCAAGTGCTCACCGTTTTGAGATTGCATCATGAAAATCGTTTCTTCCATTGAAGAATTGCGCGACCAATTGCGTGGCCAATTACGTACTGCCTTTGTTCCTACCATGGGCAACCTGCATGAAGGCCACCTCTCGCTGATGCGTCTGGCCCGCAAGCATGGCGACCCTGTGGTTGCTTCGATTTTCGTGAACCGTTTGCAGTTCGGCCCGAATGAAGACTTCGACAAATATCCACGCACCTTTGCCAGCGATGTAGAAAAGCTGGAAAAAGAAGGCGTCTATGTGTTGTTCGCGCCGACCGAAAAAGATCTCTATCCAGAGCCGCAAGAATTCAGAGTGCAAGCGCCGCCCGTCATAGGCGACATCCTCGAAGGTGAATTCCGGCCCGGATTTTTTGCCGGTGTAACGACCGTCGTTCTCAAGCTCTTTTCTTGCGTGCAGCCTAGCGTTGCCGTGTTTGGCAAAAAAGATTACCAGCAGCTCATGATCGTGCGGAACATGGCGCGCCAGTTCGCGCTGCCGACCCAAATTATCGCAGCCGAAACCTTTCGCGCAGAAGACGGCCTCGCGCTGTCGTCGCGCAATGGCTACCTGACTGATGCGCAACGCGCCGAAGCGCCTGCGCTGTATCGCGAATTGAATCTGGTTGCCGAAGCGATCAGAGCCGGACAGCTGGATGTGTCGCAGCTGGAAAAAACCGCGATGGCCAATTTACACGAGCGTGGCTGGCAGCCCGACTATATCTCCATCAGAAAACGCATCGACCTGCAACCGCCTACTGCCGGCGACCTCGCGCAACAATCGCCGCTGGTTGTCGTCGCTGCCGCAAAACTCGGCTCGACACGATTGATCGACAACCTAGAAATCTGATGCGCCAGCTGGCCGCCACTGTCTTGCTGCTGATAAGCTGCGTGGCCAATGCCGCAGTCAGCGTGACAGATGATGGCGGCACAGTCATCACCCTCAAAGCGCCGGCAACACGCATCGTCAGCGTTGCCCCGCACACCACTGAGTTACTGTTTGCCGCCGGTGCAGGCGCAGCAGTCGTAGGCGTGAGTGCCTACAGTGATTTTCCGTCGCAGGCAAAACGCCTCCCTTCCGTAGGTAACAGCGCGCAGCTTGATCTGGAGCGCATCATTGATCTGCGGCCGGATCTGGTCGTCGCCTGGAAAAGCGGGAACTCTGCACGCCAGATTGCGCGTCTGCGCCAACTTGGCATTCCGGTTTTCGAGAGCGAACCACGCGACTTTGCCGCCATTTCCACCAACATCGACAGACTGTCTGAACTTGCCGGTACCAACGCGCAAGGCAAAGCCGCTGCTACTGCATTTCGCCAGCAGCTCGCAGCATTACGCCAACAGTACGCATCACGTTCAACAGTGCGCGTGTTTTATCAGATCTGGCCTTCACCTTTGATGACGTTGAACCATGCGCATCTGGTATCGCAGGCCTTGGCCTTGTGTGGTGCAGAGAATATATTTGGCGCACTGCCGCAGCTGGTGCCGACAGTCGGCATCGAGGCTGTAATCAAGGCTGATCCTGAAGCGATTTTTATCAGTGACGAGCGGGCAGGCGCTGGCGACATGTGGCAGCGTTTTACGCAACTGCAGGCGGTACAGAAAAAAAATATCTTCAGTGTGAACGGCACGCTGATGAACCGCGCCGGACCGCGCCTGCTAGCAGGCACTGCGCAGTTGTGCGAGCAGCTGGAATTGGCACGGCAACGCAGGAAAAATTAAAAGTGAGACCAACATGAACAAGGCATTGCCACCAGAAATAGCATCACGCCAGCAAGGCACTTTGCCTGATTTGCTGGGAGTAGAAGTCCTATCGATTGACGACAATGGTCTGCATGCAGCGTTCGACATTAAGCCTTATCATCTGGCGCCGAATGGTTACCTGCATGCAGCCTCTATCGTGATGCTGGCCGATACATCTTGCGGCTATGGCTGCATGCTGAACCTGCCGCAAGGCGCGAGCAGCTTCACCACTATCGAGCTCAAGAGTAATCATCTGGGCACAGCGCGTGAAGGTCGGCTGGAATGCACGGCAAAGCCGGTGCATCTGGGTCGAACTACGCAAGTATGGGATGCGACGGTAACAGCTGCTGGCAAGACGATTGCGTTGTTTCGGTGTACGCAGATGGTGTTGTGGCCTAAGTCTTGAAATTCAAAGTCGCTGGATCCCGGCCTTCGCCGGAAGCGAAGTGGGGAATTCGGACTGCATGCAGTCCGCCCACGCAGCAGTCATCACATGCAGGTGATGACGGTAGTAGTTAAGGCGAAGTGTAAATTTCCACCGTCATCCCGGCGAAGGCCGGGATCCAGCGTCTTCCGTAAATCAACAGCTCACTCTGCAATAAAAACGTCACCCTGCAAACGGAAGTCACACCCAAAAGCCTGCCCCAAAATCTCAGGCTTCAATACCTCACGTGACTTCCCAATCCAGTACTGCCCGTCCCCCAGAACAAGCACATGGGAAGCAAAGCGCGCAGCCAGATTAATGTCATGGCAGCTAGCCACAACGGCATGACGCTGTGTCAGTTCACGCGCAATGCGCATGATCGTCAACTGCTGCGCTACATCCTGATGCGCAGTCGGTTCATCCATCAACATCAGGTCCGGCGCTTGCGCCAGCAAACTCGCCAATGCAACGCGCTGCCTTTCGCCGCCTGACAGCTGCGTGATATCGGCATGCATTTTCTCTGACAAGCCAGTAAGCGCCAGCGCAGCAAGTGCAGCATCACGATCTTCGTCAGCATCCCATGCCGCACCTATACGGTAAGGCGTGCGCCCCAACAAAACAGTATCAAGAACAGAATGCGAAAACGCATCGGACTGCTGCTGCTGCATCAAACCACGACGGCGCGCCATCGCTGGCAAGCCCATACTCGTAATTGATTCACCAGCCAGCTGCAAATAGCCTGCTGCCACCGGCAGCAGGCCGGCCAGCGTATACAACAAGCTGCTTTTTCCGCTGCCGTTTTTACCCAGAACGCACCAGAACTCGCCTCTGTGTACATGCCAGTGCAGACCTTCGATCAGC
Organism: Burkholderiaceae bacterium; assembly: GCA_040399905.1. Taxonomy (GTDB): domain Bacteria; phylum Pseudomonadota; class Gammaproteobacteria; order Burkholderiales; family Burkholderiaceae_D; genus Pernthalerella. Next base: position 98,182 of record JBBARG010000004.1, read on the forward strand.
TTGCGGCCACCGATAGCTACACTCAGATTATCTACTTGCAGTAAACGCATCAGCGGCTCCTTGCCAGTAGCGCCAGAAACACGGGCACGCCAACCAGCGCCGTGATCACTCCTACCGGCAGTTGCACCGGTGCTACCACGCTGCGCGCCAGCAGATCGGCAAGTGCAAGTGCTGCTCCACCGGCAAGAACCGAAGCGGGCAACAGCAAGCGCTGATCATTGCCAAACATGAGCCGTAGTGCATGCGGCACCACTAGCCCGACAAAACCGATAGCGCCCGCCATGGCCACTGCGCTGGCAGTCGCCAGCGAGGCAACCAGCAGCGCTGCTGCCCGCAAACGTGGCAACGCAATGCCCAGCAGTTGCGCCGTGGTGTCGCCATGTGCGAGCACATTAAGATGGACAGCGTTGAAGCATGCCCACACAGTCGTCGCTGCCAGCACCAGCCACGCAGGAACCAGCAGCGCGCCATTATCAAGATCGCCCATCAGCCAGAACACCATGCCGCGCAACTGGCCTTCGGGGGCCAGCGACAGCAGCAAGGTCATCAGCGCACCGAAGCCAGCAGAGAGCATCACGCCGGTGAGAATCAATCGCACGCCGGAAGGTGACGCAGACAGCGCCGGCGTCAGCCCCATCAGTGCGCGCCGCGCCAGGCCAAACAACAAAGCGGTGGCCAGCAATGCACCGGCCAGTGCGCCCAGCTGCATGGCATACGCAGCCAATGACAATGGTGCGAGCCAGCTGAACAGCATGGCACCGGTTGCCGCGCCACCCGAGACACCGAGCACATACGGATCAGCCAGTGGGTTGCGCAGCAATAGCTGCATTAGTGCGCCAGCCAATGCCAGCAAGCCGCCGACGGCGAAGGCAGACAAGGCGCGTGGCAGGCGAAGCTGCCACAGCAGGTCATCAGCTTGGGATGGAAGGAAGCAGCCGCTGCTGCCGCACAGACTCGCCAACAGAATCGCAGCAACGCAGGCTGCGATTAATGTCAGGAGAATGACGTATGTTCGCTGCATAACGTGATTAGAAGTCCCTACGTGCAGTCAGCCGAAGTATACGGCCGGGATCAGGATAGATACCATTGCGACAGCTGCCGTAGGCAGTAGAAAAATAATGATGGTCAGTCAGGTTATTGCCAATGACTGCAAATTCCCATTTGCCTTGGCGCAGCGCATAGCGTGCATCCAACGTGGAAAAAGCCGGAATGCGTGACGAGCAGTTATTGGCGAAGTCATTACCATAGCGCTGTGAGTCCGCCCACTGCCAGCCAAGATTAGCGCTATGGCCATTGCCTGGTTGCCAGTTGAAGCGGACCGCTGCGGTATTGGGCGAAACCAGCGGTACTTCACGCCCTACCAAAGAGCCCTCACGGAAACGGACATCAACATGCTGCAAGGTCGCATTGACTGCTAGTGTCGATGTGAGTGCATGGCGCAACCTGAGTTCAACACCTTGACGGGTAGTCGGATCGAGATTCACGTTTGCGCCGGTAAAACGTATATCTGCAGTTGGTGCATCCGGATTGAAAATGATCTCGTTTGTGAGCTGATGTCTGAACCACGCCAGCGTCAACTTGCTGACAGCACTACTAAAGCTGGCGCCAACTTCCAGATCGTGCGAAGTTTGCGGTGCAAGCGTAGAGGTAGCACCTGTGTTTTCATCGACCAGTGCAACACGGTAGCTGTCACCCAGCTTGCCATACACATTAATACCCTTTTGCAGATCGAACGCACCTTGCAATTCCCATGCATTAAGCCCGGATTTTTTAACGTTGGCTCCACTCAGCTGGCGGAAATTTTCATGTCGCATACCGGCTGCAAATGTAGCGCGTCCAGAACGGATTTCATTGCGCAGGTAAATTGCATCGGAGTCCTGTTTGTCTGCCGCTGAACCGACGTATTGCCGTTCGCTGCGCAACAGATCGACACCAGCTACCAGTTCATTACGCAGCCCACCGAATTCGCTCACATGCTTGAGCCGTGGCGAGAGCTGTTTGCTGCGTGAATCATATTCTGATGTCCATCCATCAGCGACATAGTTAGCAAAGCTGTGCTGGCTACGGTTTGAAAAATCAACGGCAAAGTCTAGCGTGCCGATACGCTGCTCGGCAAATAGCGTGATGCGGTTCATATCAATTTTCCCGGAATCCTGTAGCTTGTTACTTCTGCGAGGATCCGCTTTGAACTCGTCTAATGTCAGCGAGCCTGGCAAACCGGTTGCTTGATTGGCAGCATCGATACGCAAGCCAATACGACCGTGGTCGTTGAAGCGCTGCAAAGCAGCACTGACAAGATTCTGTTCGAAGCCACTGTTACGGCGGTAATTGTCGGTAGCCTGCGTACTTGCGTTGATGTCGAACGCAAAATTGTTCCAACCCTGATTCAGCCCGACACGCAGTTCGCGATTACCGTAAGAGCCGGCACTGGCAAAAACGCTGCCGCTCTGCTGGTTACGCGCAGCGCGCTTTGTGATGACTTGAATAGTGCCGCCCGTAGCACCGCTACCGTACATGACGCTGCTGCCACCGCGAACGATCTCGATACGTTCAACTGAATCGAGAGGAATTGATGACAGCATCGCCACGCCCAGATCGATTTCGGATAATCGCACGCCGTCAACCAAGATCACCAGATTCTGCTCACTGGTAGAGCCGAAACCACGAAGATCGAGTGCTGCATCAGGAGAACCGGCAAGATTCTGACGTCTCAGTACACCGCCAATTTTAATGATGGCTTCATTGACATTGGTCACGCCGGCTGCGCGAATCTGATCGGCAGTGATGACAGTAGCGCCGACTGGTGAATTATCAGGGTCGCTTGCAAAGCGGGAACCGATAACAACCATCGGCTTCAAACTTTTCTCATTGACGGAAGAAAGTTCGGCGCGGACTGCGGGTGTCAACAAAAGCAACAAGGCCAATGCGAGTGCATGCCGCCGGCGATTGACGGCAGCTGACACAAATTCAGAGTAGTTCAAGATAATGCTTTCGATTCGAGATCTCCCGCCTGCCTCCCCGCAAGCTGGAATGAACGGAAGCTGTGCAAACAAGAACCGGAAAATGAAAGAGACATACCGGTACAAGTCCGTGTTCGCAGAGATCCCCGTCCGCACACTTCCACCTGTTCTGGCCGGTATCCGGGCTCACAAGCATGACCGCTTTGCCTTCCCATGCATTTGCACAGTGGCTTGCTGAAGCGGACTGCATGGCCATTAGCCATGCGCTTGTTTACCGTTGCGGGGGCAGCACACGTTAGCGACAGAGCCGGTTTACAACCGGAGCAGCGCTTGTGTTTCCCGTTTAACTGCGCGCCGAGAACGGCACGCGAGCACCAAAACGTCGCCAGTGTAGTCGATGGGCGCTTTCAACGTCAACGCAACTTTACTGACGAAGAGGGCATTCTGCCGCAGTGCAGCTTTGCCTGTCCGTCCAAAAGCACTACACTCTGACATCCATCACACGACACGAAGACTATGCGCCAGACCAGCAACAGCACTGCCAGCACCAAGGAATCCAAAACTGAGTACTTCAGCCGTCAGTACAATGCGCGCGCGTCGATTCCGGACCATCCGCAACTCTTTGCACGCTGGCAGAAAGACTCGGCGCTGGTGCGCCGAACGCATGCAGGCCTGCTCGATTTACCTTATGGCGAAGCCGCTGGCGAACGTCTGGACTTTTACCCTGCCAATACGCCCGGCGCGCCGCTTCTGGTATTTATTCATGGCGGATGGTGGCGCTCGCTCGACAAGTCAGATTTCACTTTCGTCGTGCCGGACTACCGGCGTGCCGGCTTCAATGTCGCGCTGCTCAATTACACGCTCGCGCCCAAGGCATCAATAGAAGAAATCACCCGCCAGCAATTGCGTGCCATGGCCTGGCTGTACCGTAATGCAGACAAGTTTGAATTCGATCGTCAGCGTATCGTCGTTGCCGGTCATTCGGCAGGAGCGCATCTGGCGGCAATGATGATGGCGGCGCAGTGGCCTGTATTTAGCGCGGACCTGCCGAAAGATCTGGTCAAGGGTGGCGTATTGATGTCGGGGCTGTACGAACTCGATTCCGTGCGCTACGCAGAATTCGTCAATGTCGATCTGAAGCTGCAAGCTGAAGATGTCAAACGCCTGTCGCCAGCCACTATGCCGCAGTCACATGCAACGCCGTTCATTACGGCTGTGGGTGCTTTGGAGTCAGATGAGTTCAAGCGGCAGAATGCGCTGATAGCCACAAAATGGAAATCGGCGCACAGCAAGGACGTGCCGCTGCCCGGGATTCACCACCTCAACATCTGCGATGCTTTCTCAAGCATTGGCCATCCTCTGTTCGATTCAACCCGCAAGCTGATCGAGCAACTGTAATTTTGGCAGGGACGTCGTTTGTCCCTGCTTATTTGTTCCTGATCTGAATACGTTGCTGATTCAAAAATTCAGTCGCCATGAAAATCTCGCGCAACAAATAAACAAAGCTGGCAGTCAGCGCCACCATTGCCAGCACGAATAGCGCAGCGATCAAGGTACCGAGTCGCCATTCAAACGCGTCACCTAAAAACAGCGCCGCGACGACAAGGCAAATCAGCAACGCGCAAGTCGTCGACAAAGTAATAGCACGGTTGATTTTGCGCGCACGGCTAAAAAGAATATCCAGCTCCAGATCCAGCGCGCGCTCTGCGCCACTTTCAACGCCCTCTTCCAGTCTGTCTTCCAAGACGCGCGATCGATCGATGATCCGCGCCAGCCTGTTTGTCAGCACCAGCAAATTGGTACCAACGCCTGTCAGCAAAAACACTGGCGCAATTGCCAGTTGAATGATGTGCCCGACTTCACCTAACGCTATCGCCATTTTGTATCCGATTAGTAGTCGCCAAAACAGCGCAGTTTAGCAGCGGGAATTATTTTCGACCATTTCAATTGCCGCCCAGAAATTAATGCCGCATCTGAACCAGAAATTTAGCTTTTTTCTTAACTTTTGCCTTGAATGACTTAAAGAGACAGTGAAAAGCTGATACATTTAATGAAACTGTTGTCTTTTTTTTACTAGTTAGAAAGCATGCAAAAAAATGAGCTTAACCATTCAAGTCGGATCCTGCCGATTGTGCAGAACATGATCACGAAAACAACGGAAGCCTTCGCATGATCCGCATCGTGATTGCAGACGATCACACCATCATGCGCGAAGGCCTGAAACGAATCCTGCAAGAAGTGGAAGACATTGAAGTTATCGGAGAAGCAGTAGATGGATTTGAAGTGCTGGCCACAGTGCGCAAAGCCGGCTTTGACTTGTTGCTGATGGATTTATCAATGCCGGGCCGCAGTGGTGTGGATTTGATCAGACAGATCAAAGACGAGGCACCCAAGTTGCCGATTCTGGTGTTGACGATGCATGAGGAAGAGCAATACGCAGTGCGGGCAATTCGAGCCGGCGCGTCAGGGTACCTGACCAAAGAAAGTGCTGGCACGCAGTTGGTGACGGCAATTCGCAAGGTAGCTTCCGGGCGGCCGTTCATTAGTCTTGAGGTGGCCGAGCAGCTTGCCATTGATGCGATGCCAGCTAGACATGAGTTACCGCACAAGGATTTGTCGGATCGTGAATTTGAAGTCTTCAACTTACTGGTGTCAGGTAAGTCGATTACGGAGATTGCAGTGATGTTGCATTTGTCAGTGAAGACGGTCAGCACGCACAAGACGCGGATATTGCTAAAGATGGACAGCAATTCACTCGCCGAGCTGGTGCAGTACGCCATTGCGCACGGGTTGCTGGCTCCATTTCGTCCGTAAACAAACGTAATTCATACATACGAAATTGTGAGAAATGTTGACCGTAAACGAAATAAGAATCGCCGCTGAAATCCGACCCTGCTCCTACAAGCGTATTCAGAGCAAGCCGATAGCTATTAACAAGTTGAGTAGCGATACTACCAACTCACATTCTGAGCATGACTGGCAGAAACCAGAAAAGGCTAACCAGATTTGACCCAGCAGCAGAAGCATTACATCGATGTTTTACCAAAGTCCATGCGGGCGCAAGTTCGCATAAAAGTGCCGGCACCAAAGCGTTTCGGTTGGACCGCAGCAAAGAACTGGTAAACGATGCAAATGTCACTGTTAATCAGTTGCAGCCCTCAAAATTAGGAGATGACTATGGCATCCACGCAAATATCCGAGATACGGTCCGACACCAGCAATGCAAACATCCACTCATCCTCGGTGGAAGCCGGATGGCAGCGACAAGGAAAGCTTTGGTCCAATCTGAAAGAATTGTGTGACCTGCTGCGCATACCCGCAGCGCCCTCTATCAATGATGAAGAATTCCTGTTCCAGCATGTGCAGTTCAAGACAGGACAGCGCATTCATACCATCGGCCAGGCTTTCGATACGCTCTATATCGTGCACTCCGGATTCCTGAAAACTGTACTGATTGACGAATTCGGCAATGAACAAGTGTTGAGTTTCCCAATGAAAGGTGACTTGTTTGGTGTCGATGGCATCCACACGCGTCGTTACGCATCCGAAGCAGTGGCCCTGTCAAATTGCGATCTGATCTTGCTGCCATTTAAAAAATTCACTTCACTGGGTCGTGCGCATATTGAATTGGAACACGCCATGTACAGCGTGATGAGCCGCGAACTGGTACGCGAGCAGGCAATGGTCAGTATGCTTGGCGCGCTGTCTGCCGAAGCACGCGTGGCGCGGTTTCTGGTGTCGCTGTCAGAGCGCTTTGCCGAGATGGGATATTCAAGCAAACTATTCAACCTGCGCATGACACGCCATGAAATTGGCAGCTACCTTGGACTAACACTGGAAACAGTCAGCCGCACTCTGTCGGCCTTCAATGAAATCGGGCTCATCACAGTTGACCAGCGCTCCATCGGCATTAAGGACATTGATGCATTGCGCACCCTGCGCAGGTTGCCGCCATCCAGCTCACGCTCGAAGCAAGCGGGTAAAAAATCACGCGAAGCTGCTGCGGCGCTTGCGGCCAGCAATCTGGAAGCTAGTAAAGACCTTACGCAGTTGGCGGCTGTGTGAGTTTAGTAGTTTTTTCTGAACTTCACTATTGCATTACACGATGAAGATAGATTTTCGTAATTAAGCAAAGACGCTGGATTCCGACGTGCGCCGGAATGACGGAAGTAGTTGAGGAGACATCTAAATTCCCACCGTCATCCCAGCGCACGCTGGGATCCAGCGTCTTCCGTTATGTTCCTGATAAACCTATTTCCTCCGACCAGTTCCATGATGCTTCTTATCCGCATGCTCATGCTCTTCCATATCAGCTGACTCAACCGTATGGGCAACAGCTTCACTAGCCGCATTCGCTGCCGTTTCCATTGAATTGCGCGCGGCCATCATATTTCGGTTGGCCATTGTCGTCGCTTCCCGAAAAGCGGTCTCCCACATCGATATCATGCTCGAGACCGGATTGAACATGGCGTTATTTGCCTGCTCGTTGGCCGCTTCGCCAGTTCGTTCCGCTTCGCCTGCACGCGCAATCGCAGTCTGGCTGAAGCGCTCCATGTAATACTGAATCGACTTGCCGACTTCAGCCTGCATTTCTGCAAAAGCCGACATGATTTGCTGCTGGCATTGAATTGTCCGTTCAGGGCGATGAGCTAGGGTATTTTGCAGTTCTGCCATTTTTGACGGGTCGCGAATGTTGGCGACTGCGCGCGCAAATTTCAACTGACCATCGACTGCCTGATGGGTCGCATCAAGCACCGCACGATCTATTTTTTCTGTGCCGGAAAAAAGTGCATTAGCTAACTGCATTGACGCATCAAGTTGGTATCGAACCATGTCCACCATAGGATTTTGCTGCTGCATCTTCCGCATAATCGTGCTCCTGGAAAAAATCGAAAAAAACGAAGATAAATTGATTGTCTGAACAAGACCTGATTCATTGCCAGCTTTGCCAAGTCTTCTCAGTTTGTCACCCGAACTCTTGGCAGTTTTGAGCAACCGCAAACAGCCTTAATAGCTTCATGCGAGAACCGTTGACAACTAACGGGGTCTACCTCTCTTAAATTAGAAAAGTACTTTTCATTCACAATGCAATCCAAATTCTGTATTCGCTATGCAAGCGACCATCACGCCTTGCTGTCAGCCTTGTTTTATATTGAGGATGGCAGTGATCTCTATTGCTGGCATGCGCAATTGTGCGACCACAATCTGATCGCAGCGTTTTACGCCATTGAAGATTTTTATGAAGAACAGACGTGTGTGCTGCACCGTAGTCTGGAAGACGATGTGCACGGTCCGTGGGTAACCCTTGCCGCAGACAGTACATTGCTCGGCGTTCGTTGTCCGGTGCCGGAGGCGCTGCGCCATGAACTGGAGCGCTTGCAATCGCGGTTCGTAGAAGAGTGGTTATTCTTTGAAAATGATCCGGCCTCACGGCCTGCATGCCGCGCTTACGAAACACAGCAATTGCCTTTGCATGCGGTGAACATCAATTTGAAAAAACTTGCCCGCATGGCTTGCGCAGATAGAGTCTGGCAACATCACAATGCTGGCTTTGATGAAAATGTGCTGGAGTTGGTGCAAAAATTTAGTCGGCATCCTGTCGGCATTCAACAAGATCCAGACAACCCATCCGTGCAGCAATCCTGATTGTTCCCTTTATTGTTCCCTGTATTGTTCCCTGTATCATGCTGCCTGAGCATTGCTTCAGACAATGAGAACAGAACAGGACGGGACATGGATCTCAACTTTACGGCTGCAGAGACAGCCTTTCGCGCCGAGGTGCGCACTTTCCTTGCAGAGCATCTGCCCGATGACATTCGAGACAAGGTCAGACAAGGATTGATTCTCGCCAGCGTTGACTATCAACGCTGGCAGCGCCTGCTGCATGCACGCGGCTGGGGCGGACCGGCATGGCCGCAAGCATTCGGCGGCTGTGGCTGGAGCGCCGTTCAGCAATATATTTTTGAAGAAGAAGCGGCCATGGCCGGCGCGCCGCGCACCCTGCCCTTCGGCGTGAAAATGGTCGCGCCCGTCATCATGGCCTTTGGCACGCCTGCGCAGCAGCAGCATTTCTTGCCGCGCATACTGGCTGCGGAAGACTGGTGGTGCCAGGGCTATTCGGAGCCGGGCGCCGGTTCCGATCTGGCGTCACTCAAAATGCAGGCAATTCGTAACAGTGATGGTGACGGCGACCACTACATAGTCAACGGCCAGAAAACCTGGACCACCCTCGGCCAGTACGCGAACTGGATTTTTTGTCTGGTGCGCACCGACCTGCAAGCGAAGCCGCAGCGCGGCATTTCTTTTTTGCTGATCGACATGCAGACACCCGGCATCACGCTGCGCCCCATCATCACGATGGACGGCGCACATGAGGTCAATGAAGTCTGGTTCGACAATGTAAGCGTGCCGGTAGAAAATTTAGTCGGCGAAGAAAACAAAGGCTGGACCTGCGCCAAGTTCTTGCTCGGCCACGAGCGCGCCAACATCGCCGGCATCGGCATCGCCAAGCGTGAACTGGCACGCCTGAAGCGCATCGCCGGTGTCGAGCAACGCCACGGCCGTCCCCTGTTGCAAGACCCGCTCTTTGCGCTTCGCGTTGCGCAAATCGAGATCGACCTGATGGCGCTGGAAATCACCAACCTGCGAGTGTTGTCAGCAGAGGCTGAGCAACGCGCGCCGGGTCCGGAAGCCTCGCTGTTGAAAATTCGCGGCACTGAAATTCAGCAAGCCATCACCGCCTTGCTGGTGCAAGCCGCCGGACCTTATGCATTGCAGTTACGGCGCGAAGCAATGGCCGCCGGTTTTTCCGGCGAGCTGGCCGGCCCCGCGTATGCGACTGCACTGGCAGCGAGCTATCTGAACATGCGCAAGCTCTCGATCTATGGCGGCTCGAACGAGATCCAGAAAAACATCATCGCGCAAAATTATCTCGGAGCCTGAACAGATGGACTTCTCTTTCACGCAAGAACAGCAGATGCTGCTAGACACCTGCCGCCGCTATCTGCAAGACCACGCCAGCGTCGCGTCACGACATGCCCGCATTCATCAGCCGCTGTCGCATGACAGCGCCATCTGGCAAGGTCTGGCAGAACTCGGTCTGCTGGCCTTGCATGTCGCGCCCGACTACGACGGTCTGGGCTGCGGCAGTACCGAAGCCATGCTAGTCATGCAGGCCGCCGGTGAATGCCTGCTGCTGGAGCCACTGGCAGCCAGCGCCATCGTTGCCACCGGCCTGATACAGGAACTGGCCACCGACGCGCAATGTACCGAGTGGCTGCCCGCGATGGCGCAGGGTCAGTGCATTACCGTGCTCGCGCACGAAGAATTGGCAAGCCGTGACGAGCGGCTGGCGATCACGACAACGGCAATCAAAGAAGGCACGGGTTACCGGCTGCAGGGTCACAAATGCGTGGTCCCGCATGCGATGGGCGCTGACTTGCTGCTGGTGAGTGCGCTGCTGGACGGACAGCTTTGCGTCTTCGCATTGCCGCGCACGACTGCAGGCTTGCGCATGATCCCTTGCCCCTTGGTCGATGGAACACTGGCTGCCGATCTGTTTTTAGACGGCGTGATGGTGCCCGCAGCAAGCTTGCTCGGCAACGGTGCGCATGCACACACAGCTTTGGCTAACGCGCTCGATCGCAGTCTCGCAGCCATCTGTGCCGAGGCCGTTGGCGCACTCGACAAACTGCTTGCCGCGACAGCCGAATACTGCCGCACCCGCCAGCAGTTCGGTGTTCCGATTTCCAGCTTCCAGGCCTTGCGCCATCGCTTAGCCGAAATGCTGATGCATGTGGAACAGGCGCGCTCGATGAGCTATCTGGCTGCCGTGCGCTGCACAGACGCCGATTTGCCCGTTCGTGCGCAGGCGCTGTCGGCAGCGAAAGTCATCATCGGTCAGGCCTGCAGCTTCGTCGGACAGCAGGCCGTGCAGCTGCATGGCGGCATGGGCGTCACCGACGAACTCGACGTGAGCCACTACTTCAAGCGGCTAATGGCGATCGAGCTGCAATGCGGCAGCACCGACCATCATTTGCAGGCGTTTTCCGCTAGCCTCACAAGCTAGCTGACAAGCATGGAGCCATAGGCGGCAGCAAGTTATAATAGCCGCCGGCAAGCCTAGCGCTAGCCACAAGCACCCCGCTCCCAGATCGGACAGCGGCTGTTAAAAGCCCGGACTGGACTGTATGCCAAAAAATATAACCAGCAAACCGCTGGAGATCAAGATTGCCACCGTGGTCGCCGTTGTCGCCTTGCTAGGTGAAACCGACCCGGCCAAGCTGTCGGCGGCGCTCAAGCAGATCACGGGCGGGACGCCCGATTACTTCGAAGATGACTTCACACTGCTCGACTTTAGCCCGGTCTCACCGGCACCGACTGCGGGCAGCATAGACTGGCCCAAGCTGATAGCGTTATTTAAATCGCATCGCCTGAACCCGGTCGCCGTGCGCAATGCGCCGGCAGAACTGGAAGACGAAATTCGCGCCAACGGTCTGACGATAGACAACATGGTGCAGCCGCGCCAGCCGGCGCCTGAAGTCATTGAGGTCGCTGCGCTTGAACCTGAACCAGAGCCAGCACCGGCGCCAGTACCTGTACCCGTCAAAGCTGCGCCCGTTAAATCCGCTGAAGCTCCTGCTGCTGCGCTGCCGGCTATGATCATTGATACGCCAGTGCGTGGCGGCCAGCGCATTTATGCGCGCGGCTGCGACCTCATCATTACGGCCATGGTCAACCACGGTGCTGAAGTTATCGCCGACGGCAGCATTCATGTCTATGCGCCGCTGCGCGGCCGTGCGCTGGCAGGTGCGTCGGGCAATGCGCAGGCTCGCATCTTTTCATTGGCAATGGAAGCCGAGCTGGTCTCGATCGCCGGCATCTACCGTACCTTTGATGAAGGCTGGCCAGCGCCGTTGGCAGGCAAGCCGGCGCAGATCAGTCTGGTAGATGAGCGGCTTGATATTGTCGCCATTACCAGCAAATAATTTTTTCTATTTTTTTAATTTGTACTTAATTTAAATTTAACGACCAAAACTCAAACAAGGGGTTTTTTGTGGCAAAAATTATCGTCGTAACATCCGGCAAAGGTGGCGTAGGCAAGACCACTTCCAGCGCCAGCTTCGCTTCCGGTCTCGCACTGCGCGGCCATAAAACAGCCGTGCTCGACTTTGACGTCGGCCTGCGCAATCTTGACCTGATCATGGGCTGCGAACGGCGTGTGGTGTATGACATGATCAACGTCATCAATCGCGAAGCGACCCTGACGCAGGCACTCATCAAGGACAAGCATTGCGACCATCTGTATGTGCTGCCTGCTTCGCAGACGCGCGACAAGGACGCGCTGTCGGAAGACGGCGTCGAGCGCATTCTCGACGAGTTGAAAGCAATGGACTTTGAATTCATCGTCTGCGACTCACCAGCCGGCATTGAACGCGGCGCTGTCATGGCACTGACCTTTGCAGACGAAGCCATCATCGTCACCAACCCGGAAGTCTCGTCGGTGCGTGACTCGGACCGCATACTCGGCATCATTCAGGCAAAATCGCGCCGCGCACAAGAAGGCAAGGAGCCTGTGAAGGAACACCTGCTGGTAACGCGCTATGTACCGAAGCGTGTCGAGGCCGGCGAGATGCTGTCGTATGAAGACGTGCAGGAAATCCTGCGCATACCGCTGCTGGGCATTATTCCGGAATCCGAGTCGGTGCTGCATGCATCGAACCAGGGCAACCCGGCCATTCACGTTGATGGCAGTGATGTCTCCGAAGCCTACAAAGATGTAGTCGGCCGCTTCCTCGGCGAAGACTTGCCGCTGCGTTTTGCCAGCTACGAAAAGCCAGGCCTTCTCTCGCGTCTTTTTAAAGGAAAGTAATATGGCACTGCTCTCCTTCCTCTTCGACAGCAAGCCCAAGTCCGCCAGCGCCGCCAAGGAACGCCTGCAAATTATCATTGCGCGTGAACGCAATACCGCCAACGGCCCGGACTTCATGCCTGCGCTGCATCGCGAACTGATCGAAGTCATTTCGAAATACACACGCGTCAATCCGGACGACATCAAAATTTCGCTCGACCGTCAGGGCAATCTTGAAGTGCTGGATGTGAATATCGTTTTACCGGATGCCACCCCGGTACGCTGACAGGCACGCTGATAGCGATTCTATCTTGCTGCATGGCGTGGACTTCACGTCCGCGCCGCGCAGCAAGAAAGGCATCACGATTGCAAGCGGCACACTGTCAGGTGATGTACTCCACCTGACTTCTCTCACCACCCTCACCGACTTCGCCGCATTTTCAAACTGGCTTGCGCTGCCCGGCCCCTGGGTAGGCGGATTTGATCTTCCCTTTTCTCTGCCGCGTGCATTACTGGCCCAATTAGGTTGGCCACAGCAATGGGCAGAAATGATCACGCATCTGGCGTCACTGTCGCGCGAAGAACTGCGCGCACACTTCAAGGCAGTTTGCGACGCGCGCCCTGTCGGCAGTAAATTCATTCATCGCGCCGCCGACCTGCCGGCCGGTTCATCGTCCCCGATGAAATGGGTCAACCCGCCAGTGGCGTACATGTTGCATGCGGGTGCGCCGTTGCTGCTGGCAGCTGGCGTGTCGGTCTATCCCATGCATGAAGCCGATCCCGAGCGGGTTGCGCTGGAAGCTTACCCGGGCATGGTGGCGCGCTCCATCACGCGCGAGTCTTACAAGAATGATGCGAAGGCCATGCAGACACCGGCGCGCGCCGCGGCACGTGCGGTGATTCTTGATGCCGTCGAGCGAGGTGATTATCCGTTTGCCATCCAGCTCAATGCAGGTTCATTTCGTCAGCAGTTGCTGGCTGATGGCAGCGGTGACTTGCTTGATGCCGCGCTGTGCGCATTGATGGCTGCGTGGGGCTGGCAACGGCGCGAGCAGCAATATGGTTTACCAGATTGCGATGCACTTGAGGGCTGGATTGTTGGGGCGCCGGCGGCTGTGGCGGCTTGACTTTCTAGTTACGTGGTTATTTAACGAAAGACGCTGGGCCCCGATTTTCATCGGGGCGACCGTAGATAAACAAACGTCATCCCGGCGTAGGCCGGGATCCAGCGTCTTACGCTCATACCCGAAAAACTCTAGCTAAGCCGCACTACGCTGCCGCGCAAAATCAGCATAAAAAGCCAACGAGCCCGGATTGCTCATCGCATCCGGATTGGCGATTTTTTCCAACGGCATACCAAGCAAGAGCTTCTTGATCGGCAGTTCCATCTTCTTACCCGTCAGCGTGCGCGGAATTTCATCAACCGCAAAAATATCGTTCGGCACATGCCGCGCCGAGAGCTGGGTGCGGATTTTATCGCGCAGTGTTTGCTCCAGCGAGGCGTCAAGCGTCACACCGTCACGCAGTACGACAAACAACGGCATGTACGATTCGCGCCCCAGATATTCGAGGTCAACCACCATGCTGTCCAACACTTCGGGCAGCTCTTCGACTACGCGATAAATCTCGGCCGTGCCCATCCGTATGCCGTAGCGATTGATGGTTGCATCCGAGCGACCATAAATGATGGCGCCGCCACGTGCGGTGATGCGTATCCAGTCGCCATGTCGCCATAGACCCGGGTAATGTTCAAAGTAGCTTTCCAGATAGCGTCGGTTGCCAGGGTCGTTCCAGAAGTACAGCGGCATGGACGGCATGGGCAAAGTCATGACGAGTTCACCGACTTCGTCAATCAGCGACTTGCCATGATCGTCGAGCGCGTGCGCAGCAACGCCTAGTGCGCGGCATTGCATTTCACCGGCATACAAAGGCAGGATAGGACACGAGCCAACAAAGGCCGCGGCGGTATCGGTGCCGCCACTGATGGATGCCAGCATGATGTCGGAACCGACGTGCTGATATATCCATTGATAAGCGTCCGAAGCCAGCGGCGAGCCGGTTGAGCCGACGGCGCGCAGGCTGCGCAAATCTGCCAGCGTGGACGGCTCTATGCCGGCCTTCATGCAGTTGGCAAAAAATGCTGCGCCTGCCCCTATGAAGGTCAGTTGCGTCTGCTCGGCAAATTGCCACAGCGTGCGCATGTCCGGATAGCCGGGGTTGCCGTCATAGATGCAGATGGTCGCGCCGACCAGCAGGCCGGTGACTTGCGCATTCCACATTACCCAGCCAGTGGTGGAGAACCACAGGAAGCGGTCGTCTTCACCCAGATCCAGATGCAGCGCATGACCCTTGATGGATTCAAGCAGGCAGCCGCCATGGCCGTGCACGATAGGCTTGGGCATGCCGGTGGTGCCGGACGAATAGAGTATCCACAGCGGATGGTCGAACGGCAGTTGCTCGAACTGTATGGGCTGCGCATGTGCTGCAGGGTGTGTAAATAATTCAGCCCACGGCATCGTGCCGGGCAAGCTCGCGGCCGCATCCAGATATGGCAGCAAGATGGTGTGCTCAAGCGTGGCCAACTCCGTGCGCATGGCATCGACCACAGACAGGCGGTCAAAGTCCTTGCCGCCGTAGCGATAACCATCGACTGCAAGCAGCAGCTTGGGGTCGATTTGTTTGAATCTATCCAGCACGCTGGAGCTGCCCATATCGGGCGAGCATGACGACCAGATCGCGCCTATGCTGGCGCACGCATAAAAGGCAACCGCCGCTTCCGGCGTATTCGGCAGATAAGCGACTACGCGGTCACCCGGCCCCACGCCCAGTGCGCGGAAGGTGTTGGCCACTGCAGTGACTTGCTCGCGCAATGCGCGCCAGCTCAGTTCAACGGTGGCGCGTGTTTCGGACTTGGCGATGATGGCGGTTTTGTCTGCGCTAGCCGCATCGGTATTGAAGCGGAAGATCTGCTCGGCGAAATTCAGCCGGCTGCCGTCAAACCATGTAGCGCCCGGCATGATGCGTTCGGCCAGTACGCTGCTATAGGGCGCCGAACTCTTGATGGCAAAGTACTGCCAGATTGATTCCCAGAAGTCTTCGATGTGATCAGTCGACCACTGCCACAGAGCCTGATAGTCGGAAAAATGCTGGCCGCGTTCTGCGGCCAGCCATTGCATGTACTGATGCAGCTTGCTGCGTTCTATGCGTGCTGCATCCGGCGTCCACAAAAGTGGATGTTGGTCTGCCATTCTGTCTCCTGTTTTTTTAAATGATGGCCAGCGAACATCATAATGCAAACCGCTGGCACATTGAAAAACAGGAAGCAGACACGATCAATGCAATTGATGCTTGAGATCCGATAGTTCGCGATGCGCCTGCAGCACCGCTTTTTTCAAATTTTGATCCACATCGCCAGCACGCTCGCACGCATCCTTGGCGCGATCGCCAAGCTCTTCGAGTTCATCGACACATTGGCGAATACTTTCTTCATCTTCTGACTGCTGCAGTTCCTGGCGCGCCTGCTCCGAACGCTCGTCGAGTTGCTGGATACTGCTCTGGAGATCACTGGGCACCGACCCGGCGCGCTGGCATGCTTCTGAGGCTTGATGAATGGTCTGCTCGATTTGTGTGAAACGCTGCCGGACTTCATTTGCTTGCATCATGGTCTGACTCCTTTGTACGTATTTTTACCGGATGATCCCGGAACCTCTTGGATGAAGGGATGGCAACGAAGTTCCTGCTGAATTCGCTTCCCTGTCTGCTTGCAATTCAGCCAATAAGTTTCAATGAAAAATCGGACCACTTTCTTTACCGGCAGCAGAAGGCTCGCGCACCGGCAGGCCGCGTTCAATGAACTGTTTCATACGCTGCAAATCTTCAGCCAGCATACGGGCCGGATCGCTGCCAGTCAGCACACCGACGGTTCCAGCTACAGGCGACCAACTCATTCTGACTGTGGCGCGGGTGCCGCCATCGACAGAATCCAGGTGCACCGAGCCTTGCTGTTGCATGACAGACCCCGGTTCGCTGTGCCATGCAAGTCGGCGCGGCCGTTCAGACTCGGTCAGTACCGTATCCCACTCGACAGAGGCGCCAGCCGGCCCGCGCACCACCCAGTGCGAACGCTTCTGGCCCAAGTCGCGCACTTCAATCACGTTCGACATGAAATGCGGGAAGTTTTCGTAGCGGCTCCAAATATCAAACACCGTCTCGGGCGCTGCATTGAGGACGATGCTCTGCTCGGTCTCATGCGGATGCTCTCCCATTACTGCTTCCGCGCCCTGCTGCAGACGATGTCCAAGTTCTGCCCTGGTTGAATCACGCATCAGCAGAGCCAGCGCAGCCGCAGCACCCAGACCCAGCGGCGCACGGCGGCTTACGCCGTACAAGAACAGAGCGCCGACGCCAGCCATCCACCAGTTGCCGCGTCCTTGCAGCATGCGCCGCGCCCTGTGCGCCTTAGACTTATGCAACTCGTGTAATTCATGTTCGACAGCTTCCACGCCCGGAATCGCTTCCACCAGCTCCACCAGTCGTTCCATTTCGTCGGCATCAACAGGGCCTGACAAAGTGACAGTCCCTGCATGCGCGCTGACATCAATCTGATGCAGATGCGATAAAGCCCGGCCAAGCCGTGTGCGCACGCGCGCTTCGAGTACGTGGTCGTCGATAGGCTTGGCTTCACGGTGCGAAAACAGATGCGAGGCTTCGGCCTGCAGGCCGGACAAACGGTTGCGGGTGTCACGAAGCTTCTGGCTCACGACATGTGAGGTCTGGTTTGTCACGCTGCTGACTTTGTCTTGCAACAGCGCGCGACGGCGACGGCCTTGCGAAGGGTCGGCGATGTACATCGCCAGCGCGCCAAGTGCCAGCCCGCCCAGCAGGCCCGCCCATTGCACCTCTCTGCTACCGGTTTCATATTCCATGCTGATCTCCTTGAAGTTCGCCAGCCTTGCGCGAGACGCCGCTGCTGGCTGCAGGCCTTGCATAGGCCTGATCCAGCAGTTTGATGACGTCGTCGTCGCTAAGCTGGCCAAAGTTTTCGTACCATTGGCCAATTGCATAAAAAGGCTCGGGCTGATGCAGGTAGGCGACCTGATCGGTCAGGCTCCTGACCCGCTGCAAAGCCTCGCGGGAAAGAACGGGCACGGCTACAGCAATAGCGGCCACTTCGGCAGTACGCAACGCATCAATGGCCACCAGCATGGTGCTGCCCGTCGCCATGCCATCGTCAACCAGAATCACATTCTGGTGGCGCAGCGCCAGTGGTGTATGACCATGCCGGTAGCGTTGCTCGCGCCGCTTAAGCTCCATCGATTCCCGCTGGATCACGCGTTGCACTTCGCTATCAGGAATATCTTCTTTGGCGATCACTTCCATAGACAGCATCGTGTGACCACCGCTGGCTATCGCGCCCATTGCGAACTCTTCAAACAAGGGCAAGCCAAGTTTTCGCACGACCAGCACATCCAGTGGTAATTCCAAAGACTGTGCCATTGCCAATCCGACTTCAACGCCGCCGCGCGGCAAGGCTACGACTACTGATTGCGGCCGCCTTCGCCATGACTCGAATTGCGCTGCCAATGCGAGACCCGCCTGGCACCTATTGCTAATCAATGAAGAAATTTGTCGCATTGGTATTCGACCGTAAGGCTGCTCAAAAGATCAACAGTCATGTCGACTTCTGCAGCGTTCCCTCAAATTCCATACCAAAGCTTTCTTTTATGCAAAATTTCTCTAAAGAATGTACTCTCGGCAATCGGAACTTTGATTCACCGATTTCATTCGAACTTGAAATTCGTTTGCCGAAACTGCCTGATGAAAAAACTGTTTTCTGCTCTTTCAGTCGCTCTGCTGTCCTTGCTGCTTGCACCCGCAGTCGATGCGCAGACCACGGCGTGCCTTACGCATTTTGTCGGCCGCACTGCGCCGACCATCACGCGTCCTGCGCTGCAAAGCAAAACAGTTGGCCTGTGTTTCGAAGCATTTGCCGTCATGCATTCGGGAGTTTCACGCACCCCCTTATGGTCGGCCGAACACTTGACACGAGAGAGCCTGCAGCAAGCGCGCGCAGTCAAACGACGTGACGCGTTTCATCCGGAAATCACGCTACCGCCGCAAGACAGGGCGCAGTTGGCTGACTACGCCGGCTCCGGTTTTGACCGCGGCCATATGGCGCCAGCGGCCGACATGCCGAGCGAACAGGCGCAGCACGAGAGTTTTTCACTGGCCAATATCGTGCCTCAGGAAAAACACAACAATCAAATCCTGTGGTCTGCCATTGAAGGCGCGACCCGTCACCTGACGCAGCAGCGCGGCGAGTTGTATGTCATTACCGGACCGGTTTTTGAAGGCGACAAAATTGAGCGCATAAACGGCCGCGTGTTCGTGCCTACGCATGTCTTCAAGGCGGTCTATGACCCGGTGCAAAAAGAAGCGGCCGCGTGGATAGCGCCGAATGTGGAAGGCAATGTGTATCAAGTCATCTCCATTGCCGATCTCGAGAAGCGGATTAACATCAACCTGTTTCCAAGTCTGGCGGCCGACGTCAAGGCGCGCGCCGCCAGTTTGCCCGAGCCGCGGCTGCGCGGACGCAACCAGAACCGCAACCAGAACTAATAACAGAGGATAAGGATGGCGACACTACAACCGTTCCAGAATGAAGCCGATGCCATCATGATCGGTGAACTGAATGTAGAAAACCGGATGGATCAGCTTGAGATCTATGGTTCGCTGTCGATCACGCGTGATCAGGCCGGACTACAACTGGCGCTGGAAATGAAAGAATTGATTGATGCGGCGGTCGCGCATTTGCAGGCAGCGCCTGATTTGCCTGCGGCGATTGAGAACAAGCCTACTGATAGTGTTGATAATCCATTTAAATAACCGTTTAAATAATCGTTTAAATAACGCCTCCACGCCCCCGCCCCAAAGCTGTCATACTATTGCCCTCTTCCAGATTAACGGCGACGCCGACCTATGACGTCAGCTCCACCCAATTTACGTTCTTACAACTTGTTTCGGCCAGACTTGAAGCCTGTGCCGTTCCTTCCTATGTCGCGCGCAGAAATGCAGGCACTGGGCTGGGACAGTTGCGACATCATCCTTGTCACCGGTGACGCCTACATCGACCACCCGAGTTTCGGCATGGCGCTGGTGGGTCGTTTGCTCGAAGCGCAGGGCTTCCGGGTTGGCATCATCAGCCAGCCGGACTGGCTGTCGGCTGATGCGTTCCGCTCGCTGGGCAAACCGAATCTGTATTTCGGCATCACGGCCGGCAATATGGATTCGATGATTAATCGCTACACCGCCGACCGCAAGATCCGCACCGACGATGCCTATACCGCAGGCGGGGAACCGAACAAGCGTCCTGACCGCGCCGTGACCGTCTATGCGCAGCGCGCGCGCGAAGCCTTTCCCGGCATACCGGTTGTGATCGGCAGTATTGAAGCGAGCCTGCGCCGCATTGCGCATTACGACTACTGGTCCGACACCGTGCGCCGCTCGGTGCTGGCTGACTCCAAGGCGGATATTTTAATTTTCGGTAATGCAGAGCGCGCGCTGAAAGAGCTTAGCCACCGCCTTGCAGCTGGTGAGCCTATTAAAGCTATCCGCGACCTGCGCGGTACGGCCTTCATGGTGTCGCGCGGCTGGAAACCTGCCGACGACTGGAGCGAGATCGACTCGACCCGCGTTGATACGCCCGGCAAAGTAGAGGCGCATCCTGATCCTTATGAAATGAAGGAAAAAGAACCCACGGTCTGCGGCACTGACCAGCCTGCTGCTGAAGAAGTCAAAGTGCAGCCTATCAAGCTGATGACGCGCGAAGAACGTCGCGCGCAGGAAAAAGAAATCCGCGAGAAAAGCGTGATTCGCCTGCCTGCCTTTGAAGCAGTCAAAGATGACAAAGTCACCTACGCGCATGCGTCGCGCGTGTTTCACGTTGAATCCAACCCCGGCAATGCGCGTGCACTAGTGCAGGCGCACGGCGAGCGCGATGTCTGGCTGAACCCGCCGCCACTGCCGCTGGCAATGGACGAGATGGACCATGTCTACGACCTGCCATATGCGCGTGCGCCGCATCCGGCGTATGGCAAAGCCAAAATTCCGGCCTGGGACATGATCCGTTTCTCGGTCAATATCATGCGTGGCTGTTTTGGTGGTTGCAGCTTCTGTTCTATCACGGAGCATGAAGGCCGCATCATACAAAGCCGCTCCGAGCCGTCTATCCTGCGCGAAATTGAACTCATACGCGACAAGACCAAAGGCTTCGCCGGCACCATTTCTGATCTGGGCGGACCGACGGCAAATATGTACCGGCTTGCTTGCAAAGATAAGCGCATTGAAGAGTCATGCCGCCGTCTGTCGTGCGTGTATCCAAGCATTTGCTCGAACCTGAATACGGATCACAGCAAGCTGATACAGCTTTACCAGCGTGCGCGCGAAATTCCGGGCGTGAAGAAAATTCTGGTCAGCTCAGGCTTGCGCTATGACCTCGCCGTGCGTTCGCCCGAGTACGTAAAAGAATTGGTCACGCATCATGTCGGTGGCTTGCTCAAAATCGCGCCCGAGCATTCGGAAGAAGGCCCGCTGTCGAAGATGATGAAGCCGGGCATGGGCTCTTACTATAAATTCAAAGAGCTGTTCGACAAGTATTCGAAAGAAGCCGGCAAGGAGCAGTACCTGATTCCGTATTTCATCGCCGCCCATCCGGGCACAACCGATGAAGACATGTTGAACCTGGCGCTGTGGCTCAAGCAAAATGATTTCAGGCTGGACAAGGTGCAGACCTTCTTGCCGACGCCAATGGCGATGGCAACCACCATGTACCACACGCGAAAAAATCCGCTGCGAAAAATCAGCGAGGATTCGGAAACCGTAGAGACACCGCGTCTGGCGAAAATCCGTCGTCTGCATAAGGCCTTGCTGCGCTATCACGACCCCGTGAACTGGGAGAGCATTCGCGAAGGCTTGCAGCGCATGGGACGCAGCGACTTGATCGGCAGCGGGCCGCAGCATCTGGTGCCGCGTGCCGGTGCACAGGAAACCTTGAGCAAACGTGCACGGCCGGATGAAACGCCGCCGCTGAACCGTTTGGCGAAGAAGTTCGGACAGAACAAGCCACGTCCGGGTGGCGCTGTTTCGCGCAAGCGTTGAAGAAAATTCGAACTTGAATTTTTTTCGGAAGCATAACTAAAGTCGCTGGATTCCGGCCTGCGCCGGAATGACGGTAGTGGTTGAGGCGGCCTCAAAATTCCCACCGTCATCCCAGCGTCTTTGGTTGCAAACGAAAAATCTTCTTCATCGCAGGCAACCAATCATGAAATGCACTGTCAAAAAAAAACCGACCTTCTTCAAGGTCGGTTTTTTTTCGTATCTGTGGTGGGAAGTGCAAGTTTCGAACTTGCGACCTATCGCGTGTGAGGCGATCGCTCTACCCCTGAGCTAACCTCCCGGGTCGGCGCGAATTATCGCACAATCATCGCGAGCAATCAATCAGCCTCTATCAGCCTCTAATTGGCGCCATAGACAACTGCCTTTTGCCGCTTTGTCGAGATTCTTCAGCACGACTTCATGCTCTTCCAATTCATCCGGCGCGGGTGCGAGCACGATAATGTCGGCAATCGCGGTGATTTGCACGTTGCCATCAGCGTCCGCGCTGTCCATATGCAGGTCTATCGTCAGGCTGTCCTGCCCGCGAGACATCGCCAGATACACTTCGGCCAGCAATTCTGCATCAAGCAAGGCACCGTGCAACGTGCGGTGCGCGTTCGAGATGCCGTAGCGGTCGCAGAGCGCGTCCAGCGAATTGCGTTTGCCAGGGTGCAGTTCTTTAGCCTGTTGCAGCGTGTCGGTGATTTTCAATACATGCGTATCGAATTTCGGCATACCGAGTTTGGCGAATTCAGCGTCGAGAAAGCCGACGTCGAACGGTGCATTGTGGATGATGATTTCGGCGTCACCAATGAAACTGCACAGCTCGGCAGCAATCTCGGCAAACTTGGGTTTATCACGCAAGAATTCAGTCGTCAGCCCATGCACGGCCAGCGCGCCAGGATCGGAATCGCGCTCGGGGTTGGTATAGCGATGAAAATTGTTACCCGTCAGCCGGCGATTGACCAGCTCAACGCAACCGACTTCAATGATGCGATCGCCGGTGCGCGGATTGAGTCCGGTTGTTTCCGTGTCGAGGACGATTTGTCTCATAGCACCAGCTCCACACCTTTGTTGGCCAGCGCATCGGCGCGCTCGTTGCCTTCATGACCGGCATGACCTTTGATCCAACGCCAGTCTATCTGGTGACGCTCCCGTGCCGTGTCCAGCGCTTTCCACAGGTCGACGTTCTTTACCGGCGCCTTGGCTGCCGTCTTCCAGCCGCGCGCTTTCCAGCCTATGATCCATTCGCTGATGCCCTTCTGCACATACTGACTGTCAGTATGCAGAACGATCTCGCAAGGACGTTTCAAAGCGTTCAAGGCTTCAATCACGGCCATCAGCTCCATGCGGTTATTCGTCGTGCCGAGTTCGCCGCCAAATAATTCTTTATCCTGCTCGCCGAAACGTAGCCATGCGCCCCAGCCGCCCGGGCCGGGATTGCCCTTGCAGGCGCCATCTGTGTAAATTTCTACTTTATCCATGCTGAACCGTTGTTGTCTTCATTCGTTGTGTGCATTTTATTCGTTGCCTGCAGTCCCGGTCTGGCGCGTGCGCCCAAGGGTTGCCACGCCGGCCCCACCAGTCGCATGCCTTTGACGCGCTTGATGGCCTGCACAATATACAGCGCGCCCAGATAAGGCCACCAGCGATCGCCGGCTTTTTCCATAAAGGCAAAGCGCTGCAGCCATTTGCTGGTTGCGCACGGCGGCGCGTAGCAGCCGAAATGGCCGCGATTGACTTCCATGTTGAGCAGCTTGAGCCAGTCTTTAAGCCGCGGCACGCTGATGAATTCGCCATGCAAAGGCAGAAAATGCGCACCGGTCAGCCGGCCTGCTACTTGCCGCACGCCCCACATGCTGGCCGGATTGAAGCCGCACACAATTACCTGCCCTTCCGGTATTAGCACCCGCTCGACTTCACGCAAGACCTGATGCGGCTCGCTGGCAAACTCGAGCACATGCGGCAGCACCACCAAATCCAGACTGCTGGTCGCAAAAGGCAGCTCGGTGAAATCATGCGTCAGCACGACATGATGGCCGGGCTGCTGCGGCAGCACGGCATCGGTCAGCCATTTATTCGGCATGCGGTTGGCCGCCAGTCCTTCAATTTGCGGCAAGCCGATCTGGACGGCGTTGTAGCCGAATATATCGACAGTCAGCTCGTCAAGCCGCGCCTGTTCCCACGCGCGCGCATAGCTGCCGGCCGGCGTATCGAACCAGGGGCCTAGCGATATAATCGGTTTTTCAGATGCGTATTGGTTCATGCTCATGTCAGTAAAACAGCCCTTGCACGTTACCGCCATTCCGGCCTTTGCCGACAATTA
Source organism: Burkholderiaceae bacterium (assembly GCA_040399905.1). Classification (GTDB taxonomy): domain Bacteria; phylum Pseudomonadota; class Gammaproteobacteria; order Burkholderiales; family Burkholderiaceae_D; genus Pernthalerella. The sequence goes on from JBBARG010000004.1 coordinate 122,471, forward strand.
TTTATGGCTGATCCACAATCAACGCCACGCCGTGGTGGTCGACCCCGGCGATGCCGCGCCCGTACTGGCCGTGCTGGCGTCCCGGCAGCTTGAACTGGTCGCTATTTTACTCACTCACCATCACGCTGACCATGCAGGCGGGGTTCCGGCCCTTATCGCTCACGCGAATGTGCCCGTCTACGGCCCTGCCGGCGAAAAAATTGCCGGCGTTACGCACCCCTTGGCTGAAAATGACGTCGTCTCCATCCCCATGCTGGACTTGGAGCTAGCGGTGATCGACGTTCCCGGCCACACGGCTGGCCATATCGCCTATGTAGATCATCAACGGCATAACCTGTTTTGTGGTGACACGCTGTTTGCCGGCGGTTGCGGCCGCCTGTTTGAAGGCACGGCGGCACAAATGACCGCCTCGCTGGCCAAGCTGGCGGCGCTGCCGGACGAGACCAGCGTTTATTGCGCGCATGAATACACGGTCTCCAACCTGCAGTTTGCTGTGGCAGCAGAGCCTGGCAACACTGAGGTGGCCAACAGGCTTGCCCGTGAACAGGCGCGGCGTGCGCGCGGTGAAGCGACAGTGCCGTCAACAATCGGACTGGAAAAAACAAGCAATCCCTTCTTGCGCTATCGCGAAGCAGCGATAGTGCGGCAGTTGCAGACTACCGGCAAGCTCGACGGCAGCGACCCGGTAGCGGCTTTTGCTGCGTTGAGAGAATGGAAAAACAGCTTTCGCGCGGCACCGCAAACTTAGCAAACTGCTACTGAAGTTTATGCTGAGCTTCTGTCATGAAGCTGACATTCTTCTTGACGGCCTTTCACTGCCTTCACTACACTTGCGCGAATTCAATTCTGATTGCTGGCGGCAAATTACGCCGGTGATGGAAAATCAAGGCCAATGCATCGCTCACGAATCATCCCCTTACTCTGTGTCTCGCTTTTCTCCAGCCTGCTCGTTCCGCTGGCGGCTTACGCGAACGACCTGAGCATTGCACCGTCCGCCGCACCATCAGCCCAGTCTGCCGACCGCAACGACTTGTCGAAAGACGCGCTGCCAAGCGAGCTATTGTTCGATACGCCTATCGACTACAACAATCTGTCGCAAGATTTCGATCAACAAAACTTTGATGTGTGGGACAGAATACGCAAGGGCTTTGCGATTCCGGACCTGAACAATCCGCTGGTAGCGACTCATACGATCTGGTACAGCGCTCGCCCTGAATATTTACAGCGCACCAGCAAGCGCGCCGGCCGCTACCTTTATCACGTTGTACAGGAACTGGAAAAGCGCCAGATGCCAACCGAACTGGCGCTGCTGCCGTTCGTTGAGTCGTCGTTCAACCCGCAGGCATTTTCAACGGCCAAAGCCGCCGGCATGTGGCAGTTCATTCCCAGCACCGGCCGCGATTTCAATCTGAAACAGAATACCTTTCGCGATGAACGCCGTGATGTGATTGCGTCAACCAGTGCCGCACTGTCTTATCTGCAAAAGCTGCATGGCATGTTTGGCGACTGGCAGCTGGCGCTGGCGGCCTATAACTGGGGCGAAGGCTCCGTCTCGCGCGCCATCGCCAAGGCGCAAGCGGCAGGCAGGCCGACTGATTTCAATAGTTTGTCGGCTTACATGCCTGCCGAGACGCGTAACTATTATCCTAAGCTGCAAGCAATCAAGAACATCATCGCCGCGCCGGCCCAATACGGTGTAAAGCTGCCGGCAGTTGAAAACCAGCCGTATTTCGTCTCTGTCGTTAAGACCCGCGATATTGATATCAAACTCGCCGCGCAACTGGCCGAGTTGCCGATGGAAGAATTCAGGGCGCTTAATCCACAGTTCAACCGCCCTATCATTCCGGGCAGTCCGACGACAGTGATTTTGCTGCCGGAATTAAACGCAGAAAAATTCAAGCAAAATTTATCCAACTGGACCCAATCTTTGTCCAGCTGGACTGCGCATAAAGTCACCGCTGCGCGCGAACGCATCGAGAGTATTGCGGCAAAATTCAAGACCACGCCACAAGTCATCCGCGAAGCGAATTCCATTCCGCCGAACATGCATCCGGTGCTGGGCTCTACCGTGCTGGTGCCGAAACTAGCGACGGACAAGGACAAGGACATTGCGACCGAAGTCATCAACAATGCGACACTGAACGTCGAAGCCGATGCGCCGCCAACCAAACGCATCAGCGTCAAAGTCGGCAAGCGTGATTCGCTGCAGACGATTGCACGTCGCTACAAAGTCACGCCGGCCCAGATACGCGAGTGGAACGCGCTCAAGAAAGATCAGTTGACTGTCGGGCAGTCACTGAAGCTGGAAGTCAAAGCTGGCAAAACAAAAGTGGGCAAGGCAACAACTGCCAAAACAGCTGTAAAGACGTCTGCAGATAACGCACCTGCCAAAAAGATACCTGCTCATAAAACCCAAACCAATAGAAAGCAGGCCGCCAAGGCGCCTGCTAATCACAAACACCAAGCGCGCTAAAAGCCTCTAAAAAAAAGCCGATGGCTAGGCGCAGCGCCGCAGACAGTACGTTAGTACGGCAAGGCGATGCAACGACGTTAGCGGCTTTTTTTTAGAGGCTTTAAGCTGCTGCAATGTTGTAAGTAGCTGCAGCCAGCAAGCGCTGCGTATACGCATGAGAAGGCGACGACAGCACATCGGCTGTGTCGCCGCTCTCAACGACAACACCATCCTTCATCACCAGCACTCTATGCGCCATTGCGCGAATCACGGCCAGATCATGGCTGATGAAAATATAGGCAATGCCATATTTCTGCTGCAGCTCGGCCAGTAATTGCAGCACCTGCAGCTGCACCGACACATCCAGCGAAGACGTCGGCTCGTCCAGCAATATCAACGCCGGTTTCAATATCAATACACGCGCAATCGCAATACGCTGACGCTGGCCGCCAGAAAACTCATGCGGATAGCGCGACAGCATCGTCGCCGGCAAGCCGACCTCATGCAAAGCGGCACTGGCAGCGTCGCGCAGCGCCGCTGCCGACAACTGCGGCTGATGCAGCGCCAGACCTTCGGTCACGATCTGCTCTATCGTGCGGCGCGGTGACAGAGATGCATACGGGTCTTGAAACACGACCTGCATCTGTGCGCGCAACGGACGCAACTGCTTGCTGTCCATCTCGCTGACAGGCTGGCCATTGAAACGGATGCTGCCTGTGGTGTGGGCAACTGACAGTCGCAACAGCGCCATGCCGAGCGTAGACTTGCCGGAGCCAGATTCGCCGACTATGCCCAGCGTTTCACCACGCGCCAGCGACAGATCAATATTGTCGACCGCAACGAACTCGCGCCGCTTCAGCCAGCCCTGCTTGATCGTAAAACTCGAGCGCATATTCGTCGCCTGCAGCAGTGGCTCGCCGTCTTGTGCCGCGGTGCTGACCAAACGCTGCGGATGGCTGGCCAACAATTTTTTGGTGTAAGCCTCACGCGGGCTGGCAAACAATGTTTTTGTATCTGCCGTCTCGACCAACCTGCCCTGCTCCATGACGCCCACGCGGTCGGCAAAGCTTTTGACCAGGTTCAGGTCATGCGTAATCATCAGCACGGCCATGTTTTCTTCACGCTGCAAGTCATTCAACAGCGCCAGTATCTGCACCTGTATCGTCACATCAAGCGCTGTGGTCGGCTCGTCGGCAATGAGCAGCTTCGGTTTGCACGCCAGCGCCATTGCAATCATGGCACGCTGACGCTGGCCGCCGGAGAGCTCGTGAGGAAACGCGAGTGCACGACGCGCCGGCTCTGGTATGCCGGTTTTTTCTAACAGTGCAACTGCGCGATTCGCAGCAGCACGCGCATTGATGCCTTCATGCAGCATCAGCACTTCAGCGATCTGGTTGCCAATGGTGAAGAGCGGATTCAGCGCCGTCATCGGCTCCTGAAAAATCATCGCGACGTCTTTGCCACGCAAGCCGCGCAGAGCCAATTCGGATTTTTGCAGTACGTCGTCGCCATTGAACAAAATGCGGCCACTGGTTTGCGCGTCTTGATTCAGTTTTAACACCGACAGGGCGCTGACTGTTTTGCCCGAACCGGATTCGCCGACGAGCGCGAATTTTTCACCGGCGGCGATTTCGAAGCTGACATCATTGACGACGGTGGCCGCGCCAAAACGGACCACCAGATTTTCAACCCGCAACAGGCTCATGATTTTCTCCGTACATCCAGCGCATTGCGCAAGGCATCGCCAATATTCGTCAGCAGCAGCAAGGTGATGGTCAGTACGGCAAAGGTCGAGACTGCAATCCACCATGCATCAAGATTGTTTTTTCCCTGTGCGAGCAACTCACCAAGGCTGGGTGTCGATGGCGGCACACCGAGGCCGAGAAAATCCAGACTGGTCAGCGCCAGAATGGCAGCACTCATGCGGAACGGCAGGAAGGTTACTACCGGCGTCAAACTATTCGGCAGCACATGGCGCCAGATGATTTGCCAGTTCGACAAACCGAGCGCACGCGCGGCCTGCACGTATTCAAGGTTACGGTTACGCAGGAAGTCAGCACGTACATAATCCGACAGTCCCATCCAGCCAAACAGAGACAGCAAGAGCAGCAGCAAGCCTATGCTGGGCTCGAAGATGGACGCGAAAATAATCAGCAGGTACAGCTCCGGCATCGAACCCCAGATTTCCATGAAGCGCTGGAACAGCAGATCGGTCTTACCAGCGAAATAGCCCTGCACGGCCCCAGTCAACACGCCGAGTAGCACGCCGGTAATGGTCAATGCGAGACCAAACAGAATCGACACGCGAAAGCCGTACAGCAGGCGCGCAAATACATCGCGGCCACGGTCATCAGTACCTAGCCAGTTGTCGCCAGTTGGCGGCGCAGGATTGGGTGACTTCGCAAAATAATTCAGCGTGTCATAGCGGTAGTGGTTCAGCGGGTAGATCGCCCAGTTGCCGTTTTTCTTGAACTGGTCTTGAATGAACGGGTCCAGATAATCAGCCGGTGAAGCAAAGTCGCCGCCGAAGGCCTGCTCGGAATAGTCAGTGACAATCGGCACCATGATGTGGCCGTTGTAGCGCGCCAAGAGCGGCCTGTCGTTCGACACCAGCTCGGCGCCGAGGCTGATGAGGAAGAGCACAGAAAATATAAGCAGGCTCCAAAAGCCGCGTCGGTTTTGTTTGAAGCGCAGCCATATGCGGCGGCCCGGCGACACTGATTGAGGAATGGTATTCATCGGGCCAGACTTTCAAATTGCACGCGCGGATCGGCCCACACATAGCAGAGGTCGCCAAGCAGCTTGACCACCAGGCCAATAAGCGTAAACAGATACAGCGTACCTAGCACGACCGGATAGTCGCGCCGCACGACAGATTCATACGACAACAGGCCGAGACCGTCGAGTGAGAACAGAGTCTCGATCAACAGACTGCCGGCGAAAAACGCGCCGATGAAAGCTGCCGGAAAACCTGTTACCAACGGAATCAATGCATTACGAAACACATGCTTGTACAGCACCGTCTTTTCCGACAAACCCTTGGCGCGCGCGGTCAGCACGTACTGCTTGCGTATCTCTTCGAGAAAGGTGTTCTTGGTCAGCATCGTCATGACTGCGAAAGAGCCGGCCACTGAAGCCAGCACCGGCAGTGTGATGTGCCACAGGTAGTCGGTGATTTTGCCCATCCATGACAAGGTTTCCCAATCATCCGAAGTCAGCCCGCGCAAAGGAAACCATTGCACGAAGCTGCTGCCGGCAAACATCACCAGCAAGAACACACCGAGCACGAAGCCCGGTATCGAATAGCCAATCAGCACCAGCATGCTGGTGATGCTGTCGAAGCGACTGCCTTCGCGCACTGCCTTGGCTATGCCCAGCGGCACCGAGATGAAATAGGTGAGGAAGAAAGTCCACAGGCCTATCGTGATCGAGACCGGTAGTTTGGATTTCACCAGCTCCCACACATCCATGTGGTGATAGAAGCTTTGGCCCAGATCGAAACGGGCAAAGCCCTTGAGCATGAGCGAGAAACGCTCGGCCGGCGGCTTATCGAAACCATACAGCGCCTTGATCTCGGCCACGCGCTCGGCATCAATACCTTGCCGGCCGCGGTACTCGGAGGCGCCGCCGCCGGATGCTTCACCAGCGCCGGTCTGGCCTTTTTTCAGTTCGGTCAATGCTTGCTCGACCGGCCCGCCGGGGACGAACTGAATCACGGCGAAAGTAATCGCAATCACGCCCAGCAATGTGGGGATCATTAGCAGTGTGCGCTTGGCTATGTAGGACCAGATGTTCATGCTTTTCTTTGCTAATTTAAAAAAGTCACTGGATCCCGACCTGCGCCGGGATGACGGTTATCGAAGGTCATCCCGGCGTAGGCCGGGATCCAGTGTCGCTATATTCAAACCTACCGCGGCTTCACCTGCCACCAACTAGAAATCACATAAGGATCCGCCTGATAATACTTAGGCGCCGTCTGCGGAATCCCGAAGCGATTGCGATACGCAACGCGATGCGTGGCCAGATACCAGTGCGGCACGACGATATATTTGTGCAGCAGCACGCGATCCAGCGCACGCGATGCAGCCACCAGTTCTGCACGCGTGTTCGCCGCGACCAGCGCACTGACTAATTTGTCGACTGCCGGGTCTTTCAAACCCCACGCGTTGTTCGATCCTTTTTCGTCCGCTGCTTTTGAGCCCAGCATGTCGAACATGTCGTTGCCGGGACTGACAACATCAGGGAAACGCACGCTGGTCATGTCAAAGTCAAATTCTTCCATGCGCTTTTGCACGAGTGCGTTGTCTGCCGTACGTTGGCGTACGCGAATGCCGAGCTTTTCCAGGTTGCGCACATAGACGCCAATGATGCGCGAGAGCGCCGACTGATCGTCAAGAATTTCGAAAGTAAAAATCTCGCCGCTTGCATTGCGCAGCGCGCCGTCGCGATATTCCCAGCCGGCCTGCTTGAGCAAGTCACGCGCCTGCAGCAGGTTTGCGCGCAGCGACGATGGCGGGTCAGTGCGAGGGGGCAGCGGAGTCGGACCGAATACGGCAGGGTCAAGCTGCGCGCGCAGGGGCTCCAGCAGCGCCAGCTCAGCCGGCGACGGCAAGCCGTGTGCGCCGAGTTCGGAATTGCTGAAGAAGGAATCGATGCGCACGTACTGGCCGTAAAACAGTTGGCGGTTCATCCATTCAAAATCAAGTGCAAGCGCCAGCGCACGGCGCACGCGACTATCTTGAAACGGTGCGCGTCGCAGGTTCATGACGAAGCCCTGCATGCCGGCGCCGTTTGAATGCTTGAGGTTGGTCTTGATGATGGAGCCGTTGTCGAACTGCTTGCCCTTGTAGGCGCGTGCCCAGTTCTTGGCGCGGTATTCGACGACCACATCGAACTCGCCGGCCATGAAGGCTTCGAGACGCGCGACATCGTCTTTGTAGAAACGATAGAAGATGCGGTCGAAGTTGTAGCTGCCCTTGCGGGTCGGCAGCGCACTGCCCCAGTAATTTGGATTGCGCTTGAACACAATCGAGCGACCCAGATCGTAACGCTCGATCAAGTACGGCCCGCTGGCAACCGGTGCTGTGAGTTGTATCTTGTTGAACGGCGTGCCGGCTGCCCATTTGCGCGAGAACACTGGCATGCCGCCCACAATCAACGGCAGTTCGCGATTGGCGGCCTTGAAGTCAAAACGCACTGTGCTCGCATCGAGCACCACGCATTGTTTGACGTCGGCAAAAATCATTTTGAATTGCGGCGCGCCTTTGGCTACCAGCGTATCGAACGAATACTTGACGTCGTCGGCCAGAACGCTGTCGCCGTTATTGAAGCGCGCCAGTGGGTTGAGCCGGAAAGTCATGGACAGCCTGTCCGGTGCGAGCTGCATGTCTTCGGCCAGCAAGCCGTACATGGTCGCGACTTCATCGGCAGAGTTAATGGCCAGTGTCTCGAACATCAGGTTGGCCACGCCGGCGGCGGCCACACCCTTCATGGAAAATGGATTGAATTTATCGAAACTGGTGCGCGTATCCGGATTGGCCAGATACAGTTCGCCGCCTTTGGGCGCATCCGGATTCAGGTAGTCGAAATGCGTGAAACCTGCCGGATATTTTGGCGTGTCGTAGAGCGAAAATGCATGCGCTGCCCATGCGCCATGCGCGAGCAAGAGACTGGCAACGCACAGGGCGCCGCGAAGGAATTTGATCATGGGCATGCAGTTCAAGACAAAGAATGCCGCTTAGGATAGCGGTTTTCTGCAGCTCTGGCGCAATGACCACAGATCGTCTGTAAATTGCATGCAAATCGGATGCAAAAACAGGTTCAATTTGCCGCAAAGGCAATCAGCCCCTAAAATGCGCAATCTGCCGGCGCACCCGGCCATCGCAACTGGAGTTTTGAATGGCATTCTTAGAAGGCAAAAAAATCCTCATCACCGGCCTGCTGTCGAACCGCTCAATCGCGTACGGCATTGCCAAGGCTTGCAAGCGCGAAGGCGCCGAGCTGGCCTTTACCTATGTGGGCGAGCGTTTCCATGAACGCACGGTTGAGTTCGCCAAAGAATTCGATAGCACGCTGGTGTTCGATTGCGACGTCGGCAGCGACGAGCAGATCGCCGCCTTGTTCACCGATCTGGGCAAGTCATGGAGCCAACTTGATGGCTTGGTGCATGCAATAGGCTTTGCGCCACGCGAAGCGATTGCCGGCGACTTCCTCGACGGCCTGTCACGCGAAGGCTTCCGCATCGCGCATGATATTTCTGCCTACAGCTTCCCGGCACTGGCCAAGGCCGCGCTGCCTATGCTGTCTGCCGATGCTGCTTTACTGACCTTGTCGTACCTGGGTGCCCTGCGCGCCCTGCCCAACTACAACACCATGGGTCTGGCCAAGGCATCGCTCGAAGCCAGCGTGCGATATCTGGCCGAGTCACTCGGTAAACGCGGTGTGCGCGTCAACGGCATTTCAGCCGGCCCGATCAAGACGCTAGCAGCGTCCGGCATCAAGGACTTCGGCAAGATCCTGTCTTTCGTTAAAGACAATTCACCATTGCGCCGCAATGTGACGCAGGATGATGTCGGTAATGCTGCCGCTTTCCTGCTGTCGAATCTGGCGGCGGGTATTACCGGTGAAATCACTTATGTTGATGGTGGCTTTTCGCAGGTGGTGGCGGGGATGGGCGCAGAATAAGTTTGTAGAAAGACGCTGGGCCCCGATTTTCATCGGGGCGACGGTAGTAGTGTGAATGGCCTACCCATTTCAAAGTACATCCAGCGTCTTTTACTCCCCCGCGTTTAGTTTTTCCTGTACAATTCGTCCCGCACTGCACCAAACACAGTGCACCTAGTCGCATCGCAGACCCTAAGCATCAACCTGAAGCCTTCCCGCCTCCCGGTGCCGCTCTACAGAGCACCTATCCGGCGCAAAGCTTTTGTGCCGAAATCTTCCAGTTAAGTTTTCGTCTGTTTCGTTGGTTGGCGTTGCATTTTTACGCTGTCGCGTGGCATTTCTATGCCCTGCGCGGCTTGTTATCACGAAAGAAAACAATGACTTTTGAATCCCTTGGCTTGCATCCGTTCGTCCTCAAAGCACTGACTGATTCTGGCTACACCGTTCCGACCCCTGTTCAAGAACAAGCTATTCCTGCCGCTATCGCTGGCCGTGACCTGCTCGTGTCTTCGCAGACCGGCTCTGGTAAGACCGCAGCTTTCATGCTGCCTGCCCTGCACAAATTTGCTGATCTGGCCAATGAGCCAGCAGCTGGCAAGACCCCGAACCAGGAAGCGCAAGCTTCCCGCGCCAAAGGCAATGACCGTGTGCGTTTCCGCGCCGCTCAGCCAAAAATGCTGGTGCTGACCCCAACCCGCGAACTGGCACTGCAAGTGACCACCGCAACCGACAAGTACGGCAGCGGCATGCGCCGTGTGAAGGCTGTATCGATTTTGGGTGGCATGCCTTACCCAAAACAGATGCAACTGCTGGCACGCAATCCTGAAATTCTGGTCGCAACGCCTGGTCGTCTGATCGACCATATGGAGTCGGGCAAGATCGATTTCTCGCAACTCGAAATTCTGGTGCTGGACGAAGCGGACCGCATGCTTGACATGGGCTTCATCGACGACATCGAGCGCATCATCGGCAACACGCCAGCTACCCGTCAAACGATGCTGTTCTCGGCTACGCTCGACGGCATGGTCGGCAACATGGCACGCCGCATCACCAAAGACCCGATGATCATCCAGATCGCCGGCTCTGCTTCAAAGCACGAAAACATCCAGCAGAAGGTTCACTTCGTCGACGATCTGTCGCACAAGAATCGCCTGCTCGACCATCTGCTGCGCGACACCGCGATTGACCAGGCCGTGATTTTCACTGCCACCAAGCGTGATGCCGATACCATTGCCGATCGTCTGAACATCGCCGGTTTCGCTGCTGCTGCTTTGCATGGCGACATGCATCAGGGCGCACGTAACCGTACCCTCGACAGCCTGCGTCGCGGTCAAGTCAAGGTACTGGTTGCTACCGACGTCGCTGCACGCGGCATCGACGTGCCAGCGATCACGCACGTGTTCAACTACGATCTGCCTAAGTTCCCTGAAGATTACGTTCACCGTATCGGTCGTACCGGTCGCGCTGGCCGTAACGGTATCGCCGTCTCGCTGGTCAATCATGCTGAAGGCATGAACGTCAAGCGTATCGAGCGCTTCACCAAGCAACTGATTCCGGTTGATGTCGTCGAAGGTTTCGAGCCTAAGAAGACCGCATCGGCAAGCCGTCCTTCGCGTCCTAACGGCTGGCGTCCAGGCGATGGCCGTGGCAACAACAGCTCGGCTAAGCCAGGTCAGCGCACGTTCAGCAAGCCGGGCGCACCGCGCAATGACGGCGGCGGCTACAAGAAAGAAGGCAGCACCGGTGGTTACAATAAAGAAGGCAGTGGCGGCGGCTATAAAGGCTCCCGTCCTAGCGATGCACGTCGCGGCTAATCAGCCCTGATTGCAGTACTCTATGGCTCCCGGCTTTGCCGGGAGCCATTTTTATTTCTAAACTCGGAGCCATACATGCAAGCCGTACCTGACCACAGCCTGAAACTGACCTCGTTCTCGCATGGCGGCGGTTGCGGCTGCAAGATCGCGCCGGGCGTGCTGGCCGAGATACTGAAGCAGTCTTCCGGTTTTCCCGTACCACCGCAACTGCTGGTCGGCATTGAGACTGCTGACGATGCTGCGGTCTATAAACTCAATGACGAACAGGCGCTGATTGCGACCACCGATTTTTTCATGCCCATCGTCGACGACCCGCGCGACTTTGGCCGCATCGCTGCGACCAATGCAATTTCGGATGTCTACGCCATGGGCGGCACTCCCATCATGGCACTCGCTTTAGTGGGCATGCCGATCGACAAACTACCGGTTGAGACCATAGGCAAAATACTCGCTGGCGGCGAATCCATCTGCGCTGAAGCTGGCATCCCGATTGCAGGTGGCCACACGATTGATTCGGTCGAACCAATTTATGGCTTGGTGGTGCTGGGACTGGTGCATCCATCGCGCATCAAGCGCAATGCCGATGCGCGCGCCGGCGACAAACTCATTCTTGGCAAACCGCTGGGTGTAGGCATCCTCTCGGCAGCGTTAAAAAAGAATGCGCTGGATGCAGACGGCTACACCGCCATGATCAACAGCACCACCAAGCTCAACACGCCGGGCAAAGATTTGGCCGCCATCGACGGCGTACATGCGCTGACGGACGTAACCGGTTTCGGCTTGCTCGGTCATGCACGTGAAATGGCGCGCGGTGCATGTCTGCGAGTGCAAATCCAAATGGATGCGGTGCCTTTCCTGCCGCAAGTGCTGGAGCTGGCCAAACAAGGATTTATCACGGGCGCCTCTGGTCGCAACTGGGCAGGCTTTGAGCAAGACATACAACTCGCCCCTGCCATCACAGCCGTGCAGCAAGCACTGCTATGCGATCCACAAACGTCAGGCGGCTTGCTGGTAGCTTGCGACCCTTCGGCTGTGGAAGCCGTGCTGGAGAATTTCCGCAAGCATGGGTTTGAGCATGCTGCTGTGGTGGGTGAGATGCGCGAAGGTGTGGCTGGGGTTGAGGTGGCTTAGTGACTTAGTGGCTTAGTGGCTTGATTCCTTACTGACATAACGCATCGCACCAGTAAACACAGACTCGGAAACTAAGAAGTGCTGGAACCGTATTGACAACAGCTAGTCGACTGACTATTCTCCGTATATCTATTGTCCATACATCAAAGGAGGAGCCATGCGTGACGCTGCCATTAACCTGCGGGCATTACCCGAACAACGAGATTTGATTGATCATGCCGCTAGCGTACTGGGCAAGAACCGCTCGGATTTTATGCTGGAAGCCGCTTGCGACAAGGCGCAGGCGGTGGTGCTTGATCAGGTCTTTTTCAAGCTGGATGCAGACAAATTCCGGCAGTTCACTGCCATGCTTGATGCTCCACCAAGCCATAACCCCGGGCTTGAACGCCTCATGGCGGTGGTGCCGCCCTGGAAAAAAACGAAGGCTTGAGCATGCAGCTTCATGCTCCCCAACCGCTGGCAGCAACGCATATTCTGAACGAGTTCGAGTGTGGTGAGACCGTTCTGGACGAGTGGCTCAAGCGCCGCGCGATGACGAATCAACTGAGCGGCGCCAGCAGGACTTTTGTGGCGGTGGATATGACAGGCCGCGTGTTTGGCTATTACGCAATGGCTGCAGGTGCTGTTTCACATCAAATGGCGAGCAGTGCTGTGCGAAGGAACATGCCTGATCCAGTTCCTGTGATGGTGCTGGCGCGACTGGCAGTGGATCGCAAGGCGCAAGGTATCAAGCTTGGTGCCTCACTTCTGCAAGATGCTGTTGATCGTGCTGTGATGGTTTCCCAAAATGCAGGAGTGCGGGCGCTGCTGGTGCATGCGCTAAATGATCGTGCTAAAGCATTTTATGAACACTACGGTTTTAAGTCGTCGCCGGTGGACGCGATGTCATTGATGCTGAAATTAAATTCGAAAAATTGATTTTTTTGAAGCTTCGCTAAAATTTCACCACCAAATTTCAAGACCTGAACGACGTAGAAAAGGCTATCGCCATACTCATCGATCTTGGCTCGTTGAAGCACTTGAGCACATCTGTCAGCGCGCCAACCTGATTCCGCTTAACTGCCAACGTGCAGCCGTCGGGAAAAAATTCCGGTAGCTCACGCGCGCATGGCCTGCAGGTGTAGCCGCAGACGAGCCGCGCAAGACCATCTGGTTGACCATGAATTTACCGTTGTATTCACCAACAGCGCCCGCGGCTTCGACAAAGCCGGGGTATGCGGTGTAGCTGCTGGCGGTCCACTGCCAGCATTGGCCAAACAAATCATGCATCGCGCTTGCTTGCGTGCGCGCCGCATGCTCCCATTCCGCTTCTGTAGGCAAACGTGCGCCTGCCCAGCGCGCATAGGCATCAGCTTCAAAGTAAGACAAATGTTTGACTGCCTGTTGCAGCTGCAGCGGTTGCATGCCATGCAGCGTGAAGGTCTGCCACAAACCCGCTTCGTCAACTTGCCAATACTGCGGCATGCGAATTTGTTCGCGCCGTATCCAGTCCCAGCCTTCCGACAACCATAAGCCTGACTGCTGATAGCCGCCATCATTGATGAAGGCCAGATAATCGGCGTTGCTGACTAACTGCGACGCGATCGAATACGCTGCCAGATAAACGGGATGCGACGGCAGTTCATTATCAAAACAAAAGCCCTCCTCCGCATGACCGATCGTGACCATACCACCGTTGCAGGCCAGCCAGCGCGCCTCCTGTGCGTGGTGCTCTTCGTCAGAGTCCGGCAACAAGGCAGGATGCAAGGGATTCAGCGCCAGCAAGGCTTTGATATCGGTGTGCATCAATTCCTGATGCTGCTGCTCATGCTGCAATCCCAGTTCAAGCAGGCTATCGGACGCCATGCCTTGCTCTATGAGCTCGCTCATGCGCGCATCGACATGCGCGCGATAAGCCAGCACTTCATCCAGACCGGGACGTGTCAGCATGCCGCGCTGCAGTCGTGGAAACTGTGCGCCTACGCCGTTGTAATACGAATTGAATAGATGCCGGAACGTCGGATTGAATGGCACAAAATCTTTAGCGCTCGCGAGTATGAAGGTTTCAAAAAACCAGCTCGTGTGTGCCAGATGCCATTTAAACGGACTCGCGTCTGGCATCGCTTGTACGCAGCAATCTTCTGCGCTTAGAAAAGGCAACAGCGCGAGGCTGGCTGCGCGCACGGTGCGGTAACGCTGCAGTTTGTCAGATTGTCTTTGCATGACACACCATGAATTGATTATGTTCGTCTTGCCAGCATTGCACAGTCTCGAAACCTGCTCGACGTAGCAAAGCCAGAAAATCTTCCTGGCGATATTTATAGCTGTACTCGGTGAGCAATGCATCACCTTCGGCAAAATATCGCTCGCCACCCTGCCAGCACACTAACTGATTGCTGCGCGCGACCAAGGACATTTCAATCCGGCTTTGTTCGCGATTGAAGATGGCGCGATGCTGAAAATGCCGGACATTGAAGTCCGCGCCTATCAGCTGGTTCAGATGCAATAACAAATTCAAATTGAAACAGGCCGTCACGCCCAATGCATCGTCATACGCGGCCTCGAGTACGGCACTAGACTTGACGAGATCGACGCCAATAAGCAAATCAGAATTCTGCCCAGTTTGGCTCAGCTTGCGCAAAAATTGTTCAGCGTCTGATGGCGAAAAATTACCTATCGAAGAGCCAGGGTAAAAGAACAGTAGTTGTTTTGCCTGTACGGATGCAGGCCACTCAAGCCCCGAAAAGAAATCCATCGCTATCGCTGTTACCTGCATCGCAGGAAATCGCTGCGCAATGCCGTCCGCCGCTTTGCGCAAATAGTCGGCTGCAATATCGATGGCGACATAATGTGACGGCATCAAGTGTGGCATCAGTTGCGCGGCCTTGGCGCAATCGCCTGCGCCTAAATCTACCAACGTGCGGCCAACGCCGGTTGAGGCTGCGATAGCGGCCCCGTTTTTTTCAAAAATGGCATGCTCGGTACGGGTCGGGTAGTACTCGGGTAATTCCGTGATGGCCGTGAACAGTTTTGATCCAAGCTCGTCGTACAGATAGCGCGGTGACGCTTCAGGCGGATTTGCCTTTAAGCCCTGAATGATTTCTGCTGTGGAGGCTAGAGGGCCGGAATGATCGATGAAGTTGAGCAATTTGGATTTCTTGGAATTTTAAAAAGTGGGTAGCTTGTAAAATTAATATTAGGGAAAATCTGTTGCGAGGCTCAGTCAAAGACACTGGGTTCCGATTTTCATCGGAACGACGGCAGTAGTGTGAATAGCTTCTCCAAATCTACCGTCGCCCCAGCGCAGGCTGGGGCCCAGCGTCTTTCGTCAAACACTACCAGCCGTCATTATCAGCAAAAAAACAATAATCCGCTGCCGTTGCTACACTGACGCATCTTTTTCATCCAACTTTCTCATGCTATCAGCAGCTAACCCCGCACTAGAATGCCGCTCGCTGTGCAAATCCTACGGCGCGCGCGTGGTCTTGCAAAATCTCGACTTTCAACTCGCCGCCGGTGAATACGTTGCCATTATGGGCGACTCGGGTGTGGGCAAATCGAGCTTGCTGAACCTGATTGCCGGACTTGATGCGCCAGACAGCGGCGAACTTCTCATTGATGGCAACGTGATGTCCAGCCTCGATGATGAAGCCGCAACTTTGCTGCGAAGGCAAAAACTGGGTTTCATTTTTCAGGCATTTCATTTGCTGCCGCATCTGACTTTAATCCAGAACATCGCCTTGCCTTTAGTGCTGAATCAATTGCCGACGACACGCGCTCAGCAGATGCTAGCCGCAGTCGGCCTGGCTGGACGTGGCGATGATTTTCCGCGCCAGTTGTCCGGCGGCGAATTGCAGCGCGTTGCGATTGCGCGGGCGCTGGTGCATCAGCCACGTTTGATTCTGGCTGATGAGCCGACCGGCAATCTTGACCCCGATACGGCACATGAGGTCTTGCTGTTATTAAAAGAAGAAATCCGCGCAACCGGCGCCTCCGCCATTATCGTCACCCACTCTGCTGCGGCAGCGGCCACCGCCGACCGCACCCTGCTGCTGTCGCGCACTGGTCTGCAAGCAGCATGAAAGCAAGTCTGCTGCGCTGGCTGTTGCAAGGCGAATGGCGCGCCCACCCAGTGCGCGCCATGGTCGCACTCGCAGCCATCGCTTTGGGCGTCGCACTCGGCTACGGCATTCACCTGATTAACTCAGCGGCATTCAATGAATTTTCTGCTGCCACGCGCAGCTTGTCAGGCAGCGCTGATTTGCAAGTACGCTCGCAGACAAGCAACTTTGATGAAGCACGTTATCCGCAACTGGCGCTGCTGCCGCAGGTCGCCGTCGCCAGTCCGGTGCTGGAACTTGACGTGCCGGTAGAAGGTCAGCGTAGCAATCTGAAAATAATCGGCATCGATAGTTTGCAGGCAGCGTCCATCTCGCCTGACTTGCTCGGTGTGCCGCAAGAGAACCGTCCTTTCGACGGCTTGATGGCAGACAGCGTCTTTCTGTCGCCAGCGGCAATGCAATGGCTGCAATTGAAAAATGGCGACACACTGCACCTGCGCAGCGGCACGCAAGCCGTCAACTTGCGGGTAGCAGGCAGCTTGTTGCGCGCACGTGCAGGCCAGCGACTGGCAGTGATGGATATCGCCAGTGCGCAGTGGCGCTTCGGCAAGCTCGGGCTACTGTCACGCGTCGACATCAAGTTGGTCGACGGCGTTAACCGAAGCGCGTTCCGGCAAGAGCTTGCGCAACTGCTAGGCAGCGGCATGCTCATTACTGAAATGGCAGAGCAGGAACAGCGCACTGCCAATATGTCGCGCGCGTATCGCGTGAATTTAAATGTGCTGGCTATGGTGGCGCTCTTCACTGGCGCGTTTCTGGTGTTTTCTACGCAGGCACTATCGGTGCTACGACGCCGCCCACAGTTTGCGCTGCTGCGTGTGCTGGGTGTCACGCGCCGTCAGTTGTTGTGGCAAGTGCTGATCGAAGGCACGCTATTGGGCATAGTCGGTTCGCTCGCAGGGCTGGCGCTGGGTACCTTACTGGCGAGTGCTGCGCTGTCGGCATTTGGCGGCGACCTCGGCGGCGGTTATTTCCCCGGTGTGCAACCTACGCTGTCGTTTTCTCCGCTGGCAGCGCTTGCATTCTTTGGCGGCGGCAGTGTGGTGGCAATGCTGGGCAGCCTGTCGCCGGCACTCGAAGCCGCGTACGCGCAAGTGGCACCGGCATTGAAAGCAGGTAGTGAAGATCTGGCGCTCTCGCCGCTGGCCACCCCATGGCCGGCACTGGCCGCTATTTTGTTGGGCGCGCTGCTGACGCAAATGCCGCCGGTGGCAGACTTGCCGCTGTTTGGCTACCTGGCTATCGTTCTGCTGCTGGTTGGCAGCATTGCATTAATGCCGCGTGTGGCTGGCAAAGTCTTCTCGCTATTAGGGCGTCGTTGGCGCGGTGTGGTCACGGGCCTGACGCTGGCACGGCTGGCGAATGCACCGAATCAGGCATCGATTGCGCTCTCCGGCGTACTGGCGAGTTTTGCGCTGATGGTCGCCATGGCAATCATGGTGGCCAGCTTCCGCGAGTCGGTCGACGACTGGCTGCAGCAGTTGCTGTCGGCTGACATGTATGTGCGAATGGCAAATGGCGGCGACAACAGCGTACTGATGCCGAACGAGCAATCAAGCGTTGCCAGCATAAGCGGCGTGGCGCGCTCTGAAAAAACCCGCTTTTTTCCTGTGCAACTTGATGCCGCACGACCTTCAGTCATGCTGATTGCGCGTTCGATGAATAGCGAGCCGGCTGAACGTGTGCTGCCGCTGGTCGGTGAATCCGTGGCTGGCCTCGCGCGTCCTGTCTGGATCTCGGAGGCGATGGTGGACTTGTATGGCTGGCGGCTTCGCCAGCAAGTGATGCTGCCGCTGGCGGGCAAGTTGCATGCGTTTACTGTTGCCGGTGTCTGGCGCGACTATGCGCGGCAGTCGGGTTCGGTTCAGATCAGGCTGTCGGATTATCAGGCACTGTCCGGTGATTTGACGATCAATGACATGGCGCTGTGGATCTCGCGTAATGGCAACGTCAACGCTGTCAGACAGCAGTTGCAGGCAATGCCGTTTTCACATGCGCTGGAATTTGCCGAGCCGGGCGAAATACGCGCGCACAGTTTGAAAATTTTTGACCGCAGCTTTGCCGTCACTTATTTGCTTGAAGGCGTTGCGATCATTATTGGTCTGTTCGGGATTGCAGCGACCTTCTCCGCACAGACGCTGGCGCGTGCGCGCGAGTTCGGCATGTTGCGGCATGTAGGCGTGACCCGCAGACAGATTCTGATGCTGCTGGCAGGCGAAGGCGCGCTGCTGGCAGCCATGGCGATTGCGGTTGGCTTTGTGCTCGGTTGGTGCATCAGCCTGATATTGGTTTTTATTGTGAACCCGCAGTCGTTTCACTGGACGATGCAGTTGTATATGCCGTGGGGCTTGCTGACAGCTGTCGCGGCGGTGCTGTTGGTATCGGCGTCGCTGACTGCGTTGTTCTCCGGCAGGCTGGCGGTGGCGGGTAGTGCGGTGCGGGCGGTCAGGGAGGATTGGTGAAACTGTTTGCTTATTTACGGAAGACGCTGGGTCCCGATTTTCATCGGGACGACGGTAGATATTTGAACGGCGTCACCTCACCTACCGTCATCCCGATGAAAATCGGGATCCAGCGTCTTTGCTTTTTCCTATGCCTTCTGCTGACGCAAACCACCTTCGCCGCCCCACCCCAATTCAACACCGTCACCCCCAACCACAAACTCGAATTCCCGCGCGACTTCGGCGCACATCCAGACTTCCGCACTGAATGGTGGTACGCAACCGGCTGGCTGCAAACACCCGATGGCAAACCACTCGGCTTTCAAGTGACGTTCTTTCGCTCTGCCACCGACCATGACCGAGCCAACCCCAGCCGTTTTGCACCAGCCCAGTTAATCGTCGCGCATGCGGCTTTGTCGGACCCTGCAATCGGCAAACTGCAGCACGACCAGAAAATTGCGCGCGCCAGTATGGGATTGGCACAAGCGCAAGAAGGCAATACCAATGTGAGTCTGCATCAGTGGCGCATGCAGCGCCAGGCTGACGGCAGTTATCAGGTGCATTTGCCGGCGCGTGATTTTATTTTGAAGCTCAACATGAAGCCGACTCAGCCGCTGCTGCTGCAAGGCGAACAGGGCTATTCACGCAAAGGCCCCCAACCCGGACAGGCCAGCTATTACTATAGCGAGCCGCAACTGCAAGTCAGCGGGCAGGTCACGCGCAAAGGTAAAACGCTCGCCGTACAAGGCAATGCATGGCTGGATCATGAATGGTCAACCTCGGTACTGGACCCTGCTGCCACTGGCTGGGATTGGGTAGGCGCAAATCTGGATGACGGCTCGGCGTTGATGGCATTCCAGATACGCGCAAAAAATGGCAGCACGCTGTGGAAGCATGCGACACTGCGCGCAGCCAATGGCAAGCTCACTCACTATACGGGCGATGCACTGCGCTTTACGCCGCAGCGACAATGGCGCTCGCCGCGCACCGGCGCCAGTTATCCGGTTGCGATGCAGATTGAAACCGGCAACACGCACTGGCTGCTGACACCACTCCAAGACGATCAGGAACTCGATTCGCGTCAGTCCACCGGCGCGGTTTACTGGGAAGGCGCCGTCAAGGTCTCGCGTGACGGCCAGCTCGTTGGGCGTGCTTATCTCGAACTCACAGGCTATTTGAAACCACTCAAACTATGACGATAAAAACCGATAGACCCGCACCTAAAAGCGGGCTCAAGACACTGGCTGGACTGATTCCATTTCTGGCGCCGTACCGCCGACAATTTATTTATGCCGCCATTGCGCTGGTGGTGGCGGCTTCTGCCACGCTGGCCATTCCGTATGGCTTCAGGCAGCTGATTGATCTGGGCTTTACCACTGCCGGCAGTGAGCACGCTGCCAATGTGAACATCTATTTCCTCGGCCTGTTTGCCGTGGCCTGCGTACTGGCCGTAGCTACTGCTGCGCGCTTTTACATGGTGTCGTGGCTGGGTGAGCGCGTAACCGCTGATTTGCGCAGCGCTGTCTATGCGCATGTGGTGCAGCAAAGCCCGCAGTTTTTCGAAACCACGCAGAGCGGCGAAATTCTGTCGCGCCTAACAACTGACACCACATTGATCCAGACCGTCGTCGGCACCAGCATTTCGATGGCATTGCGGAATATGCTGCTGTTGATTGGCGGCCTGTTGATGATGTTCATCACCAGCATCAAGCTGTCTTCTATCATTCTTGTCATGCTGCTCGCTGTAGTACTGCCGATTGTGGTCATAGGCCGACGTGTGCGCAAGCTCTCGCGTGCGTCGCAAGACCGTATTGCCGATGCATCTGGCCTCGCCGGTGAAATTTTGAATGCGGTCACAATCGTGCAGGCCTTCACACATGAAATCATTGAAGCCGGGCGTTTCGGCCGCGCAGTCGAACAGGCTTTTCAGTCAGCGATTAATCGCATTCGCGCTCGCTCCCTGCTGACCGTCACAGCAATTTTGCTGGTGTTCGGCGCAATTGTGTTTGTGCTGTGGCTAGGCGCACATGCCGTCATCAATGGTTTGATGAGTGCTGGTGAGCTTGGTCAATTCATTTTGTATGCAGCGATTGTGTCGGGCGCAGTCGGCGCTTTGTCGGAGGTATTGGGCGACGCGCAGCGTGCAGCAGGCGCAAGCGAACGCTTGCTTGAACTGTTGGCTGAGCATTCCAGTATTCAATCACCTGCTGTGCCGCGAACACTGCCAGCACGCGCAGCTAATGGCGCAACTGTTGAACTCAGTGGCGTAAATTTTTATTACCCGTCACGTCCGGATACGCCATCGCTTTCTGATTTTTCATTGAATATTACAGCCGGCGAGACCGTTGCCGTCGTTGGACCATCCGGTGCCGGCAAGACGACGCTGTTTCAGTTGCTGCTGCGTTTTTACGATCCGCAACAAGGCTCTATCACCCTTGATGGCATCGACATCCGTCAACTTGCCTTACATGACTTGCGCAATACGATAGGCATCGTGCCGCAAGACACGGTAGTGTTCTCGGCTAATGCGATGGAAAATATTCGCTACGGCCGGCCCAATGCGACGGATGACGAAGTGATTGCAGCAGCAACGTTGGCGGCAGCGCATGAATTCATTGTGCGGCTGCCAGAAGGCTATCAATCGTTTCTGGGCGAGCGCGGTGTGCGCCTGTCTGGCGGTCAGCGTCAGCGCATTGCGATTGCGCGTGCGCTGCTGAAAAATCCACCACTGCTATTGCTCGACGAAGCCACCAGCGCGCTTGATGCAGAATCCGAGCGGCTGGTGCAAGGTGCACTGGAAGCCGCCATGGTCGGGCGTACCACGCTGGTGATTGCGCACCGACTTGCGACCGTGCAGAAAGCTACGCGCATTATCGTGCTCGAGCATGGACGTATTGTCGAGACGGGTACGCATGCCTCGTTGGTCGCCGATGGTGGTTTGTATGCGAGTCTGGCGGCATTACAGTTTTCATTGCACTAAGCCAAAGTAATTAATGCATGGCAGCGAGATGTTTTTGTGCGAGGTCTTGTAAGGGAAGCTGCTCAGGTACGCTGCGCCCCATGGCAATAACGGCCTCGTACAACTGCTTCGCTTTCTCTTCGTCTCCGCTGGCAGAGAGACATTCTGCCAACCGGAATGCAGCCGGTGTGCAGGCTGGGTCAATCATCAGCGTAAAACCATAAAAGCTGGCTGCCGCTTCGCAATCGCCAAGGAACTGGAAGCACATGCCTGCAATGAAAAGATAGCGCCATTCGACAGGCTTGAATGCAGAAATTTGCAGCGCCAGAGGCAAGGCCTCTTGATATTTCCCTTCCTGAAAAAAATCATAAGCCTGCTGATAAAGGGCTTCCAGATCGATGTTGGCGATGCTATCTAGCTCGGCCATGAGTTTACTTTTCTCGAGCTTATCAACCTGAAGTGCCATCTTTTCTTTGAGTCGTTCCAAGCTCTCGTCGAGCTGGCCCATAAAACTTTCGTGATCAGCCATGATGGTATGTAGTTCGTTCAATTGGAAGTCAGGCACAGACCAAGAGACTTGAATACCGTCTCGAGTTGTGCAGTGGGGCGCGTATAGCTGCCGCTTGTAAAAGCAGCGGTGCAGATTGAATCCGCACGTGAGACGACAGCTTGCGTAATCTGCAGCAGATGTTGATCTTCACTAGCAAAGGAAGCACTTGCCTCAATGGCTGGGCCTGCGCATACCGCAACGAGATTTGCTATTGGTGGCGCTAGTGGCGTGACGGCAGGATCTGAAAAAGAACTGAAGGCAGATTTTCCTGAAGCTGTATCAAGCTTATCTGCGGCGTCTTTTACTGTCATGTCTGTGTGCTGCATGCCGGTTGTTGGTTTTATCGTGCTCATTACTTCTCCAATTGATCGATGATCGAAGGCTAAATACCGCCGCTTATGCTTGATGCCTGCCCAGCAAAAATTGAGGAACGCGTAGTCAGGCTGGGTTCCTTGCGCCGAGCCCAACCAGACCATTGCGGTTTTTGTAAGATTAATGCGCGGCCCGACAAGGTAAAATAGATGGTTCGAACAGAGACCTTCTTATGCGCCCTTACCTCGACTTCATGCGCCATGTCTATGAACATGGCACCACCAAAACTGACCGTACCGGCACGGGTACCCGCTCGGTATTCGGTTACCAAATGCGTTTCGATTTGCAGCAAGGCTTCCCTATGGTCACGACCAAGAAGCTGCACCTGAAGTCAATCGTGCATGAACTGATCTGGTTTTTGGCCGGTTCTACCAACACGCAGTACTTGAAAGAGAATGGCGTGTCGATCTGGGATGAGTGGGCCGATCCGAATGGCGACCTTGGACCTATCTATGGTTATCAGTGGCGCTCATGGCCGACGCCGGACGGCGGTCATATAGACCAGATCGCGCAATTGATTCAACAGATCAAGAGCAATCCGGATTCGCGGCGCCTGATCGTCTCGGCCTGGAATGTGTCCGACATCCCGCAAATGAAACTGCCGCCCTGTCATGCATTTTTCCAGTTTTATGTCGCCGACGGCAAATTGTCGTGTCAGCTGTATCAGCGCAGCGCCGATATCTTTTTGGGCGTGCCCTTCAATATCGCGTCTTATGCGTTATTGACGCATATGGTGGCCGAGCAGACGGGCCTTGAAGTTGGCGATTTCGTGTGGAGCGGTGGCGATTGCCATTTGTATTCGAATCACATGGATCAGGTACGCGAGCAACTGGCGCGCGAGACACTGCCACTGCCTAAGCTGGCGTTCAAGCGCAAGCCGGATTCAATCTTTGATTACCGCTTTGAAGATATAGAAATCATTGGCTATACATCACACCCTGCGATCAAAGCACCGGTAGCCGTATAAACCCTACTCTGCACAAACAATCAACTCATGCTTGTGCGGGAATGCCGGCACATATTCGGCTGCCATCGGCCGGCTAAAATAATAGCCCTGCCCGATATCGCAGCCGAGCTTTTTGAGCATGGCTACCTGCTCCGCATTTTCAACACCTTCAGCGACGACTTTCAGCCCCAGGTTGTGCGCAAGCTGAATGATGGAAGTCGTGATGGCGGCGTCTTTGTCTGAAGTCGTCAGGTTACGGATGAATTGCCGGTCAATCTTGAGTACATCAAGAGGAAACTGCTTCAAATAGGCCAGCGATGAATAGCCGGTGCCAAAGTCATCAATCGACAGTCTGATTCCCATCATCTTCAATTCATGCAACACACTTTGCGTGTACTGAGTATCCATCATGAGCATGCCTTCAGTTAGCTCCAGTTCCAGCTGCGAAGGTGGCAAATTATTTTCTTCGAGTGCTGCACGAATTACATTGACAAGGTTTTTATCCGCGAACTGCCGCGGCGACAAGTTCAGCGCGAGCACGCAATCGTCTGGCACTACTGGCTGCCATTCCAGCCTTTGTTTACAGCCAGTTGAAAGCACCCACTGGCCAACACGCACCATTAAACCCGTATCTTCCAGTATCGGCACAAAATGCGATGGCTCGACATTGCCTTGCTCACCATTCTGCCAGCGCAGCAAACCTTCAAGACCCACCAGACGGCCCGTAGCCAATTCAATTTGGGGTTGATAATGAAGTTTGAATTCTTCATTTTCCACACCTAGCCGCAAGGATTGCTCGAGCATGAGCGCACTGCGGTCGCGTGCGTTCATTTCAGGAATATAGAACGCATACAGATTACGACCATCGCGCTTGGCCTGATACATGGCGACGTCGGCGGCGCGCATCAGGGTATCGATATCGTTGCCACATTCCGGATAGCTGGCTATGCCGATACTGGCACTGACAATGACACGCATCTCATCCTTGAGCAAGAACGGAAGGCGCAATATATTGAGTATCTTGCGGGCGACCATGGCGGCATCTTCCGCTTCTGCGAGCCCACCTATGACAACAGTAAATTCATCGCCGCCTATACGCGAAACAATGTCATAAGAGCGCACCTGCTCTTTAAGTCGCGTTGCTAAAGCCCGCAAAAGAAAATCGCCAACGTCATGACCAAGGTTGTCATTGATGCGCTTGAAATGATCAAGGTCGATGAACATCAACGCCACATTATCTTTCGCACGTTTTGCACGCTCCAGTGCTGCCTGCAATGCCAGCTTGAAGCCATTGCGATTTGTCAGCCCCGTCAAATGATCCGTTACGGTTTGCTGACGCAATTCCTCTTCCATTTCGCGCCGTGAAGTAATGTCCTGAAACACCACCACCACACCGTTTACTTTTCCTGCCAGCGGCGAACAACAATACGAAGTCAGAAAGCGACTGCCATCGGCACGCTCAAACAGTGCCTCTTCAATGCTGAAGCCTTCAGCGCTGCCGGTAGGCTTGAAGAGCGCGCCTTCGGGCTTTGCATTTTCTCTTTCCGGATCGACCGGAAAATAGTGAAACTCCTGGTCTATCATCTTGGCGGCAGTACTGCCGAGCAGAGACAGCGCCGCCGGATTGACAAATTTAACGACACCATTGGCGTCCACACCAATGACGCCTTCGCCTGCTGCATTGAGCATGGATTCGTAGTAAGCCTTTGTATGTTCGAGCCTGGCGAAAGCCTGCTGTAACTGACGTTTGGAAAGATCAAGCTCAAGAAACAAGCCTACCTTGCTTTGCAGGACAACAGCATTGACGGGCTTGGTGATGTAATCAATCGCGCCTGACTGATAACCACGAATGGCCGCGGCTTCGTCACGTGCAATCGCGGTAATGAAGATGATGGGAATATTGCGTGTCTTGCGATTGCCACGCATCAGACGCGCAACTTCGTAGCCATTCATCAAGGGCATCTGCACGTCGAGCAAAACCAATGCGACGTCATGATCAAGCAACATCTGCAATGCCTCTTCGCCGCTGCCCGCTTTCAGCAAACGGCGGCGTCCATTTTCCAGAATCGCTTCGAGACTGGCAAGATTGTCAGGCCTGTCATCCACCAGCAAAATAGTCTGACAGAGGTCGAAGTCCAATATGTTTTTTACTGACGATCCCATGGGAAGCGTATTTCCGGTTACAACCATTTATGCAACATCTCGACCAACTCGGTTTGCGTAATTGGTTTGGCAAGATAATCGCTAGCGCCGGCCGCCATACATTTTTCGCGGTCGCCCTTCATTGCATGCGCAGTCAGCGCAACAACCGGCTTGTTAAAGTGCCGGACAAATTTTAATTCTCGCGTTGCCTGATAGCCGTCGAGCACTGGCATCATCATGTCCATCAGAACCAGGTCAATGTCATCATGCGCGGCCAAAAATTCCAGCGCTTGCAGGCCATTCTTTGCGATCTCTACTTCAAAGCCAAGTTCCTCAAGAATGCTCGACATCGCATAAATATTTCGCACGTCGTCATCCACTACCAGTATGTGTCGTCCGCTAAAATTTTGAATGACATCTTCATGAACAGCAGTCACAACAGGGTTCATTTCTTCCGGTAACAAGACAGCATCCGGCGTGGTTAGTTGCAGCCTTACGGCTTCGAGTAATTTATTTTCGTCTTCTATCGATTTTGTCAGCACCACTGCTGCGCAGGCACGCAAACGCTGCAAATCGAGATCGCTCAGGCTGAGTGCCGTGTTGACAATGACGCCGGTCTCATCCAGCAATACTTCAGCCTTCAATTGTTCAATCAACTCTATGCCAGTCTGGTCCGGCAACGCCACATCAATGACCAGACAGGAAAAGCGACGCCGGCGACAGGCTTTGATGGCGCATTGCGCGTTGCCGCAAATGGTGACTTGATAACCAAGCTCGCGGATCAGTCCGGCATAGTGACGCGCCTCGACAGGATTATCTTCAACCAGCAATACCTGTGCGCCACCCGGACGCTCACTGCTGCCTGCAACATCTTTTTCTTCTACCGTTACTTCGTCGGCATGTTCTAGCCCGCGAGGTAAAATCAGCGTGAAAATACTGCCCTGTCCCGGCGCACTCTGCAAACGTATTTCGCCCCCTAGTAACGCAGCCAGCGAACGCGAAATCGACAAGCCAAGTCCAGTGCCGCCAAAACGGCGACTGGTCGAGCCGTCTACCTGACGAAAGGCATCGAAGATCATCTCGTGTTTGTCAGCCGGTATGCCGATACCGGTATCTGACACAGCTATGGCAAGCATGCCCTCTTCACCCTTGGATGAAGTTGCATGCGAAAACAAAATATTGACCGTGCCTTCATTCGTAAATTTGAGAGCATTCGAAAATAGATTGCGAATGATCTGAAAAATGCGTTGATGGTCACTAAAAATTACGGGCGGCGCGTCACTTTCCAGATGCACCGAAAAGCCCAGACTTTTTGCTTCTGCCATGGGTCGGAAGCTGCGCTCCAGACTGGTCACGAACTCGGTCATGGTGATGGTTTCCAGCAGCACGGACATGCGGCCAGCCTCGATTTTGGACAAGTCGAGGATGTCATTAATGAGCGCCAGCAAATCGCTGCCGGAGCGGTGGATGATATCGGCATGTGTGACCTGCTTTTGCGTCAGGTTGCCCATCACGTTATTTTTGAGCTGCTCGGACAAAATCAAAATGCTGTTCAAGGGCGTGCGTAATTCATGCGACATGTTCGCCAGAAACTCTGACTTGTAACGACTGGCAGCGGCAATCTGCTCGGTCTGCAGCCTGAATCGTTCTTCGGCAGCTTTCCGTTCGCTGATGTCAATGATGGAAGAAAGAATCAACATCCCTTCTTCGGTATGAATCGGATTGAGACCAATCTCGATCGGAATTTCCTGACCATGTTTTGTATGTGCATACAAGTCACGACCCGCCCCCATTGCACGAGTGCTTGGCTCGGACATGAACTGATCACGCAGCTTCGGATGATTGCGCCGAAAACGTTCCGGAATCAGCATGTCCACCTGCTGCCCGAGCATTTCTTCGCGCGTGTAGTGGAACAGCGCTTCGGCCTGCTTGTTGACCAGTTCAATCTGGCCGCTGGCATTGGTGACGACGATGGCGTTCGGTGCCGCTTCTACTACCAGCCGAAAACGCTCACCACTCAAATCACGCGGTAGCGCCGTTACTTCTGATTTGCCATTCTTTGTAGCGCGAGGACGGGCAGACACGAGCGATCCAATCAGGACGAACAAAATTTTCCTGTGCCTGTGATTCCGAAAAATAATTTGCCACAAAGAACTATTGAGACTTGGCAAATAAATTTTGCTGAGCAAACACAGGCATCGATAAGTGGATAAATTTTATGCCTGCATCTTCATTGCGACAAGCGATGTTTGAATGTTTTAGGCAATCACCGGCCAGCACTAATAACTATTAGTGCTG
Organism: Burkholderiaceae bacterium; assembly: GCA_040399905.1. GTDB lineage: Bacteria > Pseudomonadota > Gammaproteobacteria > Burkholderiales > Burkholderiaceae_D > Pernthalerella. The sequence continues at coordinate 150,339 of JBBARG010000004.1, forward strand.
GCCGGAAATCTTTTTGGAAATTACAGTATGAAGTCTGCTGTAGTGAGACCTAAACCCGTACCAGTTAGCACCAGCTGTATGTCAGCAACCGTATTGCCGGTGTTATCGATTTGTATGATCGTATTGCCATTGTCTTCATACCAAGTCACTGAGTTGGCTTTCACCGCTGAAGTGAAACCACCGGGGAGGAAAGCCTGATTGCCGGAAGTGCTGGTCTTGGCATCAATCGCGGACAAGTCAATTTTGTCTATACGAGGAGTGAAGTCACCAATCACATCAGCTAGCATCGCCGAGCTTTCATTGGTATCCCGATACGCAAAGACATCAGCGCCGATACCACCGAGCAGTTTGTCTTTTCCGGTTCCGCCGTAAAGCACATCATTACCGGCACCACCGGACAAGCTGTCGCCACCACTTCCGCCCCACAAAGTGTCATTGCCTGCTGAGCCGTAAATAAAATCATCACCACTTGCACCTAGCAGCACATCATCACTGTTGACCCCATACAGGAAGTCATGGCCGCTGCCACCCGTACCGAAGCCGCTGAATATTGCAATGGTCTGCCCATCTTCATTCGTGATCGAGGCAATGACATCGCCGTGCTTGCCAGTTCCCTGCAAGGGGTTCATGTTGTCGTACGGGTCAAGCGGATTGGGAACAAACTTCGTACTGTCTTTCCCCGCTATATTTTTATAACCATCGGAGAGAATGGTTTTCGGGCCGTAGGTCCAATCGCCGGCATCGTTATTGTCGATAAAAACTTTATCGAGACCATTGGCGATCCCGTTATTCAAGTAGTTGTCATACACACGGACAAACACAGTGTCGGCAATGCTGGCCAGACTGGCGTTGAATTGCTTGTTCAAGGCCAGCAGTGCTGTCACATCAGCCGGCACACCAAGAGGTGACAATTGCGCGCCGCCATACCAGGCGAACAGTTTTTCAGGCAGCACAAACGGGCTGACCGAACCCAGCGCGTGCGGGGCTGTTCCCAAGCTGCCCACACCTGACAGCCAGCTCTGCGTCGTATCAATGCCCTGCAAATTAGAGATGAGCGCACCATTGGCAATGAACAGATCGAGCGAGGCACCCGTCGCCGCCTGCGCCAGATTGACGGCAATCGGTGCATTGACATCAGCGCCCAGATGCCAGGCATTGTCATGGTAGGTGCCCGAGAGTTTGAGCGTACCCTTGCTGTCATACACAGCCCAGATGCCAAGCCCGTCGTTATTTGGCTCGAACAGCTCCAGACTGCCACCTGCTGCAATGGCGCTGCTCAGGTTGAGTGGATTGCCTGCTTTGTCGACCGTGAGCCCAACCAGTTGCGACATGCTGATGACTGACAATCCACCGTTCGGATTGACAATCTCGACCTGCATGCTGCGCAGTTCAGCCGAGGTGGTGGCCGTGTTACTGCTTTTAATGATTTCAATATGCGCAGGTCCTGTCGTCACTGTGTTCAGATCAACACCATTGTCTGTATTGATGGTGAACGTAACTGAACCCGTGTTGACCGCGATTTCGTTGATGAGGAATAGATCGGCCAGTTTGGGTGGGGCAGTTACCGTCAGATTGACGGTGGCAGTACTGGTATCACCATGACCGTCAGTAGCCGTATAAGTGAAGGAATCGTTGCCGGAAAAACCATTGGCAGCATCGTAGACAAACGAACCATCGGCAGCGAGCGTGACATGTTGACCGGCTACCGTAGTCAATTCGATACCAGCTCCCGTCACCGTCAAATTATCCGTGCTGTCCGGGTCTGTATCGTCGACCAGCACGCCTTTGGCGGCATCGACGGTGAAGACAGAACCTACGGTATTGATGTAGCTGTAGGCATCATTGCGCGCTGTTGGCGCATCGTTGACGCCGGTGATGGTTAGCGTCAGGTTAGCAGTAGCACTCAGTCCGGCAGCATCCTTGATCTGATAGGTAAAAATGTCTGTCGCAATTGCACCTGCAGCGAGTGCCTGACTGGCCGAACCATCGGCCTGAAAAATCACCGTGCCATCGGCATTCAGTGTCAGCGTACCGTAGTCATCCTTGATGAAGGTGGTGACAAAATCGTCCGTGCTGCTCTTCCTGATGCCACTGACATAAAAGACATCATTTCTATCAGGGTCGTTATCGTTTAGTCTAAGATAAATTGTTACTGGCGTGCCGTCTTCATCCAAACTGGAGATATCGTCTCTGGCGATCGGCGCATTGTTCACGCCGTAGATCTTGACGTTAATATAAGCTGTCGAAGGAGCGCCGCTGCCATCATTTATTTCGTAGTTGTATCTTCGGTTTACTGTCTGTCCTGCCCCGAGAGCATTACTGCCTTCACCAATTGCGGAAAGTATGTAGCTACCGTCCGAGTTGGTCTTCAGTTGAACATACTTATCGGAGTAATAAAAAGAATTATCAAATAAAACAATACCTATGCTGACAACATGCATGGTATCGCCAAAATCTACATCGCTATCATTCGTAAGCAGATTACCCCTGACGTCTTCACCTTCATTCAACACAAGATCATCATTGGATGCGACAGGCGCATCGTTGACCCCGGTGATGGTAATAGATAGTTGGGCATTCGAAGTCAGGCCGGCAGCATCTTTGATCTGATAGGTGAAGATGTCTGTCGCAATTGCACCTGCAGCGAGTGCCTGACTGGCAGAGCCATCGGCCTGAAAACTCACCGTGCCATCGGCATTCAGTGTCAGCGTACCGTAGTCATCATCGATGGGGATTGTGTCAAAGTTGTCCGTGCTGTTTTTTCTGACACCGCTGACATGCAAGACGTCACCGGTATCAGGGTCTTTATCGTTTGAGAGAATATTAAAAGCTAATAGCGCGCCGTCTTCATTCACATCGGCGCTATCGTCTTTAGCAGCCGGTTCACTATTAACCCCTTTAATCAGGATTTCGATAGAAGCGCTCGAAGTTAAGCCGCCGCCATCTGTAATTCTATAGGCGAAGGTTTCTAGATGTTCCTGGCCCGCTTTGAGGGCGATACTGGCGAGGCCGTTCGCGGTGAAACTATAGCTACCTGTCCTATCAATGTTCAAGGTACCAAAGTCGAAGTTGATAGCAGTGGGACCAGTAATACCATATGCGATGTTAGTGCTTGACTTGACTGAGGTAACCGCAATTTTGTCGCCAATATCTATATCGAAATCATTCGCAATCAGACTACCGCTGGTGGTTTGACCTTCATCCACAAAAAGATTGTCAGTGACTGCTTTAGGCTGCTGGTTTCGACCGGTGATAGTGATAGCTAGTTGAGCATTCGAAGTCAGGCCGGCAGCATCCTTGACCTGATATTCAAAAGTATCAATGTATTTCAGTCCTGAAGCCAGTTCAAAAGAGCTAATGCCATTGGCCGTGAAGCGATAGCTTCCGTCGCTGTTGACGTGCAAGGTGCCGTAATTATCCGTAACGTCAGTAGCAAACGATTCGCCACCCATAATTCTTGCGCCGACAACGCTAATTGAATCACCATTATCCGGATCACTGTCGTTAGCCATCAACCCCGTTGTAGCGGGGACGACGACTGTGGAACCATCTAATACACTTTCTGTATCGTTAGTTAAGCGCGGTGCATCATTGACAGCGGTGACCGTTACCGACAAGCTTTGTGAAATCGAATTTAAATCTGGGAATGTGTCGCTGCCACTATCCGTCACGCTCCAGCTAACTATGCCGGTGCCATTCGTATCAGCGACAGTCTTGTATTTAAGTCCCTGCAACTCTGTTGCAGTGAGCGTACTGTCTGCCAGCACAGCCGTTTCCCCGTCGGCCTTCCATAAGGTAATGAAGCTGGGGACGCCCGTGATTGTGTAGGTCAGCGTCTGTGAGGCTTCATCCGTGCCGCCGCCAGGCCCATAGGTCAATCCAGCCAATCCAAGACTGGTAGCCGTAGTCGTAGCGCTATCTTCATTGACTGTAATCGTGTTCAGCGTACCGCCAGTGCGTACCGGTGCATCATTAATGGGCCCTACGTTTATAGTTACTGTGACCGGCTCGCTGTAAGCCTGACCGTTATTGGCTTGGTATTGGAAAGTGCTAACCCCATTGAAATTTGTATTCGGGGAAAAAACTAAATGACCTGCACTTAAATCAGCGGCGGTAATAAGGCTATTGACGGCAACTGCTGCTTCATTTAAAAACAACACTCCATCCACAGACAGAGAGGTAATCCGTATACCTGTCAGCGTCGTTCCAGCCAGAGTTGTGTCATTGTCCAAAAGAGTTTTAATTAGAAACCGTACGTCTTCATTAAGGCTCAAAGTATCATTGGACGCGACTGGCACTACTGGCGCAGGCTTGCTGACTACAATGTTGACTACTGTGGAACCGACCTGCATTGTTTGTGTATTAAAGGCGGCATATTTGAACGTCACCGTCTGAGACTGACCGGCAGCCAGAGATGTGAATAATCCATCCGGATTGTAGATGAAGCTGCCATCTACATTGAGATCGAGTTGGCCTTCGAATAATCCAAAAACGAATTCTCTTTGTGCGTACAACGTACCACCGCCATTACTCTGATCGTTTTGCAAAACACCTTCAGCAGCAGAGATATTAAGTACAGAATCGAAATTGACGTGATAAGTGTCTTCAATTCCGATGGGTGCAATCGGTGGAGGCATGACCCGTATATATATTGTGGCAAAGCCTCCGGGTACGATAGTGTTCCCATATCCGAGCGCAGTTTGATAAGTAAAGGAATCAATGCCGCTAAAACCGGGAGGCGGTGTGTATATCAAATTTTGATGATCCAGATAGCTTGTACCTGTTTCGAAAGTGACTACGCCCCCTTTTGTCGTATAGGCGGAATCAACCAAAGCAATTCCATCACGCAAATAAATAAAATATTTGCTATCTGGAATAGACGAAGGAAGCAGGTTATCGTTATCCAGCAAGCCAGTGAATAATTGTGACCCTCCATTCAAGACAGTTCTGAAATCGTCGGGCGTTGAAGATGCGACGCCTGTCACTTCGAATGTCATTACTCCAGATGCAGATGACATACCGTCATATACAGTGTAAGTAATGGTATCGGTTCGTGTCACGCCATCAGCAATATTAAGAAAGCGGGCGTCATAAGTCAGCGTGCCATTTCCATCCAGCGTAAATGGAATGCTTGTGCTAATGGAGGTGGTATTGAAAACTGCGAGCTTATCTCTATCCGGATCGGCGGCATAACTGAACAGATTAATTATTTGGAATTCATTGTCATTCAAAGGCCAGATTACTTTTGTAGCTATCGGGGCACGGTTAGTAGGAAGTCCAGGGTCACCACCACCGTCTGCATTAATGGTGATGTTAGGGTCTGACGTACCCGCTTGCAGCCCGCTGTCATTAAGTGCGATGGTGGTAAATGAGGCTATTTCAGATGAACCGTGTTTCAGCGTTTTAGATTCACCATACGGATCAAACCACAAACTGCCATCGACATTAACGTCGTGAAAATCTTTGGCAAGACTCGACACTATATTGCCATGGTTCAGATCGTCGCCGGCACTGTGGTCATCTTGAGGCGCAGTATGTTCTGCTATTCCTTGTACTTTAGGTGCCAGTGCTCCATATAATCTGCTGTCGCTAAGAGCCTCAAAAAACTGAAAAGTAAAGTTTTCTGTCCTGATCTCGCGAAAAGGAACATCCTGATTGCCGGCGTAATAAATGAATCTCATTGCTGGGCTATCTCTATTCAGATCAGTTACGCCGGAGAACACGTTATTAGATTGGGCAGAGTCTTCAGCAGCTATGAAGGTTTTGTCTGTCGCGGTCGGTGAAGTGTTAGAAACGCGGGCCATGTGATTCTCCTGAATTGTCTGCACTCGCTTGTCTGCACTGGCAGTCGGCAAGCTGTCTTCCGGTTAAAATATTTTATATTTTTAGAAAGTTTGCGCTTGCAACTCCTCCTAACCAATAGTGCAAATGCACTATGTTGTTATTTGGTACTTGTTGTATTCGAAGTTGAAATTGGCCTTATCCCGATACATTTTTTTGCCTTCGCTAAAAGCAGATAAGATACGAAGCACTCTGTAGGTCGTACCAATAAAACCACTAATGCTCACATGCCCGCCACCCTGACCCTAATCGTCGCCACCGACCGCCACAACGGCATTGGCATCCGCAACACCCTGCCCTGGCGTCTGCCGGAAGATTTGGCGTTTTTCAAACGCACGACCACTGGCTATCCCATCATCATGGGCCGCAAGACGTTTGATTCAATCGGGCGGGCTCTGCCAAACCGGCGCAATATCGTCGTCACCCGCAATGCTGACTGGTCCCATGCCGGCGTCGAGGCGGTGAGCTCGTTGCAACAGGCCGCTGAACTGGTGGGCGATGGCGAAGCTTTCGTCATTGGCGGCGCGCAGATCTATGTCGAGGCGCTGCCGCTGGCTTCGCGGCTGATCGTGACCGAGATTGGCGCTGACTTTGAGTGCGATGCTTTTTTCCCCAAGCTGGACCCGGCAGAGTGGGTTGAAACCTCAAGGGAGCCGCATCATTCGGCTGAAAACGGCTTTGATTACTCTTTTGTTATCTATCAGCGCCGCTAAATTGCTGAACGGGCGTGGATTATTCCCACGCCGCCCCCATATCTGAGAAAATCCCGCTTTCGCATTTTTGGCGCCAACGCGCCCGGAGAACCCATGAAATTCCGCTTCCCCATCGTCATCATTGATGAAGACTTCCGTTCCGAGAACACGTCGGGCCTGGGCATACGCGCGCTCGCTGATGCGATGGAAAAAGAAGGCATGGAAGTGCTGGGTGTTACCAGCTACGGTGACTTGTCGCAATTTGCGCAACAGCAGTCGCGCGCGTCGGCGTTCATTCTGTCGATTGACGACGAAGAATTCGGCGCTGGCTCTTTTGAAGAAACCGACCTCGCGCTGAAGTCGCTGCGCGCCTTCGTTGAAGAGATCCGCTACAAGAACGCCGACATACCGATCTATCTGTATGGCGAGACGCGCACCTCACGGCATATTCCAAACGACATTTTGCGCGAACTGCATGGCTTCATTCACATGTTTGAAGATACACCCGAGTTCGTTGCGCGCCATATCATCCGTGAAGCCAAGTCGTATCTTGACGGGCTGGCGCCGCCGTTTTTCCGCGCGCTGGTGCATTACGCGCAGGACGGTTCTTACTCATGGCATTGCCCGGGACACTCTGGCGGCGTAGCATTTTTGAAGTCGCCGATCGGGCAGATGTTCCACCAATTTTTTGGTGAGAACATGCTGCGTGCCGACGTCTGCAATGCGGTTGAAGAACTCGGTCAACTGCTTGACCACACCGGCCCAGTTGCTGCGTCGGAGCGCAATGCGGCGCGCATTTTCAATGCCGACCACTGCTACTTCGTGACGAATGGCACATCAACTTCCAACAAGATGGTCTGGCACTCGACCGTCGCACCCGGCGACATTGTGGTGGTGGACCGTAACTGTCACAAATCGATTCTGCATTCGATCATCATGTGTGGTGCGATTCCGGTTTTCCTGATGCCGACGCGAAATCACCTTGGCATCATCGGTCCGATTCCGCTTGAAGAATTCAAGATGGAAAACATCATGAAGAAGATCGAGGCGAATCCGTTTGCGCGCGAAGCGGTCAACAAGAAGCCGCGCATTCTGACGATTACGCAGTCGACTTATGACGGCGTGATTTACAACGTCGAGACTTTGAAAGAAATGCTGGACGGTGAAATCGATACGCTGCATTTTGATGAGGCGTGGTTGCCGCATGCGACTTTCCATGACTTTTACAAAGACATGCACGCCATCGGCAAGGACCGGCCGCGCGCTAAAAATTCGATGATTTTCTCGACCCAGTCTACGCATAAATTGCTGGCTGGTCTGTCGCAGGCTTCACAAATTCTGGTGTGTGAGTCAGAGACAGTCAAGCTGGACCGCGATACGTTCAACGAAGCGTATTTGATGCACACATCAACCTCGCCGCAATACTCGATCATTGCGTCCTGCGACGTTGCTGCTGCAATGATGGAAGCACCGGGCGGCACGTCACTGGTGGAAGAAAGCATTCTCGAAGCGCTGGACTTCCGCCGCGCCATGAAAAAGATTGATCAGGAATGGGGCAAGGACTGGTGGTTCCAGGTGTGGGGGCCGGATACGTTTGCCGAAGACGGCATAGGTTCGCGTGAAGACTGGATGATCCGCGCTGAAGACGACTGGCATGGCTTTGGCAACCTCGCTCCCGGCTTCAATATGCTGGACCCGATCAAGGCCACCATCGTCACACCAGGATTGTCCATTAATGGTCATTTCAGCGACACCGGCATTCCGGCGTCGATCGTGACCAAATATCTGGCCGAGCATGGCGTCATTGTCGAGAAGGCAGGTCTGTACTCGTTCTTCATCATGTTCACCATCGGCATTACCAAGGGCCGCTGGAACACGCTGCTGACCGCGCTGCAGCAGTTCAAGGATGATTACGACAAGAACCAGCCGGTGTGGCGCATCCTGCCTGAATTTGCAGCAGCCAATCCGCGCTATGAGCGCATCGGCCTCAGAGAGTTGTGCCATCAGATTCACGATATGTACAAGTCTTATGACGTAGCGCGTCTGACTACGGAGATGTATCTGTCGGACATGCAGCCGGCTATGAAGCCGTCGGATGCGTTTGCAAAAATGGCGCACCGTGAAATTGAGCGTGTGGCCATCGACAAACTGGAAGGTCGTGTGACAGCTATTCTGCTGACCCCTTACCCGCCGGGCATTCCGCTCTTGATTCCGGGCGAGATTTTCAACAAGACCATCGTCGACTATTTGAAATTCGCACGCGACTTCAATGAAAAGTTTCCGGGATTCGAGACCGATGTGCACGGTCTGGTGAAATCCGAAGTCAATGGTGTGAAGGGCTATTTTGTGGATTGTGTGAAGCAGTAAGCCAGTTCACATTTCACATTCAAGGGAGCTTCGGCTCCCTTTTTGTTGCAGCTTTAAACTCCCGATTTAAATTTTGGTGTTTGGAAAGATCATTTTTTAGAATTTGAAAAATTAAAACTTCTATTCATATAAAAGGAAATCGTAAAAATTTTTTTCTGTAGATGTGAATACAACAGCATTACCCTCAGTTTAATTCGATCGACCGCGTATGCATCACTGCCTGCGCCAGCCTGTCCTTCATAAGTACGTAACTGCCGCATGCTTACCCCATCACCGAAAACCCGGATGGGAGCGCGTAATGGCAGATGACTATGACAGCCCATGGAAGGATGCGATCGAGCGGTACTTCGCAGACTTCCTGCTGTTTTATTTTCCGGAAGCGCATGCGCAAGTCGACTGGTCAGAACCGCCTGCATTTCTCGATCAGGAATTACGCGCCGCTGTACACGATGCCGAGCTCGGCACGCGCATTGTCGATAAGCTGGTGCGCGTGACCAGGCTAGGCGGTCAGACGGGCTGGGTCTATGTGCATATTGAGGTTCAGGGCACCATGCAAGCTGAATTCGTAGAACGCATGTTCGTCTACCACTACAGGCTATACGAGCGTTACAACCAGCCGATTGCCAGCCTTGCGCTACTTGCCGACGATAAGGAACACTGGCGACCTGAGACCTTCGGCTACGACATGTTCGGCTGTCAGCTTGCGCTACGTTTCCCGGTCGCGAAGCTACTGGACTGGTCCGGCAGTGAAGCAAGACTTGCCGACAGTCAGAACCCGTTTGCCATCGTCACCCAGGCGCATTTGAGTACACGTGCCACGCGTACCGACCCGCAGGCACGCTATGCAGCCAAGTGGGTGCTGGTGAAAGACTTGTACCGGCGTGGGTGGGACCGCAAGCAGGTCATCGACCTGATGAGGATTTTGGACTGGATGATGCGTCTGCCCAAAGAGCTGGCGCAAACATTGCGGCAGGATATGCAAACACTGGAGGAAGAAATGGGCAAACCATACGTGACGTCGTTTGAACGCCTCGCTACCGAAGAGGGCATGGCAAAAGGTATGCAACAAGGGATTCAGCAAGGTATGCAGCAAGGTATGCAGCAAGGTATGCAGCAAGGTATGCAGCGAGGAATACAACAAGGTATCCAGCAGGGTCAGGCCCGCGTGCTGGCGCGCCTACTGGTGCGCCGCTTTTGCGAAGAATTACCCGCCTGGGCCGTAGCGAAACTGAACGAGGCAACGGAGACTGAACTGGACACATGGACAGATGCCGTGCTGTCGGCTGCCTCTATCGAAGCTGTGTTCGGCGCAGAGTCGCATTGAGGGCATCAAAATAAAAGGGGCCAGCGGCCCCTTTTCTCTTCTATGGATAAATGCTCAGGTCTTCGGCAACGTCACGCCGCGCTGCCCCTGATATTTGCCGCCTCTGTCCTTGTATGAAGTCTCGCAGACTTCATCGCTCTCGAAGAACAGCACCTGCGCACAACCCTCGCCCGCGTAAATCTTTGCCGGCAGCGGTGTGGTGTTGGAAAACTCCAGTGTTACGTAGCCTTCCCACTCAGGCTCGAACGGCGTCACGTTGACGATGATGCCGCAACGTGCGTAGGTTGATTTGCCCAGACAGATGGTCAGCACGCTGCGCGGAATACGGAAGTATTCAATCGTTCGCGCCAGTGCAAACGAATTCGGCGGGATGATGCAGACATCGCTCTTGATATCGACAAACGAATTCTCGTCAAAATTTTTCGGATCAACAATAGTACTATTGATGTTCGTGAAAATTTTGAATTCGTCGGCACAGCGAATATCGTACCCGTACGATGAAGTACCGTAAGAAACGATTTTCTGGCCATTGGCCTCGCGTATTTGACCGGGCTCGAAAGGCTCGATCATGCCGGTTTCAGCCGCCATGCGGCGGATCCATTTGTCGGATTTAATGCTCATTTTGGAAAGCTCGGAATGATAGAATTTCCGCGATTCTACGCGAAGCTGGATTGAGCGGCTAGACCTTCAGTCTTGGATCAAGACGCGGCGCAGCTGCGCCACTTGCTTGGAGCTTGGTGAATGCAGAATTGACTTCCGTCTGGAACTTGCAATTTCTGTCGAGCTGGTTGGCAATATAGGTCTCTGCTCTTTCAAACACTTTCACCAAGTTTCCAAGCTTTTCCGGGGTACCGTACACATGGGCATCCACGATACTATGTGTTACAGCAATAATTAGGTCATTACGCACTCCATCACTGCTAAGGTTAATTTGCATGCTGGACTGACCTTCGAGTGGCACTCCATTTTCATCTATTTTTGCCGGCACGATAAATTCCCTCAGCATCGCTTCCGCTTTTTTTGCCGTCGGTGATGCACGCAAATTGTCCATTGCGCCCAGAAAGCCCGACATTTCCGGATTCTCCAGTGCCGCATATTTCAGAAATTTCGCATAAGTGGCGGCTGCTGCAGTGTCACTGGAGCGCTTCTCCCGGAATACCGGGAAAGAGTCGAGTTTTTTCGTGATCGCTCCGACCATTTCTTTGACCATAGCTGCTTTACTGACTTTGACCTGATCATTCGATGCGAGGTGCGATTTAGGCGACTGCGGGCTGCGAACGTTGAAGGTCGTGAGGTCGGCAGCAATGCGACTGGTGCTATTCCAAAAAACTGTCTTGACCTTTTCCGCTACCGTCTGCTTAGCCTGCATACGCTGCGGACTGACTTCCTGCAGAGATTTAAGCGCATTGGCAATCTCAGCCCCGGCATTCTGGAGCAAGACCTTTTGCTTGGCCTGTTGGACACCCTTATTCCCTGAAAGGTCAGCGCTGCCAAGGCCGGTAATGCGCCCCCGTCCTATTTGATTGATGCTCATCCTTCACCCATATCCTGATGTTTGCATTCAGGTAGGTGGCGGCCTGACAGTAGGCTATGCATCATAAGTACAGCGGCGATGCATCGCTGCTGTACTAGTGGTGCGCTCAGGCGCGAATATCAGGCGCGAATTTCTAACGCTGCATACTCTCCCATACTTTCTGCAGCCGTTTGACCGATACGGGCATCGGCGTCTTCAGCTCTTGCGCAAAAAGTGAGACGCGCAACTCCTCCAGCAACCAGCGGAATTCCTGCATCTGCGGATCGCGCCGGCCAGCTTTTTGCGCACGCTGCCAAGGCGCGGCCGCCAGCAGCCAGTCGGCCATCAGCCTCGCGTCGCGTGCCGGGTCAGCGCGCAGCTTGTCGAGCCTGACTTGTATCGCCTTCAGGTAGCGCGGGAAATGTGCGAGTTGCGCATAGTCGTGCTCGGCCACGAAGCGTTTGACGATCAAAGCCTGTAGCTGTGCCTGCAAATCGGCATGCGCGGCCGTGTGCGCCTTGATGCCTTGCAGCTTTTTCGGCAGCGCATGGTATTCAGCAAGAATCAGCCCGACCAGCCGCGCAATTTCATTGACCAGCAGGTTCAGGCGCGCCTTGCCTTCTTCGCGCCGCTGGTTGAACTCGCCCTGGTTTTTAGGCAGCGGTTGCTGCAGGCACGCCCGTTCTAGTCCGGCCTGAATGATCTGGTCGCGCAATTCTTCCTGCGAGCCCAGCGCCATGTACTGCATGCCCATTTGCTGCAGGCCCGGCACATTCTTTTCAAGGAACTTCATTTGCTCTTTAAGCTGCAGCGCAAACAAGCGCCGCAAGCCAGCAAAATGAATTTGCGCAGCTTCATTCGGGTCGTCGAATACTTCAAGATCACAATGCGTGGCTTTGTCGACCAAGGCCGGAAAGCCGATCAGGGTTTGTTTGCCCTGCTGGATTTCGAGCAGCTCAGGTAGTTCGCCGAAGGTCCAGCTTGTGAGGTTTTGGTAGTTTGACGGTGCGCTGGAAGTCGCTGGGTTCCGGCTTTCGCCGGAACGACGGGCTGCTGGTGCGGCCTCATTGGCCGCGTTATTAGCCGCGTTATTAGCCGAAGTATTAGCCGTGTTACTAGCCTCGGCAATTTTTTGAAACTGCTCGCGCGCCTGTCCACCGAACTCGGCCTGCAGTGCCGGCAGGTTGCGGCCCATTTCCAGTTGGCGACCATGCTCGTCAATGATCTTGAAGTTCATGAAATGATGCGCCGGCAGCGTTTCCAGTTTGAAGTCGCTGCTACGCACCATTAGCGTGGTTTGCTCGCGGACATCGACAATCAAGGCATCGAGCAAATCACCTGAGCCGAACTTATGGGCTGCATGAATGCGCTCGCAAAAGCCTGCTGTATAGTCCGGCAACGGCACGCAATGGCGGCGCAATTTTTGCGGCAGCGACTTCAGCAGCAGATGCGTCTTCTCTTTCAACATGCCGGGCACCAGCCATTCACAGCGCGCCACCGAGACCTGGTTGAGTGCAAACAGCGGCACGGCGAGTGTCACGCCATCGCGATGCGAGCCTGGCTCAAAGTGGTAGCTCAGCGCCATTTCAATGCCGGCATTGCGCATCACTTTCGGGAACAGCTCGGTGGTAACACCGGCGGCTTCATGCCGCATCAGGTCGTCGCGGTTCAGGTACAGCAGCTTCGGATTTTTTGCGCTGGCTTCGCGCAGCCATTTTTCAAAGTCAACGGCGTTGTGTATGTCTGCCGGAATCAGCTTGTCGTAAAACGCGGCAATCAATTCGTCATCGACCAACACATCAAGCCGGCGCGATTTGTGTTCGAGGTTTTCAATCTCGCGAATCAGCTTCTGGTTGTGCGCAAAGAATGGCGCGCGGGTCTCGAAGTCGCCACCGGCCAGCGCATCACGTATGAAAATCTCGCGTGCTTCTTCGGGCTTGAAATTACCGTAGTTGATGCGGCGCTGGCTGTAGACCACCAGGCCATACAGCGTCGCACGTTCATAGGCCGACACCTGCCCGCTCTTTTTTTCCCAGCGCGGCTCGCCCCAGGATTTTTTAAGCAAATGCCCGCCAACCTTTTCCAGCCATTCCGGCTGGATCTGCGCTACGGTGCGTGCATACAGGCGTGAGGTATCCACCAGCTCGGCCGCGACGACCCATTTGCCGGCCTTTTTCAACAGCGATGAACCGGGCCAGATATGAAACTTGATGCCGCGCGCGCCGAGGTAATGCGGCTCGTCGTCGGCCTTGAAACCTATGTTGCCGAGCAAGCCAGTCAACAGCGCAGTGTGCAGTTGCTCGTAGGTCGCTGGCGCTTCATTCAAGCGCCAGCCCTGCTCGCGCACGATGGTCAGCAATTGCGAATGCACATCGCGCCATTCGCGCAGGCGCATCTGAGACAGGAAATTGGCGCGGCAATGCTCTTGCAGCAGGCGGTTGGATTTTTTATGCGCGATCGCTTCTTCAAACCATGCCCAGATTTTCAGGTAAGCAGGGAATTCGGATTTTTCATCAGCGAATTTTTTATGTGCCGCATCGGCCGCACCCTGCGCTTCAACAGGCCGGTCGCGCGGGTCTTGCACCGACAAGGCGGATGCAATGATCAGCATTTCAGACAGGCAGACGTTGTCTTTGCCAGCCAATATCATGCGCCCGACTCGCGGGTCTAGCGGCAGCTTGGCTAACTGTCGGCCCAGATTGGTGAGCTGCTGTTCATCGTCGACGGCACCCAGTTCTTGCAAGAGCTGATAGCCATCGGCAATGGCGCGACCCAGCGGCGGCTCAATGAACGGAAAATCTTCAATGTCACCGAGCCGCAGCGACTTCATGCGCAAGATGACCGAGGCCAGCGACGAGCGCAGAATTTCAGGTTCGGTGAATTTCGAACGCTGTAAAAAATCCTGCTCTTCATACAAGCGTATGCAAACACCAGCCGCAACGCGGCCGCAACGCCCAGCACGCTGGTTGGCAGCCGACTGCGCAATGGCCTCAATCTGTAACTGCTCGACCTTGTTGCGGTAGCTATAGCGCTTTACGCGCGCGGTGCCGGCATCGACCACGTAGCGTATGCCGGGTACCGTCAATGAAGTCTCGGCGACGTTGGTGGCCAGCACAATGCGGCGCGCATTGCTGGGCTTAAAAATACGTTCCTGCTCTTGCGCCGACAGCCGCGCATACAGCGGCAGAATTTCGACATGCGGCGGATGATGCTTGCGCAGGGCTTCGGCCGCGTCACGAATTTCACGCTCGCCGGGCAAGAACACTAATACGTCGCCCGGACCGATCAAGGCCAGTTCATCGACGGCGTCGACTATGGCGTCCATCAGGTCGCGTTGCTCCTTGGCTTTTTGTGCCGCGCCGAGTTTGACCGCCTGATCCGGCTCCACAGGCCGGTAGCGCAGCTCAACCGGATATAGCCGACCCGAGACCTCAATCACAGGCGCGGGCTTGTCAGCGCTGCCGAAATGGCGCGCAAAGCGGTCCGCATCAATCGTGGCCGAGGTGATGATGATTTTCAGGTCCGGCCGCTTTGGCAGCAGCTGCTTCAAGTAACCAAGCAGGAAATCAATGTTGAGGCTGCGTTCATGCGCCTCGTCAATGATGATGGTGTCATATTGTTTTAGTAACGGATCCCCCTGCGTTTCGGCCAGCAGAATGCCGTCGGTCATCAGCTTGACCCAGGCACCGGGCGAAAGAGTGTCGTTGAACCTGACCTTGAAGCCCACATGCATGCCGGCTGGCGAGCCTAGCTCTTGCGCGATGCGCTTGGCGGTGGACGACGCAGCAAGCCGGCGCGGCTGGGTATGGCCGATCAGGCCGCGCTCGCCGCGCCCCAGCGCCAGACAGATCTTGGGCAGCTGCGTGGTCTTGCCGGAGCCGGTCTCGCCACAGACGATGATGACCTGATGCGCCGAGAGCGCAGCAGCAATCTCGTCGCGCCGTCCTGAGACGGGCAATTCTTCGGGAAAGGTCACCGCTGGCAGCGGATTGCGCGGGGGTCCGGCTTTTTTAAGGGAATCGGGTACGGACATGGCGGAGCGAATTATAGAGCCTATCTCGGTAGGTTGAGTCAGTTGCGGCGTAGGCGATTTGCGTTCGGAACAAGCGCGGCGACGCGGCGTGGCGAGCCACGGCAAGAGCCGCAACGCCGTGCCGGACGTAAAGCGTCCCGCCGCGACGACTTGACCTACCGGGATAGGCTCTATAATGCCGCTCATGGAAAACTCGATCCAGTTCGTTGAATGGTTGCGCTCCGTCGCTCCCTACATCCACGCCTTCCGTGGCAAAACCTTCGTGGTCGCCTTCCCCGGCGAGCTGGTGATGGCGGGTGCGCTGCCTGTTTTAGCGCATGACCTGTCGCTGTTGCATGCGCTGGGCATCAAGGTAGTGATCGTGCATGGTTCACGCCCGCAAGTCGAAGAACAGCTGGCGTTGAGGCACAGCGAAACCCGTTTTCATAACGGGCTGCGCATTACCGACGCCACCGCGCTTGAATGCGCGAAAGAAGCCGCTGGTGAATTGCGACTCGATATCGAAGCAGCGTTCAGTCAGGGCTTGCCCAATACACCAATGGCGAATGCCGCGATCAGGGTCATCTCGGGTAACTTCGTCGTCGCACGGCCGATGGGCATTATTGACGGCGTCGACCTCGAGCATACGGGCGTAACCCGCAAGATCGCGCACGAAACGATTAACCCTATTCTGGCCAATGGCAGTCTGGTGCTGCTGTCGCCGCTGGGCTTTTCGCCGACGGGCGAAGTCTTCAATCTGGCGCTGGAAGACGTGGCCGTTGCAGCAGCAACTGCATTGCGCGCCGACAAGCTGATTTTCATCACTGAAACACCAATGATGGTTGATGCCGGTGGCGCAGAGATTCATGAGTTGTCCGCGCATCTGGCGCAAGCGGTGCTGGCTTCAGGTTGCCTGCCGGCTGATGCAGCGTTTTATCTGGAACACGGCATCAAGGCTTGCCAGGGCGGCGTGCCACGCGCACATATTGTTCCGTTCGCCACCGATGGTTCGGTGCTATTGGAAATCTTTACCCATGATGGCGTCGGCACCATGATCTCCTCCGAAAATCTGGAGAGCCTGCGCGAAGCTAGCATTGAAGACGTGGGTGGCATTCTGCAGTTGATCGAACCACTTGAAGCCGACGGCACATTGGTCAAGCGCGGCCGCGAACTGATAGAACGCGAGATCGATTATTTTTCCGTCATCGAGCATGACGGTGTCATCTTCGGCTGCGCTGCGCTCTACCCTTTCCCTGCCGAGAAAATGGCCGAGATGGCCTGTCTGACCGTCAACCCCGAAGTGCAGGCACAGGGCGATGGCGAGCGTCTGCTCAAGCATTTGGAAATTCGTGCGCGTAACGCCGGTTTCAAAAAACTGTTTGTGCTGACCACCCGCACGGCACACTGGTTTCTCAAGCGCGGCTTTGTGAATGCGACTTTCGACGATCTGCCGAAGAACCGGCAAAATATGTACAACTGGCAGCGCAAGTCGCTGGTACTGATTAAAAATTTATAGTCTGGAGATTTCTATGGCACGCATGGTTCACTGCATCAAATTAGACAAAGAAGCCGAAGGCCTCGACTTCCCGCCTTACCCTGGGGAACTGGGCAAAAAATTATGGGAGAGCGTTTCGAAAGAAGCCTGGGCCGCCTGGCTCAAGCATCAGACTATGCTGGTCAATGAAAACCGTTTGAACCTAGCCGATGTGCGCGCGCGCAAATATCTGGCTACGCAGATGGAAAAGCATTTCTTTGGCGATGGCGCCGATGCGGCGCAGGGGTATGTGCCGCCGACGGAATAAGCCAACCTGCTTCACACCACACCAGCCCGCCTCAAACCAAGGCGGGCTTTTTTCCAACGGTGGATAGTGCATTTGCACTATATGCGGAATGCCTGGCTCAGAGGATAGTGAAAGCATGCCTACTTCCGTCCGAGGTAAACGTGCACATTAATTCTGCTTCACAAAAAGGAGCACCCGTTCCGACTTTACCCGGCGCGGCGGATAAAATTCCCGATGCATCAGCAATGCTCAAGTCAATCCAGAAGCATGGCCTGACGACAGACCAGGTTTTGCAAGCGTTATGGGGTAAAGAAGAAATTCAAGACAATGATCCCGCAGCTCTTCAGAACCTGCGTGGCAAATGCCTGGATAAAACGGATGCGCGTCAGACTCGTCTTAAAGTTACTCAAGAACTGTTGAAGAATGAGCCCGCATTGCAAGGTCTTGCGGCCCGAATTGGCAAAGTGCTAGAAAAACCAGTACCAGATAAACATGGGCAGATATCCGGACTCGTTAATGTGTACTTGGCCGCCCAGACTAAGATTGCCAAGTCGCTCGACAATGTGTTTTTCAGCTTCGTGCATCTGTCCAGACTGACAATCAAGGGTGCAGTCACCGATACCCTTTCCGCAATGTTCGCAAACAAAACTATTGGGAAAGAGGAGGCGCGTGAGGCAGTATTTTCAAAGGCCGTTAACAAGGAAGCGAGGGCTTTGCTTGAGTTACACATATGTTCACCCAAAAATGCTGAAGTCAGCGGCCCATCGCCCGCAGTAAAAATGGATATCAGCAAAGAAGCAAAAAAATTGCATAGGCAATTCCAAGTGCTAATGGAACGATTACCAGCAGAGGTACGCAATCATCCAAACTGGCCAAATGTGGAAAAACGCATGGTCGCTTATTTCAACCACACGATCAAAGATCAGGGAAATGATATGAGCGAGTTGATGATGCATGCAGGGCATGATTTCCCGAAATATCTCAAATCGATGGAAGTCAGCTGCAAGCTCGATGAAAAAACCGCTCGTAAAATGGCATTCCAGAGAGACCTCTGGAATATTGCTCAAAGCCGTTCATCGAAACTGAAAAATAGTCAGGTCACCGGCTGGGCCGAGAGCTATGCAAATAGCAGCGTGAGGTCGGCCAAGCCGGGAACGGTTCCAGATGTTCTCAAGCCCGGCAATCAATTATCTCTCGCTGTTGACACACCAATGAGGAAGGCGGATGGCAAAATTGTCGATGTCACTATTCTTTCGTTCATCGGTCCAGCTTTAGATTCAGCGATGCAACCCGAATATCAGCTATATGCACAAGGCGAAAAAAGCGACATAAGTGGAAATTGGACGACAACTAGCTTCGATACCGCTGCCTATAAAAAGGCATACGACACAATCAAAGATCAGGCAATTTCTTATGCCAAAAGCCACCCGGATAAAATTGAATTTGCGCTGACTGGCGTTGGACTAAACGCTTATCTTGGCCAACTTCAAAGTATTAATGAGAATGGAACCAGTTCGGAATTTATAGATCAGGCACAGGAAATCGGCGCACAGGTTCTAGCCGAATTAGCCATCGACCTCAGAAAAATGGGCAAGAAGGTCATCTTTACGGACACTAATCCTTTAATCTTGAATAAGGTAAATACTGCACTGACAAAAATCGTCAGGGATCAAGATGGAGATCTTAACCCCGCGCTTACTAAGCCCATTACGCTTGCAGGCAAGATACCGGGCGATTGGATGAATAAAGGTACGGTCATATTCAACGCCTGGGATACGCATTCGCTGCTCGGAAACAAACAAAAAAATGACCCGTCTATTGACGGCGCCAACGGCAGTAATTCATTAATTCATCCTATGCACGCACTTCGTTGCGCGATGGAGGCCGAAGGCATACAGATGGCGTAGATCAGTTGGCTTTGGCTAATCTGGCACAGGCTTTCAGAAGGTCAGAGTTTTGACGCCATCCGCAGTCCCGAGCAAACAAACCGCCGCACCCTGCAGCGCAAACAAGCCCACACTAACCACACCGGGCAGCTGATTGATTTGCTGCTCCAGCAGCTTAGGCTCGTGAATCTGCAAACCGGCAGCGTCGAGTATGTAGCAAGCATTGTCGGTGACGTACGGCTTGCCGTCTTTCATGCGCAGCACCGGGGCCGCACCGAGCGCTGTCAAACTGCGGCTGACTGACTGCACGGCCATCGGGATCACTTCAACTGGCAGTGGAAATTTACCCATCACATCAACGAGCTTGGAGCCGTCGGCGATGCAGATGAATTTGTCGGCGACCGAGGCGACGATTTTCTCGCGGGTGAGTGCGCCGCCGCCGCCTTTGATCATGGCGCCGCTATGGTCAATTTCGTCGGCGCCGTCGATGTAGACCGGCATGCTGTCCACGTCATTGAGATCGAATACGGGAATGCCGTGCGACTTTAGCCGTGCAGCAGTCGCTTCGGATGACGCAACCGCACCTTTGATGCGATGCTTGATCTTGCCTAGCTCATCGATGAAGAAATTGGCGGTGGAGCCGGTGCCCACGCCTATGATGGCGCCGTCGACTACATAGTCGATGGCTGCGCGCGCGACTGCCTGCTTGAGTTCGTCTTGTGTCATTTAATGTCGCCTAAAAAGATTTAGGCAACATTTTAACGGATCAGGCTATCTGGCCAGTGCCGAATTAGAAATCAGGTAATGCGCAAGCGCAGCTTTGTCATGCAAGTTCAGCTTGTGATAAAGATGAGCTAGTTGATTACGCACTGTGTGGTGCGAGACGCCAAGCTCGCGCGCGATCTGCTTGTGGCTCATGCCGGCAGCAAAACGGCGCGCAACAACAAACTCGCGTGGGGTCAGGATTTCCATTGCGTGAATCGGACGAACGCGGCACAGGTTGAAGCCGTGCTGGCGCACCAGGCTGATTTCGATCTGGGTACCACGCCAGATGTTACCCGCTTGCAGTTCTTCGAGCGCAACTTGCGGAACGGTTTGCGGCGCCAGATCCGGCCATTCGCGCTCTAGCAAATCAAAAAAACGAGCGTCGGCGATATCAACTGAACCCTGCATATTAATGAGTCCTGAAGCCGAGTCATCACTGCTGCTGGCATGGCGTTCAAGGGTTTTGGTTCGATTGATTACGATGGCGCGAGACAGATGAATCCACAAGCCGTGCAGGCAGGCCGCATCGGTCTGGGCAAAGCGCACATCATTACTGCGATAGAGCACAATCCAGCGCGCAGGTTTGACTTTGTCCGGGTCGTCGCCATGCACCATCAAATGACATAAACCGAGCTCTTCAGCCAGCGAGCGTCCACTGCTTTTTTGTTTTGCTCTGCCATTCAGCGCCGTGGCTTTCGATTTACGGTACAACTCGCGAATGCCACCGCGCGCAGGCGCTGCGGGCGCAGAACGGAATCCGCGGGCTACCGGATCATCTTCAAATTGTGATTTCGATAGAACGGTTTCGGGGACTACCGCTTTAGGCTCATTGGCAGCAACCGGCAATCCAGCCAGGGCGCTTTTTTGCGCCGCCTCACCGGTGCCAAACAATGCGCCATCGAAACGTATCCAGTTTTGTAGTAAGCCGATTGCCTGCGCCAGAAATTGGTCGGGCGATGCATATTCGGCGAGGGCATATAAATCTCTGACGGTGCTTGAGAATGCTTGCAAAATAACCTCCTCTGTAGTCTTGTCGATGGCCGGAGCTTTGTTACAAATAGCTCTCTTTTACTATTTAGACAACAAAACTATAGCACTACTTGAACACAAATGTTGTTAATCGAACATTTATTTTTTTGATATTGAGTTACACCAAAGAAAAGCGCTTCTATCCAAGGAAATTGCGGCATCTCAAATGGCCGGGCAGCCTAAGACTGTCAAATTACGGGGCTTTCCCATTTCAATTTTCGAGGAGAATTCATGAAAATATCTACGCTCAAGACGGTCAGCCTGGTGGCTGCAAGCGTGTTTGCATTGACCGGCATGTCCATGGCGGTTGCGCAGCAAGCCGGTCTGGTTAATGTAAATGTCAGTAATGTCGCCAATAACATTGCCAAGAACATCAATGTCGATGTAAGCCAGATCCCTGTGACGGTTCAAGCCCCGATCGGTATCGCTGCCAATGTATGCGGTGTGAATGCGAATGTGCTGGCAAAACAAGGCACGGGCGCCGCTTCATGCACGGCCACGTCAACCTCGACGGCGCTGGACCAGATAGTGCTGCGCCAACTCAAAGCGGGGAAACAAAAGTAATTTGGAAAATCAGGCCGGTGGGGATTTGCTGCGCGCTTGCAATGGCAAGTGCGCAGCGAATAGTGGTGAAGCTGATGAGTGGTGAAGCTGATGAGTGGTGAAGCTGATGAGTGTTGGAACGAGTTTAAGTGAGACCTGCCGCGTCGTCGCGCAGCGTCGAAGCTGAATAGGCTAAAGCAGTAATGCCAGCCCAGTCGCCATGGGCAATAACATCATTTGGCGTCAGCCAGGAACCGCCTACACAGGCAACGTTTTCGCAAGCGAGGAAAGCGGGTGCAGTTTGTTGCGCTATGCCGCCGGTTGGGCAAAACACCAGATCCGGTAAAGGTCCACTCAAGGCCTTGAGCATGCCGACGCCACCGGCCGGCACTGCAGGAAAGAGCTTCAACTGCAAAAAACCCGCTTCACGCGCTGTCATCGCTTCCGACGGCGTCATTACGCCCGGCAGCAAAGGCAAGCCACTTTGCTGCGCCGCTTTAATCAGCGCTGCTGTCAGTCCCGGCGAGACGCCAAAGACGGCACCGGCATCGCGCGCGAGAATAAATTCTTCGGGGCGGGTCAAGGTTCCGACACCGACAATCGCTTCCGGCACGGCTTCGCGAATGGCGCGGATGGCGTCAAGACCGTGTGGCGTGCGCAGCGTAATTTCCAGCACGCGTATGCCGCCAGCCACCAGCGCCTTTGCCAGCGGTACGGCATCTTCAAGCCGCTGTATCGCAATCACCGGCATCACCGGTGAGGCGTGCAGGATTTCCAGCAGGGTGAGACCGCTCATAATTTTTGTCCAATCACGGTATCTTCGTCGCTGAAGGGTTCGGCGTCTGCATCCGGCAGGCGCGATGCATGATGCTCAGCCTGCGGCAAGGGTGGCAAGCCGAAGGTGGTAGCACCCTGCTCGGCTTCACTGATGGCGTTGCGAAATACCGCGAACAATTCACGACCCATGCCTATGCCATTGGCAAAGACGTTCACTGCTTCACTGGTTCGAGCGTTCCATTCGGCTGTATCAACCAGTGCCTGCAACAGCCCCTGCCCGGCATCCAGCCGGATCAGGTCGCCCGTGCGCACGCGCCCCAGCGGCCCGCCAGACAGTACTTCAGGTGACACGTGAATCGCTGCCGGCACTTTGCCGGACGCGCCAGACATGCGGCCGTCAGTCACCAGCGCAACATGGAAACCAGCGTCCTGCAAACTGCCCAGCACCGGTGTCATTGCATGTAGTTCCGGCATGCCGTTGGCGCGCGGCCCCTGAAAGGTAAGCACGGCGACAAAGTCACGCTGCAGTTGTCCATCATGGTAGGCCTGCATGAAGGCTTCCTGCGAATGAAAAACAATGGCAGGTGCTTCGACTAATCTGTGCTGCGGCTTGACTGCTGAGACTTTGATGACGCTGCGTCCGAGATTACCAGTCAACAAACGCAGACCGCCATCAACAGAAAAAGGCGCAGAAGCCGGCCGCAGTATGGAGAGCTCGGCACTCTCTGCCGGCGCATCTCGCCAGCGCACACCCTTGCCGTCTTCGGTCAGCAAAGGCTCGGCGCAGTGCGCGCGCAAGCCTTGGCCGAGCACGGTCTTGACGTCTTCGTGCAAAAGGCCGGCATCAAGCAGTTCGCGTATGACGAAGCCGGTGCTGCCGGCGGCGTGAAAGGCATTTACGTCAGCGTCGCCATTCGGGTAAATGCGCGCCAGCATAGGCACCACAGCCGACAGGTCATTGAAGTCATCCCAGTCAATGACAATGCCGGCTGCCTTGGCAATCGCCACCAGATGCAAGGTGTGATTGGTAGAGCCACCTGTAGCGAGCAAGGCCACGATGGCGTTGACGATGGATTTTTCATCGACGACTTCACCGACCGGAATCGGCTTTGCCGACAAGGCGCTGATGGCGACTGCACGCGCTGCGGCAGCGGCAGTCAGTGCGTCACGCAAGGGGGTGTAAGGATGAATGAAGGCAGCGCCCGGCAGGTGCAAGCCCATGACTTCCATCAGCATCTGGTTGCTGTTGGCGGTGCCATAAAACGTACAGGTGCCTGCTTCGTGATAAGACTGCGACTCCGCTTCGAGCAAGGCTTCGCGGTCGAGCTTGCCTTCTGCGTAAAGCTGGCGGATGCGCGATTTTTCCGGATTGGGCAGGCCACTGCGCATCGGTCCACCCGGTATGAATACGGCAGGCAAATGACCGAAGTGCAGCGCACCGATCAGCAGGCCCGGCACGATCTTGTCGCAAATGCCCAGATAGACGGCCGCATCAAACATATTGTGGGACAGCGCAACGGCAGTCGCCATGGCGATGGTGTCGCGCGAAAAAAGTGACAGCTCCATGCCGGGCTGGCCTTGCGTAACGCCATCGCACATGGCAGGTACGCCACCGGCAAATTGCGCCACACCGCCGGCCGCACGCACGGCTTCCTTTATTACAGACGGAAAATTTTCATACGGATGGTGCGCCGACAGCATGTCGTTGTAAGCCGAGACAATTGCGACCGATGGCGCGCGCAGCTCGCGCAACTTGAGCTTGTCATTCGGCGGGAACGCCGCAAAACCATGCGCGAGGTTGGTACAGGACAGCGCGCCGCGTTGCGGACCTGAACGAACCGCATGCTGCAGACGCTCCAGATACACAGCGCGGGTAGGCGCACTTTTTTGCAAAATGCGCGCGGTCACGGCAGACAGAACAGGATGAACAGACATGGTCAGCGCACTTTCAGCGATAAATCATTTTGAAATAATACTACGTCTTTAAGAAATCTCGACTTGAAGGGCTATTGTTTTGAATAAAACGCAAAATGCATGGAATAACAAAGCTAATAATGATTTCATTTAGGAAGCAGCCAATTAATTCGCAAACAATATTTGTAGTGAATTTACCTTATTTTCAAGTATAGTTTAACCTGACGAACGCCCGATACCCTGTGAAAACCTGCGCCATGTCCCTGTCAAACAAACCCGCAACAACCCTTCCACCAGAATTTTTGCTGTTGCAGCAGCATGCCGCGCTTGCCACAACATGGCAATTGCGTGCGCTGTTTGAAGCAGACCCACAGCGCTTCGATAAATATTCGCTGGACGCAGCCGGACTCTTCCTCGATTTTTCAAAGAACCATCTGAATGACAGCACACTGTCCCTGCTTGTTCAATTTGCGCAAAAGCGCGGCGTAGAAGCGCTGCGCGATGCCATGTTCAGCGGCGCGCACATTAACGTTACGGAAGACCGGGCTGTGCTGCACACAGCATTGCGCCTGCCGCCTGATGCGCACATGCAGCTCGACGGTCATTCAATCACGAACGACATACAGGCCGTTCTCGCGCGCATGGAAGACTTTGCAAAGCAAGTACGGTCTGGCAGCTGGAAAGGTTTTAGCGGCGAGCAGATCACCGACATCGTCAACATCGGCATAGGCGGCTCCGACTTAGGGCCGGCAATGACATGCGCCGCTTTGCGGCCTTATGTGCAAACCGGCTTGCATCTGCATTTTTTGTCGAATGTGGATGGTCATGCTTTCGATGCAAAGCTGGCGGGTCTGCAACCGCAAACTACCCTGTTCATCATCGCGTCAAAAACATTCACCACACAGGAAACCATGCTCAATGCGCAGGCGGCGCGCAATTGGTTTTTGCAGCAGGGGCATGAAAAAGACCTGGCGCAGCATTTTGTCGCGGTCTCCACCAATACTGAAGCCGTCAGCACATTCGGCATTGATACCGCCAATATGTTCCCGTTCTGGGATTGGGTAGGCGGACGTTACTCGATCTGGTCTGCGATCGGCTTGCCGCTGATGCTGGCCATAGGCAGCAAACACTTCCGTGCCTTCCTTGCAGGGGCACATACGATGGATCAGCATTTCCAGACAGCGCCACTAGAGCGCAATATGCCAGTGCTGCTTGCACTAACCAGCTTTTGGTATCGCGAATTTTTTGGCAGCAGCTCACAGATGATTGCGCCTTATCATCAAGACCTTGCCTTGTTTCCTGCTTACCTGCAGCAGCTCGAAATGGAGAGCAATGGCAAGAGCGTCACACGCGACGGCAAGCCGATTGCGACACCGACTGCCCCTGTAATCTGGGGCAGCGTCGGCACTAATGGCCAGCATGCGTATTTTCAATTGCTGCATCAGGGCACTGATGTGATTGCGGTGGATTTCATCGCTACGTTAAAACCTGTGCACTCGCACAAACTGCACCACAAGGTGTTGCTGGCAAATTGCTTTGCACAATCGGAAGCGCTGATGCGCGGAAAAAATATCGTCGAGGCAGAAGCCGAACTGCAAGCGCAGCCTATGCCAGCAGAAAAAATTCAGGCACTGCTGCCGCACCGTGTATTTCCCGGCAACCGAGCCAGCAATACCCTCTTGATGGAACAACTGACGCCCACTACGCTAGGTGCCTTGCTTGCGCTGTACGAGCATAAAACATTCGTGCAAGGCGCACTGTGGAACGTCAACAGCTTTGACCAGTGGGGCGTGGAACTTGGCAAGGTACTCGCGGGCCGCATACTGGCAGAGCTCGATGACAGCGCGGCAGAAACTGCGCATGATGCATCGACTACGGGACTGATTGCTCGTGCCCGCGCTGCACATTAAGGAATAAATTCACCATGGCCATGACTGACTTCGATCTGGTGTTGTTTGGCGGCGGCGGCGATCTGGCAATGCGCAAGCTGTTGCCCGCGCTGTATGCGTTATGCCGCGACAAACGCCTGCCTGCATCTGGCCGCGTGATTTGTGTTGGCCGTCATCAGTGGGATACCGCGCAATTTATCGCCACAGTTGAGCAGCAAGCGAAACCTCATATCGCGTCGGCTTCGCTGCAGCCAGTGCAATGGTCAGAATTTTGCGCGCGCATCAGTTACATCGCGCTCGACGCCAGTGACGCTGACAGCTATCAACCTCTCGTCGATGCCTTACGCACTGATGTCGCGTTAACCCGCGTGTTTTATCTGGCGACACCGCCCAGTCTGTTTGCCAACATCTGCCACAACCTCGCAGAGCGCGGACTGGCTACAACCAATTCGCGGGTTGTTCTGGAAAAACCGCTAGGGCGCGATCTCGATAGCGCGCGCCAGATCAATGCTGAAGTCGGCCGTGTCTTTGCCGAATCCCAGATTTATCGTATCGATCATTACCTTGGCAAGGAAGCAGTCCAGAACTTGCTGGCCCTGCGCTTTGGCAATGTGCTGTTTGAACCGCTGTGGCGGCGCGAGTGGATTTCGGATGTGCAGATCACGATTGCCGAAGAAATAGGCGTTGGCAACCGCATGGGCTTTTATGACAACGCCGGCGCCTTGCGCGACATGCTGCAAAACCATTTGCTGCAACTGCTCTGCATCGTCGCTATGGAGCCGCCAGTGTCGGACAGTCCCGATGCCGTGCGCGATGAAAAATTGAAAGTGCTGCGCTCACTGAAGCGCTTCACGCAAGAAGCGCTGGTGCAAAACATCGTGCGCGGCCAGTATCGTTCCGGCTATGTAAATGGCACTGCCGTGCCCGGTTACCGCAATGAAGCGGATGCCGATCCGGAATCACGCACCGAATCCTTTGTTGCCGTCAAAGCCGAAATCGACAGCTGGCGCTGGACAGGCGTGCCGTTTTACCTGCGCACAGGCAAACGCATGGCAGACTCTCTGGCCGAGATTGTCGTGCGTTTCAAATCATTGCCGCATTCGATCTTTGCGCAACCTTCAGCCAGCTTTCAGGCCAACTCGCTGGTGATACGCCTGCAGCCGGATGAAGGCCTGCACCTGAACCTGATGGCCAAGACACCGGGTGACGGCATGCGTCTCAAACCCGTCGACCTCGAGCTAGACTTTCGCGAAACCTTCAAGATGCCGCGCATGGATGCGTACGAGCGCTTGCTGATGGACGTGCTGCGCGGTCAGTTGACGCTCTTCATGCGCAGCGATGAACTCGAAGCGGCATGGGAGTGGGTTGAACCCATTCTCAATTTCTGGGAACAGGAAGGCTCTGCGCCTGCCCCGTATGCAGCCGGTAGCTGGGGTCCGGCTGCTGCCAGCGCGCTCATAGGTCGCGACGGTTTGCAGTGGCGTGAAGAATCACTACCCGAGGTATGAGCAATGCTGCTTGATTCCATTCGCAACCGGCTCGACAGTTTTTCCAAATCCGAACGCAAGGTCGCGTTAGCCGTACTGGCCAATCCTGAATTAACCATTTCAGAAAACATCACCGCACTGGCCAAACAGGCGCAAGTGTCCGAGCCGACCGTCGTGCGCTTTTGCCGCAGCATTGGGCTAGACGGCTGGCATGGCTTCAAGCTCAAACTCGCGCAAGGGCTGGCACTGACGCCGAAGGCCAGTGAAGCAACGATGATGCAAGATGATCTGGTGTCGGATCTGGTCGATAAAATTTGTAATCGCTCAGTCAATGCCTTGCTCGATTTGCGCAGTTCGCTGCGGGTCAAGAGCGTGGAGCTGGCGCTGGATAAACTGGCGAGCGCTAACAAGATTGAATTTTATGGGCAAGGCAGTTCTGGCATCATTGCCAGCGACGCGCAGCACAAATTTTTTCGCTCCGGCGTGCCGACGGTTGCCTATTCGGATCCGCATATTCACAGCATTGCCGCCGCGCTGCTGAAACCCGGCGATGCAGTGGTTGCCATATCACAGCGTGGCAATAATACGGCGCTGCTGCGCAGCGTCAGGCTGGCGAAAAAAGCGGGAGCCGACATCATTGCACTGGCGCCGTCCGGCACACCGTTGATAGAGATGGCGAACGTACCGGTTGAAATTGATCTGGTCTTTGAGACCGACCCATACACACCAATCTCGGCACGACTCGCCTATCTGGTCGTCATCGACATCCTCGCCGTTGGACTGGCTTTGAGAAAGGGACCCGAATTCAGGCGCAAAATGCTGAGCGCGCAAAAAGCTTTGCAAAAAGTCGATATGGAGTTCGATTCTTTTCTGCAGCATCCGCCTCGTTGAGCTTCATTGGGAGATGGCGCGCAGGGATTGCGTACAATATGGCTAAATTTTGTTCGTTATTTCGTTATTAATTTAAAGACACTGGGCCCCAGCCTTCGCTGGGGCGACGGTAGGTTAACAAACGTCATTCCGGCGTAGGCCGGAATCCAGCGACTTTCGTTAAAAACCTGAAGAAAAATAAATTGTCCAACCCGAATTTTCAAGTAAGCGACCTGCCATGAACCAGCTGGACCAATTAAAGCAATACACCACTGTCGTAGCCGACACCGGCGACTTCCAGTCCATCGAAGCCTATGCACCGCGTGACGCAACCACTAACCCTTCGCTGATTCTGAAGGCCGTGCAAAAGCCGGAATACCGGCCGCTACTGGAGCAGACAGTAAGTGAGCATCAAGCAAAAGACGCCAGCGATATCATCGACCATTTGCTGATTGCCTTTGGCACAAAAATCCTCTCTCTCATTCCTGGTCGTGTTTCAACCGAGACAGATGCGCGCTTGTCCTTTGACACAGCCGCCACCATAGAAAAAGGACGCTCGCTGATTGCCTTGTACGAAGCTGCTGGCATCAAACGCGAACGTGTACTGATCAAAATTGCATCAACCTGGGAAGGCATACGTGCCGCCGAAGTGCTGGAAGCCGAAGGCATACGCTGCAACATGACCTTGCTGTTCTCGTTGCCACAGGCGATTGCCTGCGCCGAAGCCGGCGCGCAATTGATATCGCCTTTTGTCGGGCGTATTTACGATTGGTATAAAAAAGCCAGCGGCGAAGACTACATTGGCGCCAACGACCCCGGTGTGCTGTCAGTCAAGCGCATCTATGAGTACTACAAGAAATTTGGCTATCAGACCGAAGTGATGGGCGCGAGCTTTCGCAACACTTCACAAATAATCGAACTGGCCGGTTGCGACTTGCTGACCATCAGCCCTGACCTGTTGCAGAAGCTGGCTGACAGCGATGCGCAGGTTGTACGTAAGCTGTCTGCCGAAGCAGCAGCGGACTGCGACATCCAAAAAATAACGCTGGATGAAAAAGCCTTCCGGTTCGCGCTGAATGATGATGCGATGGCGACCGAAAAGCTGGCTGAAGGCATACGACTGTTTTGCGCCGATGCCGTGAAGCTCGAAGCCATGGTGGAGCAGTTGCGCGGCTGACGCTGTCGCCACTCAGGCGATGCTCAGCCGAAGATTTCCATCAACTTAAGTACGTGCTGCGGATAAACCGGGAACAGTTCATTGACAGTCTGTGGAGTAGCGTTCTTGAGCGCTTTTGCAAATTCCAGTAAGGGTTCTAACTCGCCATCGTAGTTCTGCCCCAGCGCGACCTTGCCTGCATAGGTGCGCGCCGCGCTAATACAAGAATCGGCTTGCGGTGCATCGGCGAACAGCTTGCTCTTCAATTGTGCAACCTGCGCGGTGGTTAACACAGTAAGCGGCCACAGACCAGGCTTACTGTACGTATCAATATCAGGTCGGGTACGCCATGGAACATTAATTGTTGCGAGTTTTTGATCAGATATTCCGGTTTTTTCAACCTGTTCGAAGCTGCACAGGCGTTCGCTGATGATCGAAAGCAGCTCGACAAGCTCGGGTTCAAATGCATTTTTATCTTTAGCGCTGATCATCTTCCATGCATTTGCGAATGCCAGTATTTCTTTTCGCTCCGACACATTAGTAGTTTTCCCGCATTGCTGTGCGACGAACTTCCTCAATTCCAGCATCACCTTGGGTGAATCGACGACTTTCGCCTTTTGCAGTAGAAGTACCAGCGCGGTCTCTACCTTCGGTGCGATCAGCGCTTCCCCTTTTTTGCCTAATAGGATAGACGCTTCACGAGCATTAAAGTTGAACAGCTTGCATGTTGACTGCCCCAGATTGGCCAAGCTTTGATCCAATTGCAGCAGACCTGAATCAGCTTTACCACCAGGTTGATGCCGGATATGGATTAGCTGCGCATTCTTGACTTTTATATCGTGAAAATGAGCACGAATAGAGTCTCGCAATCCCGAAAAAGTCATGCGGATTACGAAACCTAAGGCTGAATCCTTCCGGTCTTGGGTAAGTTTTTCAGGGCTCGTCGTGGTTGGTTGACGATTGAGCAAATTGCTTAACCAGCTCATTATTGGCTCCCTAAGTAGTTTTACGCTTATTCACTAGCTTCTCAGCTTGGTTGACTAAAAAAGCAGCGGCGCTTTGTCTATTGACCCGAATTTCATTATCCGCATCGTCCGTCTGTGCAACATCGTTATTTTTAGCCTCGTCTAAAACTTTTTGCGCGATAGCGATATTGCCTCGTGTCAGATATTTCGGGCCAGACAATGAACCGAGATCGTAACCTTTTCTATTATTTATAGCCCTTGTAAAGCTATTTACATACTGATCGAAGTCCGCTTCAGCGCGCATTAGCTCCTCGGCTGATAAGGACTCTAACTTAGTCGGTTTAGATGTTGGTTTAGATGTTGGTTTAAGAGGAGTTTTTTTGGGCACTGGAGCGAGCAAGCTTAACTGTTCTTCGATGACTTCGCTAATACGCTGACTCGACTGCAAAAAGGCTTTGAACTTAGGATAAGCCTCAAGCTGTATTTTGACATTTGGATCACTGATTTTTTTTAGCCAATATTGAGCCTGCTGTAAGTCATCAATTTCTGTTGGCGCACCATCAGCCCCCCCTAAACGAAATCCTGCACGCTGGCCAGGTCCAGCTTTTGCAGATGTATCGTCTTTTTTTATTGAGGCGACTGAGGCTGCGCGCAACCCTTTAAAAGCCTGATTAAGCGTATCCAAAGACATCTTGGAAATGGACACAAGCTTGTCACGTTCTGCATTGGACAATAATTGCAAATCAAAAGCCACTGACTTCCTTGCAGGGAGCGGCGCTGGTACTTCAACAGTGCCTATCTGAACCCGGGCCGCTAAACGCGCCGGCGGAGGCGGCATCTGAAAAATTGGTGAAGCTTTAGCGTTTTCGAGTGCTTTGGCTGGATCACGATTCCACATATCAAGGTAATTGGCTGCCATTGCCTGCCTGGACAAGGGCTGATCTGCAGAAATATTATTTGCATAATCCATGCATGCTTTGGTCAGGAATTTACTATTTTCAAAGATAATGAATCTGGAGTTATGACTTTTATTTTTCTCATACATCGCAAAAAATTCTTCAAAATCTAACTGCCCCGGCAACTTCGTTTTTTCCAATTCCTGCTTCTTGATTTTTTCTTGTCCGCGAGCTTCCCAGGCTGCAGCCTGTTCTTGCGCGAGTCGATTGGCGTGATCGCCATCTAGCAGCGCCTTAGCCGCCTTGATCTCTACGGCGTTTGGCATCTTATCGATAGTTTTTCCTATTGCGGTCTTTGCCAAATCATGTGCATAAGTAAGGCACTCAGGGTTAAATGCGAAGTAACCGGGAGAAAATAAAATGTTGCCTTCTTTTTCTTGAAAAAGGGTGACGTATTGCTGGAAGGTTTTCTCACCGATGGGTACTTCTATCTGCTTCGCTCCTTCCACATCCGCTACCTTTTCTGGGGTTGATGTGGAGGGCTCAGGCATCTGAGAATCTTGCTTAGTGTGGGTATCAGCAGTTCCGACCTTCGCAGACTCAGGTTTAAACAAGCTGTCGTAGTACTTAGCCCTCACGAAATCATTATCCTTCTTCCATTCGGGAGGCAGTTCGTTTTCATTTCGCCGGAGGTTTCGCGGTTTGCTGATGTGGATGTGGATGATCGGATCGACGTCGGGATCGGATGAAGAAAATACGCTAAGTACAGATTCAACTGCCCGTCGGACAGCATTGACCACATTTGAAAATATTTGCTCGAAAAAATCGCCGGGTGCAGCTTTGTGGGAATCATGTAATACCTCAAGCGGGTCAGGATCAAGGTCGAGACCGGAGGGGCTATTGGGCAGAGCTTGCTGATTTCTTGGGTCGGTATTGGGTTTCATGATCGCGCTCTCCCAGATGTTGCCAAAGCATTTTGCTCAGGGCTCACTAGAAATTCGTAACGATAAACGGATCAAGGTTCTATCGACTAATGCTTCGATAAACTAAGTAGTGCAGAGAGAACGCAAAAGAATGTTGAAACGGGTTCGGAACCGAACCCGGGTGTAGCAGAAGAAAAAATCAGATCAGGTTCAGCAGAAGTCCTGCGCCAAATACCGCCACACCAGCACCGGCCGCGCGCAGGCCATGACGACCGACCAATTGCTTGATGCAGCTGCCAAGCACCACACCCAAAACCATCAAGGCTGCGCTGCTCACCACCAGACCGGCGGTAAATGACGGGACTAGTGCTGCAGACGGCATCTCAAGCCCGTGCGCAAATCCATGCAACAGACCTGACAACGACAGCAGCAGACCGGCAGGTGCCAGCGGCAGGCGCAGTAAAAACACCGACAGCAAGCCGGTCAGGGTGACCGACATGGCCAAGCCCATTTCCAAAGCCGGAAGCGCCAGACCTGACTGACCAGCAACGGTGCCAAGGCCTATGCTCAGCACGAACAAGGCTGGCAGTAACCAGCGCATGCGTCCCTGCTGTTGCACTACCCAGATGCCAGTTGCCAGCAGCGCCAGCAGATGGTCTGCACCCAGCAGTGGATGAGCCAAACCAGCGCCAAAACCAAAGCCATGGCTCGCATCAACGTGCGCAAAGGCAGGTGATGCCAGAAGTGCGGCGGCGGCCGGCACCAGGCATCTCAGTAAAGTCAGTCCGAAATTCAAGCGCATACAAATCCTCTATCTGGTTCAATTAATTGACGTGCACCCGTACAGTGCAACATGGTTGTGTTGCAGAAGCCTCAGCAAAAGCCGCGCCAGATTTTTTATGAGGGTTCAGCCGAACAGCTTCCCACCGAAAGTCAGGTAGCCCAGCAAGAAAAGGCCGATCGCGATCGCGAATTGTTTCCAGTCGAATTTGCCCATGATTTGTCCTGTCTTTGTCCTGTCTTATTAACTGTAGTTAGAGCACGCCATCGGTGCGCAATGCACTAATCTGCTCTGTACTGTAACCGAGCGCATGCAGTACTTCGTCGTTATGCTCACCGAGCTCCGGCCCCAGCCAGCGTGTGCCGCCCGGGGTTTCAGATAATTTGGGTGTGACCGCGGGCATTTTGACCGGCGTGCCGTCCTTGAACGCATGTTGCTCGAACATGGCGCGCGCCAGAAACTGCGGGTCGCGCATCATGTCGCTGACAGAAAATATTTTTGAGACCGGCACATCGGCAACCTTCAAAATTTCCAGCGCACCATCAATATCCTGCGTCGCGCACCATGCCTGTATCGCGTCATCAATTGCTTCGACTTGCAGCACCCTGCCCGCGTTGTTGTCGAGTGCGGCATCATCAGCCATATCGTCGCGCCCGATGGCGCGCATCAAGCGTTTGAAGATCGCGTCGCCATTGCCGGCGATGACGATGTTTTCGCCATCGCCGGTGGTGTAGGTATTGGAAGGCACGATGCCGGGCAACGCGCCGCCGGTGCGCTCGCGCACGACGCCGGCGTGGTCGTATTCGGGCACCATTGATTCCATCATATTGAAGACGGCTTCATACAGCGCCACATCCACCATCTGCCCCTGCCCCGCATTTCTCCCGCCGGTTGCATCACGGTGGCGCAGGGCCATCAAGGCGCCGATGGCACCATGCAGTGCCGCTATCGAATCCCCAATGGAAATACCAATGCGCACCGGCGGCCGGTCTGCATGGCCGGACACATAGCGAATGCCACCCATCGATTCGCCGATAGCGCCAAAACCCGGTGCATCGCGCATAGGTCCGCTCTGGCCATAGCCTGACAGACGCACCATGATCGCCGCCGGATTCAATGCCTTGATCTGTTCGTAGCCGAGGTTCCATTTTTCCAGCACGCCGGGCCGGTAGTTTTCTATGATGATGTCGGCGTCCAGCGCCAGCTGGCGCGCGATGTCCTGCGCGCGCGTATCCTTCATGTTGAGAGTGACGCTTTTCTTGTTGCGGCTCTGGATTGACCACCACAGCGAGGTGCCGTCTTTCAGCACACGCCATTGACGAATCGGGTCGCCGCCATCGGGCGACTCTATTTTGATGACGGTGGCACCAAACTCGGCGAGCATGCGCGAGCAAAATGGGCCGGCGATCAAGGTGCCTAGTTCAAGCACTTTGATACCATCCATCGGTCCTTTGGAAGGCTGTTTGTTTTGCATATTGATCGAATGCTTAAGTCGTGCGGCGGTCCAGCATCGCGCGTGCGATGGTGCCGGCGTCCACGTATTCGAGCTCGCCACCGACCGGCACGCCACGCGCCAGTCGACTGACTTTCAGCCCGCGCACTTTCAGGGTTTCACTGATGTAGTGCGCCGTGGCTTCGCCTTCGTTGGTAAAGTTAGTCGCCAGCACCACTTCGGTGACGGTGCCATCGGTGGCGCGCGCAATGAGTTTTTCCAAATGAATATCTTTGGGGCCAATGCCATCAAGCGGTGACAGCCGGCCCATCAGCACGAAGTACAAACCCTTGTAGGTCAGGGTCTGCTCGATCATTAATTGATCGGCTGGCGTTTCAACGACGCATAGCAGGCTGCTGTCGCGTGCGGTGTCGAGGCAAGTTTCGCAGATGTCGTTTTCGGTGAAGGTATTGCAGCGCGCGCAGTGGTGAATTTTTTCAACTGCCTGCGACAGCGCATGCGCGAGCAAGGCCGCACCGTCGCGATCGTGCTGCATGAGGTGATACGCCATGCGCTGTGCCGATTTCGGGCCGATGCCCGGCAGGCGGCGCAAGGCATCTGTCAGAAAATCCAGGCTCGACGGTGTTTTCAATTGCACGCTCAGGTTTAAAACGGCAGCTTGAAGCCAGGCGGCAGCGGCATACCGGCTGTCATGCCCGACATTTTCTCTGCCGAGGTTGCTTCAGCCTTACGCACAGCGTCATTGAAAGCGGCAGCGACCAGATCTTCAAGCATGTCTTTGTCGTCACCCAAAAGTGACGGATCGATGGTCACGCGCTTGACGTCGTTTTTGCAAGTCATGACGACCTTGACCATGCCGGCGCCCGACTGGCCTTCAACTTCGATATTGGCCAGCTGGTCCTGCATTTTTTTCATGTTGTCTTGCATGGCCTGCGCTTGCTTCATCAGACCGGCGAGTTGACCCTTCATCATTGCAATCTCCTGAAAATGTAAAAATTAAATGGGCTTGATTGAACCGGGCACGATGGTCGCGCCGAATTCGCGCATCAGCGTCTGCACGAAAGGATCGCTGTGCATGCTGTCTTCCGCTGCTTTCTGGCGGGTTGCCTGGTCAGCCAATGTCTGCGCATGCGCGGTATGACTGACTGATCCGATTTCACTGGTGACCTTGATGGTTTTTCCTAACTCTTCCGTCAGGGCCGCTGCGAGTTTGTCTACACTGCCGGCTGATAGCAGGGTGTCGACCGGTACGCGCAAATGCATGACGATAGCGCCGCCTTCGGTCGATGAACCGAGCAATTCGCTCTGGCACGCAAGCTGTTGTGCCACACCGCGCACGGGCAGGCGAATGGCCAGTGCCGGCCAGTTGCCATCCCACTGCGGTAGAGCGGCGCTGGGCTGCAGTACCAAAGCTGGCTTAGTTACTGGAATTGGTGCTGGAGCTGGCTCCGTTTTGAGTTCAGTTTTTTTTTGAGCAGCTGCGGGTGCAGCAGGTGCGGGCTGTCCATCGAAAGAATCATCGTCCCACAGCGGTGGGCCTGAATCAAAGCTAGCTGCCGGCGCGGGTGCTGGTGCAGATACCTGCACCGTTACAGGTGCCGGTGAAATAGCAACGGGAGGCGCAACTGCTTTACCACTGCGGGCAGCCGCCAGCGCTGCCATGGCAGGGCTTGGAGGTTTCGGTCGGACCGCCGGCGCGCTGGCAGGAGCGACTCCAGATGCAGCTACAGATGCCATAACAACTGGTGGCGCTACCGGTGCCACTGCACGTGCGACCGGCGCAGCCACGGCGGCTGGCATCGCGCGCGCTGCCGCAGGTGCAGCCGGCTGCTCGCCTGAAGACCACAGCGGCGAGAACGCCAGCATGCGCAGCAACGTCATCGTGAAGCCGGCGTATTCGTCCGGCGCCAGACCGAGTTCATTACGGCCATGCGCTGTGATCTGATAAAACAATTGAATATCTTCCGCACTGAACATGGTTGCGAGGCGCAGTATGTCGCCACGCTCAGGCAAATCGTCAGCGATCGCGGTCGGCACACTTTGCGCTATCGCAATCCGGTTCAGTAAAGTACCGAGGTCTTGCAAGGCGGCGGAGTAAGACAGGCTGCGCGTTGCCATGTCGTCGGCCACCGCCAGCAGACCAGCCCCATCTTGCGCAGCCAGCGCATCAAGCAGGCGCACGAGGTAGGACTGGTCGAGCGCGCCGAGCATGCCCTGCACGGCGTCGAGCGTAACTTTGCCGGCGGCATAAGCAATGGCCTGATCGGTCAAGGAAAGCGCATCGCGCATTGAGCCTTGCGCACCCTGCGCAAGCAGACGCAGCGCTGGCGTATCAAAGCTGATCTGTTCTTGCCCGAGTATGTTTTCGAGATGACTGACAATATGACCCGGCGGCATTTGCTTGAGGTTGAATTGCAGGCAGCGTGACAACACCGTGACGGGGATTTTTTGCGGGTCGGTGGTAGCCAAAATAAATTTCACATGCGCTGGCGGCTCTTCCAGCGTCTTGAGCATTGCATTGAAAGCGAAGTTGGTCAGCATGTGCACTTCGTCGATCATGTAGACTTTGAAGCGCGCATTCGACGGCGCATACACAGCCTGCTCCAGCAGTTGCGCCATTTCATCGACGCCACGGTTCGATGCCGCATCCATTTCAATATAGTCAACGAAGCGGCCAGCATCAATTGCCGTACAGGCTTCACACACGCCGCAGGGCGTGGCCGTGATGTCGCCGTTGCCATCTGCGCCCTGGCAATTGAGCGCCTTGGCCAGAATGCGCGACAGCGTGGTCTTGCCGACGCCGCGCGTGCCGGTGAACAAATAAGCATGATGCAAGCGCTTTTGTTCGAGTGCATGCGTCAAGGCGCGCACGACGTGTTCCTGCCCGACCAGGGTGTCGAAATTTTTCGGGCGGTATTTACGGGCAAGAACCTGATAGGACATAGTCGGCACGTGTGACGGATAAGCTATGCA
Organism: Burkholderiaceae bacterium; assembly: GCA_040399905.1. Lineage (GTDB taxonomy): Bacteria > Pseudomonadota > Gammaproteobacteria > Burkholderiales > Burkholderiaceae_D > Pernthalerella. The sequence goes on from JBBARG010000004.1 coordinate 188,176, forward strand.
TTTTACCTGACCTGCCGCCACGCCAACCCTTGTCTTGTCTTTAGAGTACTAGACTGGTGTCAGCTACTATTTATTCGCTCGGGAGACTGCTATGTCATGGCCTACGCACACTGTCAGCAATCAGCCGCCACCTCTGGTTGACTTTAACTTGCTGACGACCGATGCTGCATTAATTGAAGGCATCAATCGCGAAGGGGCGCAATGGCATTTACCAGCATTGCAGCAACTCGGCTCCCGTTTGGGCAGTGCCAATGTACATATGCTCGCGGAGCTGGCAAACCGGCATGCGCCTGAATTGGCTACGCATGATCGATTTGGAAATCGCATTGATGTCGTTGAATTTCATCCTGCATGGCACGAATTGTTAATGTTATTACGTCAGAGTGGCATGCAAGCTGTGTCATCGGAGCCGGGTGCCCACGTTGCGCGCGCTGCCGGCTTTTTTTTGCATGCGCAAATTGAAGCAGGCTCGCTGTGCCCGATCACGATGACGTTCGCAGCCGTACCGCTGTTGCAGCAAGAACCTGCGCTGTATGCGCAACTCAAGGAAAAAATAGCTAGCCCCTTGCATGATCCGCGTGACCTTCCGATTGCCGACAAATCGGCAATCCTGTTTGGCATGGGTATGACTGAAAAACAGGGGGGCTCGGACCTGCGCAGTAACCAGACCACAGCACACCCAGTCGGCAGCAGCGGCCGTGGCGAGACTTATCTTCTCAACGGGCATAAGTGGTTTTTTTCTGCACCTATGTGCGATGCGCATCTGGTGCTGGCACGCGCGGAAGCTGGCATGTCAGCTTTTTTTGTGCCTCGCTGGCGCGCAGACGGCAGCAAGAATCCGGTGCTGATCCAGCGCCTTAAAGACAAACTGGGCAATCGTTCGAATGCCAGCAGCGAAGTGGAATTTTGCGACGCCAGCGGCATCCTGATCGGGGTTGAAGGGCGCGGCATTCAGACGCTGGTCGAGATGGCCAACACGACCCGTCTTGATTGCGTCATCGCCAGCAGCGCGCTAATGCGGCAGGGACTGGTGCAGGCAATCCATCATGCACGACACCGGATGGCGTTCGGACGCCTGCTGGCTGAACAGCCGCTGATGATGAATGTCTTGACGGATTTGGCTCTGGAAAGTGAAGCCGCAACATTATTGATGCTGAGGCTGGCTCGCAGCTTTGATGCCAGTGATTCTGCCGCCGAACGCACATGGCGCCGCATTTTGACGCCGGCTTCAAAGTTCTGGATCTGCAAACGCGCGCTTGAATTTACTGGCGAATGCATGGAGGTTTTGGGCGGCAATGGCTATGTAGAGAGCGCGCCGCTGGCCAGGCTATACAGGGAAGCGCCGGTCAATTCGATTTGGGAAGGTTCAGGCAATGTGATGTGCCTCGATATGCTGCGGGCGATTGAGCGCGAGCCTGAAGGTTTTGCGCTGATGCTGGCTGAACTGGCAAGTGTTGCCAGCGACGATACCAGACTGCGCAACTTGCTCGCCTCATTGAAAGACGATCTCTTAATGAATCCGGAACAGCGCGAAATGATGGCGCGCAGGATCGCGCAAAAACTGGCGTTGGTCGTGCAGGCTTGCCTGATGCTGCAGCATGCGCCGCCTGCAATGGCCGACGCTTTTATCAGTAGCCGCAGTGATGCGGAATCCGGGCGGGTATATGGAACGCTTGCTTCATCAGTGCAAGGCGCAATACTCGAAAGAGCATGGCTTGCATGAAGCACAGAAAAAATTAGTAGGCGAGCCTTGTCTGCGGCACTTATGGTAAATGGCTGTGGCTGCTTCGTTCCCGACCTGACCAGGTTGGCCATGCCACAATGCGCAGGGGCCCGCCGGGTGCGATTTTATCAGCAATCGACCACGGCGGAACGCTGACGGCTTTTAAATTATTCTCTGCATCAGTGTTTTTAAATCAATCTCAAAGCCCAAGCTGCTGCCAGATCACATCCATCCGCGCTTTCACTTCTGCATCCATCTCTATAGTGCGACCCCATTCGCGGCTGGTCTCACCCGGCCATTTATTCGTCGCATCAATCCCCATCTTGCTACCCAGCCCGCTGACCGGCGAAGCAAAATCGAGATAATCAATCGGCGTGTTATCGACCAAAGTCGTATCGCGTATCGGATCAACCCGTGTCGTGATCGCCCAGATGACTTCTTTCCAGTCACGGATGTTTACATCTTCATCCACCACCACAATGAACTTGGTGTACATGAACTGGCGCAAAAAGCTCCAGACGCCGAACATCACGCGCTTGGCATGGCCCGGATAGGATTTTTTGATTTGCACCACCGCCATCCGATAGCTGCAGCCTTCGGGCGGCAGATAGAAATCGGTGATCTCGGAAAACTGCTTTTGCAGCAGCGGCACGAAGACTTCATTCAAGGCCACACCCAGCACAGCCGGCTCATCCGGCGGTTTGCCGGTATAGGTAGAGTGATAAATCGGGTCGCGTCGCATGGTGATGCGGTCTACAGTGAAGACCGGAAACCAGTCCTGCTCGTTGTAATAGCCAGTGTGGTCACCGAACGGGCCTTCGAGCGCCATTTCATAACCTGTATCGGGGCAGACCGGTGACCCAACTGGGCCGGTCGGACGAACTTCCTGCGGATAGATATGGCCTTCGAGCACAATCTCGGCCGAGGCCGGTACTCTTAACTCACTGCCGATTGCCTTGACGAGTTCAGTCCGGCTGCCGCGCAACAGACCGGCGAACTGATATTCAGACAAGCTGTCCGGTACAGGTGTGACTGCACCTAATATAGTAGCGGGGTCGGCGCCGAGGGCAACGGCTACCGGATAAGGCTTGCCGGGATTTGCCAGACAGTGCTCACGAAAATCCAGTGCGCCACCGCGATGTGCGAGCCAGCGCATGATCAGTTTGTTGCGGCCGGCGACCTGCTGTCTATATATACCCAGGTTCTGGCGCTTCTTGTGCGGGCCTTTGGTAATAACCAGCCCCCAGGTAATCAGCGGGGCGACATCACCGGGCCAGCAATGCTGAATCGGCAGACGGGCCAGATCAACATCATTGCCCTCCCAGACAATGTCCTGACAAGGGGCCGAGCGCAGTTCGCGCGGCGCCATGTCCCAAAGCGATTTGACCAGCGTGCCAAGACCCAGTACATCTTTGAACCCCTTCGGTGGCTCAGGCTCTTTTAATGTCGCCAGCAGATGACCGATCTTGCGCAACTCACTGACGTCTTGCGCGCCCATGCCCAACGCTACGCGACGTGGCGTGCCAAACAGGTTGCCCAGCACCGGCATGCTATGCCCTGTTGGCTGTGTAAACAGCAAGGCCGGACCGCCTGCGCGCAGGGTGCGATCGCAGAGTTCAGTCATCTCCAGATGCGGAGAAACAGGTTGTGAAACTTCAATTAGTTCGCCAGATTGTTTTAATTTGGCAATAAAATCACGCAGATCAGAATATTTCATGAGTAATTGATTTTTTTCAAAGTCCGTGTCTAAAGATTAAGTAATCATCACAACTAGCTGATTTTACTGAAATTTGTTGCGCTGCAACTTATTTTCTAGATTCAAAAGTAGTAGCTATTTTGTTTTCTAGTATTGACTCGATATAAACAGCTACCTACAATTCGGTCAACTTTTAGAGGCAGCATCTCGAGTCAGTATTTCGAGCAATAAGCTGCCATGTCACAACGAGGTCCGGGGCCTCACGCAATGTCAACATTGTTACTCAAAGGCTTGAGCCTTTCGTCCCCGAAAAAAGATTGCTTGTGTCACCCACCCTTTGGGGACATGAAAGCAGCACCGGCGTTTGCTACCCACGCAACAAGGCGGCAAACGATATTTCTGTTTCGCGGTGAATTCAAGCGTGAATTCAAATAGTACGCAGCACGCTTGTAATTGGCCTGATCTCAGAACGTATGACTAAACATGAATGGTAACTCGCCACGCCGCAACGAGCTTGCAACGTGAAAGGGGCTATAACACCAGGCAGGTTTTATCAGGCGCTTTGAGGGCCGCGATGATTCAGGAGGTTCCATGAATAATCGATTCAAGATGACAGCGATGGGCAGCGCGCAAAAACTGACCCTGCAATTACATTCTATGAGCAATGCATTCGCCATAGCGACCCAAGACATTCGATCCAACGCCCAGCAAGCATTGATGATGCTTGGTCTGGCTGCAATAGCAGCCTTGGTGCTGATGTTCTTCAAGCCAGAACTGGCTGACGAACTCAAAGACTTATCACCGTTTTCGGCAGATTATGACTACGAAAACGATACCCACGCGATAGCTTTTGCCGACATGCTGGAATTGCCGCAACCGGCAGCTGTGAGTATGTCGGATGCAGCCGTGAAGTCGGGTTCGTCCTTCCTGTCCAGACCAGCGGACATTTTGCAGTCGCTCGCTGCGGAAGCCATGCCGTCTGCAACGGCTAAAGAAGAACAGCGTGTCAGCAGCTGGCTGGCGCGGCGTTATCGTATCGCCAGCAGCGCCAGCAAGATGCTGGTGGAAGCGGCTTATACGTCGTCGCATGAAGTGCGGATTGACCCTTTACTGATCCTCGCGGTGATGGCAATTGAATCACGCCTGAATCCGTTTGCGGAGAGCCCGGTCGGCGCACAGGGCCTGATGCAAGTCATGGCGAAGGTTCATCACGACAAATTCCAGGATCATGGCGGCGTCAAGGCGGCGCTGAATCCGGTCGCCAACATTAAAGTCGGCGCACTGATCCTGAAAGACTACGTGCGTCGTGGCGGCTCGGTAGAAGCTGGCCTCAAGCTGTATGTCGGTGCAGGCAATATGGACGGTGACGGCGGCTATGGCAACAAAGTGCTGGCTGAGTACCAGCGACTGCAGGATGTCGCCGCCGGCAAACGCGTGCCGACTTTCACTGTGCCGGCTTTAACTGCCCCGGCTGCAGAGACTATTCATGAAGCCAAGGCAGAGCGCAAAGTACAAAGCGTCAAAGAAAGTTCGGAAGAACCTGCCTGATCCGCTGCTGACCCAAAAACAAAAGGAGCCGCTGGCTCCTTTTGTTTTAATGCGACAACGACAAATTAGCGCGCGCTGAAATATTTTTTTAGCCGTCGAACGGCCTCTTCCAGATTTACCATCGAAGTCGCATACGACACCCTTATATAATCGTGCGCCGTATGCGGACCAAAGTCCAGCCCAGGCACCAGCACCACGCCCGCCACTTGAAGAATGTCGCGGGTAAGCGCATCAGCGTTTTCTGCCTTCTTCAGCAGCGCGCTGCAATCGGCATACACATAGAACGCGCCGTCCGGCGTGACCGGTACTTTAAATCCAAGTTCACACAAGGCCGGCACGATAAAGTCGCGACGCCGGCGAAACTCCGCCTTGCGCCCTTCAAAAATAGCGATGGCCGGCGCGGTGAAACAGGCCAGCGCAGCCTGCTGGGCAATGGTCGAAGCGCAAATAAAGAAGTTCTGCGCCAGCTTTTCGACGGCTGGCACCATCGCCGGCGGTACGACCATCCAGCCGAGCCGCCAGCCAGTCATGTTGAAATACTTCGAAAAGCTGTTGATGACTATGATGTCCTCACCCAGCGACAGCGCAGTAAACGGCGGCGCGTCGTAGCTCAGTCCCTGATAGATCTCGTCGACGACGGTAAAACCTTTGTGAGCACGCACTAGCTCGACAATTGCAGCCAGTTCTTCATGATCTATTGAGGTGCCCGTCGGATTCGATGGCGAGGCCAGCAACACGCCACGAGTAGCGTCGCGCCAATGCGTGCGCACCATATCGGCAGATAACTGAAAACGCTGTGACGGACCGCTGTCGACCAGCCGCGCAATGCCTTCGAACGCAGCGACGAAATGGCGGTTACACGGATAGCAGGGGTCAGGCATCAGCACTTCGGTGCCTGGCTCAACCAGCGCGGCACAAGCGAGCAGCAAAGCAGCCGAAGCGCCCGCGGTGATGACGATGCGCTCCGGCGCAATATCGAGGCCGAAGACGGTCTGGTAATGCGTGGAGATCGCCTGCCGCAGTTCAGGCAGGCCGGTGGCGGGTGTGTAGCGGGTTTTGCCGGAAGCCAGCGCCAGAGTTGCAGCGTCCAGCACGGGCTGCGCCGTCGGAAAATCCGGCTCGCCTATGCCCATATGAATGATGGAACGGCCAGCCTGTTCCAGCTCGGCGGCCATCTTGATCAATTCCATTACATGGAAAGGGGCTATCTGGGCCAGACGGGATGCGAGCGGAAATTCCACGACAGATTATTGTTAACGACCAGCTGCGATTTCAGTCGCGCGCAGTGCGGCGGCCAGTTTGTCGAGCACGCCGTTGACGTACTTGTGACCGTCAATACCACCAAAAGATTTGGTCAGCTCGACGGCTTCATTGATGACGACCTTGTACGGAATCTCGATGAGGTTCTTGAGTTCAAAGGTGCCAATCAATAGTACGGCATGCTCAATCGGCGACAGCTGCTCAATCGAGCGGTCGATCAGCGGGGTAATCACTGCGCGCAATTCCTGCACTTCACGAATCGCGCCATGCAGCAAAATATCGAAATGGCCGGCATCGGCCTTGTCAAAGCCGTGCGCGTTGCGGATATGGGCATCAATCACGCCCGCGTCCTCATGACTCAACAGCCACTGGTAAATGCCCTGCAACGCAAACTCGCGCGCACGATGACGCGGGGTGCGGCTTTTGCTGGGGTTGGCGTGTTCGGATTTCTGATTCTGATTCATTAACTTATTCTTCCTCGGCCGATTCGGCCAGTTCTTCCATTGCGCTGGCAAGGTTGGCCATCTCGATAGCCACACGGGCAGCATCAGCGCCCTTCTCTGCCATGCGCACTTCAGCCTGCTCGTCTGTTTCAGTCGTCAGCACAGCATTTGCGATAGGGATACCGAAGTCGAGACCGATGCGGGTAATACCAGCACCCGACTCGTTTGACACCAACTCAAAATGATAAGTCTCGCCGCGAATAACAGCGCCCAATGCGATCAGGGCATCGAACTGTGCAGTCTCGGCCATTTTTTGCAGCGCAAATGGAATTTCGAGCGCCCCTGGCACCGTCACGTGCAGCACGTCTTCATCTTCAACACCCAGATGCTTCAATTCAGCCAGACAGGCAGAAACCAGACCATGGCAAATATCTTCATTAAAGCGGGCCTGCACGATCCCGACGCGCACACCGCGGCCATCGAGATCAGGTTCATAAGTACCAACGGTCATAGTGCCTCCTGCTTCAGTTGTTCGGACTTGCCTGCGGACTTGCCTGATAACCGACGACTTCGAGATCGAATCCCGTCATCGATGGCATCTTGCGCGGATTGGCCAGCAATTTCATTTTGCCCACGCCCAGATCGCGCAATATCTGTGCGCCTATGCCATAGGTGCGCAAGTCCATACGAGCAGCGCGCTGTGGCGCGACAGGCTCGGCATGCGACAAGGCGCTGAACTGCGCAAACATCTGCTCGGCAGATTCTTCGCAATTGAGCAGCACAATCACGCCGCGCTCGCCGGCCTTGATGGCAGCCATGGCCGACGCCATGTTCCAGGAGTGCGTCGTCGCTTTTGTTTCGAGCAAATCCAGAATGGACACCGGCTGATGCACGCGCACCATGGTTTCCATATCTGATGAGATGGAACCATGCACCAGCGCCAGATGCGCGCCGCTGCTCGGTTTGTCACGATAGGCAATCGCGCGGAATTCGCCGTGCGAAGTCTGCATCACACGCTCGGCGATGCGCTCGACAATGCTCTCGTTCTGGCCACGATAATGGATCAGGTCGGCGATGGTGCCGATTTTAAGATTGTGTTCGCGTGCAAATTCGATCAAGTCCGGCAGACGCGCCATAGTGCCGTCGTCTTTCAGGATTTCGCAAATCACCGACGCAGGCGTAAGGCCAGCAAGATCGGTCAGGTCGCAACCGGCTTCGGTATGGCCAGCACGCATCAGCACGCCGCCACGCTGCGCACGCAACGGGAAAATATGACCGGGCTGCACGATATCGCTTGGCTTCGCATGACGGGCAACGGCCACTTCAATGGTGCGCGAGCGGTCAGCCGCAGAAATACCGGTCGTGACGCCTTCGGCCGCTTCGATAGAAACAGTGAAATTGGTGCCGTAAGCAGTACCATTCCGGCTCGTCATCATCGGCAGGTTCAGCTGCTCGCAGCGCTCTTCCGTCAACGTTAAACAAATCAGGCCGCGGCCGTATTTGGCCATGAAGTTAATGGCTTCGGGCGTAACGAACTCGGCAGCCAGCACCAGATCGCCTTCGTTTTCGCGGTCTTCCTCATCAACGAGGATGACCATGCGGCCGGCGCGCAGCTCGGCAATGATTTCTTTTGTGCTTGATATTGACATGTGTGAACCTGGAATAGCCCGCCATTTTAAAGGATTTCAGGTTTCAGAATGCGGTATCTGAGCAAACAGCCAATACCGTAATCTTTATCATCCTTGCTTCTTCGATAAGCTTGCAGTCCCATTACTTGCCTAAAAATGAATATTCTTAATACACACCGATTAAGGTCTGCAAACAAGAAATGACTTCTATCAGGTCGGGTGCCACCAGCTTATTTTTGGAAAGAAATGCATTCCACTGCTGCCGCTTTATGGGATCAACGGCGAAGGCTGCCGACATACCGAACGGTGCAACGACCGGTACCGGCGTATTCCTCCTTCTGAAAGTGGCGACAATAGCTTGAGTTAGGACTTTTGAATCAAATTCTGCATGCCGCGCAAGTATCCAGAGATCAAAGTAATCCTTCATTCGCGTATTTGCTATACCTAGACTCACCATCGCCTGATATTTTTCCGCGACCACTGTGTATACGGGGTAGGCACGAAGCGACGGACGAGGAAGATCATCAAGCAGTACCGGAAACAGGACACTTTCAGGCGCCGGAGTCACCGCATCGCCATAGCCAATGTCGACCTGCACCGCGCATCGGGCATTGTCGAGCACGCCAATCAAAGTAATACGAATCCCGTCGTAGTGAGATTCTTTGCGAATTTCGGCCGCACGCACACTGACCGGATCAAAAACGATGCCATCTACACAGGGCTGTAAGCAAATCTGCCGGAACGCGTTAGTCAGATGATCCAATTCGGCAGGACCAAATCCAAGCAAGTCGATATCCCGTGTCGGCCGATGTGGCAGGTCAAACCAGAGATCGAACAGCAACGCACCCTTCAGTAAAAATTGATCGGACTACGCTGATATGCTGATCCGATAAAGCAAGCGCTCGAGCGCATAACGCGTCAACATCAAATTGAAATCTATCTCATCAGTACGCGCCCGATTTAATAAGCGCGCCCGGATGGACGCAGCTACATTCTTGCTGCTACTCATGCAGCCCCCAGCGATTCCATGTAAGGCCGCATTACATTCGCCACACGACATATCTGCGCATAGCGCCAGAGTTCATCCATATCGATTCGTTTGGCATGCCAAGCTTCGTGCAGAGCTTCAAGCGCCACATCCAAGCCGATCTTATTGCGAAACTTGAAGCAATCGGCGATTGTTTTTGAAACGCTGAAAATCCTTACTGAAGCACCAGAGACAGATACAGTTTCAATCCCCATGGAGATGGCATCGCCAGACATGTGAACTATGCGAAGCGGAGGATATTGCATTTTTGGGGGATGAGTCTTGTGCGGAATAGCCAGCCACACATCGGAAGACTGCTGGGTAGTCAGCTCATGGAAACGCAGTGCCGAGATCAAGCAGATCACACCTTGCGAACTTTTAGCAGCGACTTCGGCCAGCGACTCATGCGTGGATGATTCGCGATCAGGCAATCTATACAGACCGCGGCCAAGCTTTTGCAGATGACCTTCCTGAACAAGCTGGGCCAGCGTTGAGCGAGGCACTCCAGCCACATCTACGTCACGCGTGCGGAGCAAACCGTTTGACTGAGCGAGAGAAAGAATTCGGCTTGAGTGAAGGGGATTCATAGCCGGACTTTACACAAATACGCGGCATATTTCAATAAATGCCGCTTATTTGTTAATTCCGTCATCTTTAAGGGTTTGCCTTATTAAGCGACAGCATCCGCTCCACATAGCGCGCAATCAAATCAATCTCCAGATTCACCCGGCTGCCTGCCTTCAGATGCTTGAGCGTCGTCGCTTCTATCGTGTGCGGAATCAGGTTGATCGACACCGCGCAACCTGCGTCGCTGTCGGCGACGCTATTGACTGTCAGCGACACGCCATTGACCACGACCGAGCCTTTGTAAGCCAGATAGCGGGCCAGCGACAGCGGCGCCAGAATCACCAGCTCCCACGATTCACCGACTGGCTCGAAGCGCTGCACGCTGCCAAGACCATCAACATGGCCCGACACCAGATGCCCGCCTAGTCGTTCAGCCAGCGTGAGTGCTTTTTCCAGATTCACTTCACCCGGCGCATCCAGTCCGACTGTGCAATTCAGGCTTTCGCGCGAAACATCCACCGTAAAGCTGCCGTAAGTTTTTTGCGTGACTGTCATGCAGGCGCCATTGAGCGCGATGGAGTCGCCAATAGCGACATCGGCCAGCGGCAAGCCGCCGGCGTCTACCGTCAGGCGCACGCCGGCGTTGCTATCCGTGCCTAGCGGTGTAAGGGTAGTAATGCGGCCGACTGCCGCGACGATGCCGGTGAACATAGTAGTACTTTCGAATTTAGAAAAATTATTGAGAATGAATCAGGCGTGCCAGTATGCGTAAATCCGGACCGATCTGCCTGACGTCATGAAACGCCAGCGGCAAACGCCCGGACAAGTCATCAAGCGCCGGCAAATTGAACATGCCCTGCGCCTGTCCCAGCAAGCTCGGCGCAAGGTAGAGCAAGAGTTCGTCGACGCAGCCGGCGCGTAGCAAGGAGCCGTTGAGCTTGAAGCCGGCCTCGACATGTAATTCATTGATGTCACGGCGGCCGAGCTCACGCATCAACTCGGCCAGATCAATCTTGCCACTAGCATTTGGCAGCACGATGACTTCGGCGCCGCGCTCGCGCAGGCGCGCTGCACGTTCTGGATCGTCCTGCGCAGCGATGATCCAAGTGCCGCCGCCCTGCACTATTTTTGCATCCGGACTGATCTGCAGTTTACTGTCGACTACGATGCGGCGCGGTTGGCGCGAGGTTGCGACCGCACGCACATTGAGTTGCGGGTCGTCCTGCTGCACCGTGCCAATACCGGTCAAAATAGCGCACGCTTGCGCTCGCCATACATGACCATCATCACGCGCCGCTGCCGATGTAATCCATTGGCTAGCACCGTTGAGCAGTGCGGTGCTGCCATCCAGACTGGCGGCGACCTTCATGCGCACCCAAGGCCGCCCGCGCTCTATGCGCGAGAAAAACCCGATGTTCATTTCGCGCGCTTCCTGCTCCAGCACGCCAGTGGTGACAGCAATGCCAGCCTCGCGCAGTCTTGCCAATCCTTGGCCGGCGACCAGCGGATTCGGGTCGCCAATCGCGGCGACTACCCTACCTACACCGGCCTTGATGAGTGCATCGGCACAAGGCGGCGTGCGACCATGATGACTGCAGGGCTCCAGCGTCACATAAACGGTCGCGCCGCGCACATCAATGCCGCGGCTGGCAGCGTCTTGCAATGCAGATGCTTCAGCATGCGCCGAACCTGCAGGCTGGGTGTGCCCCACCGCCAGCACATGACCGTCGCGCACAATCACGCAGCCAACCCGCGGGTTGGGCGTGGTGATGTATAGGCCTTTGGCTGCCTGTTGCAGCGCTAGGCGCATGGCGTCGATGTCGTTGGCGATCTGCACGAAGATTTTTTAATTGATAAAAATTGATAAATAATGTCGCCATTCTAGCAAGCCGCCCCACTCTTGACGGGATCGCAGATGCGCACCCTGCCTAAAAAACCAATAACGATCTTGCGCTGTTGTGAGCCGACCGACAGAACGAAAGAGCCGAACTGGGGCACTGAGCTGCTGGCGGCGCTGCGCGGTCGACCGCTAGGATCGAACGCAAGATAAGTTTTCGTGCTGTCGCGCAGGCTGGCAACAATACGCAAGCGTTCCGGCAGATTTGGACTGTGATGCAAGACCACCTCGCCGGCATCGGCTTGCTGATTATTATTCGACTCAATCAACACCAGCCAACCGCGACTCCAGTCATGCGCGGCTGCAGGCACCAGGTCGATACGCACACCGCGCTTGATTGATTCCGAGCGTGTGAGCAGAATTGCCGAACGAAATTCGCTAGTAGCAGATTCGACTTTGAAACGGTCAAGCAAATCCCTGAAACCGGGTAGCGCGAAGGCAGCCAGCAAGCTGATGATAGCGATGCTGAGCAGCAGCTCAATGAGGCTTATTGCTGCGATATACCTGCGCTTCAAGGCGACGACAACTCGCGCCAAGCCAGCCGCCCCTGCCATGGGTTGATACAGGCAGCGCAGGACGATTTTAAAAAATCAGCCTGCAACACGACCTGCGTCGTTGTTCGAGAGCCGACACCAACGGCTGTAATACGAAAAAAGTAGCGCACTGAGCTGCCAACCTGCTGCGCCAACGGCAGCATGTTGAACGCATAAGTCGGTCGCTGCGCTGCCTGCAGCCGGCTGCCTGAAGCAAAGAAGTTTCCCGTTACGCTGCCATAGGCAAGCGCAGGCTGGTCGGTGGCTATCGTTGCATCCCGCGTTTGCAGGATATCCTGCTCTGCGTCCATCAATGCCGCCTCTGCCGCCTGCATCGCCAGTTGTCGGTCCAGCACGTTGGTACCGGCGGCAGCCGACTCGCGCACGATCTGTTGCGCTGTCAAACCCAGCAAGAGCACCGCCATCAGAATCATTACGCAAGAAATAAGCGCAAAGCCGGTTTCAGTCACTCCATTGCTTCTGCATTTGCTAAAGCTCACGGCGCTAACCCACCTGAAGGCAGCGTATTGCGCAAATAAATAGTAGATTGCACTATCAAACGCGGCCATTGCCTGTTCGCAGCAGGCAAGCTCTCACGCGTAATATGTGTACCGACATCAGCTTTCACCTCATACGCAGTTCCGAATAGCGCAAAGTCATCGGGCTGATCAAGATTGTCGCCGCCCGCATCGCGCTCCGCACGCAGCAACAAGGCAATGCGCAGCGCAACCACCTGACTCCACAACGCCTGCGCCGTCATGCTGTTCGCATTCAGATATTGATTCACCATGCCATCCGCATCGGTATCAACACCATACAAAACCTGAAAGGATTCAACGCCAGCCACCAGCGCCTGAGAACTCCAGCCATTACTGCCTCGGTACTCACAGCGCAGTTCCGGCTCGCCTTGCCCATTCCTGGCAACATAAAAAACGCTCCAGCCCTGGTCAGGCAGCGTACTGGCGATTGCAAATCCAGCACAGTTAACGATATTGCCATCAGCGTTGCCATCCGCGATCAGGCCTGAGCCGGCAAAATGAAGTACCAGCACATCACTACCATTTACGCCGGCATTGTCCTGCCCTTTAATTGCAAGCTGCGTATTTGGCTGAGCCGTGAGCGAGTGATCGACATAGGACAACTGAAGCAAGGCACGCGTGATGATATTGATGGCATAGCGACCGTTCTCCTGCAATAAGGCAGACTGCTGCTGCGAAACGAATGCAGCGTTCGCAGTTTGCAGCATGCTGATCGCTGCCAGCACCACGCAAGCGGACAGACTTGCAGCCAGCATGCATTCAATCAGACTGCTGCCGCAATCGTCATACTTCAAGGCGGCACCGGGCCGACGGTAATTGACAGCGCAGGCAGAAAATTATCTGGCTGCGCCTGTAAAGGCCAGCCTATCCTGATGATGAGCGGTGCGTTCAATACATCATCGGCGGCACAATCCCAATCCGATAACGGTACGTGGCCGCTGCGACAGACACTAATGCGCGCAGCTGGCGCAATGCGTAGCACACGCTGCCGCCATTCGCGCTATTCAAAACGTTCCAACTGCTGCGGCGTACAACTCTGCTTGTAACAAGATACGACAGCCGGCGCGCCCTGTTCGTTGATGACAGCCAGCAGCGTCGTAGCCGGTCTGCTCGCCCTGATCCACTCTGCCAGCTCGACGGCAAGTTGCTGAACGAGTTCAAGCGCGATAGCGTGACGCGCAGCGTGAATGGTAGCTGCCTGCAGCCGGGCGAAACTGATCATGGCCACTGCCAGTATGACTATTGCAATCAATACTTCAAGCAATGCATAACCTGCTGCAGACTTGATATGCATCTCGGCACCTTTTCGAATAGACCTTACGATGCTGAGCAATGACAGTGTTGATCGCAGCAATCGTTAATGTGCTGCTAACAATTGATCGCAATCGATAGTAAATTGATATACGAATACCGCTGATTGAAAATTAAAAAAGATGGAGCGGCGATAACCGCATTGATTGAAAAAAATGACTGTTAATTTTAAAGAAGAGAATCAGGAGGCTCTGCAAAGCAGGCGTTATTTTATGGGTGACTTCACTGCAGGAAGCGGTTTGCGTTCGACATCTATTTCATCAATCGCATCGCGGAATTCAGCAACGTCTTCAAAGCTGCGATAAACAGACGCAAAGCGTATATACGCAATCTTGTCGAGGCGCTTCAACTCGCGCATGACCAATTCACCGATCTGACCAGAGAGGATTTCGCGCTCGCCGGAGGAGCGCAGTTTTTCTTCAATGCGCAAAATCGCGCCATCAACCGCATCAGCTGACACCGGCCGCTTACGCAGCGCCAGCATCAGGCTGGAGCGTAGTTTTGCTGGTTCAAATTCTGTGCGGCTGCCGTTTTTCTTGACGATGACAGGCATCGCCAATTCAATGCGCTCGAATGTCGTAAAGCGTTTTTCGCAGCTATTGCAACGACGGCGACGGCGAATGCTGTCGCCCTCATCCGACGCCCGCGTGTCCAGGACTTGCGTATCTTCGTTCTGGCAAAACGGGCATCGCATGGCGCTGGCTCCCGATTAGGCGGCGTAGACCGGAAAAGCATCTGTCAGCTTCTTGACTTCGGCTTTCACGCGCTCGATGTTGGCCGCGTCATGCGGATTGTCGAGCACGTCGGCTATCAGGTTGCCGACCTTGGTGGCTTCGGCTTCGCCGAAACCGCGCGTGGTCATCGCCGGACTGCCCAGACGTATGCCGGAGGTCACGAATGGTTTTTCCGGATCATTTGGAATACCGTTCTTGTTGCAGGTGATGTGGGCCGAACCCAGAATCGCTTCGGCTTCCTTGCCCGTCATTTTCTTGGCGCGCAAATCAACCAGCATCACATGCGATTCGGTGCGACCGGACACAATACGCAGACCACGTGCAATCAGTGCCTTGGCCAGCGCATCGGCGTTCTTCAACACCTGCTGCTGGTAAGTCTTGAATTCAGGCTCGAGCGCTTCCTTGAAGGCGACGGCCTTGGCCGCGATCACATGCATCAGCGGGCCACCCTGTATGCCGGGGAAAATAGCCGAGTTGATCGCCTTCTCATGCTCGGCCTTCATCAGGATGATGCCGCCGCGCGGACCGCGCAGCGACTTGTGCGTGGTCGATGTAACGAAGTCAGCGAACGGCACCGGATTCGGATACACGCCGGCGGCGATCAGGCCTGCATAGTGCGCCATGTCGACCAGGAAATAAGCACCCACTTCTTTGGCTACTTTAGCAAAACGTTCGAAGTCGATGCGCAATGAATAAGCAGACGCGCCCGCAATAATCAGCTTTGGTTTTTTCTCACGCGCCAGACGTTCCATCTGTTCGTAATCGATTTCTTCATTGGCGTCGAGGCCATACGAGACCACATTGAACCACTTGCCCGACATATTGAGCGGCATGCCGTGGGTCAGATGGCCGCCTTCGGCCAGCGACATGCCCATGATGGTGTCGCCCGGTTTGAGCATCGCAAAGAACACGCCCTGATTCGCCTGCGAGCCGGAATTCGGTTGCACGTTGGCTGCTTCGGCGCCAAATATTTTTTTAATGCGGTCAATCGCGAGCGTCTCTGCCAGATCAACGAATTCGCAGCCGCCGTAATAGCGCTTGCCCGGATAGCCTTCCGCATATTTGTTGGTCAGTTGCGAGCCCTGCGCCTCCATCACGGCCGGCGACGTGTAATTCTCGGAAGCGATTAGCTCGATATGATCTTGCTGTCGCTGATTCTCAAGCTGAATAGCCGACCAGAGTTCAGGGTCGACATGCGCAATGGTGTGGTCTTTGGAAAACATGGCAATACTCCAATCGATCAGTGAATCGGATGAGTAATCGAATGAGGCGCTGAAAAACGGAAATGCGGCAGCCTCAAGCGTTTAATCCATCTTGGCTGCCCAGGCGTACGGCTTGTGAAATCCCACGCTTCCCGGTGGATACCCACCTTTCGGGCTGTAAAAACCCGCATTTTCGCCAGTTACGTGGGACGAAATGGTCACCTATTGTAGTTTATGGGCTAGTTTTGGGCAAGACAGGCGGCGCTAAGGCTAGCCTGATCGGCTACAATTTCGCTCTTGAAATGCTTTTCTATTTCTCATTTACCCGCGGAGTGTTTGCATGATTGTCTTGATTACCGGCGCCAGTGCCGGCTTCGGCGCTGAAATGGCGCGCAAATTCGTTCGTGAAGGCCATCAGGTCATTGCTGCAGCTCGCCGCACCGACAGGCTAGGTGCACTCGCGGCCGAACTCGGCGCAGCGCTGCTGCCGGTTGAACTTGATGTAACCAGCAAGGCGTCGATAGATCATGCACTGGCTGCGCTGCCGAAGGAATGGCAAGCGATTGATGTGCTGGTCAATAACGCCGGACTGGCGCTGGGGCTGGAGCCTGCGCATCAGGCGTATCTGGAAGACTGGGACACGATGATCGCGACCAATTGTCGCGGTTTGGTCACCATGACGCGCGCGATTTTGCCAGCGATGGTTGAGCGTGGCGCTGGGCTGGTGATCAATCTTGGTTCAGTCGCCGGTGCTTATCCTTACCCGGGCGGTAATGTCTACGGCGCGACCAAGGCCTTTGTCGATCAGTTCACGCTGAACCTGCGTGCTGACTTGGTGGGCACGGGTGTACGGGCAACCAACATTGCGCCCGGCATGTGCGGCGGCACTGAATTCTCTAATGTGCGCTTCAAAGGCGATGATGCATCAGCGGCCAAGGTCTATCAGGGAACGGTGCCACTGACCGCCATCGATATTGCCGAGACGGCCTACTGGATTGCGACCCTGCCGCCGCACATCAATATCAACATCATAGAAATGATGCCGACCTGCCAGGGCTTTTCTCCGTTCACTGTCAAGCGCACTGCATAAGCAATGCAAGCCACGATGCAAGCCACGATGCAAGCCAAAACGCAGTCCACAACACAAGCCGGATTTACATGGCCAATCAGGGTTTATTACGAAGATACCGATACCGGCGGCATCGTATTCTATGCAAATTACCTGAAATTTTTTGAGCGCGCGCGTACAGAATGGCTGCGTCAAGCCGGCATCGGCCAACAGGTGCTGGCAGAGACCGAGCAGGTGATGTTTGTAGTCAAAAACACGTCCATCGATTACCATTCTCCGGCGAAACTGGATGACAGCCTGTCCGTCAGCGTAGCGCTGGAAAAAATGGGACGCGCATCCATCATTTTCAAGCAAGAGGCTTGGCGCAAAACGCAGGATGGCTCAGCAGAATTGTTATGCAACAGTAGCATCCGCATCGGGTGCGTCGGCACTGAGACGCTGCGGCCGCAGGCTATACCGCAGTCGGTACTTGCCAGAATCAACAGCATTAGCAGCACCACGAACACGGACTCTTAATCCTCATGACCGTCAATCAAGATCTTTCGTTTGTTTCCATGATCAGCAATGCATCCGTGCTGGTGCAGCTGGTGATGCTTTTGCTGGCGCTGGTGTCGGCGATGAGCTGGACTTATATCTTTCGGAAGATGTTCGCAATTCGCAATGCAATGGCGCAGACGACCGAGTTCGAAAGCGCTTTCTGGTCCGGCGCCAATCTCAACACTTTGTACGATGAAGCGACCTCGTCGCGCCGTCAGCGCAGCGGCCAGAGCGGCGCGCTGGAACGCATTTTTGAAGCAGGCATGGAAGAGTACCGCAAGGCCCGGCTGACATTTGCAGGCAAAGACAACAAGGACAATAGCGCACTACTCGACGGCGCACGGCGCGCAATGCGCGCTGCGTATCAGCGTGAAATGGATGCACTGGAATCGCACCTGGCCTTCCTCGCTTCGGTCGGCTCCGTGTCGCCCTACATCGGTTTGTTCGGCACGGTCTGGGGCATCATGAATGCATTTCGCGGACTGTCCAACGTACAACAGGCGACGCTGGCCTCCGTAGCACCCGGCATTGCCGAAGCACTGGTCGCCACCGCGATCGGCCTGTTTGCAGCAATACCGGCAGTAGTTGCCTATAACCGCTACTCGCATGACATAGACCGGCTGGCAATCCGCTTCGAAAGCTTCATCGAAGAGTTTTCCAACATACTGAACCGTCAGGCACGCTAATGTCGCAGTCCTCTTCCTTGCGTGGTGGTCGCAGCCGCAAGTTCAAGGCTGAAATTAACGTCGTTCCGTACATCGACGTGATGCTGGTGCTGTTGGTGATTTTCATGGTGGTCGCACCGATCAGCAATCCGAGCGTCATCAACCTGCCGGCAGCCGGCCGCTCTACCTTGCCGCCGACGGACTATATCGAAATCGTCCTAAAACCGAATGAAGCCGCAACGATTGCAATCCATGGTCAACCGTCCAACAAATCAGGCGACCGGCGCGAGCTCGGCGACAAGCTCGCTGCGCTGCATAAAAAACATCCTGAACTGCCCGTGATGATTTCGGCAGACAAGGAAATCAAGTACGACGAGGTTGTACAGGCCATTACTCAAGCTAACAAGATCGGCATTACGCGCGTCGGTCTGGCTACCCGGTGATTTTTCGTTGAACACCTCCGCCTCACCCTATCAAGTTCCACCCGAGCCAGGACGCTGGCGTGCGTTCGCGCTCGCAGCGCTGGTGCATTGCGCACTGCTGGGTTTTTTATGGATAGGCGTTTCCTGGCAAAGCGTCACGCCCGTCGCAGTCGAGGCAGAAATCTGGAGCGCCGAGCAGCGCGCTGCTGCCCCGCCGCCTGAACCAAAACCTGAGCCAGAACCAGAGCCGGTCAAAGCAGCGCCCGAGCCAATCAAGACACCGCCAAAGCCAGTCATCGTGCCAGAGCCGCAGAAGCAGACGCTGCCGAATCCCGATATCGCACTGGAGAAGATCAAGCAGCGCAAGTTGCAGGAAAAAGAAAAGGCCGAGCAGCTGAAAAAAGAAAAGCTGGCAGAGGAAAAGGCGCAGCGCGAAGAAGAGAAAGTGCGAGAGAAAGAGCGAGAGAAAGAGCAAGAAAAAGATCGCAAGAAGCAGGCTGCCGCGCAAGAAAAGAAAAAGCAGGCCGAAGAAGAGCAGCAAAAGCGCTTGCAGGCAGAAGAAGAAAAGAAAAAACTCGCTGAAGAACAAAAACGCAAACTCGACGAAGCCGCCGCCGAGCAGCGTGCGGCCGCACGCCGTGCCGACGACTTGCGCCGCATGAGCAGCCAGGCCGGCACTGGCTCCACTGGCGATGCCGAAAAATCGCAAGGTTCGAAGGTAGATGCCAGCTTTGCAAGTCAGGCAGGCGCCAGAATAAAATCGAATACAATATTTGCGCGGCTCGATGACATCGCCGGCAACCCTGCAGTCGAGTTCAATGTTGAATTGCTGCCGGATGGTTCGCTCAGAAGCAAACCGCGCCGTCTTAAATCTTCAGGCATTGAAGCCTTTGATCTGGCAGTAGAACGTGCGATTGAAAAGTCGGCGCCCTTCAAACCAGATGTAAACGGCAAAATTCCCTCTAGCTTTACCCTGCAGCAGAAGCCAAAAGACAACTGATTTTTAACGCATTTTCATAGACTTTCGACTGCGCCCATGAAACGAATTGCCCTCTACCCGGCTGTCCTTCTTTCACTCGGCATTTGCATGTTGGCGCAAGCTGAGTTGCGCGTCGAGATCTCTGGTGTCGGCGCCAACCAGATACCCATCAGCGTAGCCAACTTTGCCAATGACGGCAGCGCTGCGCAGTCGGTAAGCACAGTAATTCGGGCCGATCTGGATCGCAGTGGTGTGTTTCGCCTGATCGACAACACTGAAACCATAGCTGAAAACACGCCTGTCAATCTTGGTAGCTGGCGTGCAAAAGGCGCAGATGCGCTCGTAGCAGGCAGCGTCACGCGCCTGTCCGATGGCCGCCAGGACCTGCGCTACAAACTGATGGACACTGTCAAGACAACCGAACTCTCTGCGCTTGGCCTGACGCTGCAGCCACAAGTGATACGGCTCGGAGCGCATCGCGTTGCCGATGATATTTACGAAAAAATGACGGGTGTGCGCGGCGCGTTCTCGACCCGCATCGCCTACATCGTGAAGTCAGGCACTGAATACCGTCTTGAAGTTGCGGACTCCGATGGAGAAAACGCCGTCGCAGCCATACGCTCGACCGAGCCACTGATCTCGCCGGTCTGGTCGCCGGACGGTAGCAAGCTGGCCTATGTGTCGTTTGAAAATAAAAAGCCAGTGGTCTATGTGCAAGAACTTCCCAGCCGTCGCCGTGTCATCGTCGCCAACTTCAAGGGTAGCAACTCTGCGCCTGCCTGGTCACCTGACGGCAAAAAAATCGCGCTAGCCCTGTCGCGTGAAGGCCAGACCCAGATTTACATGGTCAATGCCGACGGCACCGACTTGAGGCGACTCAGCAATTCAAACGGCATTGATACCGAGCCACGTTTTTCGCCGGACGGGCAAAGCATTTATTTCACCAGCGATCGCAGCGGCGGCCCGCAAATCTATCGTATGAGCGCGCAAGGCGGCGATGCGCGCCGCGTGACCTTTAGCGGCAGCTACAATATTAGTCCGCGCATATCGCCAGACGGTAAAATGCTGGCCTATGTATCGCGCCGCGATGGTCGCTTCCAGTTATTTGTGCTTGATTTGGCAAGCTCGCAAGAATTGCGACTCTCTGACGGCGCACGCGATGAATCACCCAGCTTTGCCCCAAACGGCAAGTACTTGATGTATGCCACTGAAACAGGTGGCCGCGGCACGTTGGCAGTTGTATCGACTGACGGCCGCTCCCGCTACACGCTGTCTGCAAAGGCAGGCACGATAAGAGAACCGGCCTGGGGGCCGTTCACGCAATAAATCAATCATAAAACAGGAGTAATTTGATGCGTACTTTGAAAACACTGGCAAGCATTGTCGCTGTCACCATGCTGTTTGCAGCATGCTCAACGGTGAAACTGGATTCGTCAGCGCCAATTGAAGAGCGAAACGGCACGGCGAATTCAGCCGACATGAAAGACAAAAGCAGCACAGAGACCAACTCGGCAGCAGCTGATAGCGCTGACGCAATGAAGAACGGCGCAAATGATTCGCGCAACGATCCGCTCAATGACCCTGCCAGCATACTGGCCAAGCGCAGCGTCTACTTCGACATCGACAGCTATGTGGTCAAGGATGAATTCAAACCGGTGGTTGAGGCGCATGCCAAATACCTGATTGGGCGCCCTGATCGTAAAGTCATCATCCAGGGTAATACGGACGAGCGCGGCGGCAGCGAATACAACCTCGCACTCGGCCAGAAACGTGCCGAAGCTGTGCGCCGCGCACTTGCTCTGCTGGGCGTACCCGACACGCAGATGGAAGCCGTCTCGTTAGGCAAGGAAAAACCGAAAGCAAGCGGCAGCAATGAGGCTGCATGGGCAGAGAATCGTCGCTCCGATATTGCTTATTAATTGCTTACTAATCTCTTATTAAGCGCTGATTAAAGTATCCATGAAATCGTTCATCAAGACTGCTTGCGCCGCCACGGTAGTGGCGCTATTTACATTCGCCCCCATGCACGTGCAAGCAGCGCTGTTTGAAGACGATGATGCACGCCGTGAAATCCTCAAACTGCGCAAGCAGGTTGAAGACATCAACACGCGCATCGACAGCCGTATCCTAAGCAGCCTTGAATCCATCAACGCCCGCATCGAAAAGAAAGCGGACAAAACCACTTCACTGGACCTGACCGGCGAAATCGAGAAACTGCGCAACGAAATCGCGGCGCTACGCGGACAGGTTGAAATCGTAAATAACGAAGTGTCGAATGCACAGCGCCGGCAAAAAGATTTTTACACTGATCTTGACCAGCGTCTGCGCAAGCTGGAACCGCAGGCCATGACTGTCGACGGCAAAGAAGTCAATGTCGACCAGACTGAACAAAAAACTTTCGACGCAGCGCTGGCACTGTTCAAGTCGGGCAGTTATCCGGCAGCAGATCAGGCATTCAGCAGCTTCCTGCAACGCTATCCTGAGTCCGGCTTTGCAGCTCAAGTGCAGTACTGGCTAGGGAACACGCATTTTGCACAGCGCGACTGCACGAAAGCGATTCCTGCGTATCAGGCAGTCGCTACACGCTTCCCTTTCAGCCAGAAGGCACCGGATGCACTGCTCAACATGGCAAGCTGCCAGCTGGAGTTGAAAGACAAGATAGGTGCGCGTGACAGCCTCGATGCACTGATCAAAAAATATCCGGCATCGACTGCTGCCACCATGGGCAAAGAGCGCCTGGCCGAGCTTAAGTAAGAGCGCCCATCAAAATGACGCTGACCGCGTTGTTTCGCCTTGCCGTACAGCCGTACTGTCTACGGCTTCACGTCTTGCCAGCCTCATTTTGATAGACGCTCTAAGTTGTTGGCTATCGTTTGCGTCTTCGCCAGCATGGAACGCTTCAGTATTTACGCAGTCTCTTGAACGCAGTCTCCGAATAAAGTTGCACCAGTGTTTGACAAGCATCAGTGAGTTGCTTATAATCTTTTGCTTTCCGGGTCGTTAGCTCAGCTGGTAGAGCAGCGGACTTTTAATCCGTTGGTCGCAGGTTCGAATCCCGCACGGCCTACCAAGAAATCAGTAACAAGAAGCCCCACTCACAAGGTGGGGCTTTTTGCATTTGAAGCAGCTATGCATAGCAAACATTGAAATAAGAGTTCAGATTTCATTCTTCTATATTTCTATACTTGCCCTCATGCCTGCCACACGGCGTATCCCGCCTTCTGCAAACGAATCGCCAGATCGACTTCCATATAGCGCGCATCTTCATACGGCATAGGGTTGTAGCTTTCATAGAGCTCGGGCAGCAGGCATAAACCATATTTCAGTACGTATTTATTCGACTGTATGCCGGCCTTGTGTTTGTCAAAGCGAAGGTCTGGATCGAGTCCTGTCATGCCGACATAGACGCAGGGCTTGCCAGCGATGTAGTCGGGATTGGCTTTTTTGAATTTGGCTTCATACAGCACATCCTTCGCCAGCTCGATTACATAAACATGATGCTTTTGTTTCAGGCGCATTCTTATCCATTACATGAACCGGCCATTGTTCAATATTCCGAAAAAATCTGTCCGATTACGAAGGCCTTCATGGGAATCTGATCCAGCCAGAATTTCTTGGCGCACCCTCATTGCGTTCAAGCGCGATGACAGGACTGGCTTGTTTGTCTTGCGTGCTTACGACCGCTGCTTTTTCTGGCATGGCCGATGAATGATGGCTGGAGATCAGCCAAGTATCGTCGACTCTTCTGTAAGAAAATGAATAGCGTGCTTTGACGACAGAACCATCGGCAAACTTGAAGCTGTACAGCCCTGCATCCGAGGCGCTATTGCAATCGACTTCAATAAGCCGGTCATCAATTTTTCCTTCAGGTTTACGCTGCAGGAAATGCGCGAAGTAGTCTTCTTTTTCGGCAGCAGTGAAACGTGCCTGATTCGATACCGTAGGCAGCAGTACCGATGGCGTTGCATAGTTGGCCACTACTTTTTTGGCATCACCGGTTTTCAGCGATGCATTCCAGCGATCGAACAAGGCAGCGATCTCAGTCCTTGACGGCAAGGTGCAGCTTGCTGCGCTCTCCATAGCGGGAGCGTTGTTTTGTGTTTCAACGGCGGCGACCGTTTCCACTACTGGCGTTTTGTTTACCACCTCATTACCCGGCTCGGCGTGAGCTTCAGGATGGGCATCTGGCACCGCGTTTGTCTTGGCCTCAACAAGAACTGCAACGGGCGCTTCGGCTTGCAAAGTATTCACTGCAACGGCTGGATGCGAATCTACGGCCACTGCTACGCGGTTGCGCGGACGCACGGCCTTCTCAACTGCCACAGATTGTGGCGCAGGCTCTGCATGGCTGTGAGCATCAGCATGGCTAACTGCAGTCTGGGCCGGGCTGGGATGAGCGCTTGCTGCATGAGTAGCTTTTTTATTCAAGATCGGCGCTTTACTCATGCGGGCCTTCCTCTTTTTGAAAGCTGGCTTGGCAACAGGTGCAACGGCAGCCGCTGGCGCCGTTTCGTCCGTCTTGAGCGCCGCTGTCGGCACTGCCGCATCTGTCTTGGCGTGCGCATCATGTGCATCTTGGTGTGGCTCTGCCGCCATGGCGAATGCACTGACGGCCAGCATTAACAATGCCAGCGATGCGGATTTATTATTTTTCATGATTATGTTTCCTTTTACAGAATTAATCCTGTCGTTGTACGTCCGATCTTAATCGAAGCATATAATCAAACAGAGCTAAAGGTTTCCACTCCTTGATTCGATTAAAGAGATTAAGGCTTAATCTTTTGCACGGTAAGAAAAATCCGGAGCCATTTTGATAGCCAATTATTAATGAATACTGGTTTTTCCACTAAAGGAGACTCAACGTGTCTGAAAATAAGATCGCTACCTTGCCTGATCACGCACCATCTGAAGCCTGCCCGTGCTGCAATCCCCTTTTGCCAACTACCTCGCGCCGCCAGTTTCTCGCTGCGACTGGCGCCGTACTCGCTGGTGGCATGATGGGCTTTGTGCCCGGCCGCTCGATGGCCGCCGGCGGCAATTACGAAGCGATGCTCATTAACTGTATCGACCCGCGCTTCACAACCTTGAGCTGGCAGTACATGGGTTTCCTGCAAGGGGTGGACAGGGAGAAGCTTGGCGATAATTACAGCCACTTCGTCATGGCAGGCGGACCGCTCGGTGCCGTCCATCCGAAATTTGCGGCCTGGCATAAAACCTTTTGGGATAATCTGGAAATCTCGGTCGGCCTGCATCACATCAAGCGCGTCGTGGCTCTGTCGCATCGCGACTGTGGCGCAGCCAAACTGGCGTTTGGGCCGGAAGGCGTAGCCGAGAAAGAAGTCGAAACAGGATCGCACGGCGAGTCGCTGCGCATGTTCCGCGCCGAAGTCGGCAAACGCTTCCCCAAGCTGAGCGTCATCACCGGCATCATGGACCTGACCGGCCGCGTCGATCTGATTGGCTAATTGCTTGTTTCAGCGGTATTAAAAAAGCGGACGCCCGTCAAAAGGAGTCCGCTTTTTTGCTCGGAAAAATTCGCAAAAAATTCTAACGCTTATTTGCGGCCCACCAAATATTTAACGCCGGCCGGCCCGTAACGCTCCATATGCGGCACTTCTGCATTCAGATGAAATACGTCGCCGGCCTTGTAAAACTGCTCGACGTCGCCAACCTGAATGTGGAGGTCGCCTTCCAAAATCAGCGCCTTGGCCTCGAATGGATGGGTGTGCATGCCAAGCTCTCCGTTGGGCTCGCGTTCTACAGTGACAACGTTTTCATATGCTTCCGTCGCCAGCATCGTGATGAATTCTGATTGCTGCATGGTCTCCCCTTTTGATTTTTTTAATTACGTGATTCAAGCAACTTTACCAGTGTATGCAAAGTCTGGTTGATCGGCGCTTTGATGCCGAGTGCCTGCGCCTGTCGCACGACATAGCCATTCAAATGATCGATCTCGCTGCGCTTGCCGCGCTTTAAATCTTGCGCGGTTGATGAGTACTGGTCTGCCATAGTGCGCGCAATGCGCGCCACATCTTCAAAGCTATCGCCCGGCACGCTAACACCGGCTGCGGCAGCAACTGCCAGACATTCATCAACGACCGCGCGCATCAACTGCTCGACGCCCTCGCCTTTTACCAGTCGGCCATATGGCATTTGTGTAATCGCCGACATGGCATTGTAGGCGCAGTTGACGATTAGCTTTGCCCACAGCGCGCCCGTCACATTGGCTGATACTTCAACTGGAATACCGGCTGCACCAAGTACTTTAGCTAAACCAGTACTAGCTGCCGCATCTCCAATGACAAGTTCGCCACGGCCGTTATGTCGCACATGCCCGGCCCCGGCCATCTCGGTCGCCACATACACCACTGCTGGTATGACTTGCTGTGACAGCACGGACTGCAAGGCCGTGGCATTGTCGACACCATTTTGCAGGCTCAGTACAACTGTGTCTGCCTGCAGATAAGGCGCGATCTGCTTGCCAGTATCGATAGTGTCAGTCGACTTCACACAGAACAGCAGCAACTGAGTGCCAGCGACAGCCGCTGCATCAACGCTGGCCTTCAGCCTGACGTGCTCACTGAAAGTCTGAGTGTCGAGCCACAGTCCATCGCGCTGCACCGCTTCCACATGTGAAGGCCGCCCTATCAGCGTGACATCATGTCCGGCGCGCGCGAGCATGCCGCCAAAATAGCAGCCGACCGCGCCGGCTCCCATGACGGCTATACGAATTGGTTTTTGCTGCGTGGTCTCCATCATTCTCTCTTTAACCATTGATCCTTTATCATCGCATATAGTACGCATGTCACCACGGTGAGCCACGGAGAAAAATATGAAAATACTAATGATGCTATGCCTGCTCGCCGGCATAGGTATCGCGCATGCCGCAGAACCAGCACCACCAGCGCCACTGCAGGGCACGCGCGCGATTGTGCTGTCGAATGCTGGTGGTGAGCGTCATCAGATCGGCACGATTAGTTTCAGTGCGGCGGATGGCGGCAAAACTGCTTTCAAGATTGACCTGGCCAGGAATATGGAAGATTTTTTTCTGGATATGCGCCCATTCCTGTGCCTGACCGGACCGGCGCAACGGCTGTGCTTATTTCCAGTTCAGAATGAGCTTGCGCTAATCAGTCCGGATGATTTGGTGCCGCTGGAATATTCGCTGATGTTCATGCGTACTAAAGCAAAGGCCTTGCATGTGAACCCGTTTCACGGGCTGTATTACAAAATGCAGTGGAACGAAAACGGCATTAGCGGCAACGTATTTGAAGTCGATATGGCACCTTTCATCGCGCCCGATATCGTGCCGATTGAAAGGCGCAAACGACCATTGCAGCCACAGGATTTTTTTGAAGCAGACTTGAATTCAAACTGGCTACCGCAGATCAGCATTGAATAAAATTTACACTTCCGCACGCTCCTTGATATAAAAGCCAAAATAAGCTGCAACGATTGCTGTCAACCCATGCAGCCAGAGATCATGGCTGTAGAGCAGCATTAATCCATAGACCGTGTTCAGTCCGGGGATCAGACCCATGATGGTGAGCACACCAAAGATCACGGCCAGCGAGCGTGCATAAATGACGGATGCACCGACTGATCGGGTGGCAATTACGCCCCAGACGCCAACTGCCAGATGAATCAGCGTGTGCAACACATTGACGGGAAACAGACCGAAAAGATCGCCGTGCAGAGCAGCGATACTTAATGCCGGCTCACCTGATTTCGGTGGCTGTATCAGCGCGGGCATGAAGCCGGCAATCCCGATGAGCACGTAAATGATGCCGAGGATAAGCGCAAAGCGCTTGAAGTTGATGGTCATGAAGTCTGTCCTTTCATTCAGAGTCCGGTAAAGCTGTGCAATCCATGTGCTGTTCCTAATACGACTGTGGTTGGCGCAGGTTGGCAGGCAAAGCTGAAGCGGAATCGACGCGGATCAAGTGCGCAGCCTGTCATGTCTTTGCAATATTTAAGCATTACAATTTCACGGTTTACCTACAACAGCCGCATAGACATTCTGGAAGTCATCATGTCAGAAAAAGTTTTTAATCTGCTAGTGCTTTGCACCGGCAACTCAGCGCGCAGCATCATGGCTGAAGCCTTGTTCAATACCATGGGTCATGGTCGCTTCCAAGCCTACAGCGCCGGCAGCCATCCAAGCGGCATCGTCAATCCGTTTGCAATCGAAAAAGTTGCTAACGCTGGCTACGATGTGACAGCTTTGCGCAGCAAGAGCTGGGATGAATTCGCAGCACCCGATGCGCCTCAAATGGATTTTGTCATTACCGTCTGCGACAACGCCGCCGGCGAAGTCTGCCCGTTCTGGCCGGGTCAGCCCGTAACAGCGCACTGGGGATTTGAAGATCCGGCTGCAGTTGAAGGCGACGACGCGACTAAGCGTCATGCATTCGATAAAATTTTTCATCAAATCATGAACCGGGTGCAGCTGTTTGTTAATCTGCCCTTGAAAACGCTAGACAAGCAGGCCATCAAACGCGAGCTCGATCATATCGGTGCGCAGGCTGTGGCGCAGGTTATGGAATAAGCATGAATTTATTCGAACGCTATTTGTCTCTGTGGGTCGCCATCTGTATCATCGCCGGCGTTGCGCTCGGCCAGTTGTTTCCAGCGCTGTTTCAAGTCATAGGCGGCATGGAAATTGCACAGGTCAATCTGCCAGTCGGCTTGCTGATCTGGGTGATGATCATTCCGATGCTGGTCAAAGTTGATTTCAGCGCGCTGCATCAGGTAAAGCAGCACTGGCGCGGCATCGGTGTGACGCTGTTCGTGAACTGGGCAGTCAAACCGTTTTCAATGGCGCTGCTGGGCTGGATTTTCATTCGCTGGCTGTTCGCGCCTTATCTGCCTGCCGAACAGCTCGACAGTTATATTGCCGGCCTGATTCTGCTGGCCGCCGCACCTTGCACGGCAATGGTGTTTGTCTGGAGCCGGCTGACCAAGGGTGACCCGCTGTTTACGCTGTCGCAAGTGGCCTTGAACGACACAATCATGATTTTCGCTTTCGCGCCACTGGTCGGGCTACTGTTAGGTATGTCCGCGATTGTGGTGCCGTGGGATACGCTGTTCATTTCAGTCGGGCTCTACATCGTGCTGCCGGTGCTGCTTGCGCAGCTCATTCGCAGGCACTTGATCAAGCAGGGTCAGCATGCGTTCGACCTTGCCATGGAACGCATAGGCCCGATATCGATTGCCGCTTTACTGCTAACGCTGGTGCTGCTGTTTGCCTTTCAAGGCAAAGCGATCTTGCAGCAGCCGCTGGTCATTGCACTGCTTGCCGTGCCTATCCTGATTCAAGTGCTGTTCAATTCCGCTCTCGCGTATTGGCTCAATCGCCGGCTAGGTGAAAAACATAACGTCGCCTGCCCTTCAGCCTTAATCGGCGCGAGTAATTTCTTCGAACTGGCCGTCGCCGCTGCCATCAGCCTGTTTGGTTTTGAATCAGGCGCAGCGCTGGCAACCGTTGTTGGCGTGTTGATTGAAGTACCGGTTATGCTACTGGTTGTAAAAGTCGTCAATCAGTCAAAAAATTGGTATGAACAGGAAAATATGCAATGAATGATTTGCCCAACATCAGCGAGCCGCATCTGGACTTGCCCACGCTAGAAAAACTGCAGCCCAAACAACACGCAACGCATGCGCCGCGCATCTTGCTGCTGTACGGTTCATTGCGGCCGCAGTCGTACAGCCGCTTGCTGACACTGGAAGCGGAACGCCTGCTGCAGCGTTTTGGCGCGGAGACCCGCGTATTCGATCCGGCTGGCTTGCCTATGGTAGACAGCGTCACGCCCGATCATCCGAAAGTACAAGAACTGCGCGAGTTGTCGAACTGGTCTGAAGGTCAGGTCTGGTGCAGTCCTGAACGGCACGGCAATATGACCGGCGTATTCAAGAGTCAGATAGATTGGTTGCCGCTGGAGATAGGTGCGCTGCGGCCCACGCAGGGGCGCACGCTGGCCGTGATGCAAGTCTGCGGCGGTTCGCAGTCATTCAATGCCGTCAATGCCTTACGATTGCTGGGACGCTGGATGCGGATGATCACGATACCGAATCAGTCGTCAGTGGCGAAAGCTTATGCGGAATTCGACGAGCATGGCCGCATGAAGCCTTCGAGCTATTACGACCGGCTTACGGATGTGATGGAAGAGCTGATTAAATTTACGCTGCTGACGCGCGATAGCGCGGATTATTTGACTAGTCGTTATAGCGAGCGTAAAGAGTTGGGGTGATGCGGGGGCTGAGTAAAGCCGCTGGATACCAGCCTGCTTTCAATGCCAGTCAGTTAAGGCGCAATTGTTTCGTCTGAAACGAAAGACACTGGGTTCCGGCCTACGCCGGAACGACGGTAGTGGTTGAGGCGGTCTCCAAATTACCACCGTCATCCCGGCGTAGGCCGGGATCCAGCGTCTTTGATTTTCTACTTTCCCTCATCCATCTCCGCAAACATCTTCTGCGCCAGCGCAAAAGCTGAATTCGCCGCCGGCACGCCGCAATAAATAGCTGTCTGCAGCAAGGCTTCCTTAATCTCGTCGCGACTAACTGCATTGTTGGCAGCCGCACGCAGATGCAGTTTGAGTTCTTCTTCACGGTTCAACGCAACCATCATGCAGATCGTCATCAGGCTGCGCGTATGGCGCGGCAGTCCCGGGCGGGTCCAGATCTCGCCCCATGCATAGCGGGTAATCAGGTCCTGAAATTCCCCGTTCAGATCATTGATGTTCTGCTGCGCGCGGTCGACGTGGACGTCGCCCAGTACGGCACGCCGCACTTTCATGCCGTTGGCAAAGCGTTCTTTGTCATCCATTCAATGGCCCGTTGTTTTTTTGTTGAGTAAAAAATCCAGCACCTGGCTGGTAAATCCCTGCGCCATTTCCCAGTTCGACAAGTGCGCAGCATTGAATTCCACATAACGCGCGCCGGGTATGCTGCGCGCAATCAGTTCACCATGTTCCGGCGGGGTCGCCTTGTCATGCTTGCCGCCGATGACCAGTGTAGGCGCTGATATTTTTTGCAGTTCAGCGCGCTGATCCATGTCGCGTACCGCTGCGCAGTTGGCGACGTAGCCTTCCAGCGGGCTGCTCTTGAGCATGGACTTGACGCGCTCAACTTGCGCAGTTGCATGCGCCAGAAAATCCGGCGTGAACCAGCGACTCAGTACGTCGGGAACAATCGAATCGATACCGTCTTGCCGTATCTTTGCTATGCGGGTGTTCCAGACTTCAGGCACGCCTATGGCTGCGCTGGTATTGCACAACACCAGCCGGTCAATGCGGTTGCCTGCATGAATGCCGAGCCAGATGCCTGTCATGCCACCCATAGACAGGCCGCAAAAATGCGCACGGTCTATTTTCAAATGATCGAGCAAGCTGAGCACGTCACCACCGAGTTGCGCGATGCTGTATGGACCGGGCGTGACTTCAGATTGCCCATGGCCGCGCGTGTCGTAGCGCAGTACGCGAAAATGGTCGAGTAAGTCAGGCATTTGCGGCAGCCACATGTCGAGCGTGGTGCCGAGCGAATTGGACAGTACCAGCACAGGCGCAGTGTCGTTGCCTTCGAACTGGTAATGCAGTTTACCTTTTCCGGTGTCGATAAAAGCCATGCTTACTCCTGATAAGAATGGGATTTGCGCTGCTGGTGGTCTGCCAGCACTCGGTCCACAAAAGCTCCGGCTTCGCCAGTGTAGGCGAGCGGATCAAAACATTGTTCTAATTGCGTTACAGAGAGTTTATCTCTTACTGTTTCATTGGCCATCAAGACTAGAAGCAGTGGCTGTCTGGTTAACAGAGCCTGCTGGCAGGCTTGCTCAACCAGTTTGTGCGCGTCCAGCCGCCCTATGTGTTCACCTAGCGCCAGCGAAACTGCCTCGGCCATCACCAGCCCATTCGTCAGATCAATATTGACGCGCATTCGTTCAGCGTCGACCGATAAACCGCTAAGGACTTGCCGCATCTGCGACAGCGCCGCGCCGCACAGGCAGGCTATTTCGGGCAGCGTATCCCATTCGGCTTGCCAGCCGCCGAGTGCGCGTTCCTGTTCCTGCACCATACCGGACAACATCGTCGAGACCAAAGCCGGCACGCGCAGCGCCGCTGTCAGCGCTGCTGCGCAGCCAACCGGATTACGTTTATGCGGCATCGTCGACGAACCGCCGCGGCCTTGCATGACCGGCTCGGCCAGCTCGCTGACTTCGGTCTGGCTATGCAATGCAATATCGCGCGCGATCTTGCCAAGGCTGCCAGTCAGCAGACCGAGCACGGTAGCGGTTTCTGCAATGCGGTCACGCTGTGTATGCCATGGCGTGGCCGGTAGCGTCAGGTCAAGCGACTTCGCCAGCGCAGTCGCTACCGTCAAGCCGCGGCTACCAAGACTGGCCAGCGTACCGGCTGCACCACCGAACTGCAGCACGAACAAGCGCGCGCGCAATTGCGCAATCCGTTCCTGATGACGCAGCAGCGCATCAAGCCAGCCGGCGGCTTTCAGGCCGAAGGTAACTGGCAGTGCGTGCTGCATCCAGGTCCGGCCCATGATAGGCGTGGCGCGATGGCGCTGTGCCAGCATTGCGACAGTGTCGGCCAGTTCGGCGAGTTCGATGCTGATGATGTCGAGCGCCTGACGCAATTGCAGCACCATGCCAGTGTCGATCACGTCTTGGCTGGTCGCACCCCAGTGCACAAACTTGGCAGCTTCGGCATCAAGCAGGGCGACTTGCGCGGTCAATTGTTTTACGAGCGGAATGGCAAGGTTGCCGGCCTGGCCGGCTGACTCGGCAAGTGCTTGCAAGTCAATCCGGGCTGCATCGCAACAAGCTGCTATCGTAGCGACGGCCTGTTGCGGAATGATTTCTGCACGTGCTTCTGCTGCGGCCAGTGCCGCTTCAAAGTCGAGCATGCATTGCACGGTGTTCTGATCAGAAAACACCTGCTGCATGCCGGCTGTTGAAAACATCGCGGCAGTGAGGCTGGATGCAGTCATTGTGATAGTCGCTTTGCTATTGGATCAGAGATCGAAGAAGACGGTTTCATTTGCAGTGCCACCGATGACGATATTCCATTCTAGTACGCCGGCCTGTGCTGAGGGTGAAGCAACCAGTGTCGCACGACGTGCTGGCGGTATCTGCTGCATGACCGGGTCGCTGGCATGATCGTCGCCACTGAAATAAATACGCGTAACCAATTGCTTGAGCAAACCACGCGCAAATATATTCACCAGAATATGCGGCGCTTGCAGCTGGCCATTAGCGGCAGGTACGGTGCCCGGCTTGATGGTGGAAAAACGGAAACCGCCATCGACATCGGTTGCGGTGCGACCAAAGCCGGTGAAGCCTGGGTCCAGCGGCAGTGCGCGCGTATCTTCAGTATGTGCATACTTGCCGTGTGAATTTGCCTGCCAGATTTCTATCATCCCGTCGGGTACCACTTGGCCGTCGGCATCGAGCAAGCGGCCTTGAATGACGATGCGTTCGCCGGCTACACCAGCAGGCGCCAGCTCTGTTGTATTCAGCCAGTCGAGGCCGATATGCAAATAGGGGCCGACGGTTTGTGAGGGGGTCATATGGTTCATATCATTTCTCCATCGGCGTAGCATTCCGGCCGCGCAAGACAATATCAAAGCGGTAGCCTAATGCATATTCTGGCTCGGTCAGGTCGAGCTCGAATGTCGACACCATGCGTTGCCGCGCCTGCTCATCCGGCACGGTGTTATAGATGGGATCGAAGGCCAGCAACGGATCACCCGGAAAATACATTTGCGTAACCAGCCGCGTCGCAAACGCATTGCCAAACAAAGAAAAATGAATATGCGCAGGGCGCCATGCATTGGCATGATTGCGCCAGGGATAAGCGCCGGGGCGAATGGTCAGGAAGCGGTAGTTACCGTTGGCATCCGTCATTGCGCGGCCGGTGCCGGTAAAGTTCGGGTCTACCGGTGCGTCATGGGTGTCGCGCTTGTGCTGATAGCGTCCGGCCGCATTCGCTTGCCATACTTCTACCAGCGTATGCGGCACGGCACGGCCGTCTTCATCCAGCACGCGGCCGGTGACGATAATGCGCTCGCCTATGGGTTCACCAGCATGCTGGCTGTTGAGGTCATGATCGGTAGCGCCGACGCGTTCGTGGCCAAATACAGGGCCAGTCATTTCCGACAAGGATTGCGGCAACAAGATCAGCGGCTGGCTTGGCGAGCGCTTGACTGTAGAGGCATACGCTGGAGACAGGTAGTCGGGCTGGCTGCCGGCAGCGGGCTTGCGGTAAGGATGCAGATCTGACATGGATACTCCGTCTCTGTAATTTTTATACGCGCTCAATAATCATTGCAATGCCCTGACCGACACCGATGCACATCGTACACAGTGCATAGCGGCCACCAGTGCGATGCAATTGATACATGGCCGTCGTGACTAGCCGCGCGCCGCTCATACCCAGTGGATGACCAAGCGCAATGGCGCCGCCGTTTGGATTGATACGTGGATCATTATCGTCGATGCCGAGCATGCGCATGACCGCTAATCCCTGCGCAGCAAAAGCTTCATTGAGTTCGATGACATCCATCTGCTCAAGCTTCAATCCGGTCTGCTGCAAAACCTTCAGCGTAGCCGGTGCAGGGCCAATGCCCATCACACGTGGCGCGACACCGGCGGTGGCCATGCCGACGATGCGCGCACGCGGCGTCAGTCCATATTTACCGGCCATGTCAGCGTTGGCAATCAACAATGCGCACGCGCCATCATTCACACCAGATGCATTGCCGGCGGTAACGCTGCCGTCAGGACGCACAACGCCTTTGAGCTTAGCCAGTGCTTCAACACTGGTTACACGCGGATGTTCATCATCGGCAAACGTAATCGGATCGCCTTTTTTCTGCGGCATTACGACCGGCACGATTTCTTGCGCGAAGATGCCGGCAGCCTGCGCAGCAGCAGCCTTGTTCTGGCTGGCGACGGCAAACAAATCCTGATCGGCGCGGCTGACCTGATAGTCGGTGGCGACGTTTTCTGCTGTCTCTGGCATCGAGTCCACGCCGTATTGCGCCTTCATCAACGGGTTGACGAAACGCCAGCCTATGGTGGTATCAAAAATTTGCGCATTGCGCGAGAACGCACTGTCGGCCTTGCCCATGACGAATGGTGCGCGGGTCATGGATTCCACACCGCCGGCAATCATCAGGCCGGCTTCACCAGACTTGATCGCGCGCGCGGCAGTACCGACAGCATCCATGCCGGAGCCGCACAAACGGTTGACGGTGCCACCGCCGATTTCTTGCGGCAGACCAGCGAGCAGCAGTGACATACGGGCGACATTGCGGTTGTCTTCACCGGCCTGATTCGCGCAGCCGTAAATGACTTCAGCTACCGCCGACCAGTCCACTTGAGGATTACGCTCCATCAGCGCGCGCAAGGGAATCGCGCCGAGATCGTCAGGACGCACATTTTTTAGTGCACCGCCAAAGCGGCCAATAGGAGTACGGATTGCATCGCAAATATAAGCGTCGTTCATGTCAATGTCCTGTATTGATTAAATTTTTTCAGGCTGCCAGCAATGGCACACCAGTGATAGTTTGCAATTCTGCTAGCGTCAGGCCTTCCGCCATCTCGCGCACGAACAAGCCCTGCGGCGTGACGTCGAGCACGGCCAGATCGGTATAGATGCGGTTCACGCAGCCTATGCCTGTCAAAGGATAAGTGCACTCAGCAACGACCTTGCTCTCGCCGCTCTTGGTCTGATGTTCCATCATCACGAACACGCTCTTGGCGCCGATGGCCAGATCCATCGCACCACCGACAGCAGGAATCGCATCCGGCGTACCGGTATGCCAGTTCGCGAGGTCACCAGTGCTGGAGACTTGAAACGCGCCCAGCACGCAAAAATCTAGATGGCCGCCGCGCATCATGGCAAAGGAATCACCATGGTGAAAATACGAACCGCCGGTCAACAAAGTAACGGGCTGTTTGCCTGCATTGATCAAATCTTCATCTTCGTCGCCGGCAGCTGGTGCCGGCCCCATGCCGAGCAAACCGTTTTCGCTATGCAAAAAAATATCGCGCGACTTGTCGAGATGATTGGCCACCATCGTCGGCAGGCCAATGCCCAGATTGACATACGCACCTTCTGGTATGTCACGTGCTACGCGCTGCGCGATTTCGTCACGGGTAAAGCGTTTCATTTTTTTTCCTTTGCTGTCTGCACCACGCGCTGCACAAAAATTCCCGGCGTGATGATGACTTCGGGATCGAGTTCGCCAAGGGGGACAACTTCACTGACTTGCGCAATGGTGCATTTGGCAGCCATCGCCATGATCGGGCCGAAATTGCGCGCAGCTTTGCGATAGACAAGGTTGCCCCAGCGGTCGCCCTTCAACGCTTTAATGAGTGCGAAGTCGGCATGTATTGGCGACTCCAGCACGTAGTGACGCCCGTCGATTAACCGCGTCTCCTTGCCTTCGGCCAGCAGCGTACCGTAACCGGTCGGCGAAAAAAATCCGCCTATGCCAGCACCGGCTGCACGGATGCGCTCGGCCAGATTGCCTTGCGGTGTCAGTTCGAGTTCGATTTTTCCGGAGCGATAGAGCGCATCAAAAACATGTGAGTCGGTCTGGCGCGGAAAGGAGCAAATGATTTTTCTGACGCGCCCGGCAGCGAGCAGCGCAGCCAAGCCGGTGTCGCCGTTGCCGGCATTGTTATTGACGATGGTCAGGTCACCCGCGCCCTGGTCAATCAAGGCATCAATCAATTCCCTGGGCATGCCGGCGTTGCCGAAGCCGCCAATCATGATAGTAGAACCGTCTTTTATGTCGGCCACCGCAGCGGCGATGGATTGCGTAATTTTATCGACCAAAATAGCGCCTCTCAGGGTTTACCAATATTAATTTGCTGTTACATTAGCTATCGTAAGAAGTCCGATAAACGAACAACAATCTGTTTATAGAACATGTATTGAGTCTATCGGTTGATTTGCGCTGCCGCAAGATCGCCTCGTAAATAGTGTTCGATCGCCGAACCGTTAAATTTCCTGAGATGACTAATTTTGCAATGTCGTCATTAAGCAACGGAAACTTCGTTCAAGAACACTGACTGAATTGGAATATAAAAAATCAGCGCAACGATTATCAGTTTGGCATCGCCCTTCCGCTACGGTAACACGCCTGTTGACCGACAAAGTGTAATTGGCCGGTGCGGCAGCCAAACCAGCTTTTTGACCTGATACCCTTACTTGAGCGACTTGATCATGCAAAACATTTCGTCCCCCCTCACTGCCCTTACCGACGGCAGCCCGCTCCAGCCAGCAAAACCAACAGGTGATGACGCCATCGTTGCAGCCCGCCCCCTGACTATCGCCGAAGAAATCGATGCGCTGACCGACCCTAGTTTCATGACTTCGCTAGCCCGCGGACTGGCAGTGGTCAAAGCCTTCAGTGACCAGCGCCGCGCCATGACAATTGCCCAGATCAGCCACAAAACCGGTATCCCGCGCGCGGCGGTGCGTCGTTGCCTGTATACCCTCAAGCAGCTTGGCTATGCAGATTCGGAAGCCAACAATTTCTTCCTCAAACCAAAAATCCTGACGCTCGGTTATTCGTATCTGTCGTCGACACCACTGACAATCTCTGCACAGCCTTGCCTGAACATGATTAGCCGCGCACTCAACGAGTCGTGCTCGCTGGCTGTGCTCGACGATTCCGAAGTGCTCTACATTTCACGCTCTGCGACGTCACGTGTGATGTCAGTGGCGCTGAATGCCGGCAGCCGCCTGCCTGCATATTGCACCTCGCTCGGACGCGTGATGCTCGCTGCAATGAGCGAGTCTGAACTACAGGCTTATTTTGAGAAGGTCAATTTGCGCGCGCATACCGATCGCACCATCGTCTCCGAACAGCGCCTGCGCGAAATTCTCATTGAAGTCCGTCAGAACGGCTATGCCATCGTTGAAGAAGAATTGGAAATCGGCCTGTGCTCGATCGCCGTGCCAGTACGCGGCGCTTCCGGCGCAACGGTCGCTGCATTGAATGTGGGCGCACAAGCGACGCGCGTCACACGCGCGCAGTTCGAACAAAACTTCCTGCCTACTTTGCTTAATGCTGCTTCGGAGCTTTCTGTATTGCTGCCTTGATAGGCAAGTAAAGACGCTGGGTCCCAGCGTGCGCTGGGACGACGGTAGTTGTTGAGGCTACCTCAAAATTTCCACCGTCATCCCAGCGAAAGCTGGGATCCAGCGTCTTCCCTAAATCACCTGATACACAATAATTTGCTAAGCCTCTTCTTGCCGTTCATCCCCCAAACCAACCGCACATAATCGAAATGCCTTCGGCGACAACCCAGTTTGCCGTTTGAAAAACCGCGTGAAATACGCAGGATCAGAAAACCCCAGCGCATTCGAAATCGCCTGCACCGTCATCGAGGTGTAAACCAAATTACGCCTGGCTTCCAGCGTAATACGTTCATGTATCAAATCCAGTGCCGAACGCTGTGCTAGTTGCCGGCATACGGCATTCAGGTGGGCGCTGCTAATGCCGATTTTTTGTGCATAGTATTGCAGCGGATGCTGACTACTGAAATCAGCCTCGATCAATTCGCCAAATTGCGCCAGATACTGACGCGCGCGAACTGGTTCATCCGGACTTCCAACCAAAGCACCGTCGCTTTGCCTCAGCACACAGACCAGCAAGGCGGTCAGCAATGACTCGACCAGCACGCGTCTATGCGCTGCATTGCCGTGGTATTCCAGCGCCACTGCTTGCAGCAGCGAGATAATCAAAGGCTTCTCGCTGCTGGAAGCAAGTTCAAGAATCAGTGGACCAGAAAAGCCGGTCAGCAGTTGGCCTATGCCGCCGCCCAAACGCTCAAACAAGGGATAGGCCAGCGTAATCACCTGCCCTTGCGCATCGGGTGAAAACTGAAAGCCGTGCACACAATGCTGCGGCACCAGCAGCATCTGGCCAGGGTCGAGCTGACCGCGCTGGTCATCGAGTTGCAGCAGCGCCGAACCATCTTCCAGCCACAACAACTGGAACAAGCCGTGATGCCGATGCGGCTTGATCTCCCAATTGTGCAAGCGACTGCGCGACGCAATCGACTCGCAATGCACCTGATCCGGCGTCAGCCACTGCTGATCTTCCCCATATAACTGGTAGACCGGCACTGCGGTCTTGCTTGCCTGCTTATCTGCCATAAAGCATCCTGCATTCGCTGAAAATCCTTGGAATGTACAAGTTTTTATTTTTAAAGTCTATTCCCATTACGCAAGTTGTGGTCGATGATCGTGCTTTATTTCAAGAATCGCTAAAAGCAAACCATCGGAGACAAAACATGAAAACCCAAGTTGCCATCATCGGCGCCGGTCCTTCCGGCTTGTTGCTGGGTCGCCTGCTCGAACTGCAGGGGATAGACAACATCATCATCGAAGCCAAGTCGCCCGATTATGTGCTCAGCCGCATTCGCGCCGGCGTGCTGGAACAGGGCACGATGAATTTGCTGCGTGAAGCGCAAGTTGGCGATCGCATGGATAAAGAAGGCCATCTGCATGAAGGTTTCGCACTGTCCTTTCTGGGACGCGAAGAGCGCATAGACCTGAAAGCCCTGACCGGCGGTAAAACCGTCATGGTGTATGGCCAGACCGAAGTGACGAAAGACTTGATGGATGCGCGCACTAAGTCCGGTGCCACCATCATTTATGAAGCTGATGAAGTCACGCCGCATGATTTTTATAGCGACAAGTCCAGCGTCACTTACAAGAAAGACGGGCAACTGCACACCATAGAATGCGAATACATCGCTGGCTGCGACGGCTTTCATGGTGTAGCGCGCAAGTCCGTGCCGACTGACAAAATCAAATTATTCGAGCGCGTGTATCCGTTCGGCTGGCTCGGCGTGCTGTCACGCACACCACCGGTTTCACATGAACTGATTTACGCAAACCACGAACGCGGCTTCGCTCTGTGCAGCATGCGCTCCGACATGTTGTCGCGCTATTACGTGCAATGCAAGCTAGATGAAAAAGTCGACGAATGGTCTGACCAGCGCTTCTGGGATGAACTGCGTTCGCGCTTGCCTGAACATACGGCCAACAATCTCGTCACTGGTGACTCGATAGAAAAAAGCATCGCGCCACTGCGCAGCTTCGTCGCCGAGCCTATGCAATTCGGTCGCATGTTTCTGGTAGGTGATGCTGCGCACATCGTGCCACCGACTGGCGCCAAGGGTCTGAATCTTGCAGCCAGCGATGTGTATACGCTTTATCACATCATGCGCAAGCGCTACAAGGAAGGCCGCATCGACTTGCTGCAAAAATATTCGGAAATCTGCCTGCGCCGCATCTGGAAAGCAGAACGTTTTTCCTGGTGGATGACGTCGATCCTGCACAAGTTCTCCGACGACCCGTTCAACCAGCGCATCCAAGAAGCCGAACTGGATTACTACACTAACTCTATTGCCGGACGCACGACGATTGCGGAAAACTATGTGGGGCTGCCGTACGAGGTGGTTGAATAAGTGATTGAGCAAGCTAATTAAAAACTCTAACAAAATAACCTCCGTCGTCGTCCCAGCGAAAGCTGGGACCCAGTGGCTTTCATTGTGTACCGCCAGACGCCGCTGGGATGACGTATTGAGTTCAGCGGCTTTTTGTTAGAGGCTCTCCGTATAAATTTTTTACTTTATCCTCCTCCCAAACTGTAAAGTTAAAGTTTGGTTGGAGGACAAGAAAATGAAAGCCAACGTATCTAAAGCTGTTCGCAAGAAAATTGTTGCAAATACCTTAGGCTCAATGAGAGTCGCAAAATTGGCACCCAGTCCAAGCCTGCTAACAAGCTTGGACTCGTATATAAACGGTCAGAAAACCACGAATGATTTGCTTATCGAAGCCAGGCTCAAGTACGTCGCACTACGACACGGGCAAATCGTGTAGCTACCCGAATCTGCGGTTCGCCTTAAAAAGTATTAAATAAATAATTCGATATCTCACATATCAGCAAGGCTAATTGGCAGCGGCAAGCTAAATCGGTTAAATTCAGGCTTAAGATTTCATTTGGCTGCCTTCATGAGCGAACCTGCCCTGTCCACACCGATCACATCCATCAACATCAACAGCCTGCGCGCCAGCTGTTCGGCATGCAGCATGCATCAGCTCTGCCTGCCTATGGGATTGGGCGAGTCGGATATGCACAGGCTGGATCAGATCATTGGCCGGCGTCGCAAGGTACCCAAAGACAGCTTGCTATACCGGATGGATGATCCTTTCACCAACCTGTACGCAATCCGGCTCGGTCACTTCAAGACATTTCAAGTCAGTGCTGGTGGTGAGCAGCAGATCACCGGTTTTCAGATGGCGGGTGAGTTGCTCGGTATGGATGCGATCAGTACCGAGCGCCACCATTGCGATGCAGTCGCGCTGGAAGACAGTGAAGTCTGCGAAATTCCGTTTCCAAGACTGGAAGAATTATTCGGCACCATTCCCACTTTGCTGCATCACTTCCACCGCATGATGAGCCAGGAAATAACGCGCGAACAAGGCGTAATGCTGTTGTTGGGGAATATGCGCGCCGAGCAGCGCTTCGCTGCGTTTCTGGTCAACCTGTCGTCGCGTTATGCGGCGCGCGGTTATGCGCCGCATACTTACCAGTTGCGCATGTCACGCGAAGAAATCGGCAATTATCTGGGCCTGACGATAGAGAGCATCAGCCGTCTGCTTTCGCGCTTCAAGAAACAGGGCTTGCTGCGTGTAGCCAATCGTGAAATTGAAATGCTTGATCCGGTACGGCTCAAAGCGATGGCTGCAGGCACGGAATCCTGCAACTGACTCGTCCTCTTCGATTCTGGCTGATGACCACGGTCGACACATAATTTTCAACGGGAACCAATTCAACCCTCAATGTACTCAGCTCGTCTTTCTGACAAAGATCGTGAGCCGCCATGAGTTTCCTCCCCTCTTCTTCGCAGTCCCGCTTCACCCAGCACCATACGTCAGACTCGGCCGATCAAGCGAGGCAAGGCCAGCAACAGCGCCCGCCCCATAACCCCGAAAATACTCCGACCCCGCCGCTGCTGCATCAACCGGCCAGACCGCCATCCAGTCCGCTTGATGCTGGCTGGGTTTTCGACGAATCGAACGGACCGTCAGTCTTGCCACATCAAGAAGCGACTTTGCTCGAGTCCCTGCGCTACCAGCTCAACCAGATCGAATCTCCGCTGAACAACCAGCTTGATGCAATCGTCCATTTTTTCGATTCCCTGAAAAAATCAGAAAAAGATTTGAAGCGCATCCTGTCAACCTACCCGACTGCCCCTGCGCTGAAGCAGCTGCAGGGCCGCCTTTCGGTATTCCTCGTCGACTTCAACA
Organism: Burkholderiaceae bacterium; assembly: GCA_040399905.1. GTDB lineage: Bacteria > Pseudomonadota > Gammaproteobacteria > Burkholderiales > Burkholderiaceae_D > Pernthalerella. The sequence continues at coordinate 230,305 of JBBARG010000004.1, forward strand.
CAGCCTTGCAGCTGCAAGCGAGCCGCCCCCAGCTCGGACCAATACACTTCACGCACGAACAAATACAGACTGTTTGTCAGGGACTGGCTGTGTGTGCGCCGCCCACACGTGGCCTGCTATTCAACAAACAGCACGCGACTTCCACAGCTCTGCAAGGCCTGACCGATACGCTACTCACGCGCGCTATGGCACTGGGCTTGCCGGAAGCGCTGCAGGCCAATGGGGAAGTGCTCGACATCCTCAACTGGCTCAGCCGCGGCCTGAAGGCCGGCGTGCTCGCAGCCAGCGAACCCATCGATCGCTGCTTCGAGAAATCCTTGGTACTGATCGCAGACTGGACAGGCGGCGACCAGTGTCACCAATTGCTGACGGACCACAACCTCGGGCGTTGCGCCGTGCAGTTATCGACCCTCATTAAACACACCCGTATCGATCTGTTGGCTCCGTCGCCGAACGATCTGCGCAATGAAGAATCGCCTACAACCAAGGAAGCGCCCACCAATGGCGAGCTGCTGCAAAACAGCATCCTGAACCTCTGTTCACCCGCAGTTCTCAAACGCCTGATTGCAGCACCCGTCGATACCGTCTCGCTCTTAAACGTCTGCAATACCGTCAAGGATGCGATCGATAAAAAGGTGCTGGCAGCGCATGATCCGCTGTTGCTGCCAGCACTTGAGCAATTGGTCAAGGCCATCAGCGGCCTGCCGGAGAGCGAACTGATCGGCACCGACAGCGACTGCCGGCCCCTGGCGAATTTCAGTAATTTCCTGCGCGAGCTGGCCGAGCACGAAGTCAATCACAAACAAGTGTTTCAGGCAGCGCTCTCGATGCTCGACCCGGCCTGCAAAAAACTGATTGACTGCATTAACAGCGACGCATTCAAGGATGCTTATCCGGATAGTCAGGCGCTGTCGAACCTGATCAGCTTCGTCAAACTCTGCGACAAGCGGCTCGCATTGAAAAATGAGACCAGCACCGCCTCCGCAACGACAACGTCCAGTACTACCTACACCAGCTCGCCCGAACAGAGCGAACTCATCCATGCCGGTACCCGTCTGACTGCCGGTGTCGTGGAATATGAGGCAAGCTACTTCAGCCATCCGGCTGCCCTCAGTGGCTTGCTGGCCGGCCTCGCCTATTTGTGGCAACGCAATCTGGTACCGCTGACGCCGGCGATGCGCGCACTGACGCTAGACTTGCTGAACCAGATCGCGCACACCAAAAACGGAACCTGGAACGTTCAATCGAAGAAGGTGGTGCTGCCAGCACTGCGGGGCTTGCTGCAGCTGGAAGTGATCACGTATGAGACCGATGCGGCGCAGTCAGCACTGAGGCATCTGCTGCCAGCTTCAGTCAGCCGGACAGGACTCATCACGCTCAAACACATCAGCAATGAAAACAAGCGGCTCGGAGCAATCGAAGAGGTGGTGACGGCGTTACCGATGGCGGTGCATGATGTAGCCCACAAAAAAGAGTCGACCTCGACTGCAACGACCACGACGACCACTACCAACACGACTGCAGCGATCAACGACACAGCGTCCAAAATCATTCCGGGCCTGACCGCGCTCCGGACGGACCCACCGCTCTTCACCAACCTGAACAGCAAGCCCAAGCGTAAAGATTCGAGTTTGTTGGGCAGTCATGCATCAAGCAGCAGTTCAACGAGCAACAGCATGGCGGCCAAGCCGTTTCAGGAGCCTAAAAAGACAGCTCGGCATACCACCAAGGCCTTTAACCACAGCCCTCCCATCGTCATCAACCGGACGCCGACTGTACAAGAGCTGGCCAACAAAGAGCGCGAAAAGAATGAAGCGTTGAAAAAAACCGAGGAGAAGAAAGCTACAGAAAAAAGAGCGCGCGAAAAAAATCAGTACGCAAAAAAACAGGCCATCCCAGCCCGTGCAGGCAAGAGCGCGCCAGCTAAAGGGCAGAATATGCTGGGTCAGGCCATCCTGAACGGGCAGGCCAACCTAGTGACCCAACAGTTTCGGCAGCAGACCACATGGTCAGACAAAGAGATCGTGGCCGTGCTCGACGCCGTCATGGGCGGAATCGAGTTAATTGATACGGGCATCGTTGAGGCGCTGGACGTTTTTATCACCGCCGTCAAGGCTGCGCGAAATGAGGCGGGCACCGTCGTGCTGACTGATTATTTCAAGAAGAACCCATCGGGCTATGCAGGTGTGCAAGCCTTGTTGGTCAATCACAATCTGCTCGCCGTTAAGGTCGAACCCAAAAAGAGCGAGGACTTCAGGCTGAAAATCAACAGGGCGAAAACGCCGGAGCAATTGCTAGCGCTTTTAGACTCGTTGACTGAAACAGATTGGAATAATCATGAGATAACAGAGAGTCTTTCCAAACGCTTGGATCTGCTGCCTGCAATGGGAGCATTTTTGTTCAATTATTCGTCTGCATCGGAAAATCGAAGCCAGACCATGGCGAAATTGCTTAAGTTACCGATTGGTGAAAAGCTGGCCCTTAAGAAAGATGAGTATGGCCACAATCTGCTGCAGACGACGATAAAGATTGATAAATTGGACGTCGCCGGAATTTTGTTAGGAATGCCATCGGCCGCTGTGCAAGCCGCTGCGGTAGATAAGTACGGAATGAATGCGCTGATGTTCGCGGCACATCTAGGTCATATGAACATCGTCGAACGCTTGCTGGCCATGCCATCGGCTGCCATGTATGCCGCTTCGAAAACTAAGGACGGGTGGAATGCGCTGATGCTCGCGGCAAGTAAAGGTCATAGTGACTGCGTCGAATGCTTGCTGGCCATGCCATCGGCTGCATTACAAGCAGCTGCGTTAAATAAGAACGGGGGGAATGCGCTGATGTTCGCGGCAGATCTAGGTCATACGGGTATCGTCAAACGCCTGCTGGCCATGCCATCGGCTGCCATGCAAGCCGCTGCAAAAACTAAGGACGGCACAAATGCGCTGATGCTCGCGGCAGAAAAAGGTCATATTCACATCGTCGAACACTTGCTGGCCATGCCATCGGCTGCTGCGCAAGCCGCTGAGGCAAATAAGGAAGGGGCGAATGCGCTGTTGCTCGCGGCAGATCAAGGTCATACGGGTATCGTCGACTGCTTGCTGGCCATGCCATCGGCTGCCATGCAAGCCGCTGTGGCAACTAAAGACGGGTGGAATGCGCTGATGCTCGCGGCAGAAAAAGGTCATGTTCACATCGTCAAACACTTGCTGGCCATGCCATCGGCTGCTGCGCAAGCCGCTGCGGCAAATAAGGAAGGGATGAATGCGCTGATGCTTGCGGCACACGAAGATCATGCTGGCGTCGTCGAACTCTTGCTGAGTATGCCATCGGCTGATGCGCAAGCCGCTGCGGCAAATAAGTACGGAGTGAATGCGCTGATGCACGCGGCACAAGAAGGTCGTAAGGACATCGTCGAACGCTTGCTGGCCATGCCATCGGCCGCTGCGCAAGCCAATGCGGTAGACAAGGACGGGCAGAATGCACTCCAGATCGCCAAGAAATATGGTTTTGATGCAATCGTTACTTTGCTTACGCCCTATGCAGTAATCTGACCTGACACCTGCCTCGACCAATGAGGACTGCTTCAGCTCACAATACGTTGCAGCTCAGCCGCCGTAGCGACTTAAAACGGCGGCTGGTTTTGAGCTTCGGTGCGGATCAGATAGATACTGATCATGCTGGCGATGGCGCAGAAGCTCCAGAAGAAAAAGAATCCCATCGTGTAGGCAGCAATTGGCGGCAAGTCGACATGCCCGCCCACCAGCATCAGATCGGCGGGATCAAACAGCGAGAAGAAAAAACCTTCCGCCAGTATCGCCACCAGAAATGACGGCCATAAAATCAACAGCGCCAGTCTGACCATTTATTCCCCTCCTTTTTTGACATCCTGCGCCGGACTTGCGTCGGCGCGGATATCTATCGTTTTTTGTTGCGGCCAATGCCAGTCGCCATGCAAACGCCACTGGCGTTGTGCATCTTCGACCTGCACCTGCCAGTGCGCACGCTCCAGCAAAGGCAATGGCAGGCTGAACGCGCCGCTGGCGTCCGGCACCAGCGTACGCTTCATATCTTTTTGCGGCATGGTCGGATGCACCAGCGTCAGGATCAATGCGGGCGCGGCCTGCTTGCCTGTTAACTTGCCGATCATGTTGCCCGACGCAGCATCATAGCGCAGCGCCAGCTGCCATTCCAGACTGGCAGCGACATGGTCCCGGCGCAGGTCCTGATTGATCGCCTTGCCCTGCTTGTAATAGTCATCCACCACCAAAGCATCGGCACCGGAAAAAGCCACCCACATCGTGATGGTGCCGGCAATCACAACCATCACAGGTCCGGCCATGAGCAGCCATGGCCAGCGATGGCGATACCATGGAGTAGATTGCGTAGGAATCTGGCTGGCGACTTGCATACTCTTCTCCACTTATCTCGGCACAAAGAAAACAGCTTTTTCTTTGACCTCTAAATTATCCTGATCAGCCGACTGCAAGCTGAACCAGATTTTGTTCGAACCCTTGTTGCCCATGCCTTCAGCAATACGAACGCGCACCGGCACTGCGCGCGACTGGGTGGCGCCAAGCTCGACTTCGGCACCTGTTTCGAGATGAATGCTGTCTATGCCACCAACCTGAATGCGGTAACGATGCGGCGCTTCGTCGGTGTTCATGATCTGCAGGCGGTAGACATTTTCTATCATCCCATTTTCAACTTCGCGGCCCATCGCGCCGCGATCGCGGATCACGTCCAGCTTCAGTGGTGTACGTGCAAACAACGTGCCAAAAAATACGCTCACAATCAGCAGTAAGACAGTGCTGTAAATGAGTACCCGTGGCCGCATCGTATGACGCAGAATCTGCTTGGGCGACCATTTGTTTTTCATCGCATGATCGGTCGAGTAACGTATCAGTCCGCGCGGCTCGCCTATCTTGTCCATCACGCTGTCGCAAGCGTCGATGCAGGCTGCGCAACCGATGCAGTCATACTGCAAGCCATTACGAATGTCGATACCGGTCGGGCAGACCTGCACGCACATGGAGCAATCAATGCACGAGCCTAAAGCCTTTGCGCCGGCCGCATCGTTTTTATTGCGTGCGCCGCGTGGCTCACCGCGGTCGGCGTCATAGGTGACTATCAAACTGTCTTTGTCAAACATCGCGCTCTGGAAGCGCGCATACGGGCACATGTATTTGCAGACCTGTTCGCGCATCCAGCCGGCATTGCCGTAGGTGGCAAAAGCGTAGAACAACACCCAGAACCATTCCCATGCGCCTAGCGTCAGCGCCATGACTTCGGCCGACAGAATATGGATAGGTGTGAAATAACCAACGAAGGTAAAGCCGGTCCACAAGGCGATGCCGCCCCAGACCATATGCTTGGCTGTCTTGCGTGCGAACTTGGAGACTGAAGGAGGTTGGCGATCGAGACGCATACGCTGGCTGCGCGTGCCTTCGATCTTGCGCTCTACCCACATGAAGATTTCGGTATACACCGTTTGCGGACAGGCAAAGCCGCACCAGACGCGCCCGAAAATTGCGGTAAAGAGGAACAGCGAATACGCGCTAATGATCAGCAAGGCGGCAAGATAAATAAAGTCCTGCGGCCACAGCACGATGCCGAAGATATAAAACTTGCGCGCTGCCAGATCGAACAACACTGCCTGCCTGTCATTCCAGTTTAGCCATGGCAGCCCGTAGAACACAAGCTGCGTCAGCCACACAAACAGCCAGCGCACATTGGCGAAACGGCCCTGTACTTCGCGCGGGTAAATTTCTTCCCGCGCCGCATACATCTTGATAACCGAAACCTGCGGTGCAGCGTTGTCCATCCAGTTTCCTATTTTGATTCAGCCGTCACGAACGACGCATTCGACATGCCCCATACATAAGCTGTCAGCAGATGCACTTTGGCGTCGCCGAGGAATTCCTCAAAGGCCGGCATCACATTATTGCGTCCGCCACGGATGGTTTCCATGATGGTGGCCACACTGCCGCCATACAGCCAGGTTTTATCCGACAGGTTAGGCGCACCAACAGCCTGGTTGCCTTTGCCGTCAACACCGTGACAGGCAGCACAGGCAGCGAATTTTTCTTTGCCGAATGCGGTCTTGATCGGGTCCGAATTCGAACCTGACAAGGATTGCACGTAATGCGCCACATACTCGATATCTTTATCAGTGCCGACTGCAGCACCCATAGGCGGCATCATGCCGTTGCGACCTTTCAGGATCGTGGCCTTGATGACGGACGGATCGCCGCCGTGCAGCCAGTCGCCGTCGGACAAGTTCGGATAACCTTTGCTGCCGCGCGCATCAGAGCCATGACATTGTGAGCAATAGGTCAGAAACAGACGCTCACCGATGGCACGTGCTTGCGGATCTTTGGCCAGCACTTTCAGATCGGTCTTTTGGAATTTTTCAAACAGCGGGCCATATTCGGCGTCAGCTACTTTCAGCTCGGTCTGGTATTCATTTACCGAAGTCCACCCGAGCTTGCCGGCAAAGCTGCCTAGCCCTGGATACAGCACCAGATAAACGATACTGAAAACGATCGTGATCAAGAACAGCCACATCCACCAGCGCGGCATAGGATTGTTCAACTCGACCAAGCCTTCGTCCCAGACATGGCCGGTCGCCTCGGCCTTGCCATCTTTCGGAATCTCGATCTTCACCGTCGCCTGCGACCACAGCAGCAGCCCACAACCGGCGATGCCCAGCACGGTCAGTACCGTGATGTAAATGCTCCAGAAACCACTGGTGAAATCAGCCATGTCGTGGCGCTCCTTCTGTTTGATTCACGTCTTCTTCGGCGAAGGGCAATTGCGCCGCTTCGTCAAAGTCGGCCTTGCGGCTAGAGCTGTAAGCCCAGATCACGATGCCAATGAAAGTCGCCATGCTGACAACGGTCACGGCACTGCGCATGTCGGTGATAAAAGCGATGAAGTCCATGTTTATCTCCTTGCCTTGATCTGTATGCCCATGCCTTGCAGGTAAGCGATGACGGCATCCTGTTCGGTCTTGCCTTCGAGTTCGGCCGGTGCCTTGCTAATTTCTTCGTCCGTGTACGGATCACCCAGACGCTTCAATGCTTTGAGTTTGGGCACGATGCCCTGCGCATCAAGCCTGGTTGTAGCCAGCCACGGATAGGACGGCATGTTCGACTCCGGCACCAGATCGCGCGGGTTATTCAAATGCGCACGATGCCATTCATCGCTGTAACGGCCGCCGACGCGCGCCAGATCAGGACCGGTGCGCTTCGAGCCCCACTGGAACGGACGGTCATAAACGAACTCGCCAGCGACCGAGTAATGGCCATAGCGCTCGGTCTCGGCGCGGAACGGCCGTATCATTTGCGAGTGACAGTTGTAGCAACCTTCGCGCACATAAATGTCGCGACCAGCCAGACGCAGCGGGCTATACGGCTTCAGTCCTGCGACAGGTTCCGTGGTGGATTTCTGAAAAAAAAGCGGCACGATTTCGACCAGACCGCCGACGCTGACAACCAGGATGACCAGTGCCATCAGCAGCCACGGTTTTTTCTCTATGGATTCATGGGTGAACTTCATCAATTGCTCCTTGAATTACGCGTGTGCCGGTGACAGCGTGGCGATGCGAGCATTCACTGCCTGCCCGCCCTGCACGGTCTTGAAGACATTAAAGGCCATCATCAGCATGCCTGCCAGATAGAGCGCGCCGCCGGTGACACGAATCACGTAGTACGGATAGGTGGCCTTAACGCTTTCGACGAAGCTATAGGTCAGCGTGCCGTCAGTATTGACTGCGCGCCACATCAGGCCCTGCATCACGCCGGCGATCCACATCGAAGCGATGTACAGCACCACGCCAATCGTCGCGACCCAGAAATGCCATTCGATCAGTTGTGTGCTCCACATCGCCTTCTTGCCGGACAAACGCGGGATCAGGTAATAGATCGAGCCCATCGTGATAAAGCCGACCCAGCCCAATGCGCCTGAGTGCACATGGCCAATGGTCCAGTCGGTGTAATGCGATAGCGCGTTGACGGTCTTGATCGACATCATCGGACCTTCAAAGGTCGACATGCCGTAGAACGACAGCGAAACAACGAGGAATTTCAGGATAGGATCGCTGCGCAGTTTGTGCCATGCGCCCGACAGCGTCATGATGCCGTTGATCATGCCGCCCCAGCTCGGCGCCAGCAGAATCAGCGAGAACACCATACCGACTGATTGCGTCCAGTCCGGCAAAGCGGTGTAATGCAGATGGTGCGGGCCGGCCCACATGTAGGTAAAGATCAGCGCCCAGAAGTGGACGATGGAGAGGCGATACGAAAACACCGGACGCTCGGCCTGCATGGGAATGAAGTAATACATCATGCCAAGGAAGCCAGCAGTCAGGAAGAAGCCCACTGCGTTATGGCCGTACCACCACTGGATCATGGCGTCCTGCACACCGGTATAGGCCGAGTAGGATTTGGTCAGTGAAGCAGGCATCGCAGCCGAATTAACAATATGCAGGATCGCGACGGTCAGGATGAACGCGCCGAAAAACCAGTTCGCCACATAGATATGCGAAGTCTTGCGTTTCAAGAGCGTACCGAAGAACACCACCGCATACGAGACCCAGACCACGGCAATCAACAAGTCGATTGGCCATTCCAGTTCTGCGTATTCTTTGCCTTGCGTGAAGCCCAGCGGCAGCGAGATGGCCGCGGCCACGATCACCAGCTGCCAACCCCAGAAGGTAATCGACGCCAGCGCGTCAGAAAACAACCGGACCTGGCAGGTGCGCTGCACCACGTAATATGAAGTCGCAAACAGCGCGCTGCCGCCGAACGCAAAAATCACCGCGTTGGTGTGCAAGGGTCGCAGACGACCATAAGACAGCCAGGCTGTATCAAAATTAAGTGCGGGCCAGGCCAGTTGGGCGGCAATGATCAGCCCCACCAACATACCGACCACGCCCCACACTACGGTCGCAATAGCAAATTGCTTGACGACCTTGTAGTTGTAGTTGAGTGCTGTATCCACGAAAACTCCCCCTGTATGCGACGACGATGGCACAGAGGATACGTTTCGGATTGGCAAACTTCCTTGACCTGAGTCAAATTTGGCCGGATGACGCCTTATCCGGACGATCTTCAAATTTTGCAGCTTCCATGATGAATAGGCTGGACGCGATATCATGGCGGCTGCCGTCAAATTAAAATTATCAAAATCAGGAGAACAACGTGCAGCAATCCAAGCAGGCATTCAACTGGGCCGACCCGCTTTTACTGGATAAGCAACTGACTGAAGAAGAGCGCATGGTGCGCGAATCCAGCTTCAAATACGCGCAGGAACGGCTCGTACCAAGGGTGCTCGAAGCCTTCCGTCACGAGAAAATGGACGTCAGCATTTTTCCGGAAATGGGCGCGATGGGCCTGCTTGGCCCCACCATTCCCGAGCAATACGGCGGCGCCGGCTTGAGTTACGTCAGCTACGGCCTGATTGCTCGCGAAATTGAGCGCGTTGACTCAGGCTACCGCTCCATGATGAGCGTGCAATCTTCGCTGGTGATGGTGCCGATTCATGACTTTGGCTCGGAAGCGCAAAAACAGAAATACCTGCCCAAGCTCGCCTCCGGCGAATGGATAGGCTGCTTTGGCCTGACAGAACCCGACCATGGCTCAGACCCCGGCTCCATGGTCACGCGCGCCGTGACTGTCCCCGGCGGCTACAAACTGTCGGGTGCAAAAATGTGGATCACCAATAGCCCGGTCGCGGATGTGTTTGTGGTCTGGGGCAAAACCGAAGACGGCCGTATCCGCGGCTTCATTCTTGAAAAAGGCTGGAAGGGACTGACCGCACCGGCCATCCACGGCAAAATGGGCCTGCGCGCCTCCGTCACCGGCGAAATCGTCATGGACGAAGTCTTCGTCCCCGAAGAAAACATGCTGCCGAATGTGTCGGGCCTCAAGGGTCCGTTCACCTGCCTGAACTCGGCGCGTTACGGCATTGCGTGGGGCGCATTGGGCGCAGCAGAAGATTGCTGGCATCGCGCGCGGCAGTACACGATGGACCGCCTGCAATTCGGCCGTCCACTGGCAGCTAATCAGCTCATCCAGAAAAAACTCGCCGACATGCAAACCGAAATCACGCTCGGCCTGCAGGGCTGCCTGCGTCTGGGGCGTATGAAAGATGAAGGCACGGATTCAGTTGAGATCACATCCATCATGAAACGCAATTCCTGCGGCAAGGCACTCGACATTGCGCGCACTGCGCGTGACATGTTGGGTGGTAATGGCATTTCGGATGAATATGGCGTCATGCGCCATATGGTGAATCTGGAAGTGGTGAATACGTATGAAGGTACGCATGATGTGCATGCGTTGATACTGGGGCGTGCGCAGACGGGGATACAGGCGTTTACGGGGGACTGAGGTTCTGCAAATAAAGACGCTGGGTTCCGGCCTGCGCCGGAACGACGGTAGTGATTGAGGCGCTTTCCACACTACTACCGTCATCCCGGCGCAGGCCGGGATCCAGCGTCTTTGCTTGAATACGAGCAGACACTATTTCATCGGCGGTTTACTATCAGCCTCTTCAACTACGGCACCGTCATCATCCTGCAAAATCCGCATACCCGGCCCGACCAGATCATCAAATTGACCGCTATCAGAAGCTTTAAAAAAAATCCACAGCGCGACAAAAACCACCAGCACGCTCAGCGGAATTAACAGATACAGAGCTTCCATCAGTGAACCTCTTTCACAGTTCGCGACAATCGCAAGGCATTGAGCACCACCAGCGCCGAGCTAGCCGACATGCCAACGCCCGCCATCCACGGACTTAGCAATCCAAAAGCTGCAGCCGGAATGGCAAGCAAATTATAGAGCGTGGCCCAGACAAGATTCTGTTGTATCACGCCCATGGTCTTTGCTGCCGTGCCCGCTGCCAGCGTCAATGAAGATAGCCGACCCGACAGCAGAACCGTATCAGCATGCGATTGCGCCAGCGCCGCACCGGAGCCCATGGCAAACGATACATCGGCTGCGCGCAATACAGCTGCATCATTAATACCATCCCCCACCATCGCCACCACCGCTTGTTGTTGCTGCAAGCCTTGCACGAATGCGAGCTTTTGCTGGGGCAGCATGTCGCCGAGTGCTTGCGGTATGCCCAGACTCTGCGCGACCTGCTGCGCTATGCGCTGCTGGTCACCCGAGAGCAGGATTACTTGCTTGCCTTGCGCACGGAAATAATCCACCACGGCGCGTGCATCGCTACGCAATGCATCAGCGAGTTCGAAGCGTGCCAGCCAGCGTTGTTCAGATCCTAAATAAACAGAAGTCACACCGGCCGTGTCCGCAACAGGAGCAGCTTCGCCCACCAGTTGTGCGACAAAGTCAGCGCTGCCTATTCTGATGAGCTGTCCTTTAAATTTTGCCTGCAATCCCTGACCAGCCACGCTTTCACGCTCAGTCAGTACGGCACGTTCGTGACTATTTTCTGCTGTTGCAGCCGTTATCAGAGCGCGCGCAAGCGGATGCGCGCTATCGGCTTCCAGTGTCGCCGCCAGTTGCAATACTTCAGCACGACTGGCAGCACCAAACAAGCTCACTTGCTGCAAGCCGGGCTGCCCTTCTGTCAACGTACCTGTTTTATCAAACACAATATGAGTCGCCCTATGCAGGGTTTCCAGCACATGCGGCTGTATCACCAGCACGCCCTGCCGCAGCAGGCTATCCGTAGCGGCGGCCAGTGCCGATGGCGTAGCGAGAGACAACGCGCAGGGGCAAGAGACGACTAGCACGGCAATCGCAATCGGCCATGCGCGCGCAGCGTCGTGCAAAGACCAGTAGATGAATACCGCAACCGCTAACAGCAGCAGCGCGCCGACAAACCACGCCGCGACCTGATCGGCCCATTGCGCTATTTTTGGCTTGCCCTGCCCTGCACGCTCGATGAGCCGCACCAGAGCCGACAAGGTGCTGTCCTGAGACGGCTTTTCTATGCGCAGCACAACGGGCTGACTGGCGTTGACTGCGCCACCAACCAACTGCTCGCCGCATGTTTTTTTCTGCGGTTGGCTCTCGCCAGTGAGCATGGACAAATCTATCGCCGTGTCACCATCAACGATCACGCCATCGGCGGCGATTGCTTCGCCGGGCTTGACCAGTATCAGGTCACCGGCGCGCAATTGCGCCGCGGCCACCAGCGTCACGTCGCGGCTGACCGGATAATTTTTCAGTAACCATGCCGATGCGGGTAAAGCGTGCTGCATGGTTTCCAGCGAACCGGCTGCACGCCGGCGCGCCAGCAGTTCCAGGTAACGACTGCACAAGAGCAGAAAAATGAACATGGTGACGGAATCGAAATATACGTCACCACTGTCCCTTACTGTTGCCACGACACTGCCGATAAAACCGGCGCCAATGCCCAGCGCAACCGGCACATCCATACCCAACGCGCGCCGCTTCAGGTCTGCCCAAGCACCCTTGAAAAAAGGCCGCGCTGAATACAGCACAGCAGGCAAGGTCAGCAGCAGGCTGGACCAGCGCATTAACTGCTCCATCGCCGGCTCCATCGTGCCGTCGGTGGCCAGATAGACCGGCACCGCATACATCATCACCTGCATCATCGATAGCGCAGCGACGAATAACTGGCGAAACAAAGTCTTCGCGTTCTTACGCAGCAGTTCGCCATGTCTGACCGGATCAAACGGATAGGCAACGTAGCCGACGTCGCGCACGGCCTGCAAGATGTCGCTGGGCTTGCACTGCGCAGAGTCCCATGACACTTGCAGTTTTTCTGTTGCGACGTTCAGGTTTGCTGCACGCAGGCCCGGCACTTGCGACAGGCGTTTTTCAATCAGCCACACGCAGGCCGCGCAGCGTATGCCTTCAATCGACAGCGTGGCTTCCGAATGCTGCGGCGACTCACTGGCGAAGCGGGCAGACAGCTCGGGGGTGTCATACAGCTTTAATGCATCGGGCACGACCTCGGTCACGCCGGCAGAAAAGCTGCTGCGCTCGCGATAGAAACTCTGCAGATGATTGTCGACGATGCTTTGCGCGACAGCCGTGCAACCGGGGCAGCACATCGCTTGCGCAACTTCATCGATAGTGACGGACCAGTGGCTGCCTTCCGGCACCGGCAGGCCGCAATGAAAACAGTCACGCATCACATTGCCACCGGACTAATGCAGACTGCGTCTAGCCAGCCATGCGACATGCCGGTGGCAACACGCAGCAGACCTAGAACGCCAAACGACAACACCAGTGCGCCGGCCAGTACGCGCACTGCCGGTTTTCTCAGCAAGGGTTGCAGCGTGGTGCCGAGCATGCCCATGCTGAGCAGCAGCGGCAAGGTGCCCAGACCAAACGCGCCCATCACCAGCGCGCCTTGCGTTGCCGAGCCGGTCAGGAGCGCTGTCATTAACACGCTGTAGACCATACCGCACGGCACCCAGCCCCACAGGCCACCCAATGCGGCTGCCTGCCAGATGCTTTCAACCGGCAGCAGGTTTTTCATTAGCGGCTGTATGCGGCGCCACAGAATCTGGCCGAGCGCTTCAAGCCGCGCCAGACCATGCCAGACATTCATCAGCGACGCGCCCAGCGCAATGAGCATCAGGTTGGCGAGCCAGTAGCCGGCGGTTTGTATTTGCGTGATGTGCGTCAGCGTTTGCAGGTTACCGGCCAGCGTGGCGGCGAGTGCGCCTGCGAGCATGTAGCTGGCGACGCGACCGGCGTTGAAGGCGATGACGCGCAGGCTGCCGTCGGCTGCGGCTGCGGCTGACAGCACACTACCGGACGTGGTAACAGGCAGCGGGAACGGACGGCGCTTGGGGGTAGCGACAGAAAACGCGCCAACGATGCCGCCGCACATGCCGACGCAGTGGACGCCACCGAATAGGCCTATGAGGAAAATCGGCAGGAGGGCGAGGCTGGTCAAGGGGTGGTGGCCTTTGTGTCGGTTTGTTTGTTCACGCTAGTTATGAATTTGGTAGGCATTTTACGAAAGACGCTGGGTTCCAGCGTTCGCTGGAACGACGGTAGATAAACAAAGGTCATCCCAGCGCAGGCTGGGATCCAGTGACTTTAAACGAACTATCAAACCGTCTTCGAATACCGCTGCGATTCCGATTGTAACCGCCTCGCTTCCTGCAAGTGCCGGTCAAACACCATGCAGACATTACGAATCAGCAGCCGCCCTTTCAGAGTCACGCTAATCCATTCATCATCCAGCGTCACCAGCCCGAGTTCAGCCAGTTCCTGCAGCTTGTCGAGTTCGCCAGCAAAGTAACTGCTGAAGGTGATCGGGTAAGCCTGTTCCAGAGAGCGGATCGACAACTCAAAATTACACATCAACATTTGAATAATGAATCGACGCAGCAGGTCATCCATTGTCAGTTTGTAGCCGCGTGCAATCGGCAGCTCGCCCTTGTCCAGATGCTCGTAATACGCGTCCAGTGTTTTGACGTTCTGGCTGTAACTGGCGCCGACAGCACCAATAGCTGAGACACCGAAAGACACCAGATCCAGATCGGATTGGGTGGAGTAGCCTTGAAAATTGCGGTGCAACCTACCCTGTCGCTGTGCAATCGCGAGGTCATCGGTCGGCTTGGCGAAATGGTCCATGCCGATGTAGACGTAACCGGCCTGATTCAGCCGCCGTATGCACAGCGCCAGCATGTCGAGCTTGACGTCGGCGAGCGGCATGTCTGCTTCGTTGATGCGGCGTTGTGGCTTGAACAAATGCGGCAGGTGCGCGTAGTGATAAATCGCGATGCGGTCAGGATTGGCAGCGACCACTTTCTCTAGCGTCTGCGCCATCGTAAAGACAGTCTGCTTCGGCAAACCATAGATAAGGTCAATGCTGACCGAGCAAAATTGTGCGGCGCGTGCTGCTGCAATAACGTTTAGTGTCTTGTCTTCAGGCTGGATGCGGTTGACTGCTTTCTGCACATCGGCATCGAAGTCCTGCACGCCGAGGCTGATGCGGTTGAAGCCTTGCGCGCGCAGTCTGTGCACGCGCTCAGGGGTGACGGTGCGAGGGTCAACTTCAATCGAATATTCACCGGCTTCGTCGGGCGCGAACAGGAACCAGCGGTGCAAATGCTGCATGAGGTCGTCCATTTGCGCATCCGACAAATAGGTCGGTGTGCCGCCGCCGAAATGTAATTGCTCGATATGATTGAAACCGGCAAACAAGCGGCCTTGGATTTCGATCTCACGCTTTAGATAGCCGAGATAGGTGACGGCCTTTTCGTGATTTTTAGTGACGATCTTGTTGCACGCGCAGTAGTAGCAAACGGTGTCACAAAACGGAATATGGATATACAAAGACAACGGATGACGGCCGCCACGCGCATGCGCTGCAGCGACGGCCTGCAAATAGTCACGGTAATGAAAAGATTCGGTGAAACGGTCGGCAGTCGGATACGAGGTGTAACGCGGACCGGACTGGCTCAGCTTGCTGATTAATTTAGCATCGAACACCACATTCTGCGTGGTGGACGACTCTGTTGTCGAAACCGTCATTTGCTTGCTCCTCGCCCGGCGCGCTTCACAATGTGTGCAGCTATCAGGCGGTTTGGAGTCTACGGATGCAGTCCGGACATTACCTTGACCTAAGTCAAAATTGGCAGGGTGGGATTTTGCAAGTCGCGCTGCAATTCGAGCTGTAATTCGATGGTGCCATCTTCCGGCGACACATAGGTAATGAAACCGAAAGGACGTATCAATTCAATCAATGCACGGTTGTCAGCCAGGGTCTCGCCGACGATGCTGTGCGTACCCCGCTGACGGAAATAGGCAACCAGCTTCGTCATCAGCATTTGTCCAAGTCCCATGCCTTTCAAGTCCGAGCGAATAATGATCGCAAATTCAGCCTCGATATTGTCCGGGTCGGCGACAGCGCGCACCACGCCCAGCGTTTCATCGCTGCCGTCGGCGCGAGGGCGTACCGCGACAAAAGCCATCTCGCGGTCATAATCAATTTGAGTCAGCCTTGCGAGTTGCGAAGGCTGCAATTCGCGCATCCGCACGAAAGCCCTGAAGCGCACGTCAAGCGGATCGAGAGCCGCAAAAAACCGCAGATGTTCGGCACCATCTTCGGGCCTGATCGGACGCAGCATCAGTGGTGCACCCAGCCATTGCACGCTCTGCTCCAGCTCTTTCGGATATGGCCTGATAGCCAGCCGGTCATCCGGATGCAGCGCGTGACTAGCCTGCACTTTGACTCTGGCGTCGAGTGCGATGACGCCTTGCGCATCGGCCAGCACGGGATTGATGTCGAGTTCAAGGATTTCCGGTATTTCGGATACCAGCTGTGAAATTTTTATCAGCACGCGACACACGGCATCCAGATCGGCTGCCGGTTTATTGCGATAGCCTGCCAGCAGACGTGCAACGCGCGTGCGGCTGATCATGTCGCGCGCCAGCACCGTGTTCAGCGGCGGCAGCGCCAGCGCGTGATCATGCATGACTTCGACCGCTATGCCTCCCTGCCCAAACAGGATGACGGGACCAAACACCGCGTCCGTCGTCACACCAATGATCAACTCGCAGGCATCCGGCCTACGTGCCATGGACTGCACAGAAAAACCTTGCAGCTTCGCGTCGGGGCGCAAGCTGCCCAGCCTGTGCTGCATGGCCAGTGCGGCTGCCTCAACATCGGCGGCGCTATTCAAGTCAAGCGCCACACCACCAACTTCGGTCTTGTGGCTGATGTCGGGCGAGAGCAGTTTGACCGCTACCGGAAAACCAATCTTCTGCGCCAGCACCCCAGCTTCCTGCGGCGAGCTGGCCACGCGCGTTTCCACCACCGGAATGCGCCATGCAGCGAGCAGGTCTTTCGCTTCCGGCTCGGTCAGCATGTTGCGGCCAGTATCGAGTACGCGCTGGATGATGGCGCGCGCTGCCGCGCGATCAGGCTCGCCCTGAGCGCCATCGACAGCAGGCACTTGCATCAGCAATTCCTGATTGCGCCTGTATTCCACCACTTGCATGAACGCCTGCACGGCCTGCTCGGGCGTGCCGAACTGCGGGATGCCGGCTTGCGCAAATATTTGGCGCGCGTCAGCCACTGCTGCGCCGCCAAGCCAACAGGCAATGATGTGCCGTTGCGACTGCTGCACCAACGGCGCAATGACGCGCGCGATGTCGCTGCTGGGCACGATGGCCGTCGGCGCATGGATGAACAACAGCGCGCTGCGTGGCTGATGCGCGAGCAAAATTTCCAGCGCCTGCTGGTAGCGCTCGGCGGGCGCGTCGCCAATGATGTCAACCGGATTGCCATGCGACCAGTTCGCTGGCAGCACCGTATTTAGCGCGGCGATGGTGTCGTCCGACAGTTGCGCGAGCTTGCCGCCGCTGGTAACGAGCGCATCGGTCGCCATGACGCCGGGGCCGCCGCCGTTGGTGAGAATGATCAGTTCTTCGCTCTGCAAGGGTCGCGCGCGTGCCAGCGTCTCGACGGCATCGAACAAGGCTTCGGTACTAAGCACACGCAGCATGCCGGCGCGCCGGATGGCGGCATCGTAGACTGCGTCCGACCCGGCCAGCGCGCCGGTATGCGACGCTGCTGCTTTCGCGCCTTCCGGCGCTCGGCCGGCTTTCACTACCAGCACAGGCTTGTTGCGGCTGGCCGCGCGCGCCGCCGACATGAACTTGCGCGCTTGCCGGATATCTTCAACGTAGAGCAGGATGGCGTGGGTGTCGGGGTCTGTGGCCAGATAGTCGATTACGTCGCCGAAGTCGACATCGTCGGCGTCACCGAGCGAGATGAAATGCGAAAAGCCGATATTGCGCGAGCGCGCCCAGTCCAGCACCGCAGTCACGAGCGCGCCGGACTGCGACACGAAAGCGATCTTGCCCGGTAAGGCATCAATATGCGCAAAGCTCGCATTGAGGCCGGCCGCCGGCACCAGCAAGCCCACGCAGTTGGGGCCGAGTATGCGCAACAGTGTCGGTCGTGCAGCTTCGAGCATTAATTGCCGGTAGCTCTTGCCTTTGCCGCTGTCGGCGCTCATGCCGGCTGTCAGTACGACGGCCGCATGCGTGCCTTTTTCCGCCAGCTGTTGAATCAGCAGCGGCACGCTCGAAGGCGGCGTCGCAATGATGGCCAGTTCCGGCACTTGCGGCAAGCTTGCTATATCCGGATAGACCGGGAAACCGAGCAAGCGGGAATGATGCGGGTTGACTGCCATGACGCGATTGCCGAGTTCGTCAGCGGAACGCCCACCGACCAGATTCGACAACACCGTCGCGCCTACGCTATGCAAGCGGTCGCTGGCACCGATCAGGGCCACCGATTGCGGAGCGAACAGATAACGCAGATTACGAATGCTCATGGCCTGCCTTTGAAGATGAGGATGCTGCGGATGCTATCAATGCACGATTGATCTGAATCAAGTTTTGCCAAAAGATTGTGCAGAGCAGGTTCGATAGAGACTGCCATCAACCCACTCTATGCTTAAAATTTGCTTTGTTTATTTACTTACTTATTTAAGAAGGATCATGCCATGTCATACAAAACCATACTGGTGCATGTTGATCAGTCCACCCATGCGGCTGAACGCATCCGTCTGGCAGCGGCCATTGCCCGCGCTGAAAACGCGCATCTGATCGGTGCGGCCATGACAGGCATTTCGCGTTTTGTGTTTGACAGCGGCGCGATCAATCCGCATGACGCTGTGTTGAAACATCATCTCGACTTTCTGCGTGACTATGCGCGCACGGCACTGCAATTGTTCGAGCAGATCGCTACCGCGGCTGGCGTGAACTCGATTGAATCGCGCCTCATTGATGACGACGCCGGTGGTGGCATCACCCTGCAAGCGCGCTATTGCGATCTGGTCGTGCTGGGGCAGATTAACCCCGATGAAGCTGTGCCGGGACTGATGCCGGACTTCCCCGAATATGTGGTGATGAATTGCGCGCGGCCGGTGCTGGTAGTGCCGTTCATGGGGCAGTTCAGCGAGCCTTGCAAGCAGCCGCTGATTGCATGGGATGCGAGCATGTCCGCAACCCGCGCCGTGACGGGCGCCCTGCCCTTGCTGACGCAGGCGGAACAGGCCGATCTCGTTGTCTTCAATGCCGACGACCAACCCGACGCGCACGGCGAACAACCCGGCGCTGACCTGGCGCTTTATCTGGCTCGCCATGACGTCAAACTCACAGTGAGAAACCAGACTATCGAGCTTGATACCGGTAATGCGCTGTTGTCGCTGGCTGCCGATCTGAATTCGGATATGATTGTCATGGGCGGCTACGGCCATTCGCGCTTCCGTGAAATCGTGCTCGGTGGTGTGACGCGGACCATGCTTGCGTCGATGACGGTGCCGGTGTTGATGGCGCATTGAGGGCTGTTGATTGTTGATTGGTTGATTGACGAAAGACGCTGGATCCCAGCCTGCGCTGGGATGACGGTAGAAGTTTGGATGGCGTCTCACCCTCTGCCGTCATCCCAGCGCAGGCTGGGATCCAGCGTCTTATCTCGCATAAAAAAGCAATAACACGAAGCCAAGAAAGCTACCGATAAACCAGCACCGGTATCGAGCTATGCGCCAGCACCCGCTGGGTTTCACTACCCAGCAAAAGCTTATCGAGCCCCTTGCGGCCATGCGAGGCCATCCAGATCAGGTCGCATTGTCTGGCTGTGGCAGTCGCAATGATTTCTTCATAAGGATGAATGCCACGCGACGTCAGCACTTCGCAGCGCACTTGCGCTGTCTTTGCCTGTTCGTCGAGTTCGCGTATGTGCTGTTGCGCAGCCTGATCCTGCACATCTTCATACACGGTCAAGTCCACCATGCTGCCGGCTTCCGGCATTAGCATGAATGGATACAACTGCGCGACTGAAAGGCCGACAACGGCCGCACCGGTGGCAGCGGCAAATTCGATGGCGGCCTTGACGGCACGCTGCGACAGCGGCGAGCCATCGGTAGGCACGAGGATTTTCTGGAACATGGCAGATCCTTCACGTTAGCAGTCGGGTAAGCTGACCGTAGCTGACTGTAACAAAGGCACTGCGCAAAAAAATTGACTTAAATCAAAGCTGCCAGAGAGGCGCTTCATCCATCAAGGCGACCTGTTCGCGCAATTCCAGTATCCGGTCTTGCCAATAACGAACCGTGTTAAACCAGGGGAAAGCCAGCGGAAAAGCCGGATCTTCCCAGCGCATGGCCAGCCACGCCGAGTAATGCAGCAGACGCAAGGTGCGCAAAGCTTCAAGCAGGTGTAATTCGCGCGGTTCAAACTCGAAGAAGTCTTCGTAACCGGCCAACAAGTCCCCCATTTGCCGCGTCATGTCGGCGCGCTCGCCAGAAAGCAGCATCCACAGGTCTTGTATGGCCGGACCACTGCGGCTGTCGTCGAAGTCGACAAAATGCGGGCCGTCATCAGTCCACAGGACGTTGCCGCCATGGCAGTCGCCATGCAGCCGCAACTGTCGCACGTCACCGGCGCGCTCGAAGCAGCGCTGTACGCCTTCAAGCGCGAGCGCGGTCACGCTCTGCCAGCTACTCAACAATTCAGCGGGAATGAATTCATGCGCGAGCAACCAAGCACGCGGTTCACTGCCAAAGCTTTGCAGGTTCAGCGCAGGCCGTTGCGTGAACGGCCGCGTGCTGCCGACGGCATGAATGCGGCCCATCAGCCGTCCTATCCATTCGAGGGTGCCGTCACGATCGAGCTCGGGAGCGCGGCCGCCTTGCCGGGCAAATACTGCAAAGCGAAATCCCTGGTAGTGCTGCAAAGTCGCGCCCGCAATTATTTGCGGCGGCACGACCGGAATTTCCTGCTCGACGAGTTCTTGCACGAACTGATGTTCTTCGAGAATGGCTTCATCGCTCCAGCGCAGTGGTCGGTAAAATTTAACGACCACAGGCGGGCCTTCTTCCATGCCGACCTGATAGACGCGGTTTTCATAACTATTAAGCGCAAGCAGGCGGCCATCGCCAGCCAGACCGACGCTGTCGAGTGCATCAAGAACGATGCCGGGCTCAAGGCCGGTGAATGAGAAAGGGGCGGCTGTTGTCATAGCCTTTATTGTATTCGTGTTCGTTGCGGTTACACTGTGCGCATTGACTCCTATTTCTCTTTTTACAAAGCTGGCACCATGTCTCCCGACCAATTACTGTCCGAAAAAGAATTCGACGAACTCGACCATTTCCTGATGTCGGATCGCTGCGGCGACGATGCAATGACGATGGATGCCTTGCATGGCTATCTGACTGCGCTCGCGCTGTGTCCCACGAAGGTTGATCAGCCTGAATGGCTGACGCGCGTCTGGGGCACTGAAGAGGAAGACACGCCGGAATTCAAGTCCGACGAAGAATTTGCGCGCATCAGCGACATGATTGCGCGCGTGTTGAAAGAAATCGAGATCACGCTCGAAGTCGCGCCTAAAGAATTCGAGCCGCTGTTTTGCGAACACGAATGGCAAGGCAAACAGGTGCTGGATGCGGAAGCGTGGGCCTGGGGTTTCATGGAAGGCATCAGCCTGCGTCCGACGGCCTGGCAAGCATTATGGGATTCGCCGCAGGCAAGTTTGCTGCGGCCTATATATCTGCTGGGTGCGGAAGAAATTGAAGAAGCAGAAATGAAGCTGGTCGACAACCCGGTCAAATGCGACAAACTGGCGCGCGAGATTGAGGCGTCTATTTCGCAGATTCAGCGGTTTTGGGAAGGGCAGCCTAAGGTGGTGCTTCATTAAAGTCAAAGACACTGGGTCCCAGCCTTCGCTGGGACGACCTTTGTTTTTCTACCGTCATCACTGGCAGGTGATGACTGCTGCGTGGGCGGACTGCATGCAGTCCGAATTCCCCACTACGCTCCCGATGAAAATCGGGATCCAGCGTCTCTAGATTTACCTCACTCCTTAATAAAGTGCTCTCGGTAGTAACGCAGCTCTTCAATCGACTCAACAATATCAGCCAGCGCAGTATGCATCTGATGCTTCTTGAAGCCAGCCGCAATCGCCGGCTTCCAGCGCTTGCACAATTCCTTCAGCGTAGACACGTCGAGGTTGCGGTAATGAAAAAACGCTTCCAGCTTCGGCATGCCGCGCGCCATGAAGCGGCGGTCCTGACAAATCGAGTTGCCGCACATCGGTGATTTGCCGTTCGGGACGTATTGTTTCAAAAATTCTATCAACTGCACTTCCGCTTCTGCTTCCGTTACCGTTGAGGTTTTAACGCGCTCTATCAATCCGGAGCGGCCATGGGTGCCTTTGTTCCATGCATCCATGCCGTCAAGCAGCGCGTCGCTCTGATGAATGGCAAAGACCGGACCCTGCGCAAGGATATTCAGTTCTGGGTCGGTAACGACTGCTGCCACTTCGATAATACGGTCGTTATCGGGGTCGAGGCCGGTCATTTCCATATCGATCCAGACCAGATTGAATTCGTTCGGGCGCACGATCTGGGGCGCGGCATCATGCGCTGGGGTAGCTTGTGACATAATTGATCTTCCTGATAGCTATGAAAACGACCAAGTCGAGCGACTCCTCGATATGGTCATCAAAGCGCCATTTTCTCATAGGCACCGTATGGATTCCCAAAGCTTTTCTTATTTGTTTGCCGCCTTCCTGTTGGCAACGCTTGGATTGAAACTGTGGCTGGGCTTGCGCCAGTTGCGTCATGTAGCAAACCATCGTGATGCAGTGCCTGCGCAGTTTGCACAAAAAATTCCGCTGGCCGCGCATCAGAAAGCCGCTGACTACACCATTGCCAAAACGCGCCTGAAACTGGTGATGCTGGTGGTGAATGCCGTCGTGCTGGTTGGCTTTACGCTGTTGGGCGGACTGCAGTGGCTGTCGCTGCAGATCATTCAACTGGCCGGCCCCGGCATGGTGTACCAGATTGGTTTGATCGCCGCGGTGATGCTGATATCGGGTTTGGCTGATTTGCCTTTTGACTATTACAAGCAATTTACTCTGGAAGAAAAATTCGGCTTCAACAAGATGAGCCCGAGCCTGTTTTTCACGGACCTGATCAAGAGTACCGCGATAGGCTCAGCGATAGGCCTGCCTCTGATCTGGGTGACGCTGACGCTGATGGACAAAGCCGGTGCGCTCTGGTGGCTGTATGCATGGGGTTTGTGGTGTGTCTTCCAGATGTTGATGCTGGGCTTTTACCAGAGCGTGGTGGCGCCGTTTTTTAACAAATTCACGCCATTGGAAGACGACAGCCTGCGCGCGCGCATCGAAGGTCTGATGCAGCGCGTCGGCTTTGCCAGCAAGGGTTTGTTCGTGATGGACGGTTCGCGTCGCAGCGCGCATGGCAATGCGTATTTTTCAGGCTTTGGCTCGGCCAAGCGCATCGTGTTTTTCGATACCTTGCTGGCACGTCTGGCGCCGAGCGAAATCGAAGCCGTGCTCGCGCATGAACTGGGACATTTCAAGCTGCACCATGTGATCAAGCGTATTGCCGTGATCTTTGTAGTCTCGCTGGGCTTTCTGGCTCTGCTCGGCTACCTTAAAAATCAGGTCTGGTTTTATCAGGGTCTGGGTGTGCAACCGATGCCGACAGTGAGCAATGACGCCATGGCGCTGCTGCTGTTCATGTTTGTGCTGCCGGTGTTTACCTTCCTGCTGTCGCCGCTGATGTCGATTTCTTCGCGCAAGCATGAATTTGAAGCCGATGCCTTTGCTGCGCATCACAGCAGTTCGCAAGACCTGATTGCGGCATTGGTCAAACTCTACGAAGACAATGCGTCTACACTGACGCCTGACCCGCTGCATTCGGCGTTCTATGATTCGCACCCGCCGGCCAGCCTGCGGGTTCAACGCCTGCTAACACTTTAAATTGAAACTTTGAACATGATCACCCGCGCCACGCTCTTGCAACAATCCTGCCACCATCAGGAACAGCCTATCAGCCCTGAAGCGCTTGACGAATCACTTGCTGCTTTGCCTGACTGGACTGTTGAACATGGCAAGCTGGTGCGTAC
The DNA here is from genome assembly GCA_040399905.1 of Burkholderiaceae bacterium. GTDB lineage: Bacteria > Pseudomonadota > Gammaproteobacteria > Burkholderiales > Burkholderiaceae_D > Pernthalerella. The sequence continues at coordinate 254,217 of JBBARG010000004.1, forward strand.
TTTTAGTTTCAAGGACTATCACCAGACGATACGGTTCGTGAATGCGATTGCGTCGGTAGTTCACGACCAAGACCATCATCCGGTTCTGGTTGTCAGCTACAACCGCTGCATCGTGCGCATGAACACCCACTCCGTCAATGGCGGCTTGTCGGAAAATGATTTTATCTGCGCGGCTAAATTCGACGACGTGTTCCTGCACGAATTCAGCTAAAGCATGGCGGAACCGAAAGGCATGGCTGATCTGACAGGCCAGATCGTTGCCGCTCACGGCCGGCATTACCTTGCGCAGATCGATGGCCAGCTGATCCAGTGCGTCACCCGCGGCAAGAAAAGCGATGTCGCTGTCGGTGACCTGATCCGTTACCAGCTGACGTCGCCGAACCAGGGTGTGATCGAAGAGATCCTGCCGCGAGCTACCCTGCTATATCGCTCCGACCAGTACAAGTCCAAGCTGCTGGCGGCCAATGTCACGCAATTGTTCATTGTGGTGGCGACCGAACCGGGCTTCACAGAGGATCTGGTGTCGCGCGCGCTGGTTGCTGCCGAATCGGCTGGCGTCAAAGCGCACCTGATCTTGAACAAGACTGACCTGACCACTAATCTGGCCGTCACGCGCAAACGGCTTGAGCTCTATGCCGGCATCGGCTATCCGGTCCATGAGGTATCAGCCACGACCAATCCCGAGACCACGCTGGCGACCTTGCGGCCGCTGCTGGCAAATCAGTCGACGATACTGATCGGGCAGTCAGGCATGGGCAAGTCTTCGCTGGTGAACCTGCTGATTCCGGACGCCGAGATCGCTGTGCGCGAGATTTCTGCGGCGCTGGACACCGGCAAACACACCACGACCTTTACGCGGCTGTATTCAATGGATGCGCACAGCACCATCATCGACTCACCGGGTTTTCAGGAGTTTGGTCTGTATCAGCTTTCCGAAGGCATGCTGGAGCGCGCGTTTCCAGAATTTGGTCCGCAGTTGGGACAATGCCGTTTTTATAACTGCCATCATTTGATCGAGCCGGGTTGCGGGGTATTGCAGGCACTGGCAGATGGTGGAATTGCGCGATCACGGCATGATTTGTACCGGCAGTTGCTGCATGAGGCTTCGCAGAAGTTGTATTGATCGACGACCAAACGATACAATAGCGAAATCCCTTATAATCCATAGGGTTACAAATTCGGCGGCAGGCGCCAAGCTCGCCGCCGTTTCCATTTATGGCTATCAAACACTTTCTGCAGTTTTCTGATTTCACACTCGACGAGTACACGTACCTGATCGAGCGTTCAAAAATCATTAAACGCAAATTCAAGAACTATGAACCACACCACCCGCTGCTAGACCGCACGCTGGTGATGGTGTTCGAGAAAAATTCAACGCGCACCCGTCTCTCTTTCGAAGCCGGCATGCATCAACTCGGCGGCGCAGCCATCTACCTCAACACACGCGACAGCCAGCTCGGCCGCGGTGAGCCGGTGGAAGACGCAGCGCAGGTGATGTCACGTATGTGCGACATCATCATGATCCGCACTTTTGGTCAGGACATCATCAACCGCTTCGCAGCGAACTCGCGCGTGCCGGTCATTAACGGCCTGACGAATGAACATCATCCGTGCCAGGTGTTTGCCGATATCTTTACTTACATTGAGCATCGCGGCTCCATCGCCGGCAAAACGGTGGCGTGGGTTGGCGACGCCAACAACATGCTGTATTCATGGCTACAGGCAGCTGAAGTATTTGGCTTTCATTTGAATGTATCGACACCTGCTGGCTATGATATCGACCCTGCCTTAGTCACGCCCGGTCATCAGCGCTACACAGTGTTCGAGAACCCGGCCGACGCCTGCGCCGGTGCGCATCTGGTCACGACCGATGTCTGGACCAGCATGGGCTATGAAGAAGAAAACGCAGCAAGATTAAAAGCCTTCGACGGCTGGATTGTCGATGCCGCCAAAATGCAGCGCGCCGAACCGGATGCGCTGTTCATGCACTGCCTGCCCGCGCATCGCGGTGAGGAAGTCAGCGCTGAAGTCATAGACGGCCCACAATCGGTGGTGTGGGATGAAGCAGAGAACCGCCTGCATGTGCAAAAAGCGCTGCTCGAGTATCTGTTGCTGGGCAAGCTGTAATTTCAAACAATAGCGATGAGTTGAACCAATTCAAGAAAACTAGGAAAGCAAGAGCATGAGCGATACCAAGAAAGTCGTCCTCGCCTATTCGGGCGGTCTGGATACCTCAGTCATTCTGAAATGGCTGCAAGATAATTATCAGTGCGAGATCGTCACCTTCACCGCTGATCTGGGTCAGGGCGAAGAGCTGGAGCCAGCGCGCGCCAAGGCCATCAAATTCGGCATCAAGCCGGAAAATATTTTCATTGACGATGTACGCGAAGAATTCGTGCGCGACTTCGTTTTCCCTATGTTCCGCGCCAACACCGTCTATGAAGGCGAATACCTGCTCGGCACGTCGATTGCGCGTCCGCTGATTGCGAAACGCTTAATCGAGATCGCACGCGAAACCGGTGCTGACACCATCTCGCATGGCGCCACCGGCAAGGGTAATGACCAGGTACGTTTCGAACTCGGCGCGTACGCGCTGATGCCGAATGTAAAAATCATTGCGCCATGGCGCGAGTGGGATTTGCTGTCACGCGAGAAGCTGCTGAAATACGCGGAAGACGCAGGCATTGAAATCGACATGAAGCACAAGAACGGCGGCGCGCCTTATTCGATGGATGCCAACCTCTTGCACATCAGCTTTGAAGGCCGCCATCTGGAAAACCCGAGTGCCGAAGCTGAAGAAGCAATGTGGCGCTGGACCGTCAGCCCTGAAGCAGCACCGGACGCAGCCGAGTATCTGGATATTGAATACGAACGCGGCGACATCGTCGCACTGAACGGCAAGCGCATGTCGCCAGCGACTGTGCTGACCGAATTGAACCGTCTGGGTGGCAAGCATGGCATTGGCCGTCTTGATCTGGTCGAAAACCGCTACGTTGGCATGAAGTCACGCGGCTGCTACGAAACCCCGGGCGGCACCATCATGCTGCGTGCGCACCGCGCGATCGAATCGATCACGCTGGACCGCGAAGTCGCGCATCTGAAAGATGATCTGATGCCGCGCTATGCATCGATGATTTACAACGGCTACTGGTGGGCACCGGAGCGCGTCGCAATCCAGACCCTGATCGACCATACGCAGCACTGCGTCAATGGCTGGGTGCGTCTGAAACTCTACAAGGGCAATGTGATTGTGGTGTCGCGTGATTCGAAAACCGATTCACTGTTCGACATGAACATTGCAACCTTTGATGAAGACGGCGGCGCCTACAATCAGGCTGATGCCGGCGGCTTCATCAAGCTCAATGCGCTGCGCATGCGCATTGCTGCGAATGCGCGGACTAAGCGCGGTCAGTAAACACTACACCCTGTCGTTCCGGCGAAAGCCGGAACCCAGTGTCTTTTGCAAAACACGAACGCCGCTGGATTCCGGCATGCGCCGGAATGACGGTTTATTTAAATACTCGACGATAAAATTATTATGACCACCCAATTCGACAACGTTTCCGTCATCAAAAAAGCCAACCTCTACTTCGACGGCAAATGCGTGTCACACAACGTCGTCTTCGCCGACGGTACCAAGAAATCTGTTGGCGTGATTTTTCCATCCACGCTAGTTTTCAACACCGGCGCACCCGAAGTCATGGAGCTGAATGCAGGCAAATGCCGCATTCGCCTCAAAGGTGAAACCGAATGGACAACTTACGAAGGCGGCCAGAGCTTCAACGTACCGGGCAATTCCAGCTTCGATATCGAGACGATTGAAACGCTGGATTACGTTTGTCATTTCGGCTGATGTAATCAGCAATTAGATTACAACCGGCTCAGTCTCCAGACTAACGCCAAAACGCAGAGCGACATCTTCCTTGATGCGCTCTGCCAGTTGCAAAATTTCCTGCCCGCTAGCACCGCCACGATTGACCAGCACCAGCGCCTGCCGCTCATGTACGCCTGCAGCGCCGAGTGAGCGGCCTTTCCAGCCGCATTGATCAATCAACCAGCCAGCTGCTAGTTTAAAACTACCGTCTGCCTGCGCATAGCTGACCAATTGCGGATATTGCGCCAGTAAGGCATCACGCTGCGCTGCCGACACCACTGGATTTTTGAAGAAGCTACCAGCGTTTCCAGTCACGGCCGGGTCCGGCAATTTGCGCGAACGAATCGCGATGACTGCCGCGCTGATCTCCATGGCAGTAGGTTTGCTAACTGCAGCGACTTCCTGTGCGAGTTCAGCATAACGCAAGTTCGGCTGCCAGCGTTTAGGCAACGCAAACGTCACATCGACAATGACCGCACGGTCACGCAATGCGTGTTTAAAAATACTGTCGCGATAGCCAAATGCGCAATCGTCGCGCGTCAGAGTCAGCAGTTCACCGGTTACAAAATCAAACGCATGCAGCGAATAAAAGCAGTCGGCCATCTCACTGCCATAAGCGCCAATGTTCTGGATCGGCGCAGCGCCGACACTGCCAGGTATAAGCGAGAGGTTTTCCAATCCGCCCAAACCTTGCGCGAGTGTCCATTGAACGAAACCATGCCAGCTTTCGCCGGCCTGTGCGCAGACAAAAATATGATCGGTATCTTCACCGGTCACGCTCATACCGCGGCTGTTCATGTGCAGCACCAGCGCGTCGACATTCTGGGTAAACAGCACGTTACTGCCACCGCCAAGTATCAGTCGCGGCATCGCCGCCAGTGCCGTGTCGGCGCGTACAGCGGCCAGTGTGGCTATGGAAGAAACCGGCAGATAGGCCCGCGCCAGCGCTTCCACGCCGAAGGTATTGAGGGCGCGCAGCGATACGTCATTCGCAATGGGAAGCGGGGCAGTCATAGGTGCTGGATTATACCTACAGGGGGTTGGCGCACATTTTTTCCGCTAAAATGCGAGCCTTAACCGTAATAAGAAGGATAAGCACCATGCCATCATTTGACGTTGTATCCGAAGCCAATCAGGTAGAAGTGAAAAACGCGGTCGAGCAGAGCAACAAGGAAATCACGACCCGCTTTGACTTCAAGGGCAGCGACGCCCGCGTAGAACAAAAAGAGCGCGAGTTGACCGCCTTTGCCGACAGCGAATTCCAACTCAGTCAGGTACGCGATGTGCTGACGACGAAGATGAGCAAACGCAACGTCGATGTTCGCTTTCTGGATCTGGGCAAGATCGAGAAAATCGGTGGCGACAAGGTCAAGCAAGTCATCAAGGTCAAGAACGGCATCGAGTCCGAAGCGGCGAAAAAAATCCAGCGTCTCATCAAAGACAGCAAGACCAAGGTGCAAGCCAGCATACAGGGTGATGCCTTGCGCGTGACCGGCGCCAAACGCGATGACCTGCAGGCGACGATGGCGTTGCTGCGCAAAGAAGTGACGGACTTGCCGCTGGAGTTTAATAACTTCCGCGACTAGTTGCCGATTAAATTGTAGTCATCGCGACTTGATTTGACCTGACAGTCGTATCGACCAAATTGGGGAGCTGTCAGATCAAGTCGCGATTACTACACCTAGTCAATGCGCGACCGCATCTAACAACGGGCAACGCTGAATGGCGTCGAGTCGCTTTCCCAATTCCCGCCGTGCCTGATGCGTGTCATGGTGAGATTGCACCGCGAGCCACCAACCATCGCTCAGCCCGAAGTAGCGGCACAACAGCAAATCAGTCTCGGCCGTGACAGCCCGCTTGCCAGCCACAATGTCATAGACACGTGTGACAGGCACGTCAATATCTTTGGCCAAGCGATACGAAGTCAGTCCCAAGGGCTTGAGGAATTCTTCCTGAAGCATTTCGCCCGGGGAGACAGGGGCAATTTCAGTCATAGTCTCATTCCTTCAGTGGTAATCGACGATCTCTACATCATGGGCACCATCTTCAGCCCATACGAAACAGACCCGCCATTGATCGTTGATGCGGATACTGTACTGCCCTGCTCGCTCACCTTTTAGTGCCTCCAAGCGATTGTCAGGAGGGACGCGCAGATCATCCAATCGCATCGACACAGCGAGTTGAGTAAGCTTGCGTAGAGCCGACCGTTCGATGTTGATCCAGCGAGCGACTCGCGTTCCCTGATAGAGCGCTTCGGTCTTGGCGCAAAGGAAAGATTGGATTGGCATGCAAAATAGTACCGAGATGCGGTAATAACGTCGAGCAGGAATAGTCCTATTTTCGCGAATCCCACAATCGAATAGAGGAAATTAATTGCTTTATAAATATTTCTATTTAGCCAGAAAATGACATCAAGCCTCATTGTTTAATCAATTAGCGACAATTCCTATGCTGATGCTTTGATAAATTAGTCAAATTACGACATCACTATCCCGCAATCGCAGGTCAAGTTCACAGTCATGGAAGGCAAACTAGTGCTTGAACCTGTCGCCCGTCTTGAGCCTTTGGGGGATTAATACAATCTTCGCGGATGAAGCAGACTTTCCTGGTCGGCCTCAGTCCTCATACAGCATTGGGCTTTTCTTCCTTCGCTGCAGCGATCGCCAAGCCTCGTCTACCCACAACTGCGTGTGCTGCGGTTCTCTGGTAATGCACTAACAGAAGGGATTATTCACGGCGTCGTGCAAATCCCTGTCATGCGCCCTTACCTTTTTTCCTTTGGACGCGGCGAGTCCGCAAGCTCATCCGAACGCTGATGCTTGTTTACTTTTCAGTGACCACGGCCGGCAGTCTCAATTCCCGCATCCCCACCGGCGTCATGATCCGGGCAACAAGCCGCGGGGACTCAACTACTGGCAGCGAAGAGACAGAGAATGCCGCGGACAATCCGATCGCTTCACGCATCTGATGCAGACGCTCTGTAGACGAAGAACAAGCTTCAAGACTGATCAGTGAGCACCCCTGATCAGGTAGCAGTGCACACGGATGAGCACTCCCCTCCCATTGAATCAGCGCCGGCACGAGTCCCTGCAGTATCAGACGACCGTCTTCGGGTATCGTTATGTGCCAAGAAAGATGCGCACGGCTCATGGGTTCCACCGACCCATGCGCTTCAGGCGAGGCCTTCACTGACATATGAATATCGACAGTGCGGGCAACCCAGGTCAGTGCGAACGGCCGCCTGAATTCATCGAGCTGATCAAGCCCAAACCAACGAGGCCGGTTGGGCGCCGGTGCGTCAGGATCAATTGCAATCACTTCCAGAAATACCTGATCGCCAAGGCGCAGCAGACTGTTGTGTGTACCCATGCGCGGATGTTTACCACCTGGCTGAAGCTGCACACCCAGCACGGACTGCAGGTAGTCGACACCGGCCGACAAGGAGTAGGCCGCCAGGGTTATATGATCAATGTGCGACTGCGGCATGCGCGCCCCCTCGGGTACGTGTTGCTTCTTTTTTCTGAAAACCGGCTTGATGCTCTGCCAGACGTCTTGTAGTGGTCAACTAATTTCGAACACAACGTTAGGATATCTTGCTGCCCGGTCAGCACTAGCTTCACGATTGAGCAGCCTCCGCTCCCCAGAAGTTCGAGTACTGGCAATTTTTGTGAACAAGTCTATAATTTACAAATCTAAATTTCAAACTTGGATTTGCAAATGATTCCTCGCGATGCTACCAACACGCTCATTCGTTTGGCTAAGGGCTTCCCCGTCGTGGCCATTACAGGGCCGCGTCAATCTGGCAAAACAACGCTAGCCAAAGCTGTTTTTACTGATAAGCCTTACATCACGCTGGAAAATCCTGATGAGCGGGAATTCGCCCAAAATGATCCCAAACGATTTTTGGCACGGTTCCCGCAAGGAGCCATCCTGGATGAGGTTCAGCGCTGCCCTCAACTGCTTTCGTGGTTACAAGGCTGGGTGGATGAACGAGGTTTGATGGGTGATTTTGTGCTGACTGGCTCATCGCAACTCAACCTCATCGAAGGCATTACACAAACACTGGCGGGCCGAGTCGGGCGCGTCGAGCTATTACCCTTGAGCGCATCGGAACTAGTAGCCGTAGACAAATTGCCGGACTCGCTGACGCAGATGCTTTTTCACGGCAGCTATCCTGCTCTCTATGATCGTCCGGTTAGCCCTCAAGACTGGTACAGCAACTACATTGCCACTTATGTCGAACGTGATGTGCGCCAGTTAATTGCTGTCCGCGATTTAAGCCAGTTCCAAACATTCGTCAAAATGTGCGCCGCCCGAACAAGCCAATTACTTAACTTGAGCTCACTCGGAGCAGACTGCGGCATTAGCGCCGTGACTGCCAAACAATGGCTCAATGTACTTGAGACCAGCTACATAATTACCTTGCTTCGCCCGCACCATCGCAACTACGGCAAGCGCTTGGTTAAAACACCCAAGTTATATTTTCTGGATGCGGGCTTGGCGGCTTGGCTCTTGGGTATACGCGATGCGCAGACTTTAGAAACACACGCTGCCCGAGGCGCCTTGTTTGAAACCTGGGTAGTCAGTGAACTCTACAAACAACGACTCAATTCAGGCCAATCACTGGACCTCTATTTTTGGCGAGACAACACTGGCAACGAAGTCGACTTAATCAGTGAAACGGCGCGTGGCCTTCAACCCATAGAAATCAAATCGGGTAGCACCTACGCCAGTGACTGGGCAAATGGCATTAGAAAATGGCAAACGCTCGCCGGTAGCGAAAGCCTTGAGCCCGCTATTGTCTACGGCGGGCGTCTGAGTTTCGAGCGAGAAGGGCTTAAGGTTTGGGGATGGAAAGACATCGCAACAATTGCGACTGTTGGATCAGGCAGTGCCTTATCGCGCTAATACGATCGAGACCACGATCGAGCCCAAATCTTGCAATCACACATTTCCACTGTTGCTTATATAAATATGCATGATTGCAAGACTTGGCCCTCCTACCCTGGACACACGCGAATGAATTACCGGAATTTTTTCCCGGCCGGTGCTTGCTGGCAGTTTTCGGGGATCCTGCTGGCGCGGGATTGTCAGGGTCAGATTTCCACGACCTGTACGCCGCGCCAGAAAGCCACATAGCCGGCAATGTTGCTCGCTTCGCGCTTGGGATGCGGATAAAACCAGGCTGCATCCTGATTGATATGCTCACCGACTACGACGTTGTAATAACTGGCCTCGCCCTTCCACGAACAATGCGTATGCTTGTCACTCGGACGAAAATACTGCATGTACAGCGCGTCAGCTGGAAAATAATAATTACCTTCGACTTTTTCAAATTTCTCGGTTTTGGCGATGACTACGCCCTGCCATGTTGCTTCAAGCATGTTTGTTCCTTGCTATGTTTGTATAGAGGTGAGTGTCGAGAAAAACTCTGCATCCGATTGTAATGCAGGGGTGCACTACTTTGCCACGACCAGCGCAATCCCGCCCAGAATCACTATTGACGTCATCATGAGCCGCAAACCAAGCGGCTCACCGAGCAAGACAATGCCACCCAGGGCGGTAATGACCGGCACGCACAGCTGCACCGTCGCCGCGCTGGTTGCACGCAAACCAGGCAGCGCCGCGTACCAGATTGCATAGCCGAGGCCAGATGCCAAGGCTCCCGATGCGATGGCCAGCAGAATGCCGGCGTGATCTGTTTTGAGGGAAGGCCACATGAGCAGCGTGAGCACTGCAGCAAAGGGCACAGCACGCAAAAAATTACCAGCGGTGACAGCGGTGGGATCTGTCGCGCCTTTGGCCCGTAAAGAGTAAATACCCCACGCCAGACCAGCTGCGAGCATCAATACAGCACTTGCCAAAGACGGCGCAGACAAACCCGGCAAGAGCAACGTCACCAGTCCGCCAAAAGCCAGGCCCAAACCTGTGAGCTTGCGTAGCGAGAGACGCTCACCGTGCCACAGGCCCACCGTGATCATCGTCACTTGCACAGCGCCAAACAGTAGCAGAGCACCGGTTGCTGCCGACAAGCTGACATAGGCAAAAGAAAAAGCCGCCGCGTAGACAAATAAAGCCAGCCCTGACGCCCAACTGCCGTTCGCCGACACGCGGCCACCGCGCAACATGATGATCAAAGCCAGCGTCACGGCACCAGCAATGACGCGAACAGCAGTGAAACTGGCGGGATCAATGGCAGTGTGCATGAGCGCTAAGCGGCACAGTAAGGAATTTGCCGCAAAGGCGATCATGGCTAATGCGGTGAGCGATAGAGTTTGGCGTTTGGTCATACGGTCGGATCAGCGGGTTGCATTCCTTTTAACCTATGTACGAAAGCTATCCTGAGAAAAATTCTGACACTTTCGCTTACTGTTCAGTCGGTACGGTAAGAAATCCCAGCCTATTTCAAAATTCTAAAGTTCCGTACCGCCACTAAAAAGTCAGGAGGTTCTGATACGAAACCGGATTATGGGTGGTATTCAAATCATTGCTTAAAACGCAGAAAAATCAGGGATTTTTTTGAATTGTAGAATGTGGGTATCCACAAATATATCCACAAAATATTTTGCCGGAATGCATCACGTATGGTCGATAAACGGCCTCTTGAATAGCTGTTCGAATCCTTGTAGTTCCGCAATTCAGAATCCCCATCCAACCTCTACATTACCTTGAGCTAACAGCAGCCAGGATGGATGCCCAGATCGTCTAATTGAATCGAAGAAGCCAAGCGACATAAAACCTCATTTCTTAGCTCAATATTGGCAATTGCTATTCCAATACCATTGCAAATTAGCAAATTGGGGCATTACTAGGAAAAGTTCGTAGATTAGTCTAATATTGAATGAATTTTTAATGAAATATCATTCATGAAAGCCTTATCGTCCAGCACCAAAAGCACTACACCTAAAGCTGCCAGCGCGCTTGCTGGTCAGCTATCGCCCGGACGCGTCTATCGTCGTGAAGACCTTGCAAAAATCACAGGCGCAGTGGATCGAAAGCTTGGCGAACTGGTGAAATCTGGCACCCTCAAGAAGGTGGCCCCAGGCCTCTACTACCAGCCCAAGACCTCACGCTTTGGTAACTTACCGCCTGATGAGCAACAATTGGTGGAAGCATTCCTGCGCGATAAGCACTTCCTGATGTTTTCCCCTTCCGCATATAACGCTGTCGGTGCGGGTACAACACAGCTCTACAATTCGACCGTGGTTTACAACCACAAGCGGCACGGCGTTTTCAAGCTAGGTAATCGCGAATTCCACTTCAAGGTCAAGCCACGCTTCCCTAAAAAGTTATCTGCTGAGTTTTTGTTTGTTGACCTGCTCAATAACATCAGCGAACTTGCAGAGGATCAGAACGAAGTCCTCAGGCATGCCCGCAGCCGTCTCTCCTCACTGGATCCGTCGCAGCTAGAAAAAGCAATGCAAACCTACGGCTCTGTGGCCACCAAAAAGCGCCTAGAAAGTTGGTTCAATGCCTAAGTTCCTTCACGATCTGCCTGACTTCAAACAACTGATCGCCGTCGTTTCAGACGCCAAAGGTATAGCACCAACCTTGATTGAAAAAGACTACTGGATCATGCATTGTCTTTGGGGCTTGCAAGCGCAAGGCTATCGGTTTGAACTCAAGGGCGGGACTTCGCTATCCAAAGGTTATGGCGTGATCCATCGGTTTTCGGAAGACATTGATATACGGATCGAACCACCCAAAGGTTCAAACGTAAAAATCGGACGCAATCAAGATAAGCCTGCGCATGTCGAGTCGCGTCGTGACTTCTATGAGCAACTAACGAATGAAATCAACATTCCGGGTATTGTGAAGGTTCAGCGCGATACGGCGTTCGACGATGAAAAACAGCTCCGCAGCGCAGGGATAAGGCTCCAGTACCAATCCACGCAACCTACGCTTGAGGGCGTAAAAGATGGCGTACTGCTCGAGCTAGGGTTTGATGACACGACACCAAATGTGCCGCTCACCATCAGTTCGTGGGCTTGGGAAGCTGCGAACAATAGCGTGGTGAAAATTGTAGATAACCGCGCAAAAGAAGTGCGCTGCTATGCGGCCACGCATACCTTTGTTGAAAAATTGCAGACCATCTCCACCAAGTACCGCCGCTTAGGTGAGTCAGTAAATTTCCCAGCCAATTTTCTACGTCATTACTACGATGTGTACTGCCTGTTGCCCATGGAAGAGGTGCAAGCCTTCATGAACGAGCCCGCGTATCAAGAGCGAAAAATCCAGCGCTTCAGATCGGGCGATGAGCTCGTGATCGCCCGGAATCCAGCCTTCACGATTGCTAATCAAAATGAGCGCCAGCTGTTTGCACGTGAATTCAAAAAGACCAAAGCCTTGTACTACCAAGGCCAGCCAAATATCGAAGACATTCTCAGTAGAATTCAGGATTCAATTAAATTAATGTGAATTTTCTCAAGAATTCGCGTTGATATGTCGGCGCTTCAAAAAAGGCAGGCTGGATTGAGCGCGAATAAATACTGTGTACGCGCAAAAAGAAAAACCCCGCAAAAATTTGCGGGGTTTTTCGTATTACTGGCGAAGGTGGGATTCGAACCATTCCTTAAAGCCTAGTGAATTCAAGGATTTTTTTATTCGAGGAATTGAGTTATCCGCAAAAAAATCCGTGCATCTGATTGTTAATTTTTGAAGGTAAATTCAGGCAACGACGCCATCAGGCTTGCTTGAGTAACTTGAACGTCCGCTCAGACACCATGCGTTTCGTTTTGCGCAGCTCTTCAATTTCTGTCGGCGTTAACATTCGGGATTGAGAATGCTTGGCGCTGTTCAAAGACACAACAAATTTGCCAGAAGTGGCATTAAGCTTCAACATCCGCTGCTTCGATTCGAGAGCGAATTGTTTCGGTTGTTGCAGTGTTACTGAGGTATCTGGCTTCTGAGGCGGTAAGACAGTCGAAACCGAACCCGAAGCGTTGTCGCCACCAGTCTTCAATTTGTCCATGTTGCCTCCTAAGATCACTTAACTTGTCAGATTCGAGTCCCAGTATCGCAGAATAGTCTTTACCGGTCAAAACGGTCGCCCCGATCACCACCCCACCCTGCTTCAGAATGTGGCCCCTGAGATTGGCAATCGTTCCGCCTTGGCCGATGAAATCGTCAACTATCAAATACTTCTTCCCTGGGACAATCTCACCAGAAAAGACGGCTTGCCTTGCCATACGTGCAAAACCGCCAGCGCCTGTATGGTTAACGACATTAGCCTGAATTACTGATTGTTCTATTTCAAAATCCAACAAATTCGAAAGGAAATCTGCCATTACTTCCGGAATTGCGTTAACGCCAACAGCTTCTTCTGCATGGACGCTGATTAGAATGGGAGCCTCGTTTTTCAATGAATCAAACAAGAAATCTATGGCAACGTCGTTAATAGTATTTAAAACTAAATTAAAGGCAGCAACGGTATCGCCAGCCTTTGCCGCTGGATAGGCAGGGTGTTGCTTCACGGCTGATTCACTTGCATGAATTAGCACTGCCGGGAATTCGGGCTTCCACGGAAAGCGATGAGGCTGAACAAAATGCACACCTACCTCTTATAAGTCGGAAAAAATTGACGTGCCTAGTTTATGGCCAATCAAGCCTTAAATCTATCGATTACTTGTCATATTTTTCAAGAACTGATCTTGAATGAGCCAATAAAAACTGAGATGTTATTTTTGTGCGAGTAGTTGCGAGGATGCTCTATGCGGGCATGGAGAAAAGTAGACCCCTCGTTTATGCGGCTACTGTTCACGATCTGGTTACATTTTGAAAAAAATGGACGATCGCAATTTTGGTTTGAAAACGGTTCATTTTGCATAGACATACTCACCCAACTTTATTACCAGTCATCGGCCACTCAACATATGAATCGGTGCCATTTGTAATCGTAGATGGCAGCCAATCCATTTTTTCCTTTTTGCTCGCCAATTTGAGTCCGCACCCCCAAATGACTATAACTCGCCATTCCTCTTTTATCAGCCTTTCAAATCTCTTTTCCGAATTGCTCTCTTGCCTGCTTGACCAAATAAGCAAGAATCTCATGCTGCCTCTCGGACAGGTGCTTGTCGATCCGGATCTGATAAAGCCGCCACCCAGCCTGATAAGCTAACGTATCAAGCTCAGTCTCCTGCAAGAGGTCATCATATTCCTGTAGCTTGGGCAACTTGATACGCATTAGCACGGACGACTTCTGCGGCCGGAACGATACAAAATTCATCGGTGCCCCTTCCACACTAAGCCCGATGTAATGACGGTTAAGTTTCATGCTTGCCTTGGTCTCAGCCGATTGCACCAAGGACATCAGCTCCTCCGTCAAAGCGAGTGATTGCTTTGATCCCTTCTTTTCCCAGAACGCTCTATCAGCTGGCTCAGAAACAGGCTCATCTTCATCAACGAAACCGTAGCTGATTTCATCGAGAACTTTTACGAATGTCAGACATACTTCACCATTGACTTCGTATGCCGTCATTTTTATAGCAATCAACGGTATAACCCCATTGAAAAGCTGAATGACATTTAGGAAGCGCGAAGTAATTTCTTCTGCAACAATTACTGCAGCATGTTCATACTGAGGATATCTCTTCCGCTCAAGATCCCAGTACTCTACCGTCCGAATGATGTGGCTTTCATCCACAGCGCCGAGTTGGATTTCGACTTCATACCTCTTTAAAGTATCCGGATCTTGCAGTAGAAGATCCAGCCTGCCTGCGCCCTGCTGAATACGCTCCTTATCACGCAGGATCAGATCCCCGAGCCCAAGAATAGAAGGATCAATAGCAATCTGCTCTTGCACCCATTTTTCGTTAAGGGTGGAGTGTTTTTTTATACTGACGGATTTAAGCTTCATAAATTTTTTTGTCTTCCGATATTGACTTCTAGCTTAAACGATACGCAAACAGATATCTGCTGTTTAATAAAAATTACAAAAAATAATTAATGCTCGAAGATCATCGGAAATATGACCACAGGCGACGGAATTCTAAATCAATTTTAGGCGATTGAACGAGCCTACTTCTTTCTGAAGGTTAAGTAAAAACTTCAGAACTTTTGCTGAGCATTTCCTTTACTCGTGATGACGGCAAGTCGCGCTCATATTTCAGTTTTTCAGCGCAAATTTATTTTATTTAGAACCGATTAACGAACACTCAGGCATTATTGATTACAATTATCGCAATTATTAATTTCTCTCGTTTTCCCAATGGAGCTCAAGAATGGCGATATGGCTTGTACGTGCCGGTACCTACGGCGAGCATGAAGAGCGGTTTTTTTCGGAAAACCGTATTTACCTGACTTGGGAAAACCTCAAGAACACTGATCTGTCTGTGGCTCAAGGTTACGCCGGGATCAAATTGATTGTTCAACAAAATTATCCTGATGAGCCAGTACGAAAGCTCGGCAACTGGAGCGGGCAGATATGGGCTTTTGCGCAGGCGATGAAGGTAGGTGACTGGGTAGCGGTACCGAAAAAACAAAAAGGTACGATTGCGATTGGCGAGCTTATTTCGGGCTATAAATTTGATGTGAATGGCGAAGGGCTCTATAGACATTTCCATGAAATTAAATGGCTCAATACCGATATACCTCGCAGTAATTTTGATCAAGATCTTTTGTATTCACTGGGCGCATTTCTGACCGTCTGCGAAATCAAGCGTAATGATGCCGAAGTCCGCATCAGGGCTATGCTAAAAAATGGCTTTAGCTTTACGCCATCAACCCCTATCACGCTGACCCAAGTCGGGGTGCATGCCGCTGAAGACGATGATTCTCAGAGCGTCGACATTGAGCAATTTACGCGTGACCTGATTTCAAAGCACATTATCAAGAAATTCAAAGGGCATGGGTTAGCTCGTCTAGTCGATGCGGTTTTGCGCGCCCAAGGTTTCACCACTTACTTAAGCCCTGAAGGTCCTGACAAGGGTATCGACATATTGGCTGCGAAAGGTGCATTAGGGTTTGACCGTCCGCGCATTTGCGTACAAGTTAAATCAGGCGACACGCCAGCTGATCGACCTGAATTTACGCAGTTGGTTGGGGCTATGCAGAATGTTCAGGCTGAACAGGGGCTGTTTGTGTCTTGGTCTGATTTTAAGCAGACCGTTTATAAAGAAGTACCGACTCAATTTTTTAAGGTACGGCTTTGGAATGCTGAAACACTGATTGAGCAAATTCTTAACCACTATGACAACCTCGATCCAGAAATTCGCGCCGAGCTGCCTTTGAAGCGAATTTGGACACTGTCTTATCAAGACGATTGAGTGGTCGAATATACTAATTTGAGACAAACGCGCCAATATTTTCACCATCTCTCCGCTGGCGATATTCAAACAACTAAAACCTGATTTTTCAGCGAAACAACGCGGTAAAATTTCCAACTGATTTATGTCTCCAATCCGTCATGCTTGCTTGACGGTGCCTGCGCCCTGACCTAGATTGCTTTCTTCATCACATCCGTGGTGAACGAGTGTGACAGCTCAAACAGGCAAAAGAAGGACAAGGCCGCATTGCGGCTTTGTCCTTTTACCCCGCACGTCCCATCTATGGTGGGCTAGGCGAGGGAGCCGCAAGGCTCGCCGGAAGTCTTTTGCCCCGGTCTGTCAACCTCGTCTAGTTCCACCACCCTCATTTGACAGTGAGGCTCTTACTCAAGGCAAAAGTAAAAATGAACTCATCCCGTAATTCATCGCGCAGCGAAAACAAATCTGAACAAAAATCCCCATCTATCCGTTTCATGAAGATAGGTCTCTGGCCCGGATACGGCAGCAAAAAATCTTGCATCCGCCTTCAAGGCAAATGGCTAAGAGATGCCGGATTTATTCCGCGATGGCAGGTCAAGGTGACGGTCATGGAAGGCAAGCTTGTGCTTGAACCGATTGCACCAAACGAGCCGTTGTAGATTGCATCATCACTTCCAATTTGATGCATTTCCGAATAAGGTTTTAATTCTATTCGGACTTGAAGCATTTCAATTGATACGGCTTTTTGAGCGTAATTTCTCCGCACAAAAAGAAAAACCCCGCAAAAATTTGCGGGGTTTTTCGTATTACTGGCGGAGAGGGTGGGATTCGAACCCACGGTAGGCTCGCACCTACGCCTGATTTCGAGTCAGGTACATTCGACCACTCTGCCACCTCTCCTGTTAGGTTCGACACTGCTTGGCATTTCTCGAAGACCGCGATTGTAGCAGAGTCCGGCACGCCAAGTAAGTCCCCAAAGCATTATCAGGCTGTCAGTTTCTTCAATCCGCCCATATACGGCCACAAAGCTTCCGGCACGGTCACGCTGCCGTCGGCATGCTGATAGTTTTCCAGCACCGCCACCAGCGTGCGGCCCACTGCCAGACCGGAACCGTTCAAGGTGTGCAGCAATTCTGGCTTGCCCTGCGCATTCCTAAAGCGTGCCTGCATGCGGCGCGCCTGAAAAGACTCGCAGTTCGATACCGATGAAATCTCGCGGTAGGTGCCCTGTGCCGGCAGCCAGACTTCAATATCATAGGTCTTGGCCGCACCAAAGCCCATGTCGCCGGTGCAGAGGGTAATGACGCGGTAAGGCAGGCCCAGCTTCTTGAGGATGTTTTCTGCATGGCCCAGCATGGCTTCCAGCGCTTCGTATGAATGCTCTGGGTGCGCCAGCTGCACCATCTCGACTTTATCAAACTGGTGCTGCCGGATCATGCCGCGGGTGTCGCGGCCGTAGCTGCCTGCTTCGGAACGGAAGCACGGTGAATGCGCAACCAGTTTCATTGGCAGCGATTCAGCAGCAACGATTTCATCACGAACTAGGTTCGTCAGCGGTACTTCGGCGGTTGGAATCAGATACAGCGCTTCGCCCTCGCCTTCCTGGCCGCCTTTTTTGACGGCAAACAGGTCTGCCTCAAATTTAGGCAGCTGACCAGTACCGCGCAGGCTGTCGGCGTTAACGATATACGGCGTGTAGCACTCGGTGTAGCCATGCTCTTCGGTGTGCGTGTCGAGCATGAACTGCGCAAGCGCGCGGTGCAGACGGGCGATGCCGCCTTTCATGACAGAGAAGCGCGAGCCAGTCAGTTTGGTGGCGACATCAAAGTCGAGCCCAAAGGCCGCACCCAGATCTACGTGGTCTTTGACTTCAAAGTCATACGCCTTGGGCGTGCCGACCTTGCGCACTTCTACGTTGCCGGCTTCGTCCGACCCCACCGGCACTGACTCATGCGGCACGTTTGGTATGGCCAGCATAAATTCGGATAACTGACTCTGGATGACTTCGAGTTTCTCGGCCGAGGCTTTCAGCTCGTCCGCAATACCGGCGACCTGCGCCATCACGGCGGCGCTGTCTTCGCCTTTGCCCTTGAGGATACCAATTTGCTTGGAAAGCGAATTGCGCTGCGCCTGCAATTCTTCCGTGCGGGTCTGTATGGACTTGCGCTCGGACTCGAGTGCATTGAATGCCTCTACGTCGAGCTTGAATTTGCGTTGCGCCAGACGGGTAGCGACGGCGGCGATGTCTTTGCGGAGAAGTTGAATGTCGATCATGGGGAAATTCCGGTCCAGCAGTGGCAAAACCGAGATTGTACCAAGTGAAGCTCAAACCACCCTGAGCAGCGTCTCTTTTTCGTAACTTGTACTAGTGCTCATATAGCGCAGTGCACACGCAGTTGCACAGTTGGCAGATGCGCTGTGCAGACCTATCTTGTAAAACAAGTCATGGCCCGAACGCCGGCCACGCCATAAATTATTCAAGGAACCATCATGAATCGTACCTATAGCCTGGTCTGGAGCGTCCGTCTTCAATGTTATGCAGTTGCCTCTGAAACCACGCGCAGACGCGGCAAGTCCGGTGGCTTGAAGCCCTTGGCTGCCATGCTGCTGTCGACTTTGGCGATCTCGGCACACGCACTGCCGGAAGGCGGGCAGGTCTCGGCAGTTAGTGGCAGCATTGCCACGGTAGGCACGACAACCACCATCACCCAGCAGACACAGAATATGGCGATCAACTGGCAAAAATTCGGTACTGCCAGCAACGAATCCATCGTCTTCCAGCAACCGAACGCATCGGCCATTGCCCTCAACCGTGTGCTGGGCAATGAGTCGAGCACGCTGTCCGGCAGCCTCAAAGCTAACGGTCAGGTGTGGATACTCAACCCTAACGGCGTCATGTTTGGCGCAGGCTCGCAAGTCAACGTCGGCGGCCTGCTGGCCACAACTCTCAAAATGTCGGATGACGATTTCATGTCCGGCAAGCGCAGCTTCAGTAACACCGATGGCACCGGTGGCCTCGTCACCAACCGGGGCAACATCACCACAACCGATGGCGGCTATGTTGCGCTGCTGGGTGGGCAAGTCTCGAACGAAGGCGTAATCGCTGCGCGGCTCGGTACGGTGGCACTCGCAGCCGGCAACAGCATGACGCTGGATTTTGCAGGGGACAAATTACTCAACGTGCAGGTTGACCAGGGCGCGCTAAATGCGCTGGCACAAAACAAGCAAATGATCAGTGCCGATGGCGGTGTGGTGCTGATGACAGCGAAAGGCGTGGACGCCCTCCTCAATGCTGTGGTCAACAATGACGGCGTCATTGAAGCGCGCACTATCGGTGACAGTAAAGGAAAAATCACCCTGCTCAGTGATATGGACGGCGGTATCACCACCGTGGCTGGCCGGCTGGACGCCTCGGCACCCGATGGCGGCGACGGCGGCTTCATTGAGACGTCGGGTGCGAAGGTGGTTATTGCAGACGGTGTAACTATCAGCACGGACGCGCCGATACTTAATAAAGGCCAATGGCTGATCCGATCGAATGATTTCACCATTGCTGCAAGCGGTGGCAATATATCGGGCAGCACTTTGAGCAGTAGAATTAACTACAACAACATCACAATCAGTACTGTCAGACAGGGTACGGCCGGTGGTAATGGCTGAATCGCCCCGGGTTTACTAGACACTCCTGAGCCTATAAATTTAGGCCTACA
>JBBARG010000005.1:0-249235 GCA_040399905.1 Burkholderiaceae bacterium
CATGAAAACACCCCAAAAGAATGGACGGGTGTCCAACTTTTGGGGTGCAGTTCACTCGGTTGGTTTTTTTGCCTGCTGCCGCGTGTTTACGCGGGTTCTTGCGGACTGCGGAGAGAGTCATTTTTGCCACCAACCGGCAGGTTTTACTCTCCGTTTGCGTATTTTCTCTCCGGCCCTCCACACCCGTTGCAGGCCGAAGTCCGGAATGTACGTCCATCCCCTTTAATGAATTAACGAATTACGCGAGGATGAATCAATCATTTTTTTCTGGTATTGGTTGGTCGAGGGGAAACGTTTCTGCCATTCGAGCGTTCATCTTGGTCGGGACTACTCGTATCCTGTTGGCGGCGAAAATATAGTAACAATTTATAATTGCACTATGCACAGCCATTCGGAATTCTCAAAAATTTATCGCGTTATGACTTTGGACGGTGGCGGTGCATCCTGCATGTCGGCTTATATGGCTTACCGCTTGGTGCTGCTCCGTCAACACAAATAAAGCAGTTCCCGGTCTTGGAGATAAACGCTGATAGACAAACTTGGACTTACCACTTGCATGTTCCACCACAAGCGAGTTCTGATGGTGCGCCAGCACCGAAGCGAGGGGGGAGTTTTGATGAGCCAGTCAACAATCACAATTTATTTGTTTAGTTAGAAAAAAAACGCAGCTTTCAATCCGTGGCTTTTAAATGAAACCTCCAGACACCGAATTCTCTGTTTTTGCCTTTGTCGACATTGAAACCACAGGCGGCAATTCCGAACGTGACAGGATCACCGAAATCGGTATCAAGACACTGGCTAATGGGCAAGAAACTGCTTGGGAGTGTTTGGTAGATCCCCAAACCTTTATTCCTCAAAATATTCAGAGACTGACGGGTATCACGCCGGAAATGGTGGCGGGCCAACCTCCATTTGACGAACTCGCGCTGCAAATCAAAAAAGAGCTGGAAGGCAAGATCTTTGTCGCGCACAACGCCCGCTTTGACTACGGCTTCATCAAAGCCTCGTTTAAACGCTTGGGCATGGATTTTCGGCCGAAGGTGCTGTGCACCGTCAAGCTCTCGCGCCTGCTTTTCCCGCAGCAGGCTCGGCACAACCTGGACACCATCGTCGCTGTGCATGGGCTGACGGTCCGTTCGCGGCACAGGGCTCTGGGCGACGCCGATTTGCTGGTCCAGTTTTGGCGTGTGTGTGAAAAGACTTTTGGCCAAGCGCGCTTGCTTGAAGCGGTGAATCAGTTGCTGGGCAGTGTCAGCCTGCCGCCCAACATCAGCCAATCTGTCATCAATGCGATTCCAGACACGCCGGGTTGCTATATTTTTTACGGTGAACACCACGCCCCTTTGTACATTGGCAAAAGCATTTCAATGCGCAGCCGAGTGATGAGTCATTTTCAAAGTGCGCTGACTGTACGCAAAGAAATGAAACTGTCCCAACAGGTTCATCACATCGAGTGGATCGAAACAAGCGGCGAATTGAGCGCTTTGATTTTGGAGGCCAAGCTCATCAAAGAGCGCATGCCCAGCGCGAACATCAAGCTTCGCCGCTCCAAAGACCTGTGCGCATGGCAATTGAGCCAAGAACCCTCGGGCCTTCAACGCCCCACACTCATCACGCACAAGCATTTGCAACCTGGCTTTCAAGACAATTTATACGGGCTTTTTAACAACAAGAAAGAAGCGCTGGGTTACTTGGCGGCCGTCGCCAAAAAGTACCAACTGTGTGAGGCCTTGCTGGGCCTGGAAAAAGTGGACGAGGGAAAACCTTGCTTTGGCTATCAAGTCAAACAATGCCAAGGCGCGTGCATGGGCAAAGTGTCTTTGGCGGTGCACAACCTGAAGTTGCAAACGGCCCTACAGCTTTACAAAGTCCCGGTTTGGCCATTTGAGGGGGCGGTGGCCATCAAGGACGGGCACAGCATGCTGGTGATCAACAAATGGTGTTACCTGGGCACCGCCAACGATCACGATGAGCTGGACGACATCGCTCAGTCTGAAGACTTTGACTTTGATCTCGACATTTACAAGGTCGTCAAAAAGGCCATGACTGGCTCTCATAAAACCAGTGTGCTGAAGCTTGCCAATCCCCGACGGGCGGCAGCCTCGTTTGACGCGATAGACTGATTTTTTATCACCATGCCCAAACCTGTTCGATCCCGTATCAAAGCTTGCGAAACCTGCAAAGCCGTGAGTTCAACTCTTTACCGGGTGGTGCAAGACGACAACGCTGCTTGGACCCTGATTTGCCAAGCATGCCGGACCCAAGTGGAGGGACATCCCAGCTACCGCTATGGCGGCACATGGAAGGCCGACAAGCGGCACTGATCGCCACCCCACGTCAAAGCAAGCCGCGATATCTCCCTGGTTGATGAGGCCTCAGCTGCTTGGGGTAGAATTCTGCCCATTATCAAAACCAAGAGCGGTTAAGTTCCCGTACCGTGCCGTGCCTTTCCCCTTTCCCTTTGGCTGACCTAGACCCCACCCCCACCGCCCCTTGCGCTGTTCAACATGAGTTACGCCATGTGCGTGCACTCATGCAACTTGAACAAAAGGAAGACCAAGCGCAGTTCATACTCAACAATGCCAGTGCCAGCATCAAGGAGCGCCGCCGGCGTGGCTTGACCTGGTACCCCGTCACCATTACCCAAGAAGACATCGGTTTTGGTGGCAAAGTGGTCTTGGAGCTAGAGCGCCCTGCGCATCGGCAAGACCTGCACTTGTTTCAGGTGGGCAAAAATGCTTCGTTGTTCAGCAACGCGCCAGGCTACTCGGCAGCCGACCGACCTGCGCTGAGCGGCGTCGTGACGAGCGTGCGGCGCAACAAGCTGCTGCTGACCACCACAAAAGAAGTGCTTCCCGACTGGGTGCTGGATGGCAGCACGCTAGGCATTGACCTGACGTTTGACGAGGTGAGCTACCGCGAGATGAACCAGGCCCTGAGCGCGGTCATGCTTGCACAAGGCAACCGCTTGGCTGAACTGCGCGACGTGCTGCTGGGCGCCCGGCAAGCCACCTTTCGCAAGCACAAAGCTGACGATCTGTTTTATCCCAGCGCGCTCAACGACGCGCAGCTGGTGGCTGTGCGCCATGTGATCTCGGCCCAAGACGTGGCCATCATCCACGGCCCGCCCGGAACGGGCAAAACCACCACACTGGTGCAGGCAATTCTGGAAACCATTCGGCGTGAGCGGCACGTGCTGGTGTGTGCCCCCTCCAACACCGCCGTGGACCTGCTAACTGAAAAGTTGGCAGAGCGCGGTGTCAACGTGATCCGCTTGGGCAACCCCAGCCGTGTGTCGGACCTACTGCTCAAGCACACCCTCGATGCCGGTGTGATGGCCCACGCAAGCTACAGCAAGATGCATGCGATGCGCCAAACCGCTGAACAGCACCGAGACACCGCCAACGAACATGTCCGCCATTTTGGTTTTGAGGAGCGACAGCACCGCCAATGGCTGAGGGAAGAAGCGCGCACGCTGCGCCAGGCCGCCGACGATTTGGAGCGCTTTATATCCGAGGACGTGCTCGATTCGGTGCAGGTCATCACCTGCACGCTGGTGGGCGCCAGCCACCGATACATTCGCCACCTGTGTTTTGAGACCGTCTTCATCGACGAAGCCGCTCAGGCCTTGGAGCCGGGTTGCTGGATTCCCATTGCCAAGGGCAAGCGCATTGTTCTGGCGGGCGATCACCACCAGCTGCCACCCACGGTGAAAAGCGAAAAAGCAGCCCGTGAAGGCTTGCGCGAAACACTTTTTGAAAAATGCATTCGGCGGCAGCCTGAGACGGCCCGTATGTTGACCATGCAATACCGCATGCACGCGCACATCATGGGGTTCAGCTCCGAGAAGTTCTATGGCGGCCAACTGGTGCCGCACGAAAGCGTGCGCCACGCCGGCTTGGAGACCTACGACCTGCGTTTTGCACCCGACCTGCCTGTGGAATTCATCGACACGGCTGGCTGTGGCTTTCTGGAGGTTGCCATTCCCGAAAGCCGTTCAACGGCCAACCCCGATGAAGCCCACTTGTTGCTGGAGCGCCTCGCGCAGCTGCTTGCGCCCTACGACCCAGCAGAACACGATGAACACCTACACACCCCGCTGACCATTGGCGTGATTGCACCGTACCGCGCCCAAATCAATTATTTGAAAGACGCCATCGAAGATAGCGCTGTGCTCAACGGCTTGCTGCTGCAACGCAGGCTCAGCGTGGGCACCGTCGATTCGTTTCAGGGCCAAGAGCGAGACATCATTGCCATCACATTGACACGCAGCAACCCCCAAGGCGAGATCGGCTTTCTCTCCGACATCCGACGCATGAACGTGGGCATGACCCGTGCCCGGCGCAAGCTGTTGCTGGTCGGCGATTCGTCCACGCTTTGTTGCCATCCGTTTTTTGTGGACTTGTTGGCCTATATCAAGCGCATAGGGGGCTATTTCCAAATCGCAGGAGGTTGCGATAATTTTTTTAATCACACACATATCGTGCCGGAAGCTCAGCACGAATATCCTTACTTGGCATTAGCCAAAAAAACGATTGGCAAATAGTCTTCTTTAAATTTATTAAAAAATGATTGCAACCAATCTACAAAACAAAATGATCGATCTTGAATACCGAATTCTTTTTGTCTGCATGGGCAACATCTGCCGAAGCCCCACAGCAGAAGCTGTTTTTTTCAAAAGGCTTGTTGATCAAGATCTCCTGCACAAGATCAAAATTGACTCAGCGGGCACACACAATTTTCACCCTGATGCACCGCCCGATGCACGCAGCCAGATGCATGCGCTTAAAAGAGGCTACGGCATGTCCCATTTGAGGGCCAGGCCAGTTGTTGAAAGTGACTTTGAAGATTTCGATTTGCTTTTAACGATGGATTGGGACAACCGCGCGCTCTTGGAGGAAAGGTGCCCAGCACTGCATCTCCACAAAATCCGGGGTTTTGCTGAATTTTTGCAAACAACACAAGCCTCTGTCATACCCGATCCCTACTATGGTGGTGAACAGGGGTTTGAACATGTATTGGATTTGATCGAAGAGGCCAGCGAAGGCCTGATGAAATTCGTCCATCAAAAGGTAAATGCATGAAGCAAGCTAGCTCAGCAGTCATTGAGTTGCGAGATCTACAGCTCAAAACAGACATTGGAACTTATGGTCCCGACGACACCAGGCCAGACGTTCACCTCCTTGATTTGACACTTTGGATTTCGGTCAATCAAGTGGTCATTTCCCAAGATGGCATGGCGTATGTATTTGACTATGACCCATTGATTACGGAAATTGACCGCCTCGCAGCGGACGGTCACTACGAAACGCAAGAGCGGCTCATGACGCGCATTGCGAACGCATGTGCCGCACACCCGGCCATCCAGCAGATTGAGATTTGCCTGAAAAAGTCACCCGTGCGATCAGGCAGCGGATCGCTGGGCGTTCGCCTCACGCTCGATGAAATTGCAACCGATGAACTTCGGCCCAATCAAACCAAGGCTATCTAATAAAAGGATTGTTAAATGTCAGATGTTTACTTGCATACGGCAAGTATTTTGATGGTGGCGTTATTGTTCGGCGGTATGTTTCTTTTTTCGGCTAGCTTTGCTGCTTTCCTGTTTCGGAACCTGCCACCAGCACTAAACGAATCAGCGGGACGCTGAAAAGTGGAAAGTATCAGGCGCAGAAAGATGGAAAGTCGTGGACGCTGATTGACGTGCCACTAGTACCAAAGCCCCGCGCAAGGATTTTTCAGAGGGGGTGCGAGTGATGCACTTGCGTACATCACGTGTGGGAGGCGAAGGGTTCGGCGCATCAGCCGAACCGCGACGCATAAGTCCAATAAGAGCAAGTGCACCGCCAGCGCGCTATTGGAAACGCTCGCTGTGCATCAGCCCTATTGCTGCTTGGAGCCTTCCGTCAGCCGGCGACCCAATCCCACCGCGTAAGGTGCTGCGCGTGCACCGAGCATCGGATCGTTGGACGCCTCTACACCCTTGGGCAAGACCGTTGGAACAAACGTGGTATCGCGACAGGGACCGCCGGCGTCCTCAGAAACAGAGGTCACCTTCAGCGTGCCCAGCGTAACTTTGCGCCGGCCTTCGGGCAGCGGCACCGTGGCACTGTCGAGCCTGTCGCCAGCCTGTGCCAGCTCAAGGTTAAAATTAAATGCCACCTTGCCTTCCTTGACCCGCTGACGCAGCTCCTCGAAAAGAAAGCTAGGACCCTTGGCCTTGGCCTCGTCGTCGCTTAGCCCCTGCAGGCCGTCCGTGGGTTCAAAAATCCACTTGCCGAATTGCTTGTCACCCTTGCTGTTGACAAATGCGAAAGCATGCACGCCCCAGTAGTTGACGGTGGCAAAACTGGCGGGCACCGGCTGGCTTGCGAAGTGCTTGCTCTGCAGCAGGACTTCAGGGTTGGCACTGGCGAAGGCCTTGACCTTTTCCGGATTGGGTGTCTTCGTAGCAGGGTCAGGCGTCAGCGATTCCAGACGGCCGAGCAATTGGGTTGGGGACGAAGCGCCGAACACGGGTGCAGAGATATTGCCCATCTGCCATGATTCACCGCCGGGCAGGTTGAACTGAAGCGCCATGTTGCGCTGGCTTTTGGCATTGTCGGCCGCTTTCGGATTCCCGCCGCCTACCGAAAAGCGAACGATCACTGGTATCTTTTGCCCGCTGAAGGCCGAAGCGACAGACAGGGTGCGGCCATCGGCGCTGCCCACAAACTCGCCCATCGCACAGATACCCTTGGCACCCGAGCGACGGAAGCCTTCAAATTTGCCACCAGCCGCTTCGAACGAATCAACCAGCTTGACTGGATCCACAGGTGCTTCCGTAGCATTCGCTGCCGACATTGTAAAATTGAACGCAGTAAAGACAGCTGTTGTGGCGAAAATAGAAGATATCAATCTGTTCATGTTGTCTCCGGTCTTTTTATTTGATTATTTAGTATACATTGCTCAAAATCAACTAGCCGGCACAGCCAGCGCGTCTCAATCAGTCTGCATCAAAGGGCATAGAGGGTCATATTTTAGTGGGCTGCTAGCTGCGGCTGACGCCGCCGGATCTGGCCGATTCGACCGGGGCGCTCATTTAGATAGAAAGTCCAATATAAAATAACTCCATAGCGTCTTTGAAACCGCCTGTCGATGTGATCAACCAAAGGGTAGGAAATGTTCGATGTAATTCTCCGGAGTGCAGCCTTGCTGACCACGGCTTTTCTGTTTGGTGGCATGTTGCTGTTTTCTGCCAGTTTTGCAGCTTTTCTTTTTAAATCACTACCCGCACATGATGCGCGGTCCCTCATTCGAAAAGCATTTCCGTCTTTTTACGTCTTTGTCATCGTAATCTCCGCAGTGGCCGCGCTGTTATCCGTAGCGCACGACATGGTCAGCGCTGCAATGTTGGCGCTCATTGCTTTGACCACCTTACCAACGCGACAAATTTTAATGCCTGCAATTAATGCAGCAGCCTACGCAGAAAAAAAACAGCGATTCTTGTTTTTACACAGTGTGTCGGTCTTGATCACCTTGGCTCATATTGCTGCATCTGCCGTGGTCATCATCCACCTGGCGCGCCAGGGTTTGCGGTAATCCCTACTGCCTTTTTATTGTGACTGGTCGAATCAAAAGAAAAAATATTCTGGCGCAGCTGGAATCGCCTCCTGCACAAGAGAGCAAGGAGGTCATCTGCCCACTTTGCGAGCGTCACATCCCGCCATTACAAAGAGATGCGCATCACCTCGTACCTAAATCACACAGGGGTACGCAAACGGTCGTGCTTCATCGCATCTGCCATCGTCAAATCCACGCGCTGTTCACAGAGACAGAACTGGCACGTCAATTCAACAGCGTGGACGCTTTAAAGCGTCAGGAAGAACTATCGCGCTTCATAAGCTGGGTAAAAGAAAAGCCAGATGATTTTTTTGAGCGCAGCCGAAAAAGTCACAGGCTGAAATCGCGATAGCGATTCAACGCCATGGGGCATTCTGCGTCAGGGCGTCAACCACTCCCACGTGTCGGCAGTTATTTTTGCGCGACGATGTCCAGTACTCGCCAATTCAAGCCAATCCATTTCAATCACTTGCGCATTCAACACAGCAAAGTGACCATTACCCAGGGGAGTTTCAGACGATAAAGAAGCGTCTGACACAAGGGGTGTTCCGGGTGCCGAGGGGCTCAGGTAGTCAGATGCAGCGGCAGACTGCTTGACGCGCTCCCACAGCGATGCCACCTGCGGCCCCGTCGACAGCGTTGCGATGTCGACGCGCACACGAAGCTGCCAGCTTAAACGGGGACTCCAAAACACAAATAGCGCATTCGATTGACCTACTATTTCCGTAAACTTTGCGCTGCGTGCATCGGTGTAGATTTGCAAGTGGCCTAATGTGGCATCAGCGGCTCTGAGCACCACCGTGCGTGCATTGGCTAAGCCCTCTGCACAAGCGCTTGCTAAGACGGGTGTTCGCCATGCATGGTGCCGGTCTTGGGTGGCTCGGCTGAGCTCTTTCCAGATCTGATGACGAATTTCTTCGGGCGCAAGGAGCTGTATTTTCATTCGAAAATGTTAGCACGAGACAGTTTCTCGCAACGACGCATAGACTTTCAAAGAGAAGACTCGTACTGCTTGCTAACCTGTGAAGCAGACGCTTTATTGACGAAAGATTTAATCAAGGGGACAAGTCAACTGAACGGCAAGCTATCAAAATTTATCCCAAAGTCTGCGCACAACATACGCCGCACCGCGATGGCTTAAATGGTCGTCGTCGAAATAAAACAGCACACCGTCCTTTGATCCATGGCACCAATTTTTGTCGCACAAGGCTTCAGCCAAATCAATCACCTTCACTGCTGGCCGCTGTACCAAGATTTTTTCAACCATGGCCTTGAAAGGCTTGGTTCGTACTTCAAAATCTGCTCTGCTCACAGCACAGGTATGGCTACCATTGGCTCTCATGGACAAGGGTCGAAAGGAAAAGCAACTTCTGATATCGAAACCGAGTTCGGGGACGTCATGTAAGTAGGTGACCTTTTTGCCTGCAGCCAGAAGAGCATCTAAGGTATGCGTCAAACCCGTGGAAAAAACACGTTCATTGTCTCTGGCATCCTGCGCTTGCCCCTCGAAATGAAGAACCCAGGATCCAAACTGATCCGACTCAATCTCGCCATAGCCTTTGGCGGTTGTATACATCGGTCCTCTGCTGGTCACTATCACTTCACGGATAGTCGGGTCGGCAATAATTCGCCGGATGGCCTGACTTCCTTTTTTCAAGCAGTTTCTAATGTCTCCATCCAGATCCTGTATTACTACGTTCAGCAGGGGTGGACAGCCGTCGCTGGCACCATAAAGCCCGATATCCTGACCCTTGGCCCGGAACCTTTCACGTAGCGCAGAATAAATAGTCAGCGCATGACTATCGCCGATTACCACAACGGACGGATTGGGGCCCGTTGAGTGACAGCGAGGACTATTGTGCATCAGGTCTTCGCAATACCAGCCCGTACTTTCCGGAATAGAAAAATTCAGGTCTGCCAGCTGTGACTCGACCTCTTTGTGCGAGGCTCTTCCTTTGAATCCCTCTAGAACGACTGTGGCTATGCCCAAGCTTCCCAGGACGAGCATCGCTGCGACAGGTACAAAGGTTTTGGCCTTCGTTTGTCGGCCAAACCGGATCGGCCGCTCAAGAAAATAGTAAGTTAAGGAGGCCAGCGCAAAAGAAAGCATGACAAGCGCCAGGCTGAGAAGTCCGTCCGGTTTAGCGCCTCTCAGGATGAATGCAAACGATAGCAATGGCCAATGCCACAGATACAAAGGAAAGCTGATCAATCCAATGCCAACGACGAACCGATTCGACAATACACATTGATTCAGCCAGGCTTTTTCTCCCGCGAGGATGATCAATACCGATCCGATAACGGGAATCAATGCCCAGACGCCGGGGAAGCGTATATCTTGATTGAAAAAAAACAGGCCATAAGTGATCAGCATGAGTCCCAGCAGGGCGAGCCCGTGATCTGCCAGCCCGCCCGACGCGAGCCTGACCTTCAACGCGTCGAATTGACTGCCCTTGTAGTTCACCAAAGCAGCCAATAAACAACCCGATAACAGCTCCCACATACGGGTCAATGGCGAAAAAAAAGCGGCTGAAACGTCTGTTTCGGTCGTGAACAGGTTGAGCAGTAACGATGCGAAGAGAATCGCAGCCCCTGCCTTGACCACACTGGCTTTGCACTTGAAGCAAAGCCAGACAACGACAGGCCAAAACAAGTAAAACTGCTCTTCAATGCCAAGACTCCACAGATGCAGCAGCGGTTTCGCGGCGGCCGCGTAATCGAAGTATCCGCTTTCGCTCCAAAAGACGAAATTGGGGATAAACATTGCGCTTGCTGTTAGGTGTCTGCCCAAGACTTTGTATTCGTCTGAAAATAACGCAAACCAGCCAAAGGCAAGGCAAGTTGCCAATATCAGAATCAGCGATGGAAAAATCCGTCTTATGCGGCTCGCATAGAATGCTGCGAAGCGGAAGTTGTTCTGTTCCTGGCCATTCACAATGAGTGTGGTGATCAGAAATCCTGAAATCACAAAGAAAACATCCACCCCGATGAATCCGCCTGGCATCCACGACGGGAAGGCATGAAATGCAATAACGGCTAAAACAGCGACCGCCCGCAACCCATCAATATCCGGTCGATACCCTGGCTTCGGCGGATTTTCTATTAATGGCCTCATCAACTGTAGTCACCAAGTCTGAGCGGCATTATGTTGTCACTTTTGGGTAATGCGGCCGTCGTATAGTTGGCCATTATTGCCATGTTTCTTGCCTTTGTCGGTTTTCATCAGCTATCCCATTAGTAAGCCTCTGCTTCGGCTGTCCGTGAAATACGGACGAATAACTCGATCAGGCAAATGATCTCCAATAGCCAAATGCCCTGCCGAGAAAACCGCCTGTTTCCGCGAAGGCGTGACGGCGGATTAAATGACGATCAGCCTTTCTTGGCCCAGGCACTGCACCAGCCTTTAGCAGCAACTTGCTTAGCGCCAAACAACGGACACCCGCCAGCGACATCACTGGCCTTACCTTGAAACAAGGCACAGCTGCTACAGGCTTGACCGGCAGCATACTTAGGGTACTTCTTGATGTCAGTCTTGGTGGCATCCGCTACGTAGCCTAAACCCAAGGCTTGCGGGTCTTTTTCATCCAGCTTGGCCTGACCATAGGCAGCCGTAGTCAAGAGCGAGCCACCAGCGACCAGAGTCATTAAAAAAGTGCGTCGAGTGTTGTTCATAGGTATTCCGTTTTAAAGCAAACCGAAATAAATCTTTACAGACATCCAAGGGCTTGCGGTCTTGGCGCTTTATGACATCAATTGACACAACATTCGATGGTGGTCAGAAAACCACCCATTAGAAAACCTTATCAACAGTTTTTTAAACCATTCGATGTACATCATTTAATTGAGTCATTATTGAGTTTGTATATTAACCTAAATACGCTAAATATAAACTCAATGTTCCAAAATAATAGAAATACCTGCCATAATTGAACTCAAAATCAACTCAATTATTAATCTATGACTTCCTTAGAACCAACTCAACACCCTCCACCGCTGCCCAACTTGACGCTACCAAGCTTCCGCAGCGGCGCAGCGGCGCGGATGGCGGGCATGCCCGTGGCCACTTTGCGTATCTGGGAGCAGCGCTATCAGGCTGTGCGACCTACCACCGCCGCTTCTGGACATCGGCTGTACTCTGCGGCAGATATCGAGCGCGTCACCCTGCTGCGGCGGCTCACCGAGCAGGGCCACGCTATCGGCTTGCTGGCTTCGCTGGATATGAAACAATTGCTCGAGATGATGCCCGTTGCGAAAGTTTCAGAGTCAGGCAACAGGATCGACGACTCACCGAACCAAGAACCCATGAGGATCGTGGTAGTGGGTCAGGCTTTGGCGCGCCGGCTAAAGAATTTGGTCGAACGCCAGCCCGGAGGTCGGGCGCTGAAGTGGGTGGATGTCTTTGATT
The DNA here is from genome assembly GCA_040399905.1 of Burkholderiaceae bacterium. Lineage (GTDB taxonomy): Bacteria > Pseudomonadota > Gammaproteobacteria > Burkholderiales > Burkholderiaceae_D > Pernthalerella. The sequence continues at coordinate 12,005 of JBBARG010000005.1, forward strand.
CTTTACCCGACTCAGTACAGGCTGCTCGGCGTTCGGCCGATTCGGGTGTCGACCTGCTGCTATGGCAGGCAGCGAGTTTGCAGCCTGGCGCGCAGCACGAACTGCGGGTTGCCCAAGAAGCGTGGCGTTCAACTAGAGCGGCCGTGGTTTACCGTTTTTCCAGTGCAGCCGTGCGTGCAGAGTTGACCGGCGCCGGTGCGGCAGTATTGCGCGAGCCCGAAGATGACGAGTCGTTGGCGCAGTGGTTGGCGAAGTTGGAACTTACCGCGATATTGGAGAGCAAGGATCGCAGAGCCTCAGGGTTGGAACACCCTAGTGTGATGGGCCTTGCAGACCATGTGGTATCGGCGCCCCGGTTCGCTGACGCCGCTTTGACGGAATTCGCGGGACTTTCGTCGGCCATAGCCTGCGAATGTCCCAGCCACCTGGCAGAATTGCTTCTGCAAATTTCTAACTTTGAAACATACAGCGGTGACTGTTCTAACAGGAGCGCGGCCGACGCGCAGCTGCACGCTTATTTGCAGCGGGTAGCAGGCGCAGCGCGCATGCTGTTCGAAACAGCCCTTGAGCACGTAGCTATCGCCGAAGGCCTGCCGCTGCCTTCCAGCCCCTCCGGAGGCTCTTCCTCTACTGCTGCCAGCGCCCGCCATGTACCCGCCGGTTCATCGCTCTAAGGAGTTTCGATATGACCCATTCGTTGGCAGTCCTGATCACGACCCTTTTGTTCGGCAGGATGACGCTGTATTCCTTTGGCTATACGGCGCGTCTGTGCTGGTGACCCTATGTCATATCGTCGCTACCAGCTGGTTGCTGGCAGCCTTTTTTGAACGTCACGCTATCCACGACCATGACGCTACGCAATTCTTTGAACGACATCGTAGACCTGAGCGACCTGAGCCATCTGGATGAGCTCGTGGTTGACAAACGCCTGATACAGCGATCTTCAGCTAAAAAAAACCGGCGTAACCGCCACTACGAAAAACAGTTCATCCGCCACAGTCTCGCCCATCACCTGCAGCTCGATAAGCCAGACACCGTTGACCAGTACAGTTCCGGTGAAATGAATGAACTGATTGAGCCGTGATGTGGGAGATGTTCTCGCCACACCGGGTAGCACCGGTTCGGATTACAAAAACCATGGAAACGGTAGGACGAGCCCCAAATGGGTTTGCACCCGAAGGACATCATGTGGAACGAGCAAACTCATGCGCAAATGGCCGCGCGCAGTGCACCGCGCAAACGCTACCCCAGCGACTTGACCAATGACGAATGGCAGTAATCGCGCCCCTGTTGCCAGCGCCGGCGCAGCGAGGACGACATCGCGTCACCGATTTGCGCGAAGTGCTTAACGCCATCCGCTATCTGGTGCGCTCTGGCTGCGAATGGCGCATGCTGCCCAAGGAATTTCCGCCATGGCCGACGGTGTAATGGTGGTTCCGGCGGCTGGTGCGCATAACGCCCGCTGACTTGGTCGACTCGACCGGTGCACTGGCGGTGCTAGAGGCGCTCAAGCACCGCTGGCCTTGGGTCAAACATTTGTTTGCCGATGGCGCCTACGATCGCCGCACGATGTTGGACAAGGCTGCCTTCCTTGAATTCGTCGTCGAGGTAGTACGTCGGCTGGAGGGGCAGCGAGGCTTCGCTGCCTTGCCGCGTCGCTGGGTTGTCGAACGCACGTTTGGCTGGATGATGCGCTGGCGACGGCTCGTGAGCGATTATGAAATGCGCCTCCATATTTCGACGGCAATGATTCATGTCGCGCTCGGTAGTTTGTTGCTGCAACGTTTACTCATTCCTGAATGAATTTTCAAACAGACACTAAGGCCGCGCCATACACCATGATTGAAAAAATTCGGCTGCCTACGCTTCCACCATTACCTTAAAAAGCAACAATGATGCACAATACAAAAGCACGACCGCTGCATAAAAATGAATTAAAAAAATGCCTAATCTTTCAAATCCAGTTCGCAAGCAAGCCCCTCCCATCACACGACTTGATCGCGAAAAACTCAACGGGCATTCAAGCAAAGTGATTTGGCTGACCGGGCTCTCCGGCGCAGGGAAGTCGACGCTGGCAAACGCCTTGGAAGTTCTTCTCCACGCAAATGGAGTCCGCACCACCATTCTTGACGGCGACGAAATACGCAAAGGTCTGAGTAAGGATTTGAGCTTTTCCGAGGCTGACAGAGCACAAAACATCCGAAGAGCGGCAGAGGTCGCCAGACTGATGATGGAAGCGGGGTTAGTCGTCATCACCGCATTTATTTCCCCGTTCCGACAGGAGCGGGAAATGGCGCGCGCTTTGATCGGAGAAAAGAATTTCGTAGAAATTTTTGTTGATACGTCGTTAGCATTGTGCGAACAGCGCGACCCCAAAGGTTTATACAAAAGGGCGCGGCTTGGGCAAATACCGAACATGACTGGAATTGACAGTCCCTACGAACAGCCGCTAGCCCCTGCCTTGGCGGTGCGACCCGATCTCTCCCCAGAGGAAGCAGCGAAAGCGGTCGCACGTTTGCTGAAATAGAACCCACAGAACGACCTGTCGGTGCACTTCACCAGCGGCACCTTTGACTCAGCGTTCGCGCATGGATTCGAACAACGTCTTTCGCAGCGGCTTAAGCAAGTAGTTCATCAGAGTACGTTCGCCGGTGCGAATATCTACTTGTGCGGTCATGCCAGGCAGAACGTCCAATTTCTTGCCGGTTGAACTCACCATTGGGTAAGAGTCTGGCGTTATGTGCACGCGATAATACGTCTCTGTTCCTTGCCTTCCTTCCTCCTTGAGAGTGTCGGCGCTGACATAGATCACACGTCCCGGCACACTGCCGTGAATGGTGTAGTCGAACGGATCCAGACGAATATTGGCTTGCAGGCCGCTCTCTATACGGGCAATGTCAGCGGGTAATATCTTGGCTTCCACGACCAGGTCATCATCAAGCGGCACGATTTGCATAAGTTCTTCGCCGGCGCGCAATACGCCGCCAAGAGTCGTTACGCGTACGTTCTTTACGATGCCTGCCACCTGTGCAACAAAAATTGTGTCCTTACGTTCCTGTGTACGGCGGGTCAGCACTTGATCATTTTGTGCGGCATCATCCTCAGCCCGAACAAGGTCAGCTCCGGCATCTTCCAGGAATTTATTTCGACGACCAGCGAGCCGCGTCTCGGCATCATTGACGCTCCGCTGCGCTCGCAATAGCTCCGCCCCGCTCGCATCCCCTTCGCGGTTCAGCTTGGAGACCATTGCCAACTCTTGACGCGATATTTGCGCCGCCTCTTCCAACAATCTGATATCGGTACTCAGGCTCATACGCCGTTGGCGAAACAAGTCCTGCTCCACTGCCACCGTTTCAGGAAATGTGCGCAACAGATCAGCCGGAAAAACTGGCTGGTCCTTCTCGGATACTTCAGCACGCAGCCTGATCACTCTGGCGCGCAGGGCGGAAAGCCTGGCTGCCGTCTCACCCAGAGATGCGCCGGAACGTGTTGGGTCCAGTCGGGCCAAAATCTGACCACGCTTGACGCGATCGCCCTCACGCACAAGCAGTTCAACCAGCTGACCACCATCAACCGATTGGATCACCTGCACCCGGCTTTGAGCGATGACCTCGCCGTGCGCTTTCGCCACCTCGTCGATCTTGAAATAATTAGCCCAAGCGACAAACAACATCACAAGCCCGGCAACCCACACGACTCCCCCGCCGAAGCGACGCCGATGAATTGTTTGCAAACGGTCTATACGCGCTCGAGTTCGGCTGTCGAACTCGTCATTACTATTTTCAAATGACATTCATGCCTCCAACACGCGTTCCACCTTCGTGCGCTACTGAGCGGGAACCACCAACTTGAGAAAAGAATTTGGGAAACACCTCCTGTGGCGACCCATCCCTGACGACCTCACCACGCTGCATGACCAACGCACGGTTGACCACCGTCAGAGCACTGGCAGGTTTGTGGGTAGCCACAATCAGGATATCGTCCGGTCCGACATAGCGAGACAATGCGGCCCAGACGCGGGACTCGCTTTCGCCATCGAGTGATGCAGTTGGTTCGTCCAACAGCCACACACGAGGTTGCGCCGTCATGATGCGAGCCAACGCAACCAGCTGACGCTGACCGCCGGACAGTCCAGCTCCTCCTTCGCTGATTGGCAGGTCCATACCGAGTGGGTGGGTAGCAGCAATCTGGTCGATACCCAGCTCCCGCGCTATACGAGCAGTCGTCGCATCCGACGCAACTCCGGACAAAGCGATATTGCTACGCAGACTACCCTTGAACAAATTCACATCCTGCGGCAGGTAGGTGACTTGAGCCGACAGCACATTGGGGTCCATCTCCCAGATGTCGATATCCCCTAAACGAACGCGACCTTCAGCCGGCCGAAAAAGACCGGCCATCACTTTTAGCAATGTCGACTTGCCACCCCCTACTGGTCCCACCAATACAACCCTGTCACCCGAACGGAAGCGCAAGCCATCGGGTAGATTGACGTGCATGACGGGCGACTCGGGGTAGGCATAACGAATTTTATCCAGCTCAAGTACAAGTCCCTGCTGAGGCAGGGTTGGCGAAATCAACGTCTGCTCAGGCTGACGCTCGGTCGGCAGCGCAAGCACCCGATCAACCATGGCCATCGACTGCGATACTGTTTCCCATTGCACGAGCAGTTGAACGGCCTGAGCGATAGGTCCGATTACGCGGCTTCCTAAAATGCTGCAAGCGATCATACCGCCGGTAGTGAGATGGCCAGCCTGCACTTCAAGTACACCGACAACAACGGCTGCGACGGTAGCTAACGCAGAAAGAGAAGCGATGCCAACCTGCATCGTATTGTGTGTCGCTTTCTGCTGGATGTTATAAGCCTGAATCGTAGTCGTGATCGCGGCCCATTCTTGCGAAAAGCGCCAGCCAGCGCGCGCGGCACGGGCAGCCTCGGCGCCGCGAATAGCGTCTACCAAAACACCTTGCCGCTCATTGGAACGGTTAAGCTGTTGCTTTACCAACGAGCGAAGCCGCAGGTGTGTATACCAACCCAGAGCCACCGCCATTGGCGTGACAACTACGTACACCCATGCCACCTGACCACCGATGACGGCAATAAATACCATGAACATCAACGCAAACGGCAAATCAGCGATGCCGAACACGACTGCGGAGGAAAAAAACTGTCGCACTGCGTCAATGCCGCTAACCTGCGCCGCAAGTGAGCCCACGCCGCGCGGCAATTGATCCAACCGAATCTGCATCAGGTGCTCGAAGACACGCTGTGACAGGCGCTTGTCCACATCCGAAGAAACGCTGTCAACTATACGTGCACGCGTTACCTTCAAAAAAGCGTCGAGTGCCACGACGATCAGCATACCGGCTACCATCGTGGTCAGCGTAGCGAAAGCCATGGTGGGAACCACGCGGTCATACACCTGCATGGAAAACAGCGACGACGCTACTGCCAGCAGATTGATGACAATCGTAGCCAACACAGACTTGGCTATCCAACCGGGCTCGCGAAAGATCTCTGCCAGCACCATCCTTGCCGCCGGGCTGCGTCCCACGAAATTTTTAACCGCCTCTGGCCGAGGGCGCAACCAGACAACGGGCGCGTCAGCCAGCGACTCTGACTCCGCTTCCATCACAAGCTCTTGACCAAACTCGTCAGTCAATCGCACTTGTGACGCTTCAAGAACAGCGGGCTCGATCAGCCACCAACGTCCCTCTGCACATATCAGCGCGGGCAAACTGCCGCGATCAAAGCGTCGCCAAAGTAGTTGCAGCGGGATCATGCCGGCAACCTGTGCGCGCGCCAGCACCGCACGCAACCACTCCGCCGGTCGATCCGGTGCGAATGCATGGTGCAGCTGCGCAGCTGCATCTGCCAAGGCATTCGTGTCTGCGGACATTCGACCTGCCTGAATCAGGCGCGACACCAAGGCAGCAGGAATTGCCGGCGCAACGAACGCGGGTTCTTCTTCGCCTTTGGGAGCGCCCGCACCATTGTGGGCCGTTGTGGGTATTGCGTTCAATTTTTATTCTCCCGGGCCATGCCCGCCATCTCATCCAAATCAGCCGTCACGGCAGCAATTCGAAGTGACTGAACCAGCCAGTCGCTCTCCGTTTGTATCGCCAGTTGCTGTTGTTCTGCGAATTCGCGTTGAATGTTCAAGACATCCATCCATTGCTTGGTACCTGCCGCATATTGGCGCTGGTACGATTCCAGTAATGCGGACAGATCAGCCAGCGAGTCCACCTGATTACGGCGCAAAACAGCAGCAGACTCGCGGGCGTTCCAACTCGAGCGCAAAGAACGAAGCAGTTCATTGCGAATAGTGAGCAACTCATCCTCCGCTGCCCGCACACGTGCCAGCGACTCGGCGATACGGCCACGCAAAGCAAATCCGGCGCCTTCAAGACTGGCCTCGAACACGATGCCGTAGCGGGTTGCCGACGACATGTTTGATGTCGCTCCCAAAGGCTTCTCTGCTTGTGCGTAAACAGTGGGCATGGACGAGGTTCGAACCTGCTCGACTTGTGCACGGGCGCGCTCGATGGCGCGCTCTTTAAGCTGGGCATCTGCCGCATAGTGCTGAACCAGATCTTCCAGTTCTGATAGCCGACGCGCAGGCAGCAGTGACAGATCAACCGGCAAGCTCGCTTCGATTTCTGTCAGAGTCAGGGCGCGCAGGTCGTCGATTGCTACTCGCAATTCGCTAGCGTGACGCTCACGCTGCGCAATAGCCTGCGCCAGCCTTGCTCCTGCGAGCCGGACATCCGACAACGACGCGAGTTGGCCGACTTCACGACGACGGATTTGAGCATGGAGCTCTTCGTGCACGCCGACATTGGCTTCGGATAGCGCCAGACGACGGTGAGCAGCCCACGCGCGCGCATAAGCGGTGGCGCTGTTCTCAATATATTGGCGTTGTAATCGCAACTGATCTGTCTGCTCGACACTAAGTTCCGTCTGTGCGGAGTTGATCGCATCATCGATACGACCAAAGGCCCAGATTGGCTGACGCAAACGAAGCGTAGAACCGGCAGCGTCGATGGAAGTAGTAGCACCGCTCATTTGGCGCAACTGGCCCGACAGACTTGGATAACGCTGCGCGCGTACCGCATCAACACCATAGCCTTTGGCTTCGACCTCCGCCGCTTTGGTGCGCAGTGCCGGATGGTTTTGCAGCGTCGCTGCCAAGGCTGCAGACAGACCATCAGCAGCGGGCTTTGCAGCCGCCCCAAAACTTGTCAATAGCGATGCGCCCAGCAATGCCAACCGTACTAAAAGGTGCGCGTTCATTTCATCAACTCCGCAATAGATGCAGCTTCGTCATGACGGCCAGCGAGTTCCAGCGCACGCACCAGATCATGCCGCCAGTTTTGATTCCACGGACATGCACGGTGCGCCTTCTGCATCAGCTCAATACCTTGTTCCGGGTAACCCTTTTCCATATAGATCAGTCCAACCATGTAGTTTGCCGCCGCATGCTCTGGCAAGTGGTGCAGCAGTTTCTTCAAATTTCTCTCTGCGTCATCAAGCTTTCCATCGTTGAACAACGCCACTCCGGCATTAAGAAAACCAGGTACTGGCAGGCTGACCAGGCCAGTAATGGGATCGGGCTGGATCTTCGCGTTCGTGCCCGCTATCAGCGGCGCAAGCCCATGCATAATTCATCCATTTAGCTTTGGACGTCTTGTAGATCGGCTGACGTACCTGCCACACAGAAGCCGTCTTCACTGGACGGTCGAGCTCGGTAGTGTTGAGCACCTGCGCTTCCCACGGCAAGCCAAGATAATCGAGCATCCTGCGCGCCATGCCTTCGGTATCTTCCACTACGTCTTCGTAGTTAACTTCCAGGATCTCGCCAGGAAAAAGCTGATGCCAATGGTGCATGAGCAGGTTGTGGTCGGCCAGTTGCTCACCAATCCAGGTCAGGTCATAGGCGAAGCCCATGCCGCCGTGCTTGGCCTGAAAGTCGGTAAAGTAGTTGGAGATAGCAATGTCACGCGGGTCGCGCCGCATTGAAATAATTTTCGCTTTCGGGAACAGGAATTTGATAAGTCCGATGTTCTCGAAATTGTGCGGCAGTTTGTCCACGACATGCTTCGCTTCGGCGTCGTACTCGCGCAGTTCCGAGAGCACGTGGGCCGCAATGCCGCGTGCCACTTCGGGTGAGATGTCGTCCACGCAGTCCGGGTAATGGCGGCCAGAGCCCGTATGACGTTCCCATCGCTCCAGCCCGGCGATCACTTGTGGAACCACACTTAATTCACCCGCGCCAAACACCTGACTATGACCAGCAATAATCTGCTCCACCAATGTGGTTCCCGAGCGCGGCATACCCAGTACGAACACAGGCAGCGTACTGTCATTACCACAATCATGCCGGTGCTCGAACAACTCTTTTGAGAAGCGTGCGCGGATGCGCGCGCAACGGTTGCGATGGGCTTTCGTATCGTAGCGCAGCAGCTTCTTGCTTGCCTCGTTCGCCTCGCTCACCAGCGCAAAGGCACGCGCATAGTCCTTGCGCTTTTCCCATGCTGCCGCCAGCTGAAACAGAATGCCGGTTCGCACCGGCCCCTCCAGACTTGGCGTGCGGGCAGTTCGCTCCATGCGTTCAAGCACCTGCGGATCGTCCGGCATTTGACGTGCATTGATCAGGGCGGTGTGCCCCGCCACCGGGTCGATTGCCTTGATCTTTTCAAACAGTGAAACTGCCTGCTCGATATGCCCTCGCTGCAGTTCCTGTTGGCCTAATGCCTGCAGAGCCGGAAGGAAATGGGGTTGCTCCTTGATTACCTCTTGGTAAATACGATCGGCCTCGTCGAATCGCTGCATATCGGTCTCGACATGGGCGAGCGCCAATTTCGCTTGTAGGTGCAGCTGAAGAATTTTTTGCAAACCGTTCTGCTCATCTGGCTGCAAGACCCCGGTCAGCTCTATCGCCTTTTCGGCAGCCTTGCGGGCGCGCCCGTGATCGTGTTGCAACCATGCGCCCGACAAGCGTGTCCATAGCGCAGGGTTGTCTTCATCTTTCTCGATGGCGCGCGTCAGCAAACCGATGACTTGACGATGTTGTCCCTGAAGTCGTGAGAGCTCAACAATCTGCAGAGTCAGGACAGCATGTCCTGGCACTTTGCGCAGCGCCTTGCGCAACCCCTCCTCAGCCGTGTCTGGCTTGCCTCTGCTCGCAAGCAGCGCAGCGTAGGCTGCGACAAGTTCTGTCCATGCTTCTTCGGGTAGGGCATTGGACTGCTCATCAATCCAATTTTCAGCGCGGGCAAACTCGCCCTGCTCTATCCAGAAGGCCAGTTGCAGGGATTCGAGCTGCCGGCTCCACCGGTCAGCGATGTCTGCAGGCAGTTGCGAACGCACAGTTTCCAACTGCAGTGCAGCCTCTACAAGGCCATGCGCCAAGTCGTCACGCAGACTGGCCTGCTCGGCCAACTGTGCCGTGCCTACATCGGTGAGCAATTGACGCAGATACTGCAGCCAGACTGCTACGCGGCGGGAGTCTGCCCGTAAAGCGCTTGCCAGCAGCACCCGGCTCGAGACTGCATCTCTCTGCAGCAGCCGGCAGACAGCAAGCCGCGATAACGCCACGCTGTATGACGGCATGGCCTGCACAGCAGCTTCGAGTAGCGGTGCGGCTTTGTCAACGGCGTGAGCCAGCAGGTAGACAGCAGCCAGGTCAACGCGGGCAACCGTATCGAGTTGATCAAGCACAGCCTCGGCGCGCGCAACTGCATGGCGGGCTGCCTCGGCCTGACCAAGCTGTGCACAAGCCATGGCCTGCAGGGGCAACAGCCAGGGTTCGTGCGTGAGCGCGTAATGCTGCTGCGCCTGTTCACTAAGTTCAAACCAGCGCTGCTGGTCGACCCAGACACGGAATTCATCTTGTCGCATTGTCAAAAGACCTGTCTGAAAAATAAGAAGGCCCTTCGGAAGACTTCCTCCGAAGGACCCGTACTTGCAGTACCGCTGATGCTGCTTAGGGCACAGGCGTCAGTTCCGTGAGGAAGTCGAATGTCACCGACGCAGCCGGTGCCGATCCAACCCGTACGCCCGGCACGCTGCTCGCTGCTTCCATCGTGACGAATGCGCCGGCGACCATGTTAGAGGCAAACAAATTGACTGATACCGGATCGCTATAGGATAAGGACGGGCTGGTATGGTTGGCGGGGTCAAAATTGGCATCCTTGATGAGCAGGTCGCCACCATTCCCGTTCAGAACCAACAGATTTTTGGAATCGTCCGCCCAATTAATCTGCAAGCCACTGGTGCTCAGCGACAGGCTATCGAGCGTTGGCTCACCACTCTGGATGAAGGTGATGGTGTCATCCGCACCCAGATAGCTTGCTCCAGCCCATTCGTTAATGCCGGAACCGTTTTGCAACGCTGTGTAAGCTGCCGTCACATCGCCAACTTTGATATATATATCGTAGCTGACGTCAGGCTGGAAGCTCGGCGTAATACCTGCAGGCGTTGCCACGAGAGCGTCTGCCGTGTCACCGACATAGTCCTCTCCTGCTGACAGGTCGAACAGCACCACCTTCGATCCACCACTGCCGATGACGTGGCCATCATTCAGAGTGAAAACAGGTTGGTCTTCGAATATTGCCGGCAGAGCCACAACATGGTTCGGCCGCACCGCATTAACTGAGTAAGTCACCGTGTGCGTAAACAGCTTGCCGAACTGATCGCTACCGAAAGCCACTGCACCTGACGACGTGACGACCAGTTCATTAGCGGCATTTGCATAGTGCAAATCCCAGTTTCTCATCGTGAATACATCAAGCGCTTCGTCCGTAGCTACGGTGTCGTTGGTCATGCCTTGAATCAGCGTGATCTTGTCGTCGCCATTCAAATTCTGCACCCCCTGCCAAGTGCTGATATAGGAACCAACAGCGTTGGTCAGGTCGGCAGGAACACGGATGTAGATGTCATAACTTTCATTCGGGTTGAACGCGCCTTGGCCAATCTGTGCTTTCAGCGCATCAAGCGAGGTCCCGACGTAGTCCTCGCCACTGATGAAGTCGAACAGCACGATAGTCGGTGGTGTAACAGGTTCTGTAACGTCGTTCAGATGCAGGTTGACGGTCTGACTGGATACATTACCAAACTCATCGGTAGCACTCACTACGAAGCTCATGTCACTAATGCTGGCATCGGGATCAGTGATCAGGAAGACTTCACCCGTTTCAGGATTAATGCGGAAGGAGTCTGCGTCATCGGTAACGCTATAGGTGACCATACCGCCGCTGTTATCGCTTGCCTGCGCCGTATAGACAAGCAATCCTGTCTCGCCGACCTGTGCATTCTCGTCAATTGCGTTGGCTTCTGCTGGCGACAAGAACACCGGCGGGATTTCTTCAAGGTCGTTGATTGACAGCGTGACTATTTTTTCTGAACTATTACCCGCTGCATCCGTTGCTACGACCGTGAAAGTGTAGGCAGCCTGGGACTCATAGTCTGGGTTATCGTTTAGCGTGACGATGCCCGTGTCCGTATCAATACTGAACAAGTGGCTGTCATCGAGTGTCATCTCTTCCATGACGATCGGCGAACGTACATAAGAGAAACCGCCGCCACTTCCACCGCCCGTGTACTGGGTTACATCCATCTTGTAATAGGTGTCGTGAATCACGTCATGCATCACGAGTTGGGCATCCAGTACCAGTTCACCGACGCGGTTCTGCAGTGCGGCCGCGAACGAAACATAGGTGCGGCTGGATACAGTGCCGAGATTGTCCCAACCGTCCGCATTCCAGAGAATGGTGGGCAGGTTGTCGGAGGTCTTGCTTGATAACAGCGGGCCACCCGTATTGGCGCGAGTCAGCGTCACGCCCTGTGCGATGGTATCGATAAAGCTGACGTTGTTTGCTTTGGTTGCAGTTAACGGTTCGCCGAGTGTAGTGACGGCCACTGCGGCGAGGCTGTAGGTGACGGGGCTATTCGCGTCCTCAGCCTGGGCCGTATAAACAGCTTGCGACGCGCCGCTGTTTTCGTTGATGGACTGCGCCACATCATTCGACGTAAATACCGGCGGCGTCGTTTCAATCGAAAGTGTGTTGATCGACGTAGCCTGACCCACATTGCCAGCAGCATCCGTCTGGAAAACTTTCAGCATGCCGTACGCGCCCGCCTCCAGCGCCGTAGCAGGCGTAATCGCCCAGCTGCCGTCGCGTTCGCTTGCCACGTCGGTACCGAGAATCTCGCCCTCATCGACAATTGCATTTTCATTCAGGTCATTGAACAGAGTAATGGTGGCGCCGGCCTCGCCGAAACCAGTAATGGTCGGTGTCGTGTCGTTGGTCATGCCATCGCCGGCCACGCCTGAATCGGAACCCTCCAGCAAGCCCAGATCGGTCGGCACATCCGGTGCGGTGCGGTCATTAACCGGCAAGATCACGCTCCGTTCTGTCGTATTGCCGTCCGCATCGGTTGCGACCACCGTGAAGGTGTAGCTTTCCTTGTTGGCGTAATCCGGATCGGCCAGCAAGGTCACTACGCCAGTGACAGGGTCGATGCTAAATTCAGGATTATCCAGCGCACCGGGAATAATTTCGGTACGGGTGTAGCTGACAGCGCCACCACCACTCTGCTGCCATGCATCGATCAGAACCTTGTAGTACTTGTCGGCGATCAGGTCGTGCATCACCAGCTGCACCCCGACCGGTGGCCACGGATCAATGTCCATCGCCCCACCACCCCAGGAGGACAACTGCGGATGCCAGCTACGCGCTTCGAGATTGCTCAGGTCGCTCCAGCCATCGGCGTTCCACGTAATGCCGCCGCTGCTGAGCTGCTGCGCGCTGCCGCGCACCAGCACCACGCCATCATCGATGAAGTCGTAGGCATTGGTGTTCGGCTCTTTGACGAACTCGACTGGCTCCCCGATCGCTGCGCCAGTCACGGCATCGACCTGCGTGCGCACGTATGCCACGCCACCGCCGGATCCGTTCTGGCTCCAGTCGGTGAAGTGCACCTTGTAGTACGTGTCATTGACCAGGTCGTGCATGACCCAGTCGTTGAGCAGCACCCGATTGCCAATATTTGCATAGCCCTCATCGCCCGGCACGGTACTCATGCTCGTCGAGTACTGGCGCGTGGCCAGGTCGGTCAGGTCATCCCAGCCTTCGGCGTTCCATGCCAGCGTCGGTACGCCCTGCAGCGGGCCGCCCCAGTAGCGCGTGAGAACGACACCGCTGTCGAGCACGTCGGCGTTCACAACGACGTCGCCGTCATTGATGGCCACCGACACCGCGTCGCCCAGCGACGCCGTAAAGGCTGGCGCGCCTTCCTGCGGCTCGGCCACTGCAGCCAGCGTGATCGGCGTGCGCACGTACGCAAAACCACCGGCGCCGCCGCCCGATGGTGCCGCAGCCCATGCCTTGCCGCCCCAGTAGCTGAACTCGACTGTGTAATAGCGGTCGTTGACCAGATCGTGCAGCACGAAGCGCTGCTCCAGCGTGTCCGACCCCATGCCCGAGAAGGCATCTGAAATATCGGTGCTGTAGGTACGCGTGGCCACATTCGCCAGATCGGCCACGTCGGTCCAGCCATCGGCGTTCCATTCCACCGTTGGTGCCGCAAACAGGCTCGTGCCGTCGAAGCGCAACGTCACGCCTGCGGCCACGACATCGCCAGAGCCGTCCTGAAGGAGGTCGGCCACCAGCACGACGGTTGCCACACCGGTTTCGCCGGTTGCCGTATCGATCAGGCTGCGGCTGTACGACGCGTCTTCCTGTCCGAAGTTGTGGACATCGAATTTGTAATAAGTGCCGTGCTGTGGATCGAACATGACCCAGCCGGCTGCGCCGGGACCGAGTCCCAACGGATCAAATGCCAACGAGCCGCCCAGGCTGTTCGCCAGCGCGTCCTCCATCGACGAGAAGTAGCGGCGCTCGGCCACGCTGGTCAGACCATCCCAGCCGTCGGCATTCCACAGCACGCCAACCGTATAGAGCGGCTCGCGCGCATCGCGCGTGATAGCCACGCCATCGGCAATCACGTCGGCATACGCCATGCCGCGGAATGTGTCGACCGTGTGGAAGTTCACATAAGAAATCGAAGGGACACCTGCCAGGCTATATGTGATGCCTTCAGTGCTGCCGTCGAGGTTGGTCGCTGTCGCGGTGTAGACCGCCACACCCGCGCCCAGCTCGATGTCGTCGTTCACTGCCTCGGCAGTGACAGCCGAACTGAATAACGGATATTCCGCAACACGGTCCAGCACGCTCAAAGTCACTGTCTTCTCGACCGGCTCATTGATGCCGTCATCGGCGATCACGGTAAAGCTGTAGCCAGTCTTGGTCTCATAGTCTGGATTACCCAGCAGGGTTACTGCGCCGGTACGGCTGTTAATGCTGAACGCCTCCCAGTCACCGCTTTCTGCCAGACGATAGTGAACGCCTGCGCTTGCGTCGGCGCTATCGTCAGCAACGGTCTGGTAAACAACACGGCCGCGGCCGGTGTTTTCGTAGATCGCTTCAGCAGTAGCAGCCGAAGTGATGACAGGAGCTGCCTCATCAAGGTTGTTGACCAGGACGACGACTTCTTTCTCAACAGGAGCGTTGACGCCATCAGAAACAAGCACTGTAAATGCATAACTTTCTTTGGCTTCGAAGTTGATGCCGGCGCGTACACTAACCTCACCCTCGGCGTTGATAGATAGCAGGGCCACATCACCTGCGCCAGCCTTGAGGCGATACGTCATGCCGGCGGACGTGTCGGCTGAGTCGTCTGCCAACACTTGATAAATGACCGTTCCAGCTGGCGAGTTTTCGTTGATGTCGGCAGTAGCTTCGGAATTGATCTCCGGGGCGACCTCGTCGCGGTTAGTCACGGCGAAGGTGACTGTCTTGCTGACAGGATCGTTCACACCATCGGAGGCTCGCACGGTGAAGGTATAGCTTGATTTGGTTTCGAAATCGGGATTGCCGACGAGGCGTACCTCACCGGTTTTCGAATCGATACTTAGTTCAGCGTGATCATCTTCGTCATCCGCAAAACTGTAGGTCACGCCGCGGCTGATGTCATGGCTGTCGTCGGCCTGAGCACGGTAAATTACCAGCCCTGGCCCGGCGTTTTCTGCGCGAGCAGCAGCGGTGTCTCCCGAAGTAAATACTGGAGCCAGTTCGTCGATGTTAAAGACCGGCAGCGTGATGGTGCGCTGCAAAGTCTGGCCGCCGATAGAGGCTTCGACGGTAAAGACATACTGGCTCTTGCCTTCGAAATTGGCGGTTGTAGGTGCCAGGAAGCTTACTGCACCAGTAGCGGCATCAATGGAGAACAAGGCAGAGTCGTCGTTATCACGCTGAACAATCGAGTAAGCCGGTGTATCAAGTGGCGCATCCGGATCGAACGCGGAGGCCTGGTAAACAGTGCCGGTGACAGAAGATCCGTCGGTCAAGGCAGCACCACGCGCTGCTGACGTAAACACCAGCGGGAAATCCACTGCCAGGAACACTGTGGCCAATGATGCAAACGATGTCTCGACCGCACTAATGCGCGCAGTAAGCGCAGCCGGATCGGCGAACGTTAACTTGCCCAAGGCAGATTCGATTGCTGACGCATTGATACTTGCCACTGATTCAGTAGTGATACCCACCGATGAAGCGAAGCTCGACGGTGACACCCCGGCACTAGTGAGCAAACTTGCGAGAGTATCGTCTGCGGCTGCCATCGTCATCACGAATGCAAGTGCAGGAGGCAGTGCGACAGCGACTGGCGCTGAAGGTGGATTATTGACGTCAATACCCATGCCGCTAACGAGGAAGTCGATCGCACTGGCACTGTCGCCAAATAGCTTGGCCATGCTGGACAGCATTGCCAATACTTTGCCGTAAGGGTCGACGCTAGTGTTGGCCGTGCCGCCACTGTTAACCAATGGCTGAATGGCACCACCCGGATTCGTTATATTGAAATTTGCAGGAAGTCCCAACGCTTGCGCGACGGTGGAGTTGACGGCCGTAAGTTGGGCGGCAGTCAGGGTAATGTTGACCGGCTCACCAGCCAGCAATGCAGATGTATTGATACCCGCCGCTTGCGCAGCGATCGTCGTGAGCGGTGTAATGTACAAGGTGATGTTGCCGCCATTGCAGAACCCTACTCCAGTCAGCGGGCTGGTCAGCATAACGCCACTATTTGTGGCTTCATCCCAGTAATCGTAATCTGCGTCACCATCTGACATGACGACCGCCGTAATCGGGCCGACGTAACCGCCTGGAATGGCGAGCTGATAGGTACCATTAGTGCTATCTACCGTACCGCTGGCCAACACTGAGCCATCGGCCTTGAAAAGGGTGATCAATAGTTCATCAATGACCGGGCCAGCCATAATTCCGCCATCGGCGTTGGTGTCAACAAGGTCATTCACGTCCAAGGTCACTGCTCGTTCTGCGCCATTTCCGGCAGCATCAGTGGCCACAACGGTAAAACTGTAGCTTGATTTGGTCTCGTAATCCGGATCAGCCGTGAGCGTGACGGCACCCGTGCTCGGGTCGATGCTAAATGCCGCGTAGTCTCCCACAGCCTTGAGTGAAAAAGTCACACCTCCATCGTCACTGGCAACCGCCTGGTATACAACTTGTGCCGCACCTGTATTTTCATCGATGGCATCGGCGGTTGCGCCGGAGCTGATGACAGGTGCAGTCTCGTCCAGATCGTTAATGGAAACGGCAACAGCTTTTTCCACTGCGTTGCCGGCTGCGTCGGTCGCAATTACGGTGATCGCATAAGCCGATTTCGTCTCGAAATCGGGCTCACTACCCGACTTGAAGGTAACGACGCCAGTCGTAGCATTAATGTTGAAGTTGGCGTAATCACCGGTGGCCTTGAGGCTATAGGTGACAGAACCTGCATTGTCGGTTGCAACCGCACGGTAGACAACGGCGGTTGAACTTACGTTTTCGTTCACTGAAGCGCTTGCACTGGAGGTAATGACAGGATCAGTTGTATCGGTTGTATCCGTACTTTCTCCTTGACCGGAGTCGGAAGACCCACCAGCGGCGACGGCCAAGCCGGCCGCAGCTGCAACAGCCACAGTAGTACCAATCGAGAAGCCGCCCATGACGCCTGTGGCTACCTGCCCAGAGACAACCGCAGCAGCTGAAGTTGAAGCCGCACCACCTGCGGTGCTTGCGGTTGCGGACGCACTGCCTTTAGCAGCAGCTGCCGATGCAGCTTGGGCTTCAGCGAGGATAATATCGTCGGTAGTGGCAGCCTCGCTAATGTCGGTAGAAGCATTTTGCGACGCCGCGTCCGTCTGCTCTTCGTCAAGTTCCATTTTGCGGCGCATAGAGCGCTGCTTCACCCCTCCTTGAACTCCCCCTTCAACCGGACGAACCTCATGCTTAGCTGGGCTAGAGTTGGTCACATCGGCCGCGATTTCGGAGCCCGGTTGGGTAGCTTTTGCGGAATTCGCTGGAGAAGTTTTCTTATTCATAATATTTTCAATATTTTTTAAGTTGGTATGCGACGCAGTCGGCACGAATCTCGATCAACAAAAGAAATCGATCTCCGTTCAATAATTGGCAGCCAGCACAAATTTCATAGTTCTCAAGAGGTAATTTTTATCGAATTTACTTACAAAATTCATTACCTAAACGAAAGTCTTTTGCTTATGTGAAATATATATGCTGAAAGGCAAGTCTGTCAATCGAGAAACAAATGGCATATCTGCAATTTTTTTCCCGCAAAAAAGTATAAGAAAGACATCTCTTTTTTAGGAATAGCGCAATACTTCTATCGTCTTTTTCAAGACGTCGCCCTGATAATTCTTTTAAATAACGCCAAAAGACGTCAATAAACGTTAACGCAAGCTTATTTGCATATATTTTAGAAATTTAATTAAATGACGCAGTAGTTTCAGATCGTTTGCGATCTGCGCGACATTCACTTCAGGCTGGGATGATCGGGCTAGGTCTTGTGCAGGAACACATCAGCATCAGCGGACAAGGTTGTCAGTTGGACAGCTCCTGATGACACCGGTGCATCCCGTCCAGCGATCTTGTGGTGTGACCACTAAAGATTAAGTTGCGCTGACTGAGTTGGTGAAGGCGAGGTTGCAGAAAGCATGCTTGCTGCAACCGTTAAGCAAATGCTTCATGGAAGCTTGATGACGACCTTTCCTTTTGCCCGTCCGCTTTCAATGTGAGCCAACGCCTCGTTGGTCTCTTCGAAGGAAAAGACTTTATCGATGACTGGCCGAATGACTCCCGATTCAATCAATGCGGCTATTTGTCCGAGCTGACTTCCATTCGCTTTCATGAAAAGAAAGCCATAACTAACGTGACGTCGCTTGGCATGTCTGCGTGCTTTCAAACTCAACACACGCATGATTTGTTTGACAGGCCAGGCAAGTTTGAAGGCGTCTGCAAATTCGGGATCTGGCGGGCCCGAAATCGAAATCAGCTTTCCACCGGGCTTGAGTAAATTCAGCGACTTCTCGAGGGTCTTGGCATCCTGGCTGTTCAGCACCACGTCGAAGTCAGCTGGCAGAATCTTCTCGAAATCTTCTTTTTTGTAGTCGACAACGACATCTGCACCAAGGCTTCTGACCCAGTCAACATTTGCTGTACTCGTGGTGGTGGCAACTGTTGCACCCAAATGCTTAGCCAATTGGATGGCAAAGGTCCCCACTCCGCCGGAACCGGCCTGAATGAAAACTTTCTGCCCCTTTTTTAACTCTGCTTTTTCAACCAGAGCCTGCCATGCTGTTAAGCCAACCAATGGAATGGACGCAGCCTCTTCCATCGTGAGATTTTTTGGTTTGAGCGCTACAGAACTTTCTTTGACAGCGACCAATTCTGCGAAGGTACCGATACGCAGATCGTCGGGTCTTGCATAAACTTCGTCACCCAGCTTGAACTGCTTCACATGCGCTCCGACACGCACCACGACTCCGGCAACGTCGTGCCCCAGGACGAACGGCGGCTTATACGGAAGTAGGAGTTTGAATTCTCCAGACCTGATTTTCGAATCCAATAGATTCACACTGCTGGCATGAACCTGAATCAGGACTTCGTCCTCTCGCAAGATTGGATCAGCTATTTCGCCTAAACGCAAAGGCTCGTTTTTTCCGTAGCGGTCAGTGATGAATGCTTTCATGCAGTCCTTTCGTTTATGGTGTTTCGGTTGGCATGATGGCCATCATATTAAACGGCTATTTACTCATCAGACTTCATGTCGCGCCCACTTGCCAGACTGCACAAGCAAATGCTCGAGGAACACCTTGGCAATGGGCGAGAGTTGCTTGCCCTTCAGCCGCACGACATGCCAGTTGGATTCAATCGGAAAGCCGGTCACGTTGAGCACTGACACGCCGTGCTCGGCAGCCTGGCCATGCAGCGCATAACTCGAGACAACAGACACTCCCAAGTCGCCGGCGACTGCTTCCTTGATGGCCTCGTTACTGCCCAGCTCCAAACGCAGGTTCGGCTTAAACTTGAGACGCTTGAAGTGCGCGTCGATCGCCATCCTGGTGCCGGAGCCGCGCTCGCGCAGAATGAAGCGCTGCTTGCTCAACTCATCCAGATCAAGCTTGCGACGTTTCGCCAAAGGATGCGCGTTAGGCGCGATCAGCACCAAAGGATTAGGCATGAAGACCTGATCTTCGAGATCGATGTCAGTGGGAGGCATCGACATGATGTAGAGGTCATCGAGGTTTTCGCGTAAACGCTGAACGACACCATCACGGTTCAACACCTCCAATGAGATATCAATTTCGGGGTGCCTGGCGCAGAAGGTGCCGAGCAAGCGCGGCACGAAATACTTGGCCGTGCTGACCACGGCCACCCTGAGCTTGCCGCGTGTCAGACCTTTGGTCGCATCCATTCTTTGCTCGAACGCCGCCCACTCATCGGCAATGGAACGGGCCGTTCTGGCGAGATCCCTGCCCGCATCGGTCAAATGCACGCGCCTGGAGATCACTTCATAGAGCGGCACGCCGACAGAATCGGTGATCTCTTTGAGTTGCATGGAAGCGGTGGGTTGCGTGACATGACATTCACGAGCGGCGTGGCTGACGCTTCCGGTGTCGGCCAAAGCCAGAAAAAGCCTGATCTGCCGGAAGGTAATATTCATAGGTTTTTATCTATATATATTTGCTTAATAATCGATTTTACACGATAGCTTGAAACCCCTAGCATTGGCGTCCTAAGGAGAACTTCAATGCAAAACTTACTTGATCCCGCAATTCTGTTTTTCGTCTTTGGCGTGCTGGCAGGCGCACTTAAATCCAACCTCGAGATCCCTCCCGCGATTTCCAAGTTCTTGTCTCTGTATCTGTTGATGGCACTGGGCCTCAAAGGTGGTTTCGCGCTGGCGCATTCCGGAATGAGCGCCACAGTAATCGTTAGCTTGACAGCGGCCATGCTGATGGCCTTCATCGTACCGGCGCTGGGATATCAATTTCTGAAGAACCGGGTAGCGCGCCTTGATGCCGCCGCGATCGCTGCGTCCTACGGCTCGGTGAGTGCCGTAACATTTGTCACGGCCATGCAATACCTCGAAGCCAACGCCATGAGTCCTGGCGGTCACATGGCAGTTGCGTTGGTTCTCATGGAGTCACCCGCCATCATCATGGCTGTGCTGCTGGCCAATATGCTGCGGCATGCGCAACCGGCTGGCGTCACTGTATCGCCATCCGGTGGAGCAGCAGCGGCTTCACTCGGTGGGCCGAACTTTGGTCCGTCCGTCGGAAAGATTCTTCATGAGTCATTCACCGACGGCGCTCACCTTTTGCTGCTGGGCGCAATGGCAGTCGGCTACCTAAGCGGTGATGCCGGCAAAGCCGTGATGGCGCCATTTTCGAGTGACCTGTTCAAAGGCATGCTAGCCTTTTTCCTGCTCGACATGGGCCTGATGGTGGCGAAGAATTTTGGAACCGTCAGGGGCAAGTCACCTGTACTGATTGCCTACGCCAGCATAGGCCCGCTGGTTCACGCATCCATTGCGTTGGCACTGTCCATCCTGTTGCAACTGCCCGCTGCTGATGCTGCATTGCTGATGGTGCTCTCAGCCAGCGCCTCTTACATCGTCGTGCCAGCCGTTTTACGTTACGCAATCCCCGAAGCGAATCCGTCGCTGTACTTCGGTCTCTCGCTGGGTGTCACGTTCCCGCTCAACATCCTGTTCGGCATACCGCTCTATACCTACATAGCAAAACACTTTCTGGCTTAGGATTTTTAACGCTTCGCGCTTACGGGCGCGAAGCGGCGAACAGCGACGCACCCAAAATCCTAACCGCGCCGACGCCGTAACAAGTAAAAACCCACCCCGACTACAGCCGTCGCCAGCAATGCCTTGCGCGCCAACCCGGCCGGGTTATGCACAAGCTCAGCCTTCCCACCCATCTCTGCAAATACATTCGGGATACGACCTTGCCGAAGATCCTGCCCGATGCCTTCAACTACATTAACGCGATCCGCAAATAACAAAAGCAGCCAATGGCGAATATCGTTTTCACTTAACTTATAGGCGAACGCGCGTAGTTTTCCGCTCAGCCCCGATGGCGGCGTGCTGGTGCCAAACACCGGGGTGATAGCAGGCCTTTCGGTTGAATGAAAAACCTTCGTCTTCAAGGCCTGGTTGTCGGGTTGGTCCCAGTGCACGCCTTCAAGACGCGGTGGCGTTCTTTCCATCGGATATGCCGGCCGGTTCGCGTGGTCAAGGTCTGCGCCCCAACCTTGTATATGCGAGTGATCACGCTTTGGTCTGGTATCGGTAGCAAGCGTGACGCTTTGCTGGTCTGCCATGACATGCACTCCTTCGAATATTTTTTAATGTATCAACCCCGCACCGCTCGCCGACGGTGGAATCAAAACGGTCTTGATGCAGTTGTCGAGCTTGCTGGAAAAGATGTGATACGCATCCGCCACCTCTTGCAGCGGAATGCGGTGGGTGATGATCTTTCTCGGCTCAAGACGTCCGGCCTGAATATGTTCGATCAAGCGCGGCAAGTGACGCTTCACGCTCGCTTGATTCATGCGCAGGGTCAGGCCTTTATTGATCGCATTACCGATAGGGACTGCATTAAAAGTTGGTCCGTACACACCAACTATCGATACCGTACCACCCTTGCGTACTGAATTGATCGCCCAATGCAGTGCCGTGGCTGAGCCAGACTGCATTTTCAGATAACGACCCGTGAGCAGCTGCGCCGCATTGCCAGCGGCTTCGCAACCGACGGCATCAATGCAAACGTCCGCCCCTAGCCAGTCGGTCATTTTCTTGATGTGCATCGCCATGTCCTGCACTTCCTTGAAATTCACGACTTCGCACTGCGCAAAATTCTTCACAAATTCCAGACGGTACTCAACATGGTCAACGACGATCACCCGACCGGCACCCAACAGCCACGCCGACTTGGCAGCGAAGATGCCAACCGGGCCGGCCCCGAAAACGACGACCGTATCGCCCTCTTTAATGTCACCCATTTCTGCTGCCTGATAGCCTGTCGGGCAGACATCTGTCAGCAGTACGGCATCCTCAATGTGCATATTCTTCGGCAGTACCGTGGGGCCGACATCGGCCATTGGCACGCGCACGTATTCCGCCTGACCGCCGTCATAGCCACCCGCCGTATGCGAGTAGCCGTAGATAGCGCCGACTGCCGTGGCTTCGGGATTCGTGTTGTGGCAATTGCTATAGAGTTCCTTCTGACAGAAATAGCAGGAGCCACAGAAAATATTGAACGGCACCAGCACATGGTCACCGACTTTCAGATTCTCGACAGTGCTGCCCACCTCTTCAACAATGCCGGTGAACTCGTGCCCGAAGGTCATGCCGACCCGTGTGTCGGGCACCATGCCGTGATACAGATGCAGGTCAGAGCCGCAGATGCAGGAGCGCGTAACGCGCACGATCGCATCATTCGGATGTTCAATGAAGGGAATGGGTTTTTGCTGTATGCGAACACGATAAGGGCCGCGGTAATTCATCGCTAGCATGATCTGGCCTCGATCTGGTTTTACTATCTTTGTAAGACTTCAGGCTTAGGGAAAGTTCGTGGCCTGAGATGTTTTCTGGAGGGCCGACGATGGCTGCGTGGAATTCGCCACACAATTAATACATCCGGAACACATCAGAGAGCCTGACACATGCCCCAATCTGTCCGGGAATCTTCTATGCTATTGGCGGAATGCATCCAAACAGAAAGGCTACGCACATGAGCGTGATATCGGAATTCAAGCAATTCGCCATCAAAGGCAATGTCATTGATCTGGCAGTCGGCGTAATCATCGGCGGCGCATTTGGAAAGATCGTCAGCTCGCTGGTTGACGACATCATCATACCCGTGGTCGGCAAGCTGGCCGGCAATCTGGATTTCTCGAATTTGTTTATCGTGCTCGGCGATATGCCGGCTGGCACAGTGCGTACGCTGGCAGAGTTGAAGAAAGCCGGCATTCCGGTTCTCGCCTACGGCAACTTCCTCTCCGTGGCGCTGAATTTCCTGATAATGGCCTTCGTGATTTTCATGATGGTCAAGCAAATCAATCGCTTGAAAATTGCGGAACCGGAAGCAGCGCCGACAGCGCCACCGCCTACACCGGAAGACATCACGCTACTGCGCGAAATACGCGACTCGCTCAGGAAGTAATCGTCAGTTCACGCGCTTGAGCAAAAACAAAAAACTACTCACTGTCGATCTGCCGCGCAGGATGCGCAGCAGCGACTGCCGGCAAGGCTTCACATGCTGCATGAATCGCGCATAGTGTAGGAAACGCATTTAGCTCCACGCCAAAGCGCGACGCGCTGAACATTTGCGGCACCAATGCGCAATCGGCCATGCTCGGGCTGTCACCAAAACAGAACGTACCGCGTGAACTGGCGCGCGAGAGGTCTGTCTCCAGCGCCTCGAGTCCCACACTCAGCCAATGTTTGATCCAGTCGTTCTTTACTTCTTCTGAAAGCGCCAGCGTGCCGGTCAGGTACTTCAACACGCGCAGGTTTTGCAAAGGGTGGATATCGCAAGCGATCGCCATCGCCAGCTGGCGCACCCTCGCCCGCCCTTCCAGCGACTCCGGCAGCAGCCGCACTGTCGGATATTTTTCGTCCAGATATTCAATGATGGCCAGCGACTGCGAGACATGCACACCGCCGTCGTCGAGCAAAGGCACCAGCTGCTGCGGATTGAGCGATTTGTAGGGCTCCTGAAACTGCTTGCCGCCATCGCGGGTCAGATGCACCGGAATGTAGTGGTAATCAAGACCCTTGAGGTTCATGGCAATCCGCACGCGATACGCCGCAGAACTGCGGAAATAGTTATGCAGTACGAGGCCGTCTTCCGACGCGGATTTTTCTACAGGCTTATTCACTCACACTCCCAGATACTGATGAATCAATGCCGGCGAATCACTCAGCTTCTGTGAGTCGCCCTGCCACACCACGTGGCCCTTTTCGAGAACGAAATGACGGTCCGCAAATTTCAACAGCGCCTTGATGTTCTTATCAATGACGATCTGTGAAAGACCCTCGGCTTTCAATGCACTCAATGCCTGCCAGATCTCTTCGCGGATCAAAGGCGCCAACCCCTCCGTCGCTTCATCCAGCACCAGCAAACGCGGGTTGGTCATCAGCGCGCGGCCAATGGCGAGCAACTGCTGCTCGCCGCCGGAAAGCTGGCTGCCAAGATTGCGACGGCGTTCTTTCAATCGCGGAAAAAATTCGTAAACGCGCGCCAGAGTCCACGGCCGCAGCGCACTACCAGCAATTGCAGGCCGCGCCGTTGCCACCAGATTTTCTTCTACCGTCAGGTTAGGAAAAACCTGCCGTCCTTCCGGCACCAGTCCCAAGCCCAGCCGGGCGATGCTATGCGAGGGCAGGCTGTTTAGGGGCGTACCGTCAAAAATCATCTCGCCTGCCAGCGAGGGCAGCAGGCCAAACAAGCATTTGATGGTGGTCGAGCGCCCCATGCCATTGCGACCGAGCAGCGTTACCACCTCCCCTTGCCTGACTTCGAAATCAATCCCGAACAGCGCCTGCGCATGGCCGTAACCTGCGCACAGACCACTGACCTTCAACAAGCTCATGCTGTCTCCTCGCCGAGATACACCGCCCTGACTTCGGGGTGACTGCGAACTTCCTCTGGCGTGCCGGTAAAAATAATTTTTCCATACACCAGCACACTGATGCGGTCTGCCAGTGCAAACACGGCATCCATATCATGCTCGACCAGCAGAATGGTGTACTTGCTCTTTAGTTGGCGCAGCAAGGCAATCACGCTCGCTGATTCCTGCGCGCTCATGCCCGCCATCGGTTCATCCAGCAGCAAGAAGCGTGGACGACCGGCCAGACTCATCGCCAACTCAAGCTGGCGTCGTTCGCCATAACTGAGTTCATCGGCAAGCATGTTTTCTTTATCAAGCAGCCCCGTATCAGCAAGCGCCTCGCGCGCGGTGCGGGCAAGGTCGACTCGCGCCAGCAGCGGCCGCCAGAAACTGAAGCTTTTCTTCGCAACACCGGCTGCCGCCAGCATGACGTTTTCGAGCACGGTGAATTCAACAAAAATGGAAGTGATCTGGTAGCTGCGCAGCAGACCCAGGCGTGCACGCTCGGCAATATCCAAAGCAGTGACATCGTTGCCATTAAAAATGACAGCACCTGAATCGGATTTCAGCTCACCGGAAATCTGATTAATCAGCGTGGTCTTGCCTGCCCCGTTTGGTCCAATGAAGGCATGCAATTCACCGGCAAGAATATCTATCGAAACATTATCGGTAACCGTAAGGCCACCATAGCGTTTCATAAGATTCGTTGTGCGAAGCAGACTCATAGTCCTTTTCCCTTCGCGCTACGCTGGTCGCACCATGCGAGCAGACCGGCAATGCCGCCCTTGCCCAGCAAGGCAATGACCACAATCATGGGGCCAAAAATTGCCATCCAGTGTTCCGTAAATAATTTCAGGAATTCTTCCAGACCAAGGAAGCTCATCGCGCCCAGCAAAGGTCCGGCGACGGTACCCATACCACCAAGGACAACCATCACAATCAAGTCGCCCGAGACCACCCACGACAGAGTACTGGGAGAAGCGAAAGCATTCAGGTTAGCGAGCAGCATGCCGGCAACGCCCGTCAGCATCGCAGACAACACATAGGCCGTCAGCTGATAGCGGCGTGTAGAAAAACCGATGGCAGAGGTACGGCGCATGTTCTGCCTGGCACCCCGCACGACCATGCCGAACGGCGACACACGCAGCCTTGCTGTCCACCACAATGCCAACAGCAAGGCAAGCAGTGTGACGGCATACAGAACATTCGGCTGCCCCAGATCTACACCGAAAAATTTGCTGGTGTTGGTGATGACGATACCGTCGTCGCCGCCGTAATTTTTCAGGCTCACAAAGACAAAGTAGCCCATTTGCGCGAACGCCAGCGTGATCATGATGAAAGCAATGCCCGAGGTGCGCAGGCTGATGGCACCCGTCATAAAACCAAGCAATGCACAGCTTGCCAGCGTGACCAGCAGATGCACGACGCCACTGTCAATATTATAAAAAGCCGGCAACGCAACGCTGTACGCACCCACACCAAGAAAGAGCGCATGGCCGAGACTGACCATGCCGCCAAAGCCGAGTGCAATGTTCAAGGCGGTGGCCGCCAGCGCATAGACCATCATGCGTGCAATGAAGCTGACATAAAAAGGTTCGGCGATGTAATGCGCAGCGAACGGAACGGCAGCCAAGCCAAGCAACAGCAGCGCAGGAACAATCAAGCCGAGGCGGCGCATATCTAAAGTATTTTGCCCGTGTGTAGTTTGCAATGAAGTTTGCATCATTTGCCTCCGGCAGGAAACAGACCCTGCGGACGAATGGCAAGCACGACTGCCATCAAGATATAAATCAGCATCGAAGCCAGCGCAGGTCCGGCCGCATTGGCAACATCACGCGAAAACATTTCCTTCAGCAGCATCGGCAAAAACGAGCGGCCAATCGTGTCGACCACGCCAACGATCAATGCAGCATAAAACGCCCCACTGACCGAGCCTATGCCGCCAATGACAATCACCACCAGCGTAGTGATCAGCACCGTATCACCCATGCCGACTTGTACCGACAATATAGGCGCAGCCATTACGCCCGCTAGTCCGGCCAGACCTGCGCCCAACGCAAACAACAAGCCGTTCAATAGTTTGATGTTGACGCCCAATGCGCCAACCATTTCAGGATTGACCGAGCCGGCCCGTATCAACATGCCCAGTCGCGTGCCCTGCATCAGCCAGGTGGCAGCAGCGACCACAAGCAAGCCGACAGCAAGGATGGCGAAGCGGTAAGCCGGATAGCTGATGCCCATGAAGTCGATGGCGCTATCAAGCATGGCTGGCACCGGCAAGGAATACGGTTGCGGCCCCCAGATGACGCGCGCAATTTCATTGAAGAACAAGTCCAGCCCGAAGGTGGCCAGCACATGGTCCAGATGGTCACGCCGGTACAGGCGCGCGATGGCGACCTGCTCCAGCACCAGACCAAGGACGATGCAGCCGCCCACCGCAGCGAGCACTGCCAGCGCGAAGGAATCGGTGGCGGCATACGCGCTGGCGGCAAAATAAGCGCCCAGCATATACAGCGACCCGTGGGCCAGATTCACGAAGCTCATGATACCGAACACCAGCGTCAGGCCGGCAGCCAGCAAGAACAGCAGCACGCCGAACTGCAGCCCGTTGAGAAGCTGCGGGATAAATAAATTCAGGAACACAACGCGTCCTTACTTCAGCGGACACTTGTCGTGAAAGGCATCCGGGTGCGAAGCCAGCGGCGTACCGATCTGTTTCGTCACGACTTTGCTGCCGTCCTTCACCACCTGAAACGCGTAGTAGTTCTGAATCGGCATGTTGTTGTGATTGAAGGCGAAAGCGCCACGCACTGATTTGAAATCCTTGGCAGCCGCTTTCACCGCTGCAGCGAATTCCTTCTTGTCAGTGGTTACACCATTCACCTTGCGGATGGCCACATCCAGCAGTTGCGCCGCATCGTAGCCGGCTGCTGCGTACATGCTTGGCGTGCGTTTGTATTTCGCTTCAAACGTGGCCACAAATTTCTTGTTTTCCGGGTTATCCAGCACTGCATCCCACATCGCCGTTGCTATCGTTCCGGTCGCAGCTTCTTTCAAAGTTGGCAGGGTCGTGCCATCGACGGTAAACGCTGAATAGACGGAGAGCTTGCCCATCAGGCCGGCCTGGCTCATCTGCTTGATGAAATTAACGCCCATGCCGCCGGGGTAAAAGACGAACACGCCGTCAGGTTTGCTGGCCTGCAGCTGCGCGATCTCGGCAGCGTAGTCGGTCTGACCAACTTGCGTGTAGACCTCGTCCACCACTTCGCCTTTGAAATAACGCTTGAATGAAGCGAGCTGATCTTTGCCGGCCTGATAGTTGGGCGCCATCAGGTAAACTTTTTTCAGACCCTTGTCCTGCGCTAGCTTGCCGGCTGCTTCCGGTGCGCCATCGTTCGACCAGGCGACGAAGAACAGATTGGCTGCGCAAGACGCACCTGCGATCGGTGAAGGACCGGCGTTGGTGGCGATGGCAACAGTACCCGAGTCAACGATGGTCTTTAGGCTGGCCATCAGGACGTTGGAAAATCCCAGACCGACCAGTACATCGACGCGCTCTTTTTCAATCAGCTTCTTGATAACCTGACTGCCGACTTCCGGCTTGAGCTGGTCGTCTTCCTTGAGCACAGTAATGACCTGACCACCGAGCTTGCCGCCCTGAAGTTCAACGGCCAGCATGAAGCCGTCATACTGATCCTGACCCAGCAAGGCCTGACCGCCGGACATCACACCGGTGAAGCCTACTTTTACCGCCGAGTGAGCCATGCCTGCCCCACCCATTAGCGCAGCCATCCATAGTGCAGCGATTACTTTCTGTGCTTTCATGCTTGTCTCCGAACGATTTATTGTCTTTATAGTTACAGCGCGACGAAGACACGGCTGCCTTCAATCTTTACCGGATAGGACTTGATGTCTTCCGTCAGTGGCGCGCACATGGCCTTGCCATTGCGAACGTCAAATTTCCCCTGATGCAGCGGGCATTCGATCTCGTGCCCTTCAAGGAAGCCATCGCAAAGCCGCGCATTGCCGTGGCTGCAGATATTGTCGGTCGCGAAAACTTCTCCATCGACCTTATACAAGGCAACGCTCTTTCCTTCAAGGTCAATGCCGATCACATCTTCCTCGGGCACGGCGTCTAGCGAGGATACGTCAGTCCAGTTATTGTCCATGAAGGCTTCCATCAAATAGGGTAAATGAGCGAATTCGGAATCATCTCGCTGTCATAGATACAGTTACGCGAGACGAATTTGAGTACGCCAGATTCACGCGTGAGGCGGTCCAGATAACGACCCACATTGAACACAGTCGACTCACCACTCAGTTTGGTGCGAAAGACCGCATAGTTTGCCTCGGCCACAATAATGCCATCGCTGACTTCATGCACGACCGGCATGCCGACCACATGACGCTGGTAATAGGGATCGTGGTACAGCGTTTCATGAATGCCGTAGATGCGGTCCTTCAGCATATTCTTGGAAAGTAGCGCCAGCGTACAGAGCGGAAAACCGCGCTCGAAATTTTCGCGTGGCTGTATCTTGTATTCGCAGTCTTCCACGAAAAACTCTACCCATTGATCCCATTGCGCGCTGTCTACAGCTGCTGCGTATTGGCTATACAGCTGAACCAGTTCCAGATAAGTTTGGCTGTCGGTCATCATATTCCCATCACCTTGCGCCAGTAGTTGTACATGCCTCTGATCAGAGTCTCAGTCACCATATGGTCGGTGTTCTCACACGCATAGCCGCCCAGTTCGGCGACGGCGCGATGCGCAGGCTTTTGCTCGAAACCGTTCTGCGACAGTTCGATCACTTCGCCATCATCCGCCGACACAAAACCGGCCGGACCAAACAGGTTGGCCTGTATCAGCCGCCGCTGCGTCATCTCCGGCGTATCGTCTTCGAAGCCGAAGTGAGTCCAGACAAAATCAAATGAGCCATGGCCGTTAGGCTGGATGTGGCGCGTGGAGACGCTATTGACCTGCTGCTGAAAAATCACGCTCGGAAAAATGGTCAGCATCACAGCCGTCGGGCCGTCCCACCAAGCTTCGGGCACGATGTCGATCAGGCGCTTGTCCTGAATCTCCATGTTTTCCTTGAAGCTCGTAATGCCCTGCGTGACTTCTGCTTTGGCGCCAGCGGTTCCGCGCGTAGAAATCATTGCCGCATGGCGGAAGTGCTGGTCCATTTTCAATTCGGACTTGTTATCTGCGCGCCAGAGTCCGTAAGTGACGAACCAGGTATGCAGCAGACCGGGGTGATACGGGTCCTTGATATTTTCCTGCATCAGCTTCCAGTTACCGGGAATGCGCTGACGGTTGTAGCCAAGGATGGTGAGCTTGCGTCCATTGAACAGGCGATCAAAGTAGGCCAACACTTCAGGGCCGATATAGTCTTCGAAGGACTCGACATCATGATCGAAAGACGCGAACACAACGCCGCCGCGTGTGGCGACCTTCAGCTTGGTCAGTCCATGCTCTTCTGTCTTGAATTCTTTCGGCATGCCGCCGTTGACCTTGCCGTCCTGCTTGACGCCGCGACGGAAAGGCACGCCCTGCAAGTCGCCCTTGAGCGAGTAATTCCACTGATGATAAGGACAGACCAGTTCCTTCTTGTTACCATGACGCTCACGGCAGAATTGCATGCCGCGGTGCGCGCATACGTTTTCGACGACGTTGATGACGCCGTCGAGGTCACGGTTCATGACGACGGAACGCTCGCCAACAACGGTGCGCTTGAAGTCGCCATGATTGGGTACTTCGGCTTCAAGCCCGACATAGCTCCAGTGTCCCTGATAGAACAGACGGTCGAGTTCTTTTTTGTACAGCGCCTCGTCGGTATAGGCCCAGAACGGAATGCGACTGCTGCCCTCGCCTTCCCAGACATGCTCATCGTTGAACACGGATGTAGTTGCCATGCTTTTCTCCCGAGCTTGGATTACTTCGCGACGCGAACGACAATGTCGCTCAGGCCAGCGATTGCACCGTGCATCACGTCACCCGGCAACACGGCGCCGACACCTTCAGGCGTACCCGTCATGATGAGGTCACCCGGCTCCAGCGTTTCATAGCGGGACAGATAGGCAATCGATTCGGCGACAGACCAGATCAGTTTCTCAATATCCGAGGCTTGACGATGTTGGTCATTGACTGTCAGCGTGATGGCAGCGGACGACAGATGACCGATGCTGGCAGCCGGAGAAATTGGCCCGATTGGCGCAGACTGCGAAAAGGATTTGCCGAACTCCCATGGGCGGCCTTTGTCACGAGCGTCAAGCTGCAGGTCGCGGCGCGTCATGTCGAGGCCGACTGCGTAGCCGTAAACATGGTTCAACGCATCTTCCAGCGCAATGTCCTTGCCGCCTTTGCCAATAGCCACAACCAGTTCAATTTCATGATGGAAGTTGCTGGTCATGGGCGGATACGGAATGTTGATCGCCTCCGAACCTGCCTGCACCACGGCGCACGCCGGCTTCATGAAAAAGAAAGGCGCTTCACGCTCAGGGTCCTTGCCCATTTCACGCGCATGCGCAGCGTAGTTGCGGCCTACGCAAAAAACGCGATTGACTGGAAATGTATCTTCACTGCTACCGGCGATGGCAAGGGTATAAACGGGCGGGAGTGGAACGACGTTTGTCATAGGTTTTCCTTATTAATCTGTAATGTAAAAATCAAAGACGGGCTTCACGCCACAAACCCAGCGTTTGCTGCGTAGGGCGGTCGGAATAACTGAACAGGGTGGTGTCGCGCTTGGCATGGAAGCGCACGCTCTGCCAGGACGGCACGACAAAAATGTCATCGCGCTGCAATTCCCACTGCCGCTCGCCCACTTCCACCGTGGCTTCGCCGTCGAGGCAGACATACACGGTACCGTCAGTACACCGATACGGCTGGGTCTCGAAGCCAGCCGGCAGGCGTTGCGCGAAAGCGCCTATCGTCGGCATCGGCGATGCACCAGTGGCGGGGTTTACAAAACGTAGCTTGTGACCGAGATGTGGGTCGGGCTTACCGGCAGCAATCAGGTCCAGCGACTCCAGCGTTTTACTAAACGGGTAAACAAAAACTTTGGTCGGCTCCGATGGCTTCTGATAAAAATCGACCGGCAGCATGTTGTTGCCATAGCGCGCCAGTGCATCGCCTTCCGGCCGCAATGTGTGTTGCGATGCGCTTTGGCCATGCTCTGCAAAACCGGCATCAAAAAACCGCACCGTCGGAATGTCGAGCCCGTCCAGCCATACCACCGGCTGGTCGCCGAGATTGCCGTGGTCATGGAAAGTCCAGGACGGCGTGATGATGAAGTCGCCGCGACGCATGGTGGTGCGCTCGCCATCAACAGCGGTATAAGCCCCTTCGCCATCCATCACCAGCCGCAGTGCAGACTGCGTATGGCGATGTGCCGGCGCGACTTCACCGGGCAGAATAAGTTGCAGGCCGGCGTACAGCGATTGCGTAATCGCCGATTGTCCGCGCAGGCCGGGGTTCTCCAGAATCAGCACGCGCCGCTCTGCCTCGGCGGCAGTAATCAGCGAACCGGCTTCCATGACGGTGTCGCGCAGTTCTGCATAGCGCCACAGCGCTACTTGCGCGGGACTGTTGGGTGCTTTGGGCACCAGCGCGCCCAGCACCTCCCACAGTGGTGTTAGGTTGTGCGTAGCAATACGGTCGTAGTATTGCTGCCGCGGGTTCGCTTGGTTTGTGCCTGGCATGTTGTCTCCGTTCAGGTACCGCTTGCATAGAAGGCGTCTGCATAGACTTGCTCTTGCAAGACGCCTAGCTGTTTCACTAATTTTGACGTCACTTCAACCATAGGCGGCGCGCCGCAAATATAGGCCCGCCAAACGCTCAAGTCGGGAATGTCTGCGGCAATATCTGCGGCAATGGCATCGGTGATTAAGCCGCTGCGCATGGCAGGTTGATCAACATCGCCGGCAGCCAGCACGACCTGTATGCGCAGATCGCGATGGCTACGCTGCAGGGCATGGAGCTGCTCCAGACCGTAGATATCCTGATGCGAACGAACGCCGAAGTAAATATGAATAGGATTATCCATGCCGGCAGCGATGGCGCCGCGGACTATGGACAAAATTGGCGCAAGGCCCGTACCGCCCGCTACGCACAGCATCGGCCCCTGATGCCGGGTGCGCAGGTAGGCCGTACCCAAGGGCCCGCTGATGCGCACGGCGTCGCCGACCTTCAACTGATTGAACACATAACCCGTCACGCGGCCTTGCGGCACGTAGCGGACATGGAATTCCAACTCTTCATCATCACACAGACTCGCCATTGAATAAGGGCGGATATGCTCCGGTGTGAATTGCACCGTC
Organism: Burkholderiaceae bacterium; assembly: GCA_040399905.1. Classification (GTDB taxonomy): domain Bacteria; phylum Pseudomonadota; class Gammaproteobacteria; order Burkholderiales; family Burkholderiaceae_D; genus Pernthalerella. Next base: position 45,374 of record JBBARG010000005.1, read on the forward strand.
GCGTACTGGCCGGGCGAGAAGGACAGCGGCTTGGCCGGTCGCAGCCGAATGATCTTGATATCGTGGGTCGCATCGGTAATCGATGTGACCGTGGCCTTCAGAATTTTTGCAGGATGAATGACGATCTCGTCAGGCTCCGGAATTTCGATTGTGCAGTTCTCCGTCAGCACGCTGGTGCAGGCCAGCACGTACTCAGCTTCGCCAGGGTTGGTGATCTTGGCCTCGCATCCGGATTCCAGCACGCCGCCACGAACCACCTTGCAGCGGCAGGTGCCGCAGCGCCCCGCCATGCAGCTATAGGAAATCGGCACCGCGTTTTCGCGCAGCGTCTCCAGCAGATTGGCGCCGGCCGACACTTGCAGTACACGATCGAGTGGATGGACAACGAGCTCCATAGTCTCCGTAGTCTCTGAATAGAGATTTTGTTTTATTTGAGAGGAGTATAGGAAGCCTAGTAAAATTAATAAATAGAATTATCTAAATTATTAATATTCATTTTTAGAATACTGCTCATCGAATACTGCTATGGATCTCAAAGACATCGACCTGAACCTGCTGGTGATTTTCAATCAGCTGCTGCATGAACGGCGCGTCTCAGCCGTTGCCGTCAATCTGGGCCTGAGCCAGCCCACGGTCAGCAATGCGCTGAACCGCTTACGGTTGCAGCTGGGTGATGAATTATTCCTGCGCACCTCCAAAGGTATGGAGCCAACGGCTTATGCGATGCAACTGGCTGAACCGCTGGGCTATGCGCTGGCCTCGATTCAGGAAACCCTGAACCAGCGCTCGCGCTTCGAGCCGCAGTCCAGCGAACGCAAATTCATCGTCGGCATGAGCGACATAGGTGAAATTTATTTTCTGCCCAAGCTGATGGAAGTTCTGGCAGCTATCGCCCCCGGCATTGCGCTAAGCACAATCCGCACGACCGGCGCCAATCTGGCTGAAGAAATGGAGGCTGGAAGAATCGATCTGGCGATAGGCTGGCTGCCGCACTTGAAGACTGGCTTTTTCCAGCAGCGCCTTTTCTCGCAAGATCATGTCTGCATGTTCCGGCGCGGCCATGTGCTGGACAAGAAGTCGCCACTGACCAAACGTGAATTCGAAGCAGCCGAGCATGTGGTCGTCTCTGCGGCCGGCACCGGCCATGCAACAGTCGATGCGTCGATTGAAAAACTGAATATCAGACGCCGCGTGGTGCTGACTGTGCCGCACTTCGTGGCAGTCGGCCACATACTGGCGACGACGGACATGATCGCCACCGTGCCGGAGCGCTTTGCGCGGCAATGTGCAAAACCGTTCAAGCTTGAATACACAAAGCTGCCGATGCAGTTGCCAGAAATAGGGATTAATTTATTCTGGCATGCGCGCTTTCATAAAGAGCCGGGCAATCAGTGGCTGCGTTCTATCTTCTTTGAAAAATTCAACGACTAACTCAGTAGGTTGATGGCAAGCGGCAACGCCGCAAACAATACAGACAGCATTTGCCTGGCCACCAAAGTCACGCGCGAATACAAACCGAGCACCATTGGCGTCGTGCGCATAATCCCCACTCCGATGCATAAGCCGAGCTTAGCGCTCAAGACGCTGCTCGTCGCAGCAATAGCATAGCCAGCTACACATTTCATTCTTACTTGTTATCGGCACCGACACGTCAGGGGGATCTATTCACCCACCTGCGTTACCCACTGCGCTTGAACGACCTCCGCCAATCACCTCTTCCTATCTGGAGTTATATTTATCATGGCTAATTCTGTAAACGCTTCTCCGAAAAAACCCACATTACAAAATCCCAAAAAGAAAAATCAGGAGAAAACCTCCCCCGTGGAGGCTGAAGGGCAGAAAGAACCAAAAATGAAAGCTAAAAAAGTATGGAAGGATATTGAGAGCAGTGAGGAAAATAAATTTGATGATGCAGGCGAGGATAGTGCTTCATCATCGGTTGAAAATAAACCTGCGCCAGAAAAGCCACGCGATATTCTTGTTCAACATAGTCAACCAAATCTCCAGAAAAAAAACGGGAAAGAACAAACAATTCAGCCTCCCGAATGGTTTATGGCAGCACAAGAAGGAAATTTGGACCTGCTACGAGTCCTGCTGATTAATAATTCTAATATTAATGCCGAGGATGCCAATGAGGACACAGCGCTTCATCATGCCGCTAAAAATGGACATCTAAATATAATTGAATGGCTGCTGCTAAATGATGCGGATATTAATCAAGTCAACAGCGACAAGGAAACACCTCTGTATCTGGCGTCTGCCAAAGGGCAGGATGAGGCCATTGCGCTGCTGCTAAAAAATAAGGCTGACTTTAAAATAAACGACGATTCTAATGAATCGCCCCTGCACGCTGCAGCGAGATTTGGCCATGTCGAATCCATCCGTTTACTTTTGAAACACATCCCCGTGGATCAAGTCGATTGTGAACAGAGAACTCCGCTGCATACAGCAGCCATTTACACGCGTCCCGATGTAGTCAATTTGTTGCTTGAAAATGGTGCGGATGTAAACGCTGTTAGCAGTATTGGCTGGAGCCCCCTGAGATATGCTTTTCTCATGGGTGATTCTCCAAGGGATGCAACGATCGCAGTAATGAGGCTACTGGTAAATTCTGGAGCGGATGTTAATCATATCGATAAACTTGGCTATTCATTACTTTACTATGCAGCCGGATTTGAAAAAATCGAGGCAACGAGCTTTCTGTTAAAAAACGGCGCAAAATTTTCTAATAAGCCTGACCATAAAATAAAAAAATCGGAATTTCCTGACATTTTTAATAAATTTAAACTTACTTTTTCGGACAAATTCGTACGTATAAACAGGCTCGACGCGGCTATCTTTTTCGGACAAACAGGCATCGCAGAATTACTTTTACACTATGGTGCACAGACCTATGCAAAGTGGAAAGCAGGGAAAATACCCTTCCCCATTTCTGATTTAATGCTGGCTGGCCCTGTCACAGCTCCTCTCAAACAGCAAGCCCGGCCGGAGCTTGCAGAAAAGCTGGTGGCGATTTTTGAGGAATACGTATCAGGCAAACTAAAGGAAGATGATCTTGAAGCAGCCTTAAAGGCCGCTGGTCTGATGAGCCCGATAGTCACTGAACTCATGAGCCAATTCCATCACGGCACTGAAAAGATGAAAGACATCACAGGCAAAGGCAAAGCCCGGCAGGCACAGATCTGGCAGACCATTGGCGGGATGCTGGCCGACCTGCAAGTCTGGAAAAAAAATTGGCCGAGAGACTACGCCCCTTTTGATGTGGCACAGAGGAAAGCCTCCTCCCGTTCAAAATTTGATGAAGCTTCAGAAGCTTTGCTTAGTTCTCAGGACGATTCCACGTCCAGCTCAGACTCATTTGGCAAATCCTGGATATCAAAAGAAAGTCAGGAGCATTTGACCAAGGCACTCGCCGCTCAGGTAGATGTGATTGCAAATCTGGGTGAGCAAATGAAATCAGACAGGACCGGCTAAAGAATAGCGGCTCTGGCCAGCTGTAAAGTTTGCTGGCCAATCGGATTCATTAATCATGGCTTGAACTGACAGTTTCCAGATTTGAATCATGCAGCCGTCAAGTCGTATGCTGAGAGCCTTGCAGTTGCCAAAGATAAGAATTAATTTACTTTGGCATGCGCGCTTCCATAAAGAACCGGGTAATCAGTGGTTGCGGTCTATTTTCTTTGAAAAATTCAACGACTAAACTATATTTTGAATTGCGATTAAAATTGCAAAAAAGTGATTTGCACTCTCATAAGAATTAATAAAATAGTATTAAAAATTTAAGCAAATAAAAATACGCTCAGAATAAAAATAAAATGATGCCTTCCACTTACGATCTGCGTCTGGTAATCCTGTCTTTCATTGTTGCGACATCTGCTGCTTTCGTCGCACTCGACATGGTCTCGCGCATGGTTGCCGTACACGACAGCAAACAAGCCAATATCTGGCTTGCCGGCGGCGCTCTTTCAATGGGGATAGGCATTTGGGCAATGCACTTTATTGGCATGCTGGCGCTGTCGCTGCCAATTCAACTTTCTTATCAGCCATTTGAAACTATCGCGTCGCTACTGATAGCGATTGCAGTTTCAGCATTTGCCATCAAGATAGGCAGTCAGGCAAGACTCAATCACCAGAAACTACTGATTTCTGGTACCACCATGGGCTTGAGCATAGCCAGCATGCACTACGTCGGCATGATGGCCATTCCGGTTTCGCCCGCCATTCAATATGATCCGCTGTGGTTTGCGCTGTCTATCCTGGTTGCTATCGTCGCCTCTGTCGCCGCATTGTGGATAGTTCATGCATTGCGTGCCAAAACCATGATTTCGGCATTCAAGGAAAAAACTGCCAGTGCGCTGGTAATGGGGCTTGCCATCGTGGGTATGCATTACACAGGCATGGCTGCCGCGCATTTTGATACGAGCAGTATCTGCATTACCAATTCAGATCATGTGAACAACCTGTGGCTCGGTGGGGCTATCGGTGTATTGAGTTTTCTTTTTCTGGTTATCACCTTGCTGCTTTCTGTCTTTGATGCGTCCATCGCCGAGCGTTCATTGCGCGAAAACGCTTTGCGCCACCTGGCGCAAAACGACGCACTGACCGGATTGCCAAACCGTCTGCTTTTATCAGACCGGCTGGAACAGGCAATGCTGCGTAGCCGCCGATCCAAAGGACAAATTGCGCTGCTCTATCTTGATATCGACAACTTCAAAAATATCAATGACACGCTGGGACATCTGGCAGGCGATGCGCTGCTGGTTGAATTTGGCAATCGTCTGTCGCAAGCCGTGCGCGCTTCCGATACGGTATGCCGGCTCGGTGGCGATGAATTCATCCTGCTGATTGATCCCATCGACGAACCTGCACATGCCGAACAAGTGGCGCAACTTGTGCTGGAACGTGTGGCCGAAGCAGTCGAACTGCTTAGTCAAACCATCCAGATTACGACCAGTATTGGTATGGCTTACTACCAAGGGGAAGACATCACGCCAGAAGAATTCATCGCACGAGCTGACCATGCTCTCTACAAGGCTAAGCGGGCTGGTCGCAATCAATTAAAGGTAGCGTAAGTAAAATTGATTTGCGCGCTAGTGGCTGCCTGCAAGGTGGCGGTGAGTAATCAGCGTATCCACCAAGTCAGTGATGAACGGCAGTAAGCCGGCTTGATTGTCATGCAAGGGGTTGTACTCGACGAGCTCAATGGCCAGCAAGGACGGATGCGCGCCTAGCAGCGCCAGCGCTTCGAGCAATGCCGCCTGCCGGATGCCACCTGCCACGGGTGAGCCGACTGCCGGCGTTTCGTCAGGATCAAGCGCGTCCAGATCAATGGTGATGCCAAAGCCGGCAGTGTCCGTCTGCACAATGCTCAGGGCGTCGCGCATGACGGCGTCGAGCCCGCGCGCTGCCACTTCTTCCATATGAAAAATACGCACGCCGAGTGCGTCCAGTAGTGCCTCTTCACCGGCCTCGAAGCTGCGCACGCCAATCAGGCAAACACGGCGCGGGTCGAGACTGACGCCGCCGCCAATACTAGTGAGTTCGGGTGCGCCATGGCCTAACAGGCAAGCCAGCGGCATGCCGTGCAAGGCACCGCTGGGCGAGGTATGGACCGTGTGTGCGTCCATGTGCGCATCGATCCATATCAGACCGATCGGCTCTGTCGACTTGTGCGCCTGCACCACACCTTTCCAGGTGCCGATTGCGCACGAATGATCGCCGCCCAGCACCAGTGGAAAGTCACCTTCTTTCATGACAGTGCTAACTTGCGCCGCTAATTCTGCGCAGATGGCGCTGACGACACTGAGCTCGTCACCTGCTTGCGGCTGCAGCATGACGCGCCAGCGCACATCCATGCCGCGGCTTGCCAGTTTCGCGGCCAAGCCGCCTTCGCGCAAAACTACCGGCCCGGACGCGCAACCCCGGTCTTGCGCGCCATGGCCGCTTGCCACGCCGATTATCTGAACGGGCTTGAACTGTGCCTTGGGATCATTCATGGCGCTTCTCCCTATCTGTCAGCAAAGGCTGGCAATCTGCTGCTTTGACAGTCGCCCAGCGGAATTGATCAAGAGATTGAACGTTGCTGATGCTATGCGACCAAGTCTATAATAAATTCGTAATTAAAATTTAACCGAAGGAGCACCATCATGAGCAAAAGCCAGGACAGTAAAAAAGCGGTCAAGAAAGAAGCATTGAAGTCGCCTAAGGAAAAGAAGGAAGCCAAAAAGGTCAAAAAAGAGGCATCGAAGCGTCAATGATTTTTTTGCGCAGGGGCGGGCTTACACAGGCTTACATGCCATGGCCGCCCCTGACCGCGATTACTTCTTTTGCGGCGCGCTGCGTTTAGGCGCACTGTGAGGACGGGATTTGTTTTTTTGCTCGAAAATAGTTTTTGCATCTTCCTCGGCACGCTCTAGCGTGCGCATGTCAGGATCGTCGTCATGGCGCGTAAAAAAATCAGCGGCCTGCGCGCGCATCACATGCTTGATCGCGTCTTCATCTGACAGGTCATAAATTTCTGTCATCAGTGTCGTGACTTCATCCAGGTATTCTTCGTACGTCATCGTTTCCCCCATCTTCTATTCCGTATTTAATCAATTGGCATCAGTTGGCATGACTGCCTGCATGACCTTGCCGGCAAGTTTCCTGCCGCTCAGCCACGCGCCCTCCACTTTGCCACCATGGAGCCAGTCGCCGCACAGACCCAAAGCATGTTCGGTTGACCATTCACAAGCTTGTTGCAAAACCGGTCCGGTGTTGGCATAGCGCCAGCGGTGAGCCAGCCAATTCTGAGGGGCAGGCGCGCCGAGTTCGGCAAAGGCTGCGAGCAGTTCTTTGGCAACGCTTTCTGCATCCTGTTCCAGATGCGCTTCGCTCCATTCTGCACTCGCATGCAGCAGCCATGTCTCTTGCGGTCCGCGGCCCGGCTTGCTGTTATCGCGCGCAATCCATCGCAACGGCCCCTGATTGACGAACGCGGCATCAAATGGCAAGGTCAACGGCTCCGCGTACTGCAACATCAGCGCCCAGCTCGCAAACATGGTCGCGCTTTCAGCGAGTGCGGCCAGATCAGGCGCATGCGGGAAGACCAGCGGTACAGCCTGCGGTGACGGCACAGCCAGCAGCACGGCATCGAAACGCTGCGAAGACCAGCCATGTTCATCTGATTGCAATTGCCAGCCTGACGCGTCGCGCTGTAGAGCGCGCACCGTATATTGCGTTTCCACATTCAGGCTTTCGGCCATCAATCGGGCCGGTGCGGTCATGCGCGGCACGCCGACAAAACGCTCGACGCTTGGGTCGGGTGTGCGTGCAGAGGTGTTTGCTCTATTGCCGATAACCTGCAAGCGCGGCGTCCATAATTGCGCAACGCCGGCTTGCTGCCATCCCGCAAGTGCGGCACGAAATTCTGGATCGCTGGCCGTAAAGTATTGCGCGCCATGGTCGCACTGCCAGTCATCAACACGGCGCGTACTCATGCGGCCTGCGGCACCGCGGCTTTTTTCAAATACGGTGACTTGCAAGCCCTGCTGTTGCAGATGCGTGGCACAAGACAGGCCGGCCATGCCGGCGCCGACCACAGCAATGTGTAAGGAAGAATGGGGTTTCTCTGTTTCCACTATCACTGCCATCCCTGCAACCACCTGCTTCGGTCAGACAACTCAATCCATGGCAACACCAGTACGCGCCGCGAATGCAGCGCTTCCAGTTCTATGCTCTCTGTTGCTTGCAGCGGCGTTTCCGGTTCAACCAATTTGGTGACGATGAAATGCTTTTCCTTGTTAAGTGGTTGCGCCGCTGTCCACTTGCTGCGCAAGAGTTTTTTCGGATTCAGGCGCAGCGTATTCCGAGAAGCCATTTATAGTCCTGCTGCTTCCGGCACCACTGGCTTTGGCGCATTTTGAATTTCTGCTTCAAACGCACGCAGTCGTTTATAAACAGAAATAAGCTCGACAATCGTGCCCCAGCTGCGCACCAGAAATTGAAATGACATTTCGACCCGGCCGAAAGCACGTACGATCTGCTGCATTACGCCTAGCGTAATGGCACCGGCGACGACAGTCGGGCCGAGTGCAATGTACGGCACCAGCACGCCAAATTGCAGGTAAGTAAATTTGGCGACATCAAAATACATGTAGTGGAAAAAAAGCCGGAAATAATTTTTGCGCACCTGAGAAAACAAGGCCTGCACGACTGGCTCCGAACCGCGCGCGTGGTCGTCTTCCGCCAACACCAACTCCTTGCGGTACGCTGCTTCAACTTTCTGGTTGTTGAATTCCAGTCCCGGCAGTTTGATGCCGATAACAGCCAGCACCGCTGTGCCCAGCAACGCGAACAAAACGGCCACGTAAACCAGCGCGTGATCGACAGCGCCAAAAAACGGGACTTCGCCGATTTTTTCCGACAGCGTCCACAAGATAGGCAGGAAAGCAATCAGCGTCATCACGGAATCAATCATGTTTGCACCCAGCGATTCCATAATGTTTGCAAAACGTTTGGTATCTTCCTGCACACGCTGACTCGACCCTTCGATATGACGCAGTCTCTGCCAGTGCGACATGTAAAAATCATTCATCGCCTGACGCCAGCGAAATACCCAGTGTTTGGTAAAAAACGTCAGCAGCACTGCCACCAGCACATAGATGCCGGCAAGCTTGCCAAAGCTCATCAGGAAACTAAAAAATTCCGGCAGCGTCACCGCACCCGGTTTGCTCAATGCTTTCTGCACCAGATCGTAGAAGCCACCGAACCATTCATTGATGGCGACATCAATCTGCACCTGATACCAGGTGCCGCCAAAAATCACAGCCGCACCCAGCCAGGCCCACAGAGCGAGTTGACGCGACAAGAAAAAAGATTTGAACATGAGTGTCTCTTTCTATTTTTTTAGTTTGAAATTTTCACAAGGATCGGGACGTTCAATTGCATCGGTAAACCAGACATAATCATAAGTGCCAGCGAGCGCAGGCAGCATTTCTGCGGAAGCTGCGGTGCGCTCATAAAAGCCCACGCTCGTCACTTTCAATGACGGCGCCACTGCAGCCAGCACTTGCGGTACGCCATAGTCTTTACGCACATGACCATTACCAGCGACCAGCACGGCTGGCTTGTTATCTTTTAAAGCGATTGCCATAGAAATATCGGTAGCACGCTGCGCCAGCTGCATCGGTTCTAAATAACGCTGCGGCAGTTGACCGCAATGCCCGTCTATCAAATCCTGATCGAGTTTTTTGCGGGCGGCATCAGACAAAGGAGCTGCCTCGAAAATTCTGACCACTGCAGGCGGAAAAGCTTGCTGGCGGTTTTTCACAATTTCCTTTGACACTCCCTTGGCCAGATTGCCGCCAACAAGCGGCAGACCCGCGTTCCTTATCGCGTCAAACAACGGCGCATGCAAAGGCCATCCCCACGACGCCGCATTAAATCCGGCAGCTTCCAGAGCAGGCAAGGTCGTATCAGCAAAGACAACGCGACTGCCGGCTGGCAGATGTTCGGCAACGATAGTCATGCCGGATGGTCCGGAGCGCACTAACGCTGCCAGCAGTTCTGCTCTGACCTTGTGGTGGGTTGGATTGTCATGTAATTCGCCTAGCAGTACGACATCGCTACTACTCAAAACGCCAGCTAGCTTTTGAGTTGACACAGCCTCTCCGCTAGCGACATGAATGATCTCTGCGGCAATCGCATTGTATGGCCCTATTGCCATGCCAAGTACCAGCAACAGATAAAAAACCAGACATTTTATTTTTGCTATTTTCAAACTGGATTCTCCTAATCGGCGGCGGTGCAACACTTATACGACGATTGAACAGCGAACTATTGTAAGTTTTTATTTCACATCTGGTGCGTGTACATCATGAACCGGGATTCAAACTTGACATCTTCCCGCGCTGACCTGACCATCGTGTCATGACAACCTTGAATGTATTGGGCACCGAACTGGTGGCCTGCTCTTATGACCCGCTGACGGGATTTTTCCGCGATGGCTGCTGCCAGACGAATGCACAGGACACTGGCACGCATGTCATCTGCGCGCGCATGACAGATGAGTTTCTACAATTCTCTCTTCGAAGAGGCAATGATCTGATCACGCCACGCCCTGAATACCGCTTTGCCGGGCTCAAGGCTGGTGACCGCTGGTGTCTGTGCGCTTTGCGCTGGAAGGAAGCGCTAGAGGCAGGCGTTGCACCGCCTGTGATATTGGCTAGTACGCATGCGAAGGCGCTTGATACTGTGACGCTTGCGCAGCTGATGGCGCAAGCGTTTTGATGTCACTGTTTTGTTGAATAACGAAAGACACTGGGTTCCAGCCTTCGCTGAAACGACGGTATTAGAGGTGGCTATATCTAAATATCTTCCGTCATCCCGATGAAAATCGGGATCCAGCGTCTTTCATTGCAAACCCCAGACATAAGATTCCATAGACAACACCCCATAAGTAATACCGCCATCAATCAGCTGCACCGCTTCCGTTTCCGAATGCGCACCAAGCGCCACCAGCAATGGCAGGAAATGCTCTTCAGTCGGATGCGCACGCTCTGCATGCGGTGCGGCCTGTCGATAATTCACGATGCTGGCTAACTCGTTAGCGGTAACGGCATTCCGTATCCAATTGCTGAACTCAAGCGCATACGGTGCCTGACTGGCGCCGCTGCGATCGATCTCATATAAGTTATGCGTCATGCTGCCCGAGCCGAGGATCAGCACGCCCTGCTCACGCAGCGGCGCTAATGCCTGCCCTAGGCGCAGCGCGCCGGCAGTATCAAGCGCCAGCGGCATCGACACCTGAAATACCGGCACGTTAGCGTCTGGCAGCAGATGCATCAGCGGCACCCAGGCACCGTGGTCTAGTCCACGCTGCGCATCAAAGGCAACCGGGATTCCGGCATCGGCCAACAGCTTGGCTGCCTCTGCGGCGAACTGTGGCTCGCCGGCCGCCGGATACTGCAATGCATACAGAGGCGCAGGAAAACCGCCGAAATCATGCACGGTCTTGGGCGCGGCGCTGTTCATGACGCGCACGCCGCCAGTCTGCCAGTGCGGCGACACGACGAGCACGGCTTTGATGTCTGTCAAATGCTGTCCCAATGCGGTCAGTTGCGGGCCGAGCAAACCCGGCTCCAGCGCGAAAGTGGGCGCACCGTGCGAGATGAAAAAAACAGGGGCCTTGGCCATGATGACTCCGGAAATAACTAGACGAAAGCGATAAGCTCACTTTATACAAAGTTTGAATTGAGATAAACCAGTCAAATCGGAATTCATTGTTGCCAAAAAAGGGTTAGTTTAGCCCTGACTTCCCGCCTAAAAACAGATTTCGATTGCCAAAAAAGGCAGTTTCGGCCATGATTCTGGGTTGCGAATTTCAAGTAGCCCTGTATTTGTCTGGTCCAGCTCCCGCCCCTGCGCGGACTTTTTCCCTTCATTGCCCAGCCCTCTTGACCTTCGCCTTGATTTGTTTTTAGGAGAGCTGGCGATATGTCGAAAGAAGATCTGATTGAAATGGAAGGCGTCGTGGATGAAGTGCTGCCTGACTCACGTTATCGCGTTACGCTCGAAAACGGCCATAACCTGATCGCTTACAGCGGCGGCAAAATGCGCAAGAACCACATCCGCATTCTGGCTGGCGACAAGGTTTCGCTCGAACTGTCTCCGTATGACCTGAGCAAAGGTCGTATCACCTTCCGTCATATCGAAGGTCGTGGTCCGGCTGGCCCGCAGCGTCGTCGTCGTTAATGTACTGAGTTGCACTGAGTTGCACTGAGTTGTTCGGGGATGATGGTCCCCGATCCGTACTACCCTCTCCAGAAACGCACCGCGCTATTGTCGGTGCTCTTGTCAGCGTTTTTGTCAGCTCTTCACAAGCCGTCCCGTCCAATCCACCAGCGCCACCAGCATTTTGGCAAGATGGTCGCGTGTCGCGCTGTCAGTCAGATTACCCGCTGCATCGAATTTTGACGGCGCAGCGGCAATCATCACCTCGGGCCGGTTCAGGATCATCCCGTTTAAAAAAATAAACACTTGCCGCAAATGATATTGACTGCGCGCGCCGCCAAGCGCACCGGGTGAAGCACTCATCAAAGCAATCGGCTTGTTATCAAACGGCTGACTTGGCGGACGCGAAGCCCAGTCGATCGCATTCTTCAATACACCCGGTATCGAATAATTGTATTCAGGCGTTGCGATCAGCAGCGCATCGGCAGCAGCAATTTTTTCCCGAAACATTTGCACCGGCGACGGGAATCCTTGCTGATACACGTCTTCGTTATAAAGCGGGATAGGCGTAATGTCGAAAATTTCCAGGGTGACCCCAGAAGGTAACAACGACTCGCAGGCACGTAAGGCCGCTGTGTTGAAAGAGTGGGTACGTAGACTGCCCGAAATGCCAAGTATGTTCATGAAGACTCCTTGTGTTTTGCAGGCTTCAGGAATTTTGCGACCGATTCCGTATCGAACTGCATCCCGGAGACGCGGCCTGAATTCCATGCAGACTGCGCCATGGTTAACCTGCGACCCTGCGTCGCACGATAAGACATTGGAGACGAAGATGGCACAAGACACAATCGAAGCACGCAACCAAGGCAGCTTTCCTATGGATGATCCTATGCAAGGACTAGAGCAAGATCATCGATATGTGAAACAACTCATGCAGCGTTATCTGTCTACGCGCGACCAACAGGTCAAAGAACAGGCAGGACCGGAAATTTGCACAGCGCTGGAACTTCATAGCGCGCTGGAAGAAACCGTGTTTTATCCGCGCGTACAAGAAGTGGATACGTCGCTGGTGGACCACTGTGTGGATGAACATCAGGAAGCAGACCAACTGGTCAGGCAGTTGCGCGGTCTGGATGCAGGTACGCCGGACTATGACGATCTGATGCAACAATTGCACGATGCAATAATGGCGCACATACAGGAGGAAGAATCGCAATTATTTCCTGCAGTTCGCGACTCAAGTCTGGACTTGCGCGAACTGGCTTTGCAGATGCAGGCGTTTGAAGCCAATATGGTGTCGACGCAGGCAATGAGCAGTCAGTCGAATTTACGGCCTGACCAAATGCATTGACGTGTTTGGTTAAGAGGATTTAAACAGGATCACAACGAAAGACACTGGATCCCAGCATACGCTGGGATGACAGTAGAGAATTGGTATGACTTCTCAATTACTAACGTCATCCCGACGAAAGTCGGGATCCAGCGTCTTTCATGGCACACGAAAAGCTTATCTTCCCCTTTAGTCCGCCTTCAAAGCCTCAACCTGAATAGCCAGCTTGATCTCAGGAGAAAAGCGCGGTATCCCGTAAGTCAGACCGTAATCGGCACGGTCAAAGGTGGCGGACGCATCGGCGCCACAAATCTCACGCTTGAACACGGGATGCATCATGCATTTGAAGTGATTGATTGTTAGCTTCAAAGGTTTGGTCACACCCATCATCGTCATCTCGCCATCCATGCTGACGAGTTTGTCGCCGTCAAATTTCAAGGCCGTGCTCTTGTAGCTTACGGTCGGAAATTTTTCGACGTTGAACATGTCCTTGCCTTTCGCATGATCATTCATCTTGGCATGGCCAAAATCAATCGAGCTCGCATCGATAACAATGTCGGCGGTGCCTGTTTTGGCTGCGCGGTCCAGCGTGATCTTGCCGCTGGTTTTCAAAAATTTGCCGCGCCAGAAAGACAGTCCCATGTGATCGGCTTCAAAACTCGGATAGGTATGCGCATTCTGAATTTCATAAGTTTGTGCAGATGCCGCGACAGCGAACAGCGACAGCAGTGTAGCGACGACCAGATTCGTCAGTTTCATGCGAGCTCCTTTATGGGATGGAATTATTGTTTACTGCCCTGCCGCGACCCGAAATTTGATCACGACGTCGTCGGCTACCAGGCTGGTGTCTCGCCAGTCTCCTTCACCTATGTTGAAGGCAAGCCGCTTGATCGGCAGGCTGCCTTCAAAAACTTGTAGTGCGCCTTCTTTTTTTACTGTCATCGGAAAACTGATGTCCATCGCCCTGCCCTTGATCGTCAGCTTGCCGGTGACATCAAGCTTGCCGGCAGCGGCTGGCTTGATCTTGTTCGACACAAAAGTCGCCTTCGGAAACTGCACGCCGTTAAACCATTCTTTCTTTTGCACTTCGCTGTTGTAGTCGGGATCGCCAAGGTCAAAACTGGCAATATCGATCTCGACGCTGGCCTTCGATGCTTCCGGCCTGGCGTTGTCAAAATTTATCTGGGCGCTAAATTTATTGAACTTCGCTTCGACCGGCACGTTGAATTGTTTGAACACGACCGAGACTGCGCTCTTGGATACGTCCGTTTTTAAATTTGCAGCAGACGAAGCCAAGGCTGAAGCCAGACCGAGAACTGTAAACAAAGACAATTTAACTACATGAGGCGTGCGAAACATTTTTTTCCTGTTATTTACTGTTTTTTGCTTTTAAAGAATGCAAACGACATTCAGGGCAGCATGCGCGACAGCACACTGTCTTTGTCAATCAAGCGATGCTTCAGTACGGCCAGAAAATGCACCAGCACCACGCCTAGCAATACCCAATCAAGCGTTTCATGCAATTCGCGCAAAATGGGCTTGAGGACAGGATCGGCATCCATCAGCACCGGCAACGGTAACACGGTAAGGTAGACCACCGGGACGCCAGCAGCGAGACTGTAAAAATAACCCGACAAGGGAACCGCAAACATCAGCACGTACAGCAAGCCGTGCACGATGCGTGAAGCATTATGCTGCCAGCGCGGCATCGCTTGCGCATACGGCGGGGCCGGATGCGCAAGGCGCCACAGCAGGCGCACCGCTACGAGCGCCAGTACTGTTACGCCGAGCCATTTATGCCATGCGAAGTAGCGTAACTTGGTGGGTGTCAGTCCTTGAATGTCAACCATGATCGTGCCGAGCACAAAGGCCGCCACAATCAGCAGCGCAATCAGCCAGTGCATGAATACGGAAAAGCGTCCAAACCGGTAGGGAGTATGCAACTCTGCAGCAGCGTCTGTCATTCGAATTGTTTGCTTGATGAGTTAAATGCAAAAAGGGCAAAAAGGGAAAACCCTGTGTTTGCAAAAGACGTAATTGTGCATCTATAAGGCATTTAATGCCATGTGCATTACAAATCACAACAAACTGACGTTATCCGGCAGTTCGTTCTGATCGTTTCCACTGCGGGGAAAATGCGTGCTCAGTTGCCGGGACACGGCATCAATGGCAGCGACTGCGCCAGCCTGATACAGGCGCAATTTGAAGGCTTGCTGCAGGCTTTCAATGATGGGTGGCCACGCGTTGGCTTCCTGCACGCAGCGCTGAATGCCGCGGTCTGCAATGATTTCTATCGCATGGTCGCCCAACAAAACATAGATCAGCACACCGTTATTAGACTCGGTGTCCCAGATGCGCAACTGGGAAAAGACCTCGAGTGCACGCTCGCGGGGCGTAACTCCCTGCAGCAATTGCAGCGGACTCAAGGCTGCCTCAACGACAAAACGCATTTCGGCTGCGTGCTGCGACTCTGCATGCGTAATAGCCTTCGTAATGGCCTGCTGTACCTTGATCGGAAACTGCTGCCGCACCTGCCAGTAGCTGGCCAGGAAATGGCGAATGAATCGACCCATCATAACTACCACCTTCCCGATGCGCCGCCGCCGCCGAAGCCGCCGCCACCGCCCTGAAAACCACCGCCTCCGGAGCGACCGCCGCCAAAGGTCCCGCCGCCGCCGTGCCAGCCACTGCCCATGCGTCCGCCAACCAGCGTCAACACGAACCCCATTAACGCCGCCATTGCAGCCGCTGCCAGACCGAGCAGCAGCCACGCGGCTAGCCCGAGTACGCCACCGGTTGCCACGGCACCTGCGAAGCGCCCGAAAAGAGAGCGCAAGATGCCGCCAACAATCACAGCCGCAAAAAACAGCACCGGCAACATCCCTGCAGCGCCGTCCGGATTCAGGTTTGCGCCCTGCCTGACAGGCGCAGGCAAGGGTTCGCCGTCAATGACGCGCATCATCGAATCTACACCGCTGTTGATGCCGCCATAAAAATCTCCTTGCTTGAAATACGGCACGATGATGTCGTCAATGATGCGCTTGGCAGTCGCGTCGTTGAGAGCGCCTTCAAGACCGTAGCCGACTTCAATGCGTAAGGCGCGTTCATTTTTGGCGACGACAAGTATCGCGCCATCATCAACCTTCTTGCGCCCGAGCTTCCATTGTTCCGCCACGCGGATTGCATATTGCTCAATCGCTTCCGGCTGCGTGCCGGGCACAATCAATACGGCGATCTGGCTTCCCTTGCGCGCTTCGAATTCGCTCAGGCGCTGCTCAAGTACTTGCTGTTGCGCGCTGCTGAGCGTGCCGCTCAGATCGACCACCCGCCCACTGAGTGGCGGCACCGGCACCAGACCTTCGGTGTTTTGCGCCCATGCAAAGACTACGCTGAACAGTAAAAACAGCGTCGCCCACAGCCACCACAGCTGCTGCTTATTTGGCTGGCTGGGGTGCATTTTGTGGTGTAGTTCCGAAGTCCACTGCAGGCGCATTTGAAATCGCCTTTTCGTTATCGACCGTAAAATTCGGCTTCAGCTTCAAGCCAAACACCATCGCAGTCAGGTTGGTCGGGAAAGAGCGCACCATCACGTTGTAATCCTGAACGGCTTTGATGTATCGATTGCGCGCCACCGTAATACGGTTTTCCGTACCTTCGAGCTGCGCCTGCAAATCACGAAAGCCTGTGTCGGCTTTCAATTGCGGATAATTTTCACTCACGACCAGCAAGCGCGACAGCGCGCCTGATAACTGCGCTTGCGCTGCCTGAAATTTTTGCAATGCAGCCGGATCGTCTAATGCCTCCGGCGTCAGCTGCACTGAGCCGACCCTCGCACGTGCTTCCGTCACTTGCGTCAGCACCTGCTTCTCATGCGATGCATAACCTTTGACCGTATTGACCAGGTTAGGTACCAAGTCAGCGCGGCGCTGATACTGATTGACGACTTCGGACCAGCTGGCTTTTATTTGCTCGTCGCTCGCTTGCAGATTGTTATAGCCGCAACCGCTGAGTGATGAAACCAACCCGAGCATTAATACGAAAAAGAGTTTACGCATGAGTTCCCTTTTGAAAAATGAATGGGACAGCTAAATCTTTATTAATCGGACTATATATAAGACTTATCGCGGATATTTCAAGCCCAGCCTATTGGGACTATTCTGACGGCATTTATTGGTTCAGAGACTGATTCAGCACAGACATTTGAGCAAAAGCAAATTGACCACACGCTGCACGCCGTAAACTTCACGGATAACAAACCTCTTTACTGCAGAGCGATCCTTGCCGATGCCCGCAGCCTTCCGGATCACATTCCTCTATCGTCGTATCGTATTGCTCGCTATACTGAGCATGTCAACTGTCGCACTATGCCAGCAGACTACTAACAGCCGTGTCGAGATCAATGGCGCGGGTGATTTTTTACCCCTACTAAATGACAACCTGCAGATCGTCCGGTTGACGCGTGACTCCAGCATCAATGCCGAAGAATTACAACGGCTGCTAGCCATCACGCCGCAACAGATCAAAGATTTGCTGGCAACAGAAGGTTATTTTTCTGTAGAAGTCACAGCATCACTGGAAGCAAACATTCAGCAAGCTGTCGCAAAGCTGCAAGTCAACACGGGCGAACCGACAAAGATTAGCCAGGTCGACATACAGTTCACCGGCGCCCTGACCAATGCACCGGATGCATCCGCTCGCATTACCCGCTTGCGCAAGCAATGGCTGCTCGAGCCCGGCGAGCGCTTCCGGCAAGCGCAATGGGATGTGTCAAAAAATGCATTGCTGCAGAGCCTGCTGGCACGAGACTATCCGGCCGCGCATATCGCTGACAGTAGTGCGCAGATTGATCCAGCACAGCACGCTGCGAAGCTGACTATTCTGGTCGATTCAGGGCCAGCCTTCACCTTTGGCGAACTCGACATCAACGGCCTGCAACGCTATTCGCGCTCCCTGATTGACAGTATCAATACCATCCGGCCCGGCGAAGCCTATTCGCAAGATCGCCTGTCTGAACTGCAAGCTCGCCTGCTCGACACCGGTTATTTCCGTTCGGTCTTTGCCACTATCAATGCTGATCCAGAGCAGGCGCAGCGGGCACCGATACGACTGGAATTAAATGAAATCGAAAGCAAGCGGCTCGGCATCGGTCTCGGCTTTTCCACCGACAGTGGCGCGCGTGCGCAACTCAAATGGCTGGACCGGAATTTTCTGGTACGTGACTGGCGGCTTGAAACTGCGCTGCGCGCCGATCGGCAGACGCAACTTGCTGAAGGCAATTTGTATTTGCGGCCGCTGCAGCAAGGCGTTTATCAAGACAGGCTGCGTGGCTGGGTGCCCAGCATCGGACTCAGCTTTGGTCGCACTCAGCTGACCGGTGAAGAGCTCGACAAAATCCGCAACAGCGTGCGACTGAGTTCACCTTCCAAAATTGACGAGCAGATTCTGGCATTCTCGTTTTTGGCTGACCACCGGCGCATTGAAGGACTGGAACCAGTGACACGGCAGGCGCTGGTTGCAAGCTACAGTTATGTAAGACGGCGGCTAGACCAACTGATTTCACCGCGCCGCGGCAATGTCGTGAACATGGAACTGTCGGCCGGACTTGGCGGCGTGCTTAACGATGAAAACATCGCGCGCGTACTGTTGCAAGGCTGGCTGTTACAGCCACTTGGGCAGCGCTGGAGCGCCGTGCTGCGTGCGCAAGCCGGTCAGGTATTCGGTGCCCGCGACCAGAGCGTGCCGGATGATTTATTGTTTCGTACCGGCGGCGACCAAAGCGTACGCGGCTATGGCTATGGCCGCCTCGGCGTGCCGCGCGGCAGCGCCATTGTCGGCGGCAATGTATTGGCAGTGATTAGCGCCGAACTGGTTTGCCAAATCAAACCGTCATGGGGCATTGCCATATTTACAGACGCAGGTGATGCAGCGGCATCGCGCGCAGAATTTCAGCTCAAGCATGGCAGCGGCGTCGGTGCGCGCTGGCGCAGTCCTATCGGGCCCGTGAATATCGATATCGCGCATGGCCACGAAAGTGGCGAAACGCGCCTGCATTTTTCACTTGGCTATGGCTTCTAAACCGGCTCTGTCAAGGCACACCGGCTGGCGCGTAGCCGGCTGGCTGCTTGCCCTTGCGCTGGTGGCGATGTTGCTAACCGCGCTGCTGGCTGGCTGGATTTTGACGACCGAGCGTGGCACGCAGACTGCGTTCACCTTGCTGCAGACAGTGTCTGGTGGTCGCATCGCAGCCACCGATATTCATGGCCGTCTGCTGGGGCCGCTGCAAATTGGCAAGCTGACGGTGCGCAAGCCTGATAGCGAACTTCATATTCAACAACTACAACTTGAATGGCAGCCCGATGCATTGCAGAACAAGGTGCTGCATGTGAAGCTGTTGCGCGCAGCCAGCGTACAGCTCGCACTGCACAAACAGACCGATAAGCCACCGGCGCGTTTGCAATTGCCGGTGCAATTGCAACTCGATAAAGTCGAAATCGACCGCATTCAAGTCGAGCAAGGTTCGCAGCCACTGCTGACCCTCGATACACTCAAAGGCAATCTGCAATTTGACGGCCAGCACGTCAAACAGGCAGCACTCAACATCAACGGCGTAGAGCTAGCGCAGCTGCAGCGCAGTTGGCCGCAAACGCGTTTCCAATTGCAAGCGCAACTAAATGCAAGCGGCACCGGTACGCTGTCCTTGAAAAATCTGGCAGCGGGCAGGCTTGACCAGTCACGTCTGCCTCTACGCAAGCTCAACACCAACTTTACATACAGTGACGACGTACTAAAGTTGTCAGGCTTGCGGATTGATGCCGGACCCGGTGCGCAATTGCAAGGCAGCGCCAACTTCAGTGCCGATGCACTGACGGCCGTGCTCGAGACACGCGCGCTGGACCTGCATCAACTCGATGCACGATTCCGTACAACGCATTTGAACGGCCGTGCGACGGTGAAGCGCACCTTATCTCAACAACAGCAAGCGCAGAAAGATCAAATTACGCAGTTCAGTCTTGCGCTGTCAGAGCCTTGGCAACATGCGCCGCTGAAGCTGACGACAGAGGCATCGCTGGACAATACCAACTTGACGGTTTCTACTGCGCGACTTGAACATGGCAAGGCCTCTGCAGAGTTTTCGGGGGCTATGGAGCTGAGAGGTGCAGGAAATTTTTCAGCACGAGGTAACTTCTATCAGCTGCGCCCCCAAGACTTTGCGCAGTTTCGCAACTGGCCTTCCATGATTTTAAATGGCCAGTTCGATACCGAAGGCAAGCGCAGTGCGCCTGCAGAAGCGACGCTGCAGTTTGCGATCACGGAGAGCCGTCTGCACGGCCATCCGCTGACTGGTAATGGCAAGATCATCCTCACAGACGGCAATCTGGCGATACCGCATCTGCTACTGAAGGCCGGCGCTAATCAACTGACCGTAAACGGCGCCTTGCGCGAAAGTGCCAGCCTGCTGCATTTCTCTCTGCGCGCGCCGCAGTTAGCGCAACTGGGCCCGCAGTTTGGCGGCGACTTGCAATTAAGCGGCAGCGCCAGCGGCCCACTGAATGCGCCGAAATTAAACGCAGAATGGCAAGCGCATCAGCTGCAGCTTCCGACAGCATTGCGAGTTACCAAAGCCAGCGGCAAGCTTGAACTGCAAGTGGCGCCACAGCAGCCTTTTCTGCTTCAGAAAATTGATACAAGCCTGCAGGCACAAGGGATCCGCAGCGGTACTAAAAGCATAGGCGCACTGAGCTTGCAGCTGCAGGCAGGTATGGCCGTCAACGATGCGTTCCTGTTGAAATTAAACGGCCAAAAAATCGTGTTGGATAAGACACGCGTAGAACAGGCACAGCTTGATGTCTCCGGCACTCTGCAACAACACACTGCTGCACTCAGCATCACGCGCAATAGCGCAAGCCACAGCATGAAAGTCAACAGCAGCCTTACCGGGCTAGATAAACATCCGGCGTGGCGCGGCAATTTCGAGCAAATGCAGCTGGCTACCCTGCTGGCACTGTTTGAACAAAACACTGTGCAGTCGACGAACTTAGTGCTGGATGCAAATTGGGGTTTGCAATTCACAGGTGACGCGCAGAAGCCCTTGCAAGCAACGCTGGGCTTACGCCGTCGCAGCGGCGACCTGACTTTGCGCAGCATGCAGACGGCTGCGCAATTAGCTACCCCGTCAGCGTCGGCTACGACGTTAGCAACGACGTCAGCAAGTCTTGGATTGCAAAATCTTGACCTCGCCGCGCGCATTGCTGCCGGTTGTCTCAGTATGACACTGACTGCCGAAGGCAAGCGGCTAGGCCTGCTCGCGTTCAGTGGCAGCAGCGCAATAGCAGCAGGCCAGCTTTGGCAGCCGGACCCGCGTGCCGACATTGACGGCCAGCTGTCGCTGCAACTGCCATCGGTTAACTGGATAGGCGCACTGCTGTCCTCGAGCGTAGTGGCAGACGGCACACTGCGCGGCGACTTGCGCATGGCCGGTAGTTGGGCTGAGCCACGTTTCAATGGGCGCCTGCAAGGCCAGCAACTGCGCTTGCTGTTGGTCGACAGTGGCATCAATTTACAGCGAGGCACACTGGACGCCGACTTCACAGGCAACACACTCACGCTACGGCAATTACAGTTTGCAGGAACCAGCGGGCAGGCCAGCGTGACTGGCCCCATCGTTATCAACGACGGCAAGCTGGCGGCCAATCTGGCAATGCATGCAGCGCAATTTGGTGTCTATGATCGCAGCGACCGGCAGCTCGTCGTCAGCGGCGACGCAAAATTGAACTTGCAGGAAAACCGTGCGCAACTTGCAGGAAACGTCATCGTTGATCGCGGTTTTTTCGATATAGGCCGCGCCGGCACGCCGCAACTCTCTGACGACGTCGTCGTGACCGGCCGCACGCAGCCGGCACAACGCGTGTTACAACTGGAAGTCGATCTGGGGGTAGGACTGGGTCAGCAACTGGTGCTGCGCGGCCGCGGGCTCGACGCACGTGCCGAAGGCGCATTGCGCTTCACCAGCAAAGCGGGTGCGCCACTACAAACCTTCGGCCTGATGCAGGTCAGCAAGGGCACCTATGCCGCCTATGGGCGCGAGCTGACTATTGAGCGTGGCATTTTGCGTTTTGATGGAGCTGCCGGTAATCCTGCGCTGGATATTCGTGCAATGCGGCGCGGTACGGAAGTTGAACCCGGTGTGTCTATTGTCGGCACCGCAATGGCGCCGCGCATTGCGCTTGTCTCCGAGCCGCAAGTGCCGGATGCAGAAAAGCTGGCGTGGCTGGTATTGGGTCACGGACTTTCGAATGCTGCCGGCAATGAGCTCGGCGACTTGCAGGGTGCAGCAGCGAGCTTGTTGTCGCAAGGCGCGGCTGCTGGCATTCAATCGCAACTTGCTGGTGCGTTTGGTCTGGATACGATCAGCCTGTCCAATACGCCCGGCAGTACAGAGACGGTACAGCAGCGCATCATCACCTTGGGCAAGCGTGTGTCGTCGCGCTTGTATGTGAGTTATCAGCAAGGCTTGCAAAATGCCGCCGCTGCGGTGGTGCTGCGCTACACCTTGTCGCCGCGCCTGACTGTCGAAGCCGAATCCGGCACGCGCAGCGTGTTCTCACTTTTCTACAATGTGAACTTTGATTGAGCGTTCTCATTTTTCTGCTTTTTTTCTATTACGCACAGCATTGAACTTGTGTGCTTGCAATCTGCCTAATTCACAGTCTTACAACAAGATGGGCATCCTTTTTTTCTCATGGAGAGCAACATGAACTTTATTATCTGGATTGTGATCGGCGGCATACTCGGCTGGATCGCGAGCATGATCATGCGTACGAATGCACAGCAAGGCCTGTTCCTGAATATCATAGTTGGCATCGTCGGCGCGCTATTAGGTGGCTGGTTACTGGCACCGCTATTTGGCACCGGAACCATCAATCAAAATGATTTCAGTCTGGGGTCGCTGTTGGTGTCGCTGCTGGGTGCGGTTATCTTGCTGGCGATTGTGAACCTGTTCCGGCGCGGCACGCCACGCTAGAAGAGTGCCGGCTTCAATCTGAGTCAGGCTGGGTCATGGCTGCGGCCTGAACCCAGCGCTCGAAGTCGCGAGGCTTCACATAGCCAAGCGCGGCAGCAGTCTCTTGAAGGCTGGTGCCGCGCAGATGTGCCTGACGGGCGACTTCAGCAGCTTTGTCGTAGCCAATGAACGGCACCAGTGCCGTGACCAGCATCAGCGACTGATCTACATAATGCTTGATGCGATTTTCATTGGCCTGTATGCCGCTTACGCAATGCTTTTCAAAACTGAGCATGCCATCGCTCAGTAATCTAATGCTTTGCAAGTGGGCATGTGTGATGAGGGGCTTGGCGACGTTCAACTCGAAATTACCCGATGCTGCGCCCAGCGTAATGGCGACGTCGTTGCCAAATACCTGTGTGCAAAGCATGAGCATGGCTTCCGCCTGCGTCGGATTGACCTTGCCGGGCATGATGGAGCTGCCGGGTTCGTTTTCGGGAATCGTGATTTCACCGAGCCCGCAGCGCGGTCCTGATGACAGCCAGCGAATGTCGTTGGCAATTTTCATCAGCACACCTGCCAATACTTTTAGCGCTGCATGCGAAATGGCAAGCGCATCATGTGCAGCCAGCGCAGCGAATTTATTGGGCGCACTAACGAAGGGCAAGCCGCAATGCTGCCTCAACTCCTTTGCCACTTTTGCGCCGAAGTCTGCATGCGTATTCAACCCGGTGCCGACTGCGGTGCCACCGACTGCTAGCTCGAACACTTGTGGCAACGCATTGCGCAAGGCTTTTTCAGCCTGCGCCAATTGCGCGACATAACCCGACATTTCCTGTCCGAGCGTCAGTGGCGTGGCGTCCTGTAAATGAGTGCGTCCTATTTTGACTAGATTGGCATACTGCTGCGATTTTTGTTCCAGCGTTGTCTTTAACTGTAACAGCGCCGGCAGCAGCTTCTGCTCCATAGCGACTGCTATGGCAACATGCATCGCAGTCGGAAAAATATCATTCGACGACTGCCCCAAGTTGATATCGTCATTCGGGTGCAGTATACGAAGCATGCCGCGTGTGCCGCCCAATAGTTCAGAGCCACGATTGGCCAGCACTTCATTCATGTTCATGTTGGTCTGGGTGCCGGAGCCGGTCTGCCAGACCGACAACGGAAATTCCCGCGGCAAATGACCGGCCAGGATTTCATCGGCAGCCTGCACGATGCCGGCAGCCTTATCCGGCACGAGCTTGCCAAGATCACGGTTGACGATGGCACACGCGCGCTTGACTGCAGCCAATGCCATGATGAGTTCATCCGGCATGCGTTCATTCGAGATCGCGAAAAATTGCAGCGAGCGCTGGGTCTGCGCTCCCCAGTAATGGTCTGCAGGCACCTCGATTTCACCGAAGCTGTCTTTCTCGATGCGTGTGTTCATTGCGCTCTCCTTGAAAAATCGGATGATTTAGATGTCGGAGTTTTTTGCTTCTCGCAGCACGAATTATCACTGGTAAAGCAGCAGATTTTTAGTACACAACGAAAGACGCTGGATCCCGGCTTTCGCCGGGATGACGGTAGAAAATTGGTAGGCCATCTCAATTACTACCGTCGCCCCAGCGCAGGCTGGGGCCCAGCGTCTTTCAGCCGACCTAAAAACTGTACAGCATGGTTTAAGGCTCAGCTTGTACCGTAACCTCGATCCGCAACACACTCGGCACAGCCAACCCTTGCAAGCGTCCAGGCAGAAAACGCGCCTGCAGAAACCGCTGCTGCAACTGCCATAACATCTCTGCCGGTACTGCTGCGTCTTCAACCAGAACCTGATCCACATCGCCGTATTCATTGATCAACAGCTGTAATACCAGCAGCTGGGTAGCAGTGTCCTGCGCATTCGCCAACAGCGGATCAATATCCCGCAAGATCAACGGACGCTCGCTGAGTTTGCTGACTGGCAGATAAGCACGCGCATTGAGCGTCTCTTTGGGTTTCTCTGTTGCGGCTTCCGGCAATGGTTGAACAGGCTCAACAGACGCTGCAGGTATCGCAATGGGAAGCAGCGATATCTGCAACACGCCACGACCTTCATTCAAACCATTCAAGCCCGTCACTGGCGCAACCAAACCGCGCAGGATAGATGCACAAAGCGTCGTCGCCAGCAGCGTCGCCAGCAGCGCGCAACTTAGCTGCCGCCATGGCACTAGTTGTCGAGTTCGCGCCATGACACGCGTTTGACATTCGGCGCACTGGCTGGTGCTTGCGGGCCTTGCACGCTAGTCAGATGACCTGCCTCATCCGTCAACAGGGATAGCGAGCGGTCTTTCCATTTAATGTTGCGTGCTCCTGCAACCAGTGTGTCGAAGGCTATTTTCTTGCCGACGACTCTTTCAGTCGCCAGCGGTAAATAACTGCCAGTTCGATAGTCCAGCGCATAGATCCAGCTGCCGCCGCTGGCAACACACGCACGACTGTCCGGGATATTGCTGACTATATTCAAAATGCCGAGCTGCTGATCGGGGTCGATAGTGACGCGCTCGCCGGTGACGTTTCCGCCTGCTATGGTCAGGTCGATATACCAGCCCGCTTTCAATAGCCAGTTCACCGGCTGCTGACTGACGCTGCGTTCTGTGCCGTTTGTGTTTTGCTGTAAGGTCTGCTGCACCATGGCGCTATTGCTGCGCAAATTGCCAAGGCCGGTTGCAGTCAGTTCATCCTTGAAGCTGTAGATGGATTGCACACTGAGGTCGGCCAGATCGGACAAGCCCAGATATTTGCCGGTGGCGAGGGTGACCACAGGAATACTGATCGTGCCGCTTTGCATGTCTGTCAGTTCGGGGCGCGTGGTGATGGGCTGTGCGCCGCTGCTATTGGCAACCGTCGCCAGTTGGAAGGCTTCTTTACCGGCGGGGGGAATCTGGTCGTCAATATCGAAACGCCATACATTGCCCAGCAAGTCACCACCATAGAAACGGCTGGCCGTGTTGTCGATGGCACTGTCTACCCACGCATTGATCTGCGCCAGTCCGGCAGGATTAGCTGCGCTGCCGGCGCCGGTTGCAATCTTGTTGAGCAGTTCACCGCTAGCTGCATCGAGCACATACAAATAGCCTTTGCCGTCACCGGGTCCGGTGTTGTTGTAACCAGATGCAAAGACTACGACCCAGCGGCCGTCACGCCGTTTGCTGACGACTGGCTTGCCGTAGGTATAGCCGAGATCCTGATCCTGCGCGAC
This sequence comes from Burkholderiaceae bacterium, assembly GCA_040399905.1. Lineage (GTDB taxonomy): Bacteria > Pseudomonadota > Gammaproteobacteria > Burkholderiales > Burkholderiaceae_D > Pernthalerella. Next base: position 71,636 of record JBBARG010000005.1, read on the forward strand.
ACCAAACTGCCACAAGCCTTGCGGTGCATCAGGATCGGTGATGTCGAGAGCGTAGTACTGGCGACCGCCTCCCGCTAGCCCACCAATAAGGATGGTGCGCCATTCAGATTGACTGCATGTTGAAGCCGGCGCACCCGGACAAATGTCCGCAGCCACTGGTGAGCCGTCGAGCAGGTAATGGAAATTTTCAGTGAAATTTTTATTTGCCTGCCTGCTCAGTTGCGGCAGCACGGCCGTTGGTATGAACGCCCACTCTTCGCGGCCAGTTGCAGCATTGAACGCATGCAGCATGCCGTCATTGGCTGCAGCATAGACTATGCTCTTTCGGGTTGGACTCTGATCGCGAAAGAGACCATAGTTTTCATCTGCATAGCCAAATGCCGGGCTTCCCACTACCAGTGGCTGCGCATTGACCAATGCGCCGAGTACATGCTCACGCGGTCGAAACAGGCGCTCGGTATTTTCTATGCGGTCTTCATGGTCACGTCGGCCGCGCAAGTAATTTAGCTGACTCTCGCTGCTGAAATAGGCTTTCTCATTTGTTGAGAGTGCACCCCATGTAAAGTCTTTCAGGTGGTTGACGGTGCTATCGGTATAGACGAAGATTTTGCGCGTATCGTTATTGCCATTGGTGCCGGTGATACGCTGGTCCAGCAGGCTTTGCGCTGACCATAGTATTTTTTTGTCTACGCTACCGTCAGTGAGATTAATGCTGCGCGCTTCCAGCTCGCCATCCCAGAACACGCTGCGGTAGCGCGATATGAAAATGCTGTTGTCGTTTACTACCGGTTCCTGACTGCTAGTTGCTGCCGCTGCCGAGGCACCACTTGCGGCCTGAATTGCATTGAGCGTTGAAGATAAGGCATGCGCAAGCGCTGCCGGGTTTTGCGCGCTGAAGTATTTGCCGCCGCCATTGACGGCTGCATGCCAGAGGTCATCTATACGTTCGCCACCATCGAAATAAATCGGGTCTGGCCAGTTACGCAGCCCGGCCTGAATATCGTGAAAGTCTCCGGTGGGAGACTGCTCATAGTTTTCTTGATAACGCAGCGTACCGTTAGCTCCCAACCCCAGCGTATAGGTTGTCATGTGCTGGAAGTCGGGTTCATCACCTACAGCAGACACATTATTCACGCAGACATTTTTATCACCGCGACAATTACCCAAGGCTTCGGTGCGCAAGTCAGTCCGGTAATAATAAGCGGCTACATCGGCCAGCGTATTGAGGGTACGGACATTGGCAGACACGGGCTGGAAACTGCTTGCCGTCATCAGCAAACCATCATTGCTGGTAATGACTGGTAATGCGCTGGTGGGGCCGAATGAAACTGGCGCAACGATGCTGACCGTGCGCCCCGAAGACATCGCGTGATAGCCGGCCAACCCTACCGCTGAGGCTATGCGATAGGCCATCAATTCGGCATCAGCATTGATATCCGCTGTGAAATTCACGCCGTCAGATGTAGTCAATATCTGCTCGCCATTGACGTTAATCCCTGTGATTAGGGCATATCCGTTACCACTGCCGCTTCCGCGCAGAGGCTGCACGTCAATTTGCGCAACATAGACCGGCGGGTTGGATCCCGCGCTGGTGCCGGAGCCGTCGTACATGGGCCGTGGCAAAGTATTATCCTGATTGCCGACATCGGTCGTGCCGTCAATTTTCTTAGGGCCATAGTTTGCGTTCTCCCACGAAGTATTCCAGTAGCCATCGGTAGAAAGAATGCTGTAATTGCGTTGGCAGGAATACTGAACGGGATCATCTGCGGTACTCAACAAGCGGCCGGCATAGAGTTGCCCAGCTTTGGCCAGCGCGGCGCGTAAGGGGGTACTGGACCTGGGATCGGTTGCAGTTAGTCTGGAGTAAAACAGGCTCTTCTGCTGCGCATTGAAGGTATCTATTTTCAGGAAACCGGCATGGGTGTTTTCTACGCCACCGTAACTGATGGCGGAAAAACCGACGCGGAAATTTTCACCCAACTCGAGAAAGGCACGCGAGACCGCTGTTTTCATCGTCAGCATACGGGTACGGTAGTAACTGAACCAGTTAGCGAAATTTTTTTGTTCGTCACGGCTAACTAGCACCAAGGTCCAGTTTGTGGTGCTGGCCGCATTACCCCCTGGCGGAACATCTTTGCATTGATCATTCGCCGTGTTGTCTCCCAGACGCTCACGCTGGTTTCCCCGATAAGTGAAATAGTAAGCAGCCGTTTGCTTGTTCACCATGCCGGGGTGAACGCTGGTGTTGCACTCGCCTATCGTTTTTGAGCAATCGCTGGCGTAATGCGCAGCGACGCTATTGGCCGGTACCGGCGGTGCGCTTTTAGTGGAACGCCACGCCATAAAGCTGGTGGCGAGATTGACTGGCTCTGACTGACTTTGAAAACCGTCATATAAGGCACTGTAAAAATTCTGATCCGGATAGCTAACACCTTCAGCAGTCACTGGAGGCTGGTAGTCGAATTCCGGATTGTAATAAATTTTATTGCACAGGTTACTGCGGTAGCCGATGGTGTTTTCATAGTTATTGGTAGCGACTTCATCACCAAGATAACTCCATTGCATGCTACCTGAATCGTCCAGGATGAACAGGATATTCGGCTTGACCTGCGCGGCTGACAGGTAATGAATCGGCGCGACGGCCAGATCGGTCGCTGCGCTGCAAGACAGTGGTGTGATGCATGCAAGCAGAAACAGATAACGAATTTTCAGCTTAGTCATACGATTCTCAAAAAGTCAAAAATGCAATAACGTCTGCGTGTAGACCACCGTGTTACGCGGCCCATTGACGCGCGTGGTGATGCGGTAGTAAACGCCGGGGCTGACTGCAAAACGCTTGGCCTGTCCATAACTGACCGCACCTTTGCTCGCGCTTGCCGCAGGCTGGAACAGCAGGCAACTGTTGGCGGCATCCTGCGGACTGCCAGCCAGCTTGCACAAACGGTGGATGGTGTAGCGAATGCTGTTGCCAGCCGCATCAGTGGCAAGCGCTGCGGCAGCGGTAACGCAGGTAACGCCTGCTCTGGCATTGCATTGATTACCGTCCCAGTCGATCAGCATCGTTGTGCCGACACGGCCACTATCGGTGATGTCGAGGCCGGAAGGCAAACTGGCGTAATAGCCGTTCGCCGTGTCGTCGGTGAACAGATCCGGCAACGACGCCAATGGCGTCAGCCAGTTGATCGCTGCTTCGCTGCCGGCATCGGCTGCGAGCAGGGCCTGCTGCCTGAATGAAAAATTACCGGCGACCAGCATGCCAGTGCCAATAGCGCGCACCATGGCGACGGCGGCCATGCTCATGACAACCAGCATGATCAGTGCGACCACTAGTCCTGCACCAGTCTGTGACTGTGCTTGCTTCATGGCTTGCTTCATGGCTGGCTCCAGATCAGGTTGCGCAGCGGAACGACGCTTTGAAAAACGCGATAGCGATAACAGCGCCAATCAGGAATGCTGCTGACGTCAATGGCAGTGGACGTTAGTTGACCGTCAACGTCCGCACCTGCCAGCCATTCGGGCGCGGCCGAGGTATTGCAACCTGTTGCCGCAGGCGGCTCGCGTTTATCGCTGCGCGCCACGATGGCCAGCCTTACCGCCAGCAAGCGGCGCAAATCGCCGTTATCGCCGATGCTGCCGTTACTGTCGGCGTCGATCATGCCCGAGCTCCACCAGGTGACTTGCGGCGTTGCCTGCATGCCGACGCGATTATCAAAACCGTACTGCGCCTGCAGGCTGACGACTTGCGATGCCATCAGCCTCTGCTCCCAGCTGTCACTGGCGCTCAGGTAGCGTTCGGCTATCAAATTGTTACTGCTTGTGACGCTATAGCGATGATCCGTCACACCACCCAAGTTGATGACTGCAGCACCGACGCCATAGCCGCCAGCAGGAAGCAGCGTGGCAGGCACCGCAGAATTCCAAGCACTGTTTGCGGCATCATGAATGACCCTGAAATCACTGGCGGGTACAGCGGTCGCCTGCAGCATCGCGCAGGGTTTGCCGACTTCTTGCAGCACCAGCAGATCGTTGACTGCGATAGCCAATGTGCTGTTGACCAGTAGCGTGGTGGCGTCAAACGGATGCGGCGTGATCAGCCGCGCCGGTGCGCCGCTTTCCTGTTTGGCGCTGGCCAGTATGCGCAGCGTATCGGGTGCGCCATTCAAGCCGTCGACAATTGTTACCGGCTGCAGCACCAGATCGGCGATGTTGGCGTGGTAATAGCGCTTCACGTTACAAGCTAGTGCGTCGGCAGGTCCCAGTCCATACCCTGCTATGCGCAGATCGCGATTGATGGCAGCAATAACATTGACACCATTGACCTGCGCATCCGAACTGCCCATGGCTGCATTGCGACGCGACTCGAACAGCACGGCCACTTGCAATATGACCAGCATGGCCAGCAGGCCAATGGCCAGCCCGACCATCAGGTCGACTAATCCTATGCCTTGTAGTGTGTGGCTCTGTTTGCTCTGAGTATGCATGGCCACGTTCAATCCGTGATGCGTGCTGTGGCAAGCAGGCTATGCCGGAGAGGCTGACCCGGACTTTGCCAAGAGAGCGTGATGCTGACGCTTCGATTGTCATCGATGCTGACGACTGGCGCATTGATCAGTGCTGTCACGCCGGGCAACTGGGTGGCTACCCGCTTTTGCCAGCGTTGATAGTCTGGTGCAGTTGTCGCGGCATAGCGTGCCTGCAGGCTGGCTGCGGAGCGGTCGCCGGTCCACATCTCGGCAATCAGGTCGGCAGCGAGCAGGCTGGCTTCACTGCGATAGCGAGCATTGCCGACTTCGACTAGTGCAGTCGAGAGCAACATCAGGATGGATAACAAGCCGACTGAAAAAATCAGAATTGCCAGCAAACCCTCAAGCAGGGTGCTGCCTCGATGATGGTGAAGGTGAGCGCGCCTCATGAACATTTCGTCTGTGTTCCAGAGGCCGGATCACATAGACGAATCATACCGCCGCTGCCGATCAGAATCACCATTCGACGTACAGCCACGGCGCTGACATGGATGATGTCAATGCGGGCAATGTCGGCACCGGTCGCGCTGACTGCGCCCAATGCATCGAAGCTCACGCCGGCTGGCAAGCTGTTGCCAGCGGCTAGTGCATTGACGAGCGCACCTGTGGGTACGCTGGCAGCAATTCCAATGCGTACAGGCGTGTTTGCATTAACAGACTGCCCCCTTATCAATGCCGGACACTGCAGAGATACCTGCACACATCCGAACGACCAGGATGGCAAGCCTTTGCTATCGTTGAGACTGAAACGGACAGAAGCATTGCGCAGTACCGCTTCGGCGCGTGCACTTTGCAGTGCTGCCTGCAAAGCTTCAGCGCTGCTTCGCACAGACGCATTGTTGACCCAGTCGCTGAATGCGGGCACGGCCAGCGTCAGCACAATGACTGCAATTGACAGCGTGACCATGGTTTCGATCAGGTTGACGCCTGCATGACGATGGAGTCGCATGGCTGAGCTGGGCTGATATTTTTTCAACACGCCATGCCTTTTTTGGCGATCCAGCAATTGAACGGTGCGGTTCCCCAGTCTGCCGGCAAGGCCAGTGTTCGCGTGCTGCCGCTCTGGTCTATCGTGAATGAAAACGCGTCTGTTCCGCGCGCAGCCACGCCACTTGCAGTCAGCAAATACGACTGGCCGTTGGTGGCTAAGGTGCAGGTATAACTGAAATTACCGTCCGCAGGCAGTGGCACGCCGCAAACTGCATTACTGCCAAATTTGCGGCTGTCTTGATAAAACTGTTCGAGGCGCAGGTTAGTTGCTGCCAGTTGCGACAAGGCTTCGGTCACGCGTGCGCGCAACGTGTGGTCGCGATAGGCAGGTATAGCAATCGCAGCGAGTATGGCGGCGATGATGACCGTAATCATCAACTCGATTAAGCTAAATCCGGAATAACGTCGCGACATGGCAAGCCTTCATGCTGGCTGTTTATCAGCATGAGCTTGCGAGATTTTTATTTAGTGCGCACTAGTTGTTGGTGTTGTTCTTAACAATTGCAGTAGTTGATTCACGTATTTTTATTTGTGCGGTGAATTTATTTTTTTGTTTCCAGCGTCTTTTGTCGATCCAGCACACAACCCTCAATCTCACTGGCCGACACAATCTGCAAAGTCACATGATGAATCGCATAATCATCTTCAAGCTGGTGCGTTAGCTGCTGAATGAACACATCTCCCGGTGCGCCATCCGGCATAACCAAATGCGCAGTCAATGCCGTCTCGGTGGTGCTCATGCCCCAGATATGCAAGTCATTGACTTCGGCAACGCCGGACTGAGCCTGTAAAAATTGTTGTACCGCTTGCAGGTCGATATGCGGCGGCACCGCGCTCAACGCCAGCCTGAGCGCATCACGCAGTAGTCCCCATGTACTCCACAACACAACCAATACGATCAGCAAGCTGATGACCGGATCAATCCACAGCCAGCCAGTAAAAAGAATGAGCAATCCGCCAGCTAGTACAGCTACCGAGACGGCGGCATCGAGCGCCATGTGCAGAAAAGCTGCGCGCATGTTCAAGTCATGGCGGCTACTGGCGACGAGCATCCATGCAGAGACACCATTGACGATGATCGCAATGCTGGCGATGACGGCGACCGTGCCGCCATCGACAGCTGCAGGGTGCAGTAGCCTATGCAAGGCTTCCCATGCAATCGCGCCGCAAGCCAGCAGCAAGAGCATGGCATTGGCCAGCGCGGCGAGTATCGAGGAACTGCGCCAGCCGTAGGTATAAGGACCACTCGCAGTTTTTGTACCGAGGATGATTGCACCCAGCGCCAGCACTAGCCCCAGCACGTCCGACAGATTGTGTCCGGCGTCAGCCAGCAGCGCAGTGGAATCGGCTATCAGGCCCCAAGTGAATTCAATGACGACAAAGCTCAGGTTCAGGAATAGCGTCAGCAACAATATGCGACGGTTGTCAGGTACAGGATGATGATGGTGTGAATGATCGTGATGGTGATGCATGGACTTTTCGATTAGCGATTCAAAAATCCATTTTATGCCAGCTACGACTATGCGGGCCGATCCGGCAATATGCAGGCTTCGACTAGCCGCAGGTCATTGTCTTTCGCAAAGCTGCGCAAGAATTCATAAGCGAGTGGTTCGAGTTCGTGCAATCTGCCGTCGACGACGACTGAACGCACGCCATCTAGCATAGCGGGCAATACGTAAGGAGAGAATTGCAGATGGCGGTCATAGCCGTTGTCGCCATCAGGATGAAAGCGCGACATGATGCCGCACAGTCTGTCTGCCCAGTCGCTGGGGCGGAAGGCTTTGCCATTGCTGGTCACGCCCTGGATAATAAAATCCATGGCAGGCTGGGTCGTATCAAAAGTGGATTCGGCCATCAGGCAACCGGTCTTTCAGCAAAGCAGAGGAATAGTTCACCCGCTGCATTTCTGCGGCAGCGCAGCATTTGCTACATCTTACAGAAGACTTAAAAAGAAACAAGCACAGCGCTAAGTCCCGAACCTATCTTGTTATTTTGTAGACTTTTATCCCAGCCATGCAGCGATCGACAACAGCAAGATCAGCAAGATCCACAGCAGCAGTGCGCGCCAGATCAACCCGACCGTACTTTGCAATGCACGAAGCGATGGTTCTTCACCGGGCAGCACATCGGCATCATTAGCCGTTGCTTCCATCACCGCGGGGTCAGGCAGGGCCAGCTTAGCCGCATATTCAGCCGGTGTGCCTAGCCGCACGCCCATCGCCCCGCCGCCGGCTGAGAGGATGATGCCATCGGTTTCGCTGCTCCAGCGGTGCGCAAAATTGCGCCATGCATAAACCGCGTCTTCGAAGTTACCGACAATGGCAAAGGCAATAGCCGTCAATCGCGCCGGCAACCAGTCTATCCAGTAAAAAGCCTTGGCCGCGAACGAACCAAACACTTCCTGTTTCATATGCTCAGGCTTGCTCCAGCAGCGTGCCAGATATTCAGCCACACGGTAGAACACGGCACCGGCCGGGCCGAACGGCATCAGCAGCCAGAAAAAAACGCCAAATACGTGACGATGTGTGGTGACGAGCGCATTTTCAACCGCCAGTCTGGCGATCTCTTGCGCGTCCATGTCGCGTACGTCCTGCTTAGTCCATTCGGCAAGCAGGCTGCGCGCCTGCACCAGATCGCCATTGTTCAATGCCAGTTGTATCGAGGTGAAGTAATTGCTGTAGTGACGAAAGCCCAGCGTCAGATAGACGACGATCAGCGTCCACACCAGTTGCGCCAACGGACCGACCAATGCCAGCAGCCAGTGAATGAGCAATGTCGGCATGACCAATAACGACATCATGACCAGCCAGCCCAGGCGGCCATGTTCAGGGTGGCCGGCATTGAAGCTGTGTTCTACGCGTGCGGCGAAATGTCGTATCCAGCCGTAGACTGGGTTGTCGGCGCGCAGCGGTCTGAACTGTTCAAGCAGCAAAACGCACAAGATGGAGAAAAGGGTCATGGTGCTGCCTTGGTAATCGAGCAAACCGTACAATAACGCAGCCCTTGCAGAGAATCAAATTGCATATGCTTTTGAGCTCAAGCCCGGATGAAGTGATACAGATTACGCAGCATGCCCGCTGTCGCACCCCAGATGAAATAACCTTCATACGGCATGGCATAAAAGCTGCGGCGACCCGGACGATTCGGGAATTCCGCGCTGCGCCGTTCGTGATTTGAACCGTTCATCAGAAACGCCATGGGGACTTCAAAGATTTCAGCGACTTCAAAACTATCCGCCGTCAACTCAAATGGCGGATGCACGAGCGCGACGACTGGCGTGACCCGAAAGCCGGTGCCGGTCACATAGTCGGGCAAGGATCCGATGACTTCGATATGCCGGCGCGACAAACCAATTTCTTCTTCAGTCTCGCGCAGCGCCGTGGCAATCGCATCGACGTCTTGCGGATCAACCCGACCACCCGGAAAGCTGACCTGCCCCGCATGGTCATGCAGATGTGCGGTGCGCTGTGTCAGCAGCAAGCTCATGCGATCCGGATGCGCGACCAGCGGCACCAGCACCGAAGCTGGCGTCAACGGTTTGTCGGACGTAAAGAGCAAATGCTCATCCGTGAATTCAGGCTGCCATTCACCGGGCTGCTGAAAACGGCGGCGCAGCCAATCGGCATCGAGGCGCGACAAGTCTATCGCCTGCTCGTTGGCCAAGGCGTCTATCGGTGCTGACTGCGGATCGAATTGTTTTACGCTCATCTGTTTGCCAATAAAAAAGGGCACCAATGGTGCCCTTTGTGCTCAAGTTGCAAGCAATGCTTACACCGCAGCGGCGCTAGCAACAACGCGACGGTTAGGCAGTTTTTCGCGGATACGTGCCGATTTGCCGGAACGCTCACGCAGATAGTACAGCTTGGCGCGACGGACATCGCCGCGACGCTTGACTTCGATCGAAGCGATCAGCGGAGAGTACAGTTGGAACGTACGCTCGACGCCTTCACCTGACGAAATTTTACGGACGATGAAGTGCGAGTTCAGGCCACGGTTACGACGGGCAATGACAACGCCTTCATAAGCCTGTGCGCGCTTGCGGGTGCCTTCAACGACGTTCACACTGACGATGACGGTATCGCCTGGCGCAAAGACAGGGATATTCTTACCCAGACGGGCGATTTCTTCTTGCTCAAGTTGCTGGATCAGATCCATTTTTAGCTCCATTAACCATCTTGCCGGCGCATTTAATTCTAACTAGCCCGGTAGAGGATGGGGTTACATATTCAGGCAGTCTCTTTGACAAGCTACCTGCTCTTTACTACTTGCTCTTCACTGCTTGCTTCTACTTCAAATCTTTTTCAGGAAGGCTTCGTCTGCCTTGCCCAGCAAACCTGCTGCGCGCGCCTGTGAAATCAACTCAGGCCGCTTGGTCTGCGTTGCCATCAGTGCCTGTTCACGCCGCCACTTGACGATCTCGGCGTGATTACCACCTAGCAGGACTGCGGGCACCGGCATGCCCTCGTAATTCTCGGGCCGCGTGTAGTGCGGGCAATCTAGCAAGCCGTTCACAAAACTATCTTCGACTGCCGATGCATCATCGTGCAAGGCACCGGGCAGTTGCCGTATGACGGCATCCATCAAGGCCATTGCCGGAATTTCACCACCGGACAATACAAAGTCACCCAGACTGACTTCTTCATCGACGCAACGTTCCAGCAAGCGCTGATCGACTGCTTCATAGCGGCCGCACAACAATACCAGACCAGGTTCTGCTGCCAGCTGCATCACCTTCTTGTGCGTCAGCGGCGCGCCTTGCGGCGACAGGTAAATTGTGCGCGGTGCGGGCAAGCCATGCTGCTGCTGGCCAGCCTTGGCGGCGTTAATAGCCGCTTCTAGCGGTTTGGCCATCATCACCATGCCGGGACCACCGCCATAAGGCCGGTCATCCACTGTGCGGTGTTTGTCGATTGTGAAATCACGCGGATTCCACAAAGACAAACCCCACTTTTTTTGTTCGTGTGCACGCCGCGTAATGCCGGAGGCGGTCAGTGCTGTAAACATTTCAGGGAAGAGCGTAATGACGTCGAACTGCATGCGCTCTCCTCTGCTAACCGTTGAACCAGTGCTTGCGATTAGTGATTGTGATCAATAATCGCGCTCCCAATCCACGGTAATTTTCTTCTCGTCCTGATCGACCTTGGTCACAAAGCGATCAACAAACGGTATTAATAATTCATCCGGTTTTTTCGGATCAAGTTGCGGGCCACTGGCGACTTTCAGTATCGGATGCGCGCCGTTGTCCATCAGGCCCGTCACGTTACCGAGTATCTCGCCCTGCAGGTTTTCAACCACATGGCCTATCAGGTCAACCCAGTAAAACTCGTCAGTATCAAGCGCTGGAAAATGGCTGCGCCGGATTGACACCACCGAGCCTTGAAGGCTTTCAGCGGTATTCCGGTCAGCTACGCCCATGATGCGAGCGACGACGTCTTCACCTTGCATCCTTGCCTGCATGATTTCAACGTCATGCATGGCAGGCTTGTCTATCCACCAGGTTTTTGCGTGCAACAGAGCGCCGGCGTCAGCCGAATAGGCTTTGAGCCTGATCCAGCCATCCAAGCCAAACGCGCCGGTGACATGCGCTACCAGAACCAGATCATCGGGAACCGCAATTCCCGAAGCGGACTGAAGCGGCAAATTACGCTGCCTTCTTGTTTGCTGCGTCGACCAGACGGGCAACGGTTGGCGACAGTTGTGCGCCTACGCCTTGCCAGTGGGTCAAACGGTCTGCAGCAATACGGAAACCTTCTTCTTTGCCCGATGCGACCGGGTTATAGAAGCCAATACGCTCGATGAAACGACCGTCGCGACGATTGCGCGAATCAGTTGCCACGATGTTGTAGAACGGGCGCTTCTTGGCGCCGCCACGAGCTAAACGAATTACGACCATAGTATTCTCAGATAAAAAAGGGTGTTCAAAAGGGGTTCGAACACGGAAAAAGAGCGAGATTATAGCCCGATTATGCTTATCGCCACAAGAGCGTAATGCCGCGCGCATTGCCGCCACTGCCACGCTGGTGCACACTACGCCCTTGCCATAACTGGTTCATGCAGCACGACATTAACTTTATGAAAACAAATACAGCCCATAAAAACAAAACTTTGGCCACCTTGCTCGCCCTGTTGCTCGGCGGCGTAGGCCTGCACCGCTTCTATTTACGTGGCCTGCGAGACAGCTGGGGCTGGCTGCATGCCGCCAGCGCGGTGCTGTCTTTGCTACTGTGGGCCGGTGCACCGGAACGCGCCCTGCTTATTAATATGGCGCCGCTGGTGCTGTCGGTACTGGCTGCAAGCATAGAGACCTTCGTCATCGGCCTGATGCCGGATGTAAAATGGGATGCCATTTACAACACTGAATCCGGCATTGAAACAGATACCGGCTGGCCGGTGCCGTTGATGATGGTGGCTAACCTGTTTTATGGCGCGACGCTGTTGCTGATTGCGATTGCGCGGGCTTTTGATCTGATGCTGACGGGTGGGGCTTACGGTTAAGCGCTAAAACTACTGAAGACGCTGGATCCCAGCCTGCGCTGGGATGACGGTAGATTTTTGGATGACGTCTTCTCTACTACCGTCGCCCCAGAGAACGCTGGGGCCCAGCGTCTTTTAACTTAAAACTGCTCCACCTCCAAAGCCATCACCCCCGCACTACCTTCCACAATCGCGCTGCGGAAAGCTCCCGCCTGCGACAGGTAATGGTCGGCAAAGAAACGCGCCGTACCTAACTTGGCCTGATAAAAACCGGCGTCGCCATCTTTGGTTTCCAACTTGTGCTGCGCAACCAGCGCAGCGCGCGCCATCTGCCAGCCGCCAAACACAATGCCGGCCAGCTTCAGGTAAGGCACGCTACCGGCAAACACTGCCTTGATATCGGACTTGCCGTTGGCAGCGACATACTCGACAACTTGTTCGAGCGCGATGCTGGCTGCTGCCAGGTGACGCTGTATCGCTTGCAGATCGGCCTGCGCAGACTTGGCCAGTTCGGCTTCGGTCTTTCTGACTTCGGCAATGATGTGCTTTGCCAGTGCGCCGCCATCACGCAGGGTCTTGCGACCAACCAGGTCGTTGGCCTGAATCGCGGTGGTGCCTTCGTAAATGGTCAGGATGCGCGCATCGCGGTAGTACTGTGCAGCGCCGGTCTCTTCGATGAAGCCCATGCCGCCATGCACCTGCACACCGTTCGAGGCCACATCAATCGACAACTCGGTGGACCAGCCTTTGACGATAGGCACCATGAAATCATAAAACGCGGCATTCGCTTTACGCGTTGCTTCGTCAGGATGATGGTGACCAGCGTCATGCGCAGCGGCCGTCACATATGACAGCGCACGCGCAGCTTCGGTCTGTGCGCGCATCGACATCAACATGCGGCGCACGTCGGGATGATGAATGATAGCCACAGGACCGGCAGAACCGGCCAGGTCACGCGATTGCACACGGTCTTTGGCGTACTGCACTGCTTTTTGATACGCGCGCTCGGCCACGGCAATGCCCTGCATGCCGACTGCAAAACGCGCTGCGTTCATCATGATGAACATATATTCGAGGCCGCGATTTTCTTCACCTACCAGCGTGCCGATCGCGCCGCCATGGTCGCCGAACTGCAGTACCGCTGTCGGGCTGGCCTTGATGCCGAGCTTGTGTTCGATGGAGACACAATGCACATCATTGCGCGCTCCGAGTGAGCCGTCTGCATTGACTAGAAACTTTGGCACGACGAACAAGGAAATACCCTTGACGCCTTCGGGTGCATTCGGCGTGCGCGCCAGCACCAGATGGACGATGTTCTCGGCCATATCATGCTCACCATAGGTGATGTAGATTTTGGTGCCGAAAACTTTGAACGTGCCATCGCCTTCCGGTACCGCACGCGTGCGCACCAGGGCCAGATCGGAACCGGCTTGCGGCTCGGTCAGGTTCATGGTGCCGGTCCACTGACCCGAGATCAGCTTTTCCAGATACAAGTCTTTTTGCACTTGCGTGCCGGCCGTCATCAGCGCTTCGATGGCGCCATCAGTCAATAATGGGCATAAAGCAAATGACAAGTTGGCCGAGTTGAGCATTTCTATGCACGGTGTTGCCAACAACTTCGGCAAACCCTGACCACCGAACTCGACCGGATGCTGCACACCCTGCCAGCCAGCTTCGCCGAACGCCTTGAACGCTTCCTTGAAGCCTTTGGTGGTAGTGACGACGCCATCTTTCCAGCTGCTCGGATGCAGGTCACCTTCCCAGTTCAGCGGCGCGACGACCTCAACGCAAAACTTCGCGTTTTCTTCGAGTACCGCTTCAGCAGTTTCAGGAGTTGCATCTTCGCAGCCGGGCAGTGCACTGATAGCAGCCAGTCCTGCCAGTTCGTTCATGACGAAGGCCATATCCTTCAGCGGCGCGGTGTAGCTCATGCAATCTCCTGATTTATTTTTTTTAAACGTACTTAGTAACTGTTTTAGCCCAGTTCTTTAACCAGCGCTGGAACAGCATCAAACAGATCACCGACCAGACCGTAATCAGCAACGCTGAAAATCGGTGCTTCCGGATCTTTGTTGATTGCGACGATCGTCTTCGAATCTTTCATACCGGCCAGATGCTGGATCGCACCCGAAATACCGACGGCAATATACAAAGTCGGTGCGACGATTTTGCCAGTCTGGCCAACTTGCCAGTCGTTCGGCACATAGCCAGCATCGACTGCTGCGCGCGATGCACCCATGGCAGCGCCAAGACGATCAGCCAGCGGCTCGAGAATCTTGAAGTTTTCACCAGAGCCCATGCCGCGGCCGCCAGAGACGATCACTTTGGCAGCGGTCAATTCAGGACGATCCGATTTCGCGAATTCACGCGACACAAAAGCGGACTGACCAGAGGCAGCAACGGCTGTCAGATTTTCGATGGTAGCTGCACCACCGGTGCTTGCCACTGCATCAAAACCGGTCGTACGTACGGTGATGACTTTAACTGGGTCAGTCGACTGCACAGTGGCAATCGCATTGCCTGCGTAGATAGGACGCTCGAAAGTGTCAGGCGCATCGACCTTGGTAATTTCCGAGATCTGACCAACATCGAGTTTGGCAGCGACGCGCGGCAAAATGTTTTTGCCGTAGGCAGTTGCAGGCGCGAGGATGTGCGAGTAAGCAGAGGCCACTGCCAGCACTTGCGCAGCGACGTTCTCGGCCAGGCCGTGTTCAAACTGCGCCGCATCGGCGACCAGCACTTTGGAGACACCGGCAATTTGTGCAGCAGCAGCGGCAACAACGGCGCAACCGTGACCTGCTACCAAAACGTGCACATCACCGCCGCATTGCGCTGCAGCGGCGACGGTATTGAGGGTGCTACCTTTCAACGACGCATTGTCGTGTTCAGCAATTACTAATGAGGCCATGACTATTCCTTAATATCTGTTGACGTGGGCGTCAGATGACTTTGGCTTCGTTCTTGAGCTTGGCGACGAGCGCGGCGACGTCCGGCACCATGACACCAGCGGAGCGCTTGGCAGGCTCGCTGACTTTGATGGTTTTCAGGCGCGGCGCAACGTCCACACCGAGCGCATCCGGCGTGAGCACGTCGAGCGTTTTTTTCTTGGCCTTCATGATGTTCGGCAGCGTGACATAGCGCGGCTCGTTGAGGCGCAAGTCAGTCGTCACAATGGCCGGCAGAGCCAGCGACACTGTTTCGAGACCGCCATCAACTTCGCGGGTAACGACAGCTTTTCCATCTTCAATTACAACCTTGGACGCAAAAGTAGCCTGCGGCCAGCCCAACAAGGCGGCGAGCATCTGGCCAGTCTGGTTGCAATCATCATCAATGGCTTGTTTGCCGAGGATGATCAGTTGCGGTTGTTCTTTGTCAGCCAAAGCTTTCAGCAACTTGGCGACAGCCAGCGGCTGCAACTCGGCATCTGTCTCGACCAGCACGGCGCGGTCAGCGCCAATGGCCATCGCTGTGCGCAGGGTTTCCTGGCATTGCGTGACGCCGCAGGAAACAGCAACGACTTCGGTCGCCTTGCCGGCTTCTTTCAGGCGCATCGCTTCTTCTACCGCGATTTCGTCGAAGGGATTCATCGACATTTTGACGTTGGCAATATCGACGCCGCTGCCATCGGATTTGACGCGGACTTTGACGTTGTAGTCGACAACGCGTTTGACTGGAACCAGTACTTTCATAAGGCTGCCCTTGGAATTCAGATTGACGTTAACGTAAAGTGGAATTATAGAAGAGTTTGCCCGTGCAGGCAAAATTCTAGCACGATCGTTCTTTTTCTATTTGCTGCGCAGATATTGATAAAAGCAAGACGCTGGATCCCGGCCTGCGCCGGGATGACGGTTATTTTTGCCGCCCGCTTTAAAAGTTCGTCATCCCGGCGCAGGCCGGGATCCAGTGTCGTTCGCCTTTAAACCTACTTACGCTGCAGGTAAAACGTAAATTCCTTCTCAACCTGCACATGCTCAAGCAGGGTATTACCTGTCTGTTTCGCAAACGCCTGAAAATCCCGCACCGAACCGGGATCCGTCGCCATCACGCACAGCACGTCGCCGGTTTTCATGTCAGTGAGTGCCTTCTTTGCTTTCAATATAGGCAACGGACAATTCAGCCCGCGCGCATCGACTTCTTTTTGAAATTCCATCATGTGTTCTCAGTAGTCGGGGCCGGCGTTGCCGTGCCCCAGTCAATAAATTCGACCGGCAAGCCGCGAGCGCGCATCCAGTCGGCCATCGCGTAGCCGGTGCCGGCGCGCCAGGGCTTGAGTCTTTCGGGGGCGACCAGCCGGAATTCCACCAGTTCGGGCGACAGGCTGATCTGGCCCGACGCGCGCACATGGTAGGCAATGATGAGTTCATTCTTGCGAATGAATTCATAGACGCCGATCAGGTCAATCGTGTCTGCGTCAAGGTTGGTTTCTTCTTTCAGTTCGCGCGCTATGCCCTGCTCCGGCGTTTCGCCGCGTTCCATGAAACCCGTAATCAATGCAAAGTTCGTCGCCGGCCAGGCCGCATTGCGCGCCAGCAGAATGCGGCCTTCGATCTCGACTAACGCAGCCAGGACAGGCAGCGGATTATCCCAATGCGTCCAGTGTCCGTCGGGGCAGGCAAGCCGCTCTTTGTCGCCATCGGCATTGTCCGCACGCAGCACCAGCGGCGCGGCGCACATGGGACAAAAGCGGTGCTCTATCATTATTTACACCGCTCGCCAACCCAGCCGGCCACAGCCGTCAGTGCTGCTGGCAATCCGCTGGCATCGGTGCCGCCGGCTTGCGCCATGTCGGCACGGCCGCCACCTTTGCCGCCGACTTGCTGTGCGACGAAATTGACTAGCTCACCGGCTTTGACTTTGGTCGTCGCATCGGCGGTCACGCCAGCGATCAGACTGACCTTGCCGTCATTGACGGCTGCCAGCACGATTGCCGCAGTCTTGAGCTTGTCCTTCATCTTGTCCATCACTTCGCGCAGCGTGGCCACGTCTGCGCCGGCCAGTGTCGCAGCCAGCACTTGAATGCCATTCACATCAACGGCCTGCGCCAGCAATTCATCGCCCTGCCCTGAAGCCAGTTTGGATTTCAGTGCAGCGAGTTCTTTTTCCAGTGCCTTCACATGGTCCTGCACTTGCACGATGCGCTGCGTGATTTCATCCGGCTGCACCTTCAGCGCAGCAGCGGCTTCGCTCACACGCGCCGACAAGTTTTGCAGCAGGCTCAATGCATGTTCGCCTGTGACGGCTTCAATGCGGCGGATGCCGGCAGCAACGCCGCCTTCGGCCACGATCTTGAACAGGCCAATGTCGCCAGTGCGGGTGACGTGCGTGCCGCCGCACAGCTCGCGTGACGAGCCTATGCCGAGCACACGCACTTCGTCGCCGTACTTCTCGCCGAACAAAGCCATCGCGCCATGTTTGATTGCGTCGTCATACGACATGACCTGTGCTTCGGTCGCCGCATTTGCCAGAATTTCATGATTGACCAAGGCTTCGATGCGGCGGATTTCGTCCGCGCTGACCGGTGCGTTATGGCTGAAGTCAAAACGCGTTTTGTCGGCATCAACCAGCGAGCCTTTTTGCGTGACATGACCACCGAGCACAGTGCGCAGGGCCTTATGCAACAAGTGTGTAGCCGAGTGATTGCGCATGGTCGCTGCGCGCGCGGTCGCGTTGACCTTGGCGCTGACTTTGTCACCGACCTTCAGGGTTCCGCTGGCCAGCATGCCGTGGTGACCAAAAACGTCGGCCTGAATTTTTTGCGTGTCGCCTACTTCAAATTCGGCGCCAGCCACGTCGAGCACACCGCTGTCGCCGGCCTGTCCGCCGGACTCGGCATAAAAAGGCGTGTGGTCCAGCACGACGATCGCTTGCTGGCCTGCTGCGACAGCCTGCACTGCGGTGCCACCGACATACAGCGCGACGATAGTGCCGCTGTCGACCAGATTGTCGTAGCCGACGAATTTTGTTTTGACGCCGCTGTATTCAATGCCGGCTGCCATTTCAAATTTACCAGCAGCGCGCGCGGTGGATTTCTGTTTTTCCATGGCAGCATGAAAGCCGGCTTCGTCAACCGTCACATCGCGTTCGCGGCAAATGTCGGCGGTCAGGTCGAGCGGGAAACCGTAGGTGTCATACAGCGTGAAGGCGGTCTTGCCATCGAGATTGGCAGGGTCTTTGGCCAATGCGGCTTCCAGAATTTTCATGCCGTTTTCGAGTGTCTCGCCAAAGCGCTCTTCTTCTTGCTTGAGGACTTGCGCTACGCGCTCGGCAGCTTCAGTCAGCTCCGGATAGGCAACGCCCATTTCCTTGACCAGATCGGGCACCAGCTTGTAGAAGAACGGTTGTTTCTGACCGAGCTTATTACCGTGGCGCAGAGCGCGGCGGATGATACGGCGCAGTACATAAGCGCGGCCATCGCTGCCGGGAATAACGCCGTCAACGATCAGGAACGAGCAGGCGCGGATATGGTCGGCGATCACGCGCAGCGAATTGTTAGTCAGGTCGGTGGTGCCGACTTCGCGTGCAGCGGCCTTGATCAAACGGTCGAAGAGGTCGATCTCATAATTGCTGTGCACATGCTGCAAAATCGCCGCCAGACGCTCGAGTCCCATGCCGGTATCGACGCAAGGTTTTGGCAATGGCGTCAGTGTCGCTTCGCCTGTTTTGGGATCGATCTGGCGATCGAACTGCATGAAGACGTTGTTCCAGATTTCAATGTAGCGGTCGCCGTCCTGCTCGGCGCTGCCCGGTGGGCCGCCCCAGATGTCGGGACCGTGGTCAAAGAAAATTTCGGAACACGGACCGCAAGGGCCGGTGTCGGCCATTTGCCAGAAATTGTCCGACGCATACGGCGCGCCTTTGTTGTCGCCGATGCGCACGATGCGCTCGGCTGGCAAGCCAATGTCATTCAACCAGATGTCATAGGCTTCGTCATCGGTGTGATAAACGGTGGCCCAAAGTTTTTCTGCCGGCAGGCCATAGACCTTGGTCAGCAATTCAAACGCCCACTTCAGCGAGTCGCGCTTGAAGTAGTCGCCGAAGGACCAGTTGCCCAGCATTTCAAAAAAAGTGTGGTGGCGCGCGGTGTAACCGACGTTTTCCAGATCGTTGTGCTTGCCGCCGGCACGCAGGCAGCGCTGCACGGACGTCGCCCGCACATAATTGCGCTCGTCAGTGCCGAGGAACACGTCCTTGAATTGCACCATGCCGGAATTGGTAAACAGCAGCGTCGGGTCATTGCCTGGCACCAGACTGGATGAACGAACCACACTGTGGCCTTTGGATTCGAAAAATTGCAGGAATTTTTCGCGGATTTCTGACGAGTTCATGGGCGGGTATGTTGCAAGTAAGTTGCAAGTAAGTTGCGGGTGAGGCTGTGCATTAGCGAAGCGCAGATTATACGTGAAGGGATTTGGGTGGTTTGATGAGTAAGACACTGGGCCCCAGCGTGCGCTGGGGCGACGGTAGTAATTTTGATGTCGCACCTATTTTCTACCGTCATCCCAGCGCACGCTGGGATCCAGTGTCTTTTATCAAAAAGCTAAATACCTTGATTTCTTGCGCAAAAATCCGCCCCAATCACATCAATACAATCCGTACAAAACGCATCCACCCCCATCGCCAGCAACGCCCTCGCCTGCGCAGCTTCATTGACCGTATAGCAAAACAGCCCATACCCGGCCTGCTTGATAGCTGCCGCATCTTCAGCACGCAAAAGACTGGCCTTCGTATGCAAGGCCACCGCATCAAGGGCCTGGAGTTGCGCCAGCCAGTCAGCTGGCACCCGCTCAACCAGCAAGGCACGCGGCACCGAAGGCGCAGCCAATCTGGCAGCAGCGAGCGCGGCAAACGAGAAGGAAGACAACAGCGCCGCGCCGGCCGGCAAGGCAGTGCAGGCTACCCCGACAAACCGGCCAGTCTCTGCATCAGCACCGTCAGCCGGCTTGATTTCAACATTCATCCAGATGCGATGTTGCAGACAAAAATCCGCTACGGCAGCAAAGCCCGGCACGGTCTCGCCACTGAACGCTTCGCCAAACCATGCGCCCGCATCCATCTGCGTCAGCTCTTCAGCGCTGAAGTCGGCGACCTTGCCGTGCCCAGAGACGGTGCGCCCCAACTGCGGGTCATGCATGAGTACCAGCCCGCCGCCTCGCACGGCCATCACGTCGAATTCGACTGCATGAAAACCATGCGCGAGGCCGCAGCGCATGGCTGCGAGTGTATTTTCAGGGGCGAGCCGCCCACCGCCGCGATGCGCAATTACTTTCGGATAAGTCCACATTGCCTCTCCTTGCGTTGTTTGCAGATTGTAATCCCGCATCTGCAAAGGACAGCGTTCGCTACGGTAGAATGAGGACACTTTTATTTAGCCGTATTTCCAGACTCATGAGCAATAACGCTAGCAACAAGCCAGCCCACAACGCAGCCAACAACGCAGCCGCGGCAGCGCCGTCAAACTTTTTGCGCGGCATTATCGACGCGGATCAGCAAAACGGCACCTATGCCGGCCGCACCGACAGCAAGGGCGCAGCGCTTCCTACCGTCATCACGCGCTTTCCGCCGGAACCGAACGGTTATTTGCATATCGGTCATGCAAAGTCGATCTGCCTGAACTTCGGTCTGGCGCGCGACTACAACGGTCGTTGCGACATGCGTTTCGACGATACCAATCCGACCAAAGAAGAGCAGGAATACGTCGACACCATTCTCGACAGTGTGCAATGGCTGGGCTTTAACTGGGACGAGCATTTGTATTACGCCAGTGATTATTTCGACCAGCTTTATGTCATGGCGGAATGGCTGATCACGGCCGGCCATGCCTATGTAGACAGCCAAAGCGCCGAGCAGATGGCGGCGAATCGTGGCAACTTCGGTGAGCCGGGGAAAAATTCACCGTTCCGCGAGCGCAGTGCCGCAGAGTCACTGGACATGTTGCGTCGCATGAAGGCGGGCGAGTTCAAGGATGGCGAACATATCCTGCGCGCCAAGATCGATATGGCGTCACCGAACATGAACATGCGCGACCCGGCGATCTACCGCATTCGTCATGCGCATCATCATCGTACTGGCGACAAGTGGTGCATTTACCCTATGTATGACTACACGCATCCGATTTCGGACGCACTGGAAAATGTCACGCACTCGCTCTGCACGCTGGAGTTTCAGGATCACCGGCCGTTCTATGACTGGATCTTGCAGCGCCTGACTGAAGGCGGTTTTTTCAAACAGCCTTTGCCGCAACAATATGAATTCGCACGACTGAACCTCACTTATGCCATTACCAGCAAGCGCAAGCTGCTGCAGCTGGTAGAAGAAAAAATTGTCGATGGCTGGGACGATCCGCGCATGCCCACCATTGTCGGCATTCGTCGTCGCGGCTATACGCCGGAATCGATTCAATTATTTGCCGAGCGCATAGGCGTGACCAAGTCCGACAGCTGGATAGACATGAGCACGCTTGAAGGCGCGCTGCGCGATGACCTCGACGACAAGGCCCCACGTACAGTAGGGGTACTGCGTCCGCTGAAATTAATCATTGATAATTTCGCTGAACACGACAGCGTGGCCTGCAGCGCACCGGTGCATCCGCATCATCCGGAACGCGGCACGCGCAACTTTCCTATCAGCCGCGAGCTGTGGATTGAAGAGGATGATTTCATGGAAGAGCCGAGCAAGGGTTACTTCCGCCTCTATCCGGGCAACAAGGTGCGGCTGCGCTATGGCTACGTGATCGAATGCACGGGCTGCGACAAGGACGCGTCAGGCAAAGTCGTTGCCGTGCACTGCAATTATTTTGCTGACAGTAAAAGCGGCACCGAAGGTTCGGCCAACTACAAGGTCAAAGGGAATATTCACTGGGTCTCTGCTGCGCATGCAGTACAGGCTGAAGTGCGCTTGTATGACCGCTTGTTCAATGACCCGCAGCCGGACGCCGGCGGCAAGGACTTCAAGCTAGCATTGAATCCGGATTCAAAAGAACTGGTGCATGCGTATCTGGAAGCCGGTGCTGAACTGGCGCAAGCCGGTCAGCAGTTCCAGTTTGAGCGGCATGGCTATTTTGTTGCCGACCGCGTGGATACAGTTGCTGGCAAGCCGGTGTTTAACCGGATTGTGACTTTGAAAGATAGCTGGGGGAAATGAGCGTTATGAAAGACGCTGGATCCCGGCCTGCGCCGGGATGACGGGGGGAATTTTAAGGGCGCCTCAATAACAAGCGTCATCCCGACGCAGGCCGGGATCCAGTGTCTGTTACTTTAAACACTACTCCGTCAACCTCTCCCCCGCCTCACCCAGCTTGTCGCGGTTCGCATTAAATTTGCGATACCAGTTGCGCACAATCTTTTCTGCCGTATCACGCCCGCCCAGCCCGAATGCAAGCCCCAGCCCCAGCGCGAGCGCGCCTACCACGGCCATGAACAAGGTATTGACCAGCGTGGTTGCCACGCCAATCTGATTGACGGCAACGACCACTGCAAATGCCCACACCGCACCGGCTGCCAGCTTGGCCAGAAAATCCGGATTATCGAGATCGGCTTCGGCGGTGGCGCCGCGCACCAGTTTCGACACTGCATTCGCGGCCAGCCCGCCTATGACCAGCACCACCAGCGCGACAGCCAGATTCGGCAGCCACAGCAGCAAGTCACGCAACACTTCAGACACGGCCGGCAAGCCCAGCGCATCGAAGGCAACGACCAAGGCAATCAGCCGCACGAACCATTTGGCAATGGCAGCGATCATGCCCGACGAATCGGTGTCGGCACCGGTCTTGCTGACAAAGTCAGCAAAGCCCGAACGTTGGGCCAATTGATTGAAATGCACTTTGCGCAGCAAGAGCGCAATCGCCTTGGCCAGCAATGCCGAGACGATCCAGCCAATAATGACAATGACGAAAAACCCGATTACCCGCGGTATGGCGGCGAAGAACAGTGACATTGCACTGGTCAGCGAGGCGACCAGGGAGCTGCCCCAGCCATTGAGTTGTGATTCCATTTTTTCTCCAAACACTGACGGCTGCATTGAAAAAGTCTAGACTTGCACTTTGCCGCAGCGGCCGCTGCACGTTTTGACTCTCCACATTGTTCCTGCATGCTTTTTGAAAAACTGATCTTCATCGATCTTGAAACAACCGGCGCCAACCCTGTTGTCGATCGCATTACCGAAATTGGTCTGGTTGAAGTCGATGCCCAAGGCACGGCGACGTCATGGTCCAGTCTGGTCAATCCGCAAGTTTCGATTCCACCGTTCATTCAGGGTCTGACCGGCATCAACAATGCGATGGTGCAGCATGCGCCGCTGTTTGAAGATCTTGCCGCTGCCTTGTTTGAGCGCTTGCAGGGTGCGCTTTTCGTTGCGCACAATGCGCGCTTCGATTACGGCTTCCTGCGCAATGCTTTTAAAGAAGCCGGCTATCAATTGCGCTCTGACGTGCTGTGCACGGTCAAGCTGTCGCGCAAGCTCTTTCCAGCAGAAAGCAAACATAATCTGGACGCACTGGTAGCACGGCATGCGCTCGAACCGAGTGGCCGTCATCGCGCGCTGGCTGATGCCGATCTGCTCTGGCAGTTATGGCAAAAGCTGACGGCGTCCTTGCCAGCGGCGGACTTCGATGACGCACTCGGCGTATTGCTGCAAAGACCCAGTCTGCCTTCGCATCTGGATACGCAGGCGCTGGATGACTTGCCGGATACGCCCGGTGTTTACCTGTTTTATGGCGAGAACGATTTGCCACTGTATGTCGGCAAAAGCGTGCACTTGCGCCAGCGCGTGCTGTCGCATTTCAATTCGGATCACAAGCTCTATAAAGATATGCGGC
Source organism: Burkholderiaceae bacterium (assembly GCA_040399905.1). Lineage (GTDB taxonomy): Bacteria > Pseudomonadota > Gammaproteobacteria > Burkholderiales > Burkholderiaceae_D > Pernthalerella. The sequence goes on from JBBARG010000005.1 coordinate 95,435, forward strand.
TGTCGCAGCAACTGCACCGCATTGACTGGCGCGAGACGGCCGGTGAAGTCGGCGCGCTGCTGCTCGAAGCGCAGTTGATCAAGGATTTGCAACCTATACACAATCGTGCACTGCGTCGGCAACGACAGCTCTGTGCATGGCGTTTGCAGGATGCGGCCGATGGCAGCACCCTACCTGTATTGAGCTATGCGAGCGAAGGCGAATTCGGTCACGCGGAACGTTTGTACGGTTTGTTCAGCTCCAAGCGCAAAGCCGAGAGCACCTTGCGCGAACTAGCGGAAGAACATCAACTCTGTCTGGTCATGCTTGGTTTGGAAGGCCGCGTGCAAGCGAACAAACCCTGCTTTGCATCACAACTGCATCGCTGCAAAGGGGCTTGCATTGGTACGGAGTCCCATGGTTTGCATCAAGCACGACTGGAAGCCGCATTGGCGAGCCTGCATGTAAAGACGTGGCCTTATGCGGGTGCAGTCGGTCTCGTCGAGACCGATGGTAAAGACAAGAACGAAGTCCACTTAGTGAACAACTGGTGCTATCTCGGTACCGCCAAGTCCGAAGAAGCATTATGGTCGCTGATGGAACAAGCACCGTCACGCCCAGCCTTTGATGTCGATACTTATAAAATTTTGAGCCGTGCGCTCAGACTGCGTCAACTACAAGTGCGGTCATTGGCCATTAAAGCTGCGGCGCACCAATAATTCAGATTTGATAATGCTGTAATGCGCGCGTAAGCAGAATCTGTTTTCATACTCGAAAAGTTATTCCACAAAATTAATGTAGCAAGATATAGTCATTAAAATTGTTTCTAACTTTTAAAATTAAAAAAACGACAGTGGAGACAAAGATCAGCAGCCTGCCTATTTGGCCTAAGCTCGCCTTCTTCTTTAAATCCCGCACTGATTCAAAAAAGTTTCGCCCTGTTGTTGCGAAACCTTCTGAATTTGACGACCATCAAAAGTGGTTGAGTGCCAGTCGTTAAGATGGAGCGCTTTCTAGCATGACCGGCGTAAATATTTTTGCAGTGCATATCGGAGAATAAAAATGGAAGAGGTCGTAATCGTCGCAGCGGCAAGAACAGCAGTGGGTAAGTTCGGTGGTTCGTTAAGCAAGATTGCCGCATCCGACATGGGTGCGCATGTGATCAAGGGTTTGCTTGCGCAGACTGGCATTGATCCGCAGCTGATTAATGAAGTCATCCTCGGTCAGGTATTGACTGCAGGTTGCGGCCAGAATCCGGCGCGTCAGGCTGTCATCAAGAGCGGGCTACCGAATATGATTCCGGCTTTCACAGTCGGCAAGGTCTGCGGCAGCGGCCTGAAAGCCACGCATCTGGCAGCGCAAGCTATTCGCTGTGGCGACGCCAACATCATCATCGCCGGCGGTCAGGAAAACATGAGCGCATCACCGCATGTGCTTAACGGCTCGCGTGATGGCTTCCGCATGGGCGACGCCAAGCTGGTTGACACCATGATCGTCGACGGCCTGTGGGACGCTTATAACCATTACCACATGGGCACCACTGCCGAGAACGTCGCCAAAAAATTTGATATTTCGCGTCAGGCACAAGACGAATTCGCCGTCGCTTCGCAAAACAAAGCCGAAGCCGCGCAGAAAGCCGGCCGCTTCAAGGATGAAATCCTGCCATATGAAATCGTCAGCAAAAAAGGCAGCATCTTCTTTGACACTGATGAGTACATCAAAGCGGGCGTGACGCTGGAATCGTTAACGGGCTTGCGCCCTGCCTTCTCAAAAGAAGGCACCGTCACCGCCGGCAACGCATCAGGCCTCAACGACGGCGCTGCTGCCGTGATGATGATGTCGGCCAAGATGGCGCAGCAACTGGGCTTGAAGCCACTGGCAAAAATCAAGGCGTATTCATCAGCCGGTCTGGACCCGAGCATCATGGGCATGGGCCCGGTGCCAGCGACACAGCTGTGCCTGAAGAAAGCCGGCTGGACGCATGAAGATCTGGACCTGATGGAAATTAACGAAGCGTTTGCTGCACAGGCGCTCGCTGTCAACAAAGAGATGGGCTGGGATACCAGCAAGATCAATGTAAACGGCGGCGCCATCGCCATTGGTCATCCTATCGGTGCATCAGGCTGCCGCATTCTGGTATCGCTGATTCACGAAATGATTCGTCGCGATGCAAAGCGCGGTCTGGCCAGCCTCTGCATTGGTGGTGGTATGGGTGTGGCGTTAGCGATTGAGCGTTAATTTTCAAAAGGCGGCAGTGATCAAAAGCTGACCGCCAACAATAATTATCAAGGAGAAGACATGACAAGAATTACGTTGGTAACAGGCGGCATGGGTGGACTCGGCGAAGCCATTTGCATGAAAATGGCCGACATGGGCTATCAGGTTGCAACTACCCATTCACCGGGCAACACCAAGTCTGCAGCGTGGCTGGAAGAGATGAAGGCCAAAGGCTACAACTTCCGCGCCTATGCGTGCGATGTCGGCGACTACGCTTCCTCGCAAGAGTGCATCTCGCAAATTACCAAGGAAATGGGGCCAATCGATGTGCTGGTCAATAACGCCGGCATTACACGCGACATGACCTTCAAGAAAATGGACAAGACCAATTGGGATATGGTGATTAAAACCAATCTGGATTCCGTCTTCAACATGACCAAGCCCGTCTGCGACGGCATGACTGACCGCGGCTGGGGCCGCATCATCAACATCTCTTCCGTCAACGGCCAGAAAGGCGCGTTCGGCCAGACTAACTACTCGGCTGCCAAAGCCGGCATGCACGGTTTTACCAAAGCGCTGGCACTGGAAGTGGCGCGCAAGGGTGTAACCGTCAACACGATCTCGCCCGGCTACATCGGCACCAAGATGGTCATGGCGATCCCACAAGAAGTTTTGGACAGCAAGATCGTGCCGCAAATCCCTATGGGCCGTCTGGGCAAGCCGGAAGAAGTTGCCGGCCTGGTCGCGTATCTAGCCTCTGACGAAGCCGCTTTCCTGACAGGCGCCAATATCGGAATTAATGGCGGGCAGCACATGCAATAAGTGGCTTGTGCATCCTGCGGCAAGCATTGAAAAATGAGTGCCGCAAGATGACAGGTTGCCCAAGTGCGGCAAATCAGCGATAATTGCGCCCGCGTTGCCGGGATGGCGGAATAGGTAGACGCACGGGACTCAAAATCCCGCGGTGGTGACACCGTGCCGGTTCGATTCCGGCTCCCGGCACCAAAATGATGAAGCTCCTTCGGGAGCTTTTTTCATTCGTGAGCGCGGTTTAGGCCTTGTCGTCTGTACTAGCCTGTTCAGTAACTGCAGGCTCAATAACAGGCTCTTCTTTAGCAGTATCGGCAGCAGCAGCTTCTTTACCGGACTTACCCCCATCCAGCGGCTTCAAATAATCATGCGGCGGTGGCGGCATATTGCTGCGCCGGTTTTGCACCATGATGACGGTCGCCACCAGACCGAGAACGCAGAGCATGACTGTCACGGCTAGCGGCAAGAGCACGATGACAGCCATAAAGCCGACTACCAGCCCTATACAAAGCGGTAGCATGGCCAGCTCTGCCATGAAGACAAAAGGTGTAACGAACGCCGACAGCAGCAGCACAAAGCTGATCCATTGCAGCGTAAAGTCCTTGCTCATCAAGGCGAAAATGCCGGTAGCCAGAAACAGTGCGCCAATCGGAAAGCGCACCCACCAATGCGCCCAGAAAGCCTGACTATGCGCGCGCGCATCGCTGATAAAGCGGCGCTGCTCTGCCAGCGCCTCGTCAGTCCAGACCCAGCGCTGACGCTTGAACAAGCCGCCAGCAGTAGATGTGAACCAGAACAATAATCCGTAGATCCAGAAAACCAGTGGCAACACCCAGTTTGTCGCTGAAGGCTCTGGCGAGAAGGAAGCGGCTATTTGAATAGCGACCGGCGTGCCCAGCGTAACCAGCGTGGGCAATACTGCGCTGGAGAGTCGATCATCGCGGTTAACAGGTATCCAGTCGCCGTTGATACCGGGCTGCTTTTTCATTCAACACCCCGCTGTTGGCCGAAGCGTTTGCGTAATTCATGCATACCTAAACAGAACCCTATAAATATCAGAATGCCCACTGCAAGGGCGTACTGTAGCGGCAAGCTGATGACCCAGCCAACCAGAGCCAGCACACTGACGCCAGCGCCAACTATCAACGCCAGCAGCAAAGGCTCTCGCCAGGACCACAGGCATGCCAGAGACAGCAAAACCAGCAGCACCAGCCATTGACCCGGCAAATTCATTTGATTGAGTACCAGCGTCCAGTACATGAAACCGATGAGCACAAAGGTCATCGGATAACGGATCAGCGGGTGCGAAGGCAGCGTCCACTCGCGCTGTTCATATAGCGCAGAAACGGGGGACGGCAGACGGGGTTCGAATACGGAATCATCACGCCGCCAGCTATTGCGCTTGCGACGCGCAGATAACAGGGTTGTCACCAGCATCAGCAACGGCACGATCGAACCTAATGTCAGCTTCCACCAGATATTCAGTCCGGACGCCAGATATAGAGCCGTGCCTATTCCTGTCAGCGCACAGGCAATCAGCAGCCAGCGTAGTGGCCGCATCAGTCGCTTGCGCCATGTGGGCACGCCCGGCTGCCAAGGCTTATCAAGATAGCGCTGTTGCTTCATGGTGAAGCCGTATTTTCAGTGTGAATAGTGAACGACAGGGTAATCGCCGAACGCGGAACAACTTAAACGATTTTAAAAAATGCTTAGAGTCTGTCTCGTTAGGTCGGTGGCAAGGCGGCAGTGTCGCAGACAGTACAGGCGTACGACAAGACATTGCCAACGCCGCCAGCGGCCTAACGAGACAGACTTTTAATGTAAGTATTTTAGCATTGCTGGGTAAATACCTGATCTTGCGGCGATAATGCTTCGATCAGCGATCATCATGAATATGATGACGAAAATTGTCAGGACTATCGAATATTTGGTTTTTAATGACAATTATTGTCAGTAAGGGTGATTGCCTGCGCGAGTATGACCGCCTGCGTTTAGTTTCTAGCAGAGGGAAGGCTTACGGTATAACAGTGCATTCAATTCAATCACCGGCACTTCAACATAAATAATTATTCGGTTAGAGGACAAAAGTTTTGTTTTTTTGATCTCACCCCGTTGAATACATAAACACATCCGGATAATTACAGCGAATTTACTAAAAAACTGTCAGCTGTTTCACATGCAAAACCATGTTTTTTATTGGCATGGAGTTTGCCAATGTGCATCGGTCTAGAAGTAAAAATGGACCTGACAGTTTTTGATTTATTTATTCAAGGAGTTTTACATGAACACAAACCATCGCAGCCAGCGGCCTGCGCGTAGACAGCAAGGCTTTACTTTGATTGAACTGATGATCGTCATTGCGATTATTGGTATTTTGGCGGCGATCGGAATTCCGGCGTATCAGGACTACACGGCAAGAGCGCGCATACAAGAGGGGCCGAGTCTGGCAGCATCTGCACTTACGGCGATGGGTGTCGCGTGCAGTGATGGCACATTGGCCGCTAGGGGAGCAGCTCTTCTTCATGTTGATATCGGATTGCCACCCTTAATTGCACCATTCAATGCTGCGACCAATCCTAACAGCAATGTCACGGACATCGCCGTAAGAGGTACTGCGGCCGATACCGGCACGGTGACAATTACTTACGGCGGCAATATCCCCGGTGTAGCAGCTGGTAACACTGTTATTTATAACGGCACTTGCAATGCAGCGACGGGGATGAGTTGGACCGTAGGCGGCACCGTTCCTGCCCGACTCCTGCCTAGAGTTTAATATTTTGCAAAAGGGAGCTTTGCTCCCTTTTGCATTTTCGCAATCAGTAATTTTGTTTGCGCCAGCCAGACTAGCCACACGCTTCGACGGTCACTTACCGTGACCAGAACAACCGAAATATTGTCTTCCCCACCGTGCTGATTTGCTGCTGCAATCAATGCATAGCATTGCTCAGTTGGCGTCATGTCTGGCTGCGTCAGTAAAGCTTGCATCCTCAACAGTGACACATGGTCGCTCAGACCATCCGAGCAAAGCAGATAACGATCTCCGGCCTGTAGTTTTTCTTCGCGCATGTCTGCAGCGACTTCAGGCATTACGCCAAGCGCACGAATCAGCCAGTGTCGATTATTCTCTTTGCTGCCCTGTTCATCTGTCAGCAAGCTAGCGCGAAGATGTTGCTGCGCTCGTGAGTGATCTTGAGTCAGCTGTTTGAGCTTTCCTTTGCGTAATCGGTAAGCGCGCGAGTCGCCGATATGCGCAATGGTGACCTGATCTTGATAGAACAAGGCCAGCACTAGCGTGGTGCCCATGCCTTTATAAGCGGCCGTGCTTTCGGCTGCAGCCAATATGCGTTCGTTAGCGATATGAATGGCTGTGTGTATTACATGCTGCCGCTTCGTAGCAGGATCCAGTGCAGTTGAGTCATGTATCGCGGCAGATGCAATCGAGACCCTGATCAGTTCAGCCGCCATCGTACTGGCGACTTCACCGGCTTTGTAGCCACCCATTCCATCGGCCACCATAACCAGACCGAGATCTGCATCAACTACGACGCTGTCTTCGTTGTGACTGCGCACGCGGCCGGTATCGGTGCAGTGCGCATATGACAGCGTCAAACGCTGGCTAGTCATCGCCTTTGGTCTGTGGCGCACGTGCTTGCAGCCAGTGCCCGATTGCAGGCACGGCAAGCGCGCCGATCAGTCCGGGCGCACTCAGATGCATATGCAGACCCGGCACGTCAAATTGCAGCCATGGCAGTTGATCGGCGATGTACAGCATCAATCCTGCATCGGAAAAAATCATTGCGCCACCCAAGTAGCCGAGCAATGCAGCACCCATCGTAATGATGAGTGGAAAACGCTCCATGACTTTCAAAACCAGCGTACTGCCGGAGACAATGATCGGAATGCTGACCAGAATACCGAACACTACCAACAACATTTGATGTTCACCGCCGGCATGTTCGGCCACACTGGAAATAGCGATGACGTTGTCAATGCTCATGACCAGATCGGCAATGATGATGGTCTTGATGGCTGTAATTAATCTATCGCTGCCCTTGATGTCATCGTTAGCGCCATTCTCTTGTATCAACAGCTTGACACCTATCCATAGCAGTAACAAACCGCCCACCAGTTTCAGGTACGGCACATCCAGCAAGGCGACAGCAAATGACACTAGCGCCAGTCGGATTCCGATCGCACCGACCGTACCCCACAGAATGCCGCGCGTACGCTGCTGTGGCGGCAAGTTGCGGCAGGCCAGTGCAATCAGGATCGCATTGTCGCCGCCCAACAGTATGTCGATCAGGATGATTTGTCCGACGGCGATCCAGTTTAATTCCAGCAGAAAGTCCATACTCTTTATCTTAGTGAGTCTAAAAAAAATAGGGGAGCGCTAGCTCCCCGTTACTGTCTGCCCAGCCGGATTACAGCATCGCTTTCAGCAAGCGCGCCATCTCGGAAGGATTGCGCGTCACGGTGATACCGCACGCTGCCATGATTTCGAGCTTGGCTTGCGCAGTATCGGCACCGCCCGAGATCAACGCGCCGGCATGGCCCATGCGCTTGCCCGGAGGTGCGGTGACGCCAGCGATGAAACCAACGACAGGTTTTTTCATGTTGTCCTTGATCCAGTACGAAGCATTGGCCTCGTCCGGTCCGCCAATTTCACCGATCATGATGACGGCATCGGTATCAGGATCATCATTGAACATTTTCATGATGTCGATGTGCTTCAAGCCATTGATCGGGTCGCCGCCAATACCAACGGCGGACGACTGCCCCAGACCAAGAGCGGTCAATTGACCGACTGCTTCGTAGGTCAATGTGCCTGAGCGCGACACCACGCCGATGCGGCCTTTTTTGTGGATGTGGCCCGGCATGATGCCGATCTTGATTTCGTCCGGTGTAATCAGGCCCGGGCAGTTCGGCCCCAGCAGCAAGGTCTTGCTGCCTGACTTTGCCATACGGTCTTTCAAGGCCAGCATGTCGCGAACGGGTATGCCTTCGGTAATGCAGATGGCCAGATCGAGTTCGGCTTCGACTGCTTCCCAGATTGCCGCAGCAGCGCCAGCCGGTGGCACGTAGATGACGGACACGTTAGCGCCGGTCTTGGCCTTAGCTTCGCTGACGTTCGCGAAAATAGGGATGCCTTCGAAATCTTCACCAGCTTTTTTCGGATTGACGCCAGCGACGAAACAGTTTTGTCCGTTTGCGTATTCGCGACACATACGAGTGTGGAACTGTCCGGTCTTGCCCGTAATGCCCTGGGTTACGACCTTGGTATCTTTATTAATCAGAATCGACATGTTTCTTCCTTGTGCAATTATTGTCCGTTGGCCGCAGCGACAACCTTCTGCGCGGCATCTTCCATGGTGTCGGCCGCAATGATAGGCAAGCCCGAATCTGCCAGCATTTTTTTGCCGATGTCTTCGTTGGTGCCTTTCATGCGCACGACCAGTGGCACGGTCAGGTGCACAGCGCGCGAAGCGGTAATGACGCCTTCGGCAATCACGTCGCAGCGCATGATGCCGCCGAAGATGTTGACCAGAATGGCCTTCAGGCCCGGATTTTTTAGCATGATCTTGAACGCTTCGGTGACCTTCTCGGCCGTGGCGCCACCGCCGACGTCGAGGAAGTTGGCCGGCTCGCCGTCAAACAGCTTGATAGTGTCCATCGTTGCCATTGCCAGACCGGCGCCATTAACCAGACAGCCGATATTGCCGTCGAGGGAAATGTAAGCGAGATCAAATTTGGACGCTTCGATTTCTGCCGGATCTTCTTCATCCAGATCGCGGTAAGCGACGATTTCAGGATGACGGTACAGCGCGTTTGCATCAAAGTTGAATTTCGCGTCGAGCGCGATGACCTTGCCTGAACCGGTAATGATCAGCGGGTTGATTTCAGCCAGCGAGCAATCGGTATCCCAATACGCCTGATACAGACCTTTGAGTTGCACACGCGCGTCGGCGATGGAGCCGGCAGGCACACCAATTTTTGTAGAGATCTCGTCGGCTTCGGCATCGGTTAGACCAACTTCAGGATCAATCGCGATTTTGTGTATCAGTTCCGGATGTTTTTCGGCGACTTCTTCAATATCCATACCGCCTTCGCTCGATGCCATCAGCACCACGCGTTGCGAAACACGGTCGGTCACCATCGAAACGTAGAGTTCTTTCTTGATGTCGGCGCCTTCTTCAACCAGCAGGCGACGTACTTTCTGGCCTTCAGGACTAGTCTGATGGGTGATCAGCTGCATGCCCATGATCTGGTTTGCGTACTCTTTGACTTGCTCGAGGCTCTTGGCAACTTTAACGCCGCCACCCTTGCCGCGACCGCCGGCATGGATTTGCGCTTTGACAACCCAGACCGGACCGCCGAGTGTCTCGGCCGCTTTGACGGCTTCGTCAACGCTCATGCACGGTATGCCGCGCGGAACCGTCACGCCATATTTACGGAGAATTTCTTTTCCCTGGTACTCATGGATTTTCATGCGAGCTTCCCTTCAGACGCGAGTGATGTATTTGGTGGAGGATGGATATGTAGTATTTAGCTGGCCGGGTTTTCAGGCTTGATTGCCCAGCGCGGATAATATTTTTCAACAGCCGGACCATCGAAACGCAAAGCGTGGCAACGGTTGAGCTGAAACGGCGCATGCGCTTCGCTGTCTTCCGCGCTGCCGTCGCGCGTAGGCAAGACGTCGCCGGCAAATGCCTGGATCGCAGCAGTTGGCAACACCGACGCCATTTCGGTCAGGTGCGTACAACCGGCGATGCCTTCGAGCCGCTGTTTGACTTCATGACGGAAGCCACGCATCAGATTCAGGCCTATCAGTTTTTTATAGGCAGGACTGATCGTGTTGCAAAAACCGGGATACGGCACTGCATCGGAGACAGCATCGGCATCAACAATGTTGAGCTTGGTGTCAATCGTAATACGCAGGCTTAGATTATGAATAGGATCACCTGACGCTCGTATGCCGGAGGCAAGCGTGGTGTCGCGGGTCTTGGTGTCGGTGATTTGTGCATCGATGTCCCACAACCCGTCCGCGCGCTCGTAAGCCTGGGCTACGATGCTGCGTGTGTGCTTCAACACACGAGGAGATTTAGGTGTGGGCAAGGGCATAAAACGCTCGCGTGGCTGACTTGTTGTCTCACGCGCACTGTCTAGTAGTTTCGTGCAGCCTGTCGCAGTTTCTACGACTGGTGCCGCTCATGCGGCGCTGCAAAGCTGGCGAAGTTTATCACAGGCAGGTGCAAAATCAGCCAATTCTGACTGTATTGTCTTCATCCGTTGTCATCCTGCGCACGCAAACTGAAAACACATAAATACTCTTATTCGGGCAGCCCGCGCACGGCGCGCCGCATTACGGCTTGTATGGCACCCATAGAAAAGCCACGCTGCTGCAGAAATCGCATCTGTTTTGCCGATTCAGCTGGCGTGGTTGCAGCAGTGCCAAATTTTCTTTCCCATACCAGCCAGGCGCGCTCGTTTTCATCGGCTGCCAGCGTGGCCTTCATACCGGATACCAATGAGTCATCGAGTCCATGGCTGTGCAATTCCTGCACTATGCGGCTATTACCAAAACGTGCGGCACGACGATTGACCAGCGATTCGGCAAAGCGGGGTTCTGACAAGAATTTTGACGTTTCGAGCCAGTCAATCACGGCTTTGATATCGTCACCCTCTTCCGCATGGCGCGCGAGTTTGCGCGCGATTTCCAGCCGGCTGTGTTCACGCGCAGACAGATAGCGTAACGCTCGTGCTTTCAGGCTGGGCTTGGGACGGGGCATAAGAGTGGGACAGAATTGGCAGAAGCGGCGGCGATTCACGCAGGAAAAGAAGCCGGATATGCCACCGGACAGAATGCCATCACGCATCCTGTCCGGTGGACTTCATTGCAGCTTGATATTACAGATTTAGAGCACCTATCAAAATGACGCTGACTGCGTTGTTTCGCCTTGCCGTACAGTCGTACTGCCTGCGGCTGCACGCCTTGCCAGCCCCATTTTGATAGGCGCTCTCAGGTTTGCAGCTTACTTTTTTACTCGTCCGCTTTGACTTCGGCAGCTTCTGCCGCTGCCTTAGGCTCTTTGCCTTTTTTAACAGGCGCCGCAGCATCGCCGCCCGCTTTAATGACAGGCAAAGTTGGCACGCCCAGATGTTCACGCACCTTGTTTTCAATTTCACGCGCCAGCGCCGGACGATCTTTCAAATACAGGCGTGCATTGTCTTTGCCCTGGCCGATACGTTCGCCGTTATAGCTATACCAGGCACCGGACTTCTCGACGATTTTCGCGTCCGAACCCAGATCCAGAATTTCGCCTTCGCGTGAGGTGCCTTCCCCATACAGAATGTCGAAGTGCGCTTCCTTGAACGGTGGCGCCACTTTGTTTTTAACGACTTTGACCTTGGTTTCATTGCCAATGACTTCGTCGCCGGATTTGATCGAGCCGGTGCGGCGAATGTCCAGGCGTACGGATGCGTAAAATTTCAGTGCATTGCCGCCGGTTGTGGTTTCGGGGTTGCCGAACATGACACCAATCTTCATGCGGATCTGGTTAATGAAGATCACCATGGTGTTGGTACGGTTGATGGAGCCGGTCAGCTTACGCAGGGCTTGCGACATCAGTCGTGCCTGCAGGCCCGGCAGGGAATCACCCATGTCGCCTTCAATTTCAGCACGTGGCGTCAGCGCCGCGACCGAGTCAATGACGATCAGGTCCACTGCGCTGGAACGAACCAGCGCATCGGTAATTTCAAGTGCCTGCTCGCCCGTATCCGGTTGCGAGATCAACAAGTCTTGCAGGTTCACGCCAAGCTTTTGCGCATAGCCGGTGTCGAGCGCGTGCTCGGCATCGATAAAGGCGCAGGTGCCGCCGAGCTTTTGCATTTCTGCGATGACTTGCAGCGTCAAGGTAGTTTTACCCGACGACTCCGGACCGTAGATCTCGACCACACGGCCGCGTGGCAAGCCGCCGACGCCGAGCGCTACGTCAAGCCCGAGCGAACCGGTCGAAACCGTCTGTATTTCTTCGACCACCGCGCCGTCGGCCATACGCATGACCGAACCTTTGCCAAACTGCTTTTCAATTTGTGCGAGCGCGGCAGCGAGTGCCTTGCCCTTTTCGGAATTCGCTGCGGCTTTTTTGTCGTCCATGAATGCTCTCTCAGTACGGTGGAATTCGGTGGAATTCGGGATTCTCGGGGGCTTGAAGTCAAGGTTCAAACTTTCATACGACTTTAAAACCCGCTTTTTGTTTCAGACAGTACTGTATAAAAAAACAGTGCCGGACGCAAGCGTAATTTCAAGCTATTTTTTCATGTCAAGCTGGCAATTTTCATTCTATTTCCTTCCCGCATTTTCTTGCTGGCGCTCTCGAAACCCAATAGACTAGGCCGAAATTCACTTGCGGGCACAACGAATGCGTATATTGCTTGCCGAAGATGACAGTGTGCTGGCCGATGGCCTGACCCGCTCCCTGCGCCAATCCGGCTATGCGACTGACTGCGTCGGCAATGGTCAGGAAGCCGATAGTGCGCTGTCGACCCAGGATTTTGATCTGCTGATCCTTGACCTCGACCTGCCGAAAATGTCAGGTCTTGAAGTCTTGCGGCGGCTGCGCGCGCGCGATTCACGCCTGCCGGTGTTAATTCTGACGGCCGGAGATTCGGTCGAGCAGCGCGTCAAGGGGCTCGATCTGGGTGCCGACGACTACATGGCCAAACCCTTTGCGTTGTCCGAACTCGAAGCGCGGGTGCGGGCGCTGACGCGACGCGGCGCCGGTGGCGGGCCCACTGTCATTAAGCATGGCCCGCTGACCTATGACCAGGTCGGCCGCATCGCTTACCTGAACGACCACATGATCGACCTGTCGGCTCGCGAACTGGGCTTGCTCGAAGTGCTGCTGCAACGTACCGGTCGGCTGGTCTCCAAAGAACAGCTGGTTGACCATCTGTGTGAATGGGGCGAAGAAGTCAGCAACAATGCGATCGAAGTCTATGTGCATAGACTGCGCAAAAAAATCGAGACTGGTGGCGTGCGCATTGCGACGGTGCGCGGGCTGGGCTATTGCCTCGAAAAATTCGCCACCATCACGGCTGCTCCAGCCGCCATCAATACAAGCGCAAGCTGACCGCTGGCGTGCACGACAAAACAGACATAGCGCCAACAATGACGCAGGAAAATTCTGCTGCCGGCGAATCCCAAGAACGCATGCAAAGCTCGCTGTTTGGCGAGATCCTCGACTGGATGCTGATGCCCTTGCTGCTCTTGTGGCCAGTCAGCATTGGCGTGACCTACCTCATTGCCAAATCGATTGCGAACGAACCTTTCGACCGCAGCCTGGAAGACCGCGTAACCGTACTTGCGCAGCAGGTCAAAGAATATAACGGCCAGCTCAGCGCGCAATTACCGTATACAGCGCGCGATTTTTTGCGCGCCGATGATGTCGACAATGTCTACTTTCAAGTCAGCGGTCCGCAGCGCGAGCTCGTTGTCGGCGACAGCGATCTACCGTTGCCGGATGAGGAAGACAAGCCGGCGCCATGGTCCGTGCATGTGCGCGACGATCAGATGCGCAATACCGAGGTGCGGATTGCCTACACCTATGTGAATTTGCAGCCGCAAAAAACGGGTGCTACGCGCTATGCGCTGGTGCAGGTCGCCGAGACACTCGACAAACGCAGTCAGTTAGCCAACCAGATTATAAAAGGCGTGATCCTGCCCGAATTCATCATCCTGCCGATTGCGCTGACGCTGCTGTGGTTCGCACTCGCGCGCGGCTTGTCGCCGTTGACGACGCTGCAAGACCATATACGCTCGCGTCGCTCTGACGATTTGTCGCCGATTGATTCACGTGGTGTACCGGAAGAAATTTCGCCGCTGGTGCGCTCGCTCAATGACATGCTGGAGCGGCTGTCGCAGAGCATTCAGGTACAGAAGCGTTTCATTGCCGATGCCGCGCACCAGATGAAAACACCGTTGGCCGGCATGCGCATGCAGTCCGAGCTGGCGCTGCGACAAGTCAGCCGTGAAGAAATCCAGCGCTCGCTGGAACAGCTTTCGAAAAGTTCGGAATCAGCGACGCGTTTGGTTAACCAGTTGCTCGCGCTGGCGCGTGCAGAAAACCAGTCTCCGCATACAACACCGTTACAAGAAATTGATTTGCGCGAACTTGCGCGCAGTGTGGTGCAGGACTGGGTGCAGTCTGCGTTCGCACGCCGCATCGACCTCGGCTTCGAAGAAACTGATCATCCTGTTTTTATAAGCGGTGACGCGACCATGCTGCGCGAACTGATGATTAACCTGATTGACAATGCACTGCGCTATACACAAGAAAATGGTCGGGTCACGGTGCGCATACGCGCTGACGAAGAACGCCATCTCGCTATTCTGGAAGTCGAAGACAACGGCCCTGGCATTGCGCCTGCTGAACGGGCGCATGTCTTCGAGCGCTTTTACCGCATACTCGGCAGCCAGGTCGAAGGCAGTGGCCTGGGGCTGGCTATTGTGCGAGAGATCGCGCAACAACATGGCGCTGATGTCGATATCTTTAGTAATCCGCGCAGCAATGATGTGCGGCTGCCGGGGTGCCTGTTCCGTATCAGTATTCCAGCTCTGCCGTTGACAGCGATTGAAGGAGAATCGGCGTGACGGTTTCACAGCACTGCTCGTCACAGCACTACTCGCCACAGCACTACTGGCTGCGTGTACGCGCGCTCACGCTGGCGTTGCTGCTGCTATGGTTTGCCGTCACCTTCGGTGTGATTTTTTTTGCGCGTGAACTTGCGGGTCTGGCCTTGTTTGGGTGGCCAGTGCCGTTCTACATGGCCGCGCAAGGTACGACTTTAATTTATCTGCTGATCATTGGCGTCTATGCACTGGCGATGAATAAACTTGATACGCTGGCCAGCGGACAAGCAAACGAAGCTGCTCGCGATGAATAAAAATTTCCCGCAACAGCTGACCCGCTACTTCGGCCTCTATACCGCCGGCTTTGGCATCTTGCTGCTGACACTCGCGGTGCTGGAAATGGAAGGCTTCCCGCGCTTTTGGCTCGGTTATTTGTTCATGTTCTCGACCATCATTGTCTACGCGTTCATCGGCGTCTTCAGCCGCACCTCTGATGTCTCCGAATATTACGTTGCCGGCCGCCGCGTACCGGCGCTGTTCAATGGCATGGCCACTGCAGCAGACTGGATCTCGACGGCCAGCTTTATCGGTCTGGCCGGCGGACTGTATCTGCAAGGCTTCGATGGTCTTGCCTACATCATGGGCTGGACTGGTGGCTATTGTCTGGTCGCTCTGTTGATTGCACCTTACCTGCGCCGCTTCGGCCAGTTCACCGTGCCCGACTTTCTTGCCACGCGCTATGCAGGTCGCTACAACAGTAATGCAGTACGCATCGTCGCCGTAGCAGCCACACTGATCATTTCCTTTACCTACGTCGTTGCGCAAATTTACGGCGTCGGCCTCATCACCTCGCGCTTTACCGGCATCGATTTTTCAGTCGGCATTTTCCTCGGGCTGGCGAGTATTCTCGTCTGCTCGTTTTTAGGCGGCATGCGCGCCATCACCTGGACCCAGATCGCGCAATACATCATCATCATCATCGCCTTCATGATTCCGGTGACGTGGCTGTCGATCAAGCAGACCGGCGTGCCGATTCCACAGCTTGCCTACGGCTCGGCTGTGGCAAAGCTGACTGCAAAAGAGAAACTACTGGCCGCCGACAGCAAAGAACAAGAAGTGCGCGAACTGTTCCGCCAGCGCGCCGCCCACTTTGACGAACGCATCGCCGCGCTGCCGCGCGCCTGGGATGCAGGCCGCATCGAAGCACGTCGCAAGCTGCAGGATCTGCAGACGGGCAATGCCTCACTCATAGAGATCAAGGCAGCCAGCCGTGCGCTCGCGGATTACCCGAAGAGTCCGGAAGAAGCCCGACGAGTGTGGCAGGAAGAAAGCGCAGCCAATCTGGCGCGCGCGCAGCCATTCGGCATGCACACGCAACCCTTTCCGGGAGTGGACAAGGAAAGCTCCGACATCAAGCGCAATAATTTTCTCGCACTGGTGTTTTGCCTGATGTTAGGCACCGCAGCACTGCCGCATATTCTGGTGCGTTCCTACACCACGCCGTCGGTGTCGGAGTCGCGCGTGTCGGTGTTCTGGGCGCTGTTTTTTATCATGCTGCTGTACACCGCGCTACCGGCGCTGGCCGTGCTGGTCAAGTACGACATCTATACAAAGCTCGTCGGCTCCGACTTCACGCACCTGCCAGCCTGGGTTACTTACTGGGCCAATATCGACAAGTTGAAACCCATGATCAGCATCGTCGACATCAACCTTGACGGGCTGGTGCAATTGGCCGAGATCGCCATTGATGGCGACATGATCGTACTGGCCACGCCCGAGATTGCTGGCCTGCCGTATGTGATTTCTGCGCTGATTGCTGCCGGCGCACTGGCCGCTGCACTGTCAACCGCGGACGGACTACTGCTGACCATCTCCAGCGCGCTGTCACACGACACTTATTTCAAGATGGTCGACCCGGCAGCGTCGAGCCAAAAGCGGGTAACGATTTCCAAATTACTCTTGCTGGTGGTCGCCCTATTGGCTGCCTACACGGCGTCCTTCCGCTCAGGCGACATTCTGTCTATGGTGAGTGCGGCGTTTTCACTGGCGGCATCGACCTTGTTTCCTGCACTGGTATTGGGCGTATTCTGGAAACGCGCGAACCAGCAAGGTGCCATCGCCGGCATGCTGACCGGTTTCCTGGTCTGCGTGGTCTATATGCTGCAGTCCAATCCCACTCTGGGCGGCTCGGTTGCCAACCAATGGTTTCATATCGCGCCTGTGTCAGCAGGCGTATTCGGCGTGCCGGCGGGCTTTCTGGCGCTGATTATCGTCTCGCTGCTAACGCCAGCACCGGATGAGCGCACACTCAAACTAGTCGACCAGCTACGCGGCCCCTGAAAATATTCTGTGCTGGCACATTTCTTGTAAGCCCTTGTTGCGTGATTCATTTGAAAACAAGGTGGACAGCGCATGTCAGGCTTTTTTGATGAAATGTACGTCGATGGTGAAAGACAGATTCGCGAGCATTACTGCGAGTTCAATAATTGGCTAGGTACGCAGCCGGCAGAGACCATTGCGCGCAAGCGGGTAGAAGCCGACCTGATCTTTCGCCGCGTCGGTATTACCTTTGCCGTTTATGGCAACAACGCCGGCACCGAACGCCTGATCCCGTTTGACATCATCCCCCGCATTATTCCGGCGGCCGAATGGGCACAACTGCAAACCGGCCTTACGCAGCGGGTGCAGGCGCTCAACATGTTCATCCATGACATTTATCACGAGCAGCACATCGTCAAATCTGGCGTGATACCGGCCGAGCAGATTTTTCGCAACGCGCAGTACCGGCCCGAGATGCAGGGCATTGAAGTCGCGTCCGACATTTATGCGCACATAGCCGGCGTCGACATCGTGCGCGCCGGCGCTGGCGAATTCTATGTGCTGGAAGATAATCTGCGCGTGCCGTCGGGTGTGTCGTACATGCTGGAAGACCGCAAGATGATGATGCGACTCTTCCCCGACCTGTTCGCACGTCACAAGATCGCGCCGGTTGCGCACTATCCTGACTTACTTCTGGATATGCTGCGCTCGGTTGCGCCGCAAGGCGTTAATGACCCGACCGTGGTTGTCATGACGCCGGGCATGTACAACTCCGCGTACTTCGAGCACGCGTTCCTCGCGCAGCAAATGGGCGTTGAACTGGTCGAAGGGCAAGACCTGTTCGTCAAAGATAACAATGTGTGGATGCGCACCACGCGCGGACCACAACGCGTTGACGTGATCTATCGCCGCATCGACGACGACTACATGGATCCGCTGGCCTTTCGCTCTGACTCTTCAATCGGCGTACCCGGCATCATGTCGGTCTATCGCGCCGGTCGCGTGACTTTGTCGAATGCCATCGGCACCGGCGTGGCCGACGACAAATCCATTTATCCGTTCGTACCGGACATGATCCGCTTCTATCTGGCCGAAGAACCTATCCTCAACAACGTGCCGACTTACCAGTGCCGCAAAAAAGAGGATCTGCAATACACGCTCGATCATCTGGCTGAACTAGTCGTCAAGGAAGTGCATGGCGCCGGCGGCTACGGCATGCTGGTTGGCCCTGCGTCGACCAAGGCCGAGATTGAAGATTTCCGTCAGCGCATACTGGCCAAACCAGAAGGCTACATCGCTCAACCGACGCTGGCTTTGTCTGCTTGTCCGACTTATGTCGAGTCAGGCATTGCGCCGCGCCACATTGATTTGCGACCTTTTGTTTTGTCAGGCAAGTCCGTGACGATGGTGCCAGGCGGGCTGACGCGCGTCGCATTGAAAGAAGGCTCGCTGGTCGTCAATTCTTCGCAAGGCGGCGGCACCAAAGACACCTGGATACTGGAGAAATAACATGCTGAGCCGCACCGCAGATCATTTGTTCTGGATGGCGCGTTACACCGAGCGCGCCGAAAATACCGCCCGCATGCTGGACGTGAATATGCAGACCCAGCTCCTGCCGCAATCAGCCGAATCGGCCGAGCAAAACTGGCGCGCGCTGCTAGGCATCTCGGAACTCGAGCCCGGCTTCGACGCCAAATACAAGGGCTGCAATCACAAGGACGTGCTCGATTTCATGGTGCGCGACCCCGACAATGCTTCATCAATTGCGTCGTGTCTGACGCATGCACGCGAGAATGCGCGTGCCGTGCGCGGCACGCTGACGACCGAAGTCTGGGAAACCCAGAACACTACCTGGCTGGAGATGAATAGCCTGCTCAAGGACGGCATGCTGGAGCGCGATCCGGGCGAGTTCTTTGAATGGGTCAAGCATCGTTCGCACCTATCGCGCGGCGTCACCATCGGCACCATGCTCAAGGATGAATCGTTTTATTTCATCCGGCTCGGCACCTTCCTTGAGCGCGCCGACAACACCGCCCGTATTCTCGATGTCAAATTCCATGGTGCCGATGGCGAGCTGCTGCATGGTGAAGATGTCGACTTCTATCATTGGGCCGCCATCCTGCGTTCGGTTTCAGCATTCGAGACATACCGCAAGGCTTACCGTGACGTGATAACGCCAGCACGCGTTGCCGAACTGCTGATCTTGCGCGGCGATATGCCACGCTCGCTGATGGCCTGCATCAGTGAAGTCGTCAATAATCTGACGCAAGTCTGTAATGGAGTATCGGCCGATACCGAACGCTTCGCCGGTCGTCTGAATGCACAGCTGCGCTTTAACAGCATGGAAGAAATTCTGGAACGCGGCCTGCATGACTACCTCACCGAATTCCTTGAGCAAGTCAACGAGTTGGGTAACCGGGTCAGCCGCGATTTCCTGCTGCCGCTAGCAGCATGACTCTCCCCACCCGCACCCTCACGATCAGGCACGAGACCTCGTATCGCTACGGCACGCCTGTCGGTTATACGATTCAGCAGTTGCGGCTAACGCCGCGCTCCGAGCCGCATCAGCGCGTGCTGAACTGGCAAATCACCACGGCCGGCAGCCGCCATGCATTCACGGACGCGTACAACAATAACTGCGAGATGCTGACGATCGCGGTACCGCATGACGAATTTCATATTGTCGCCAGCGGACAAGTTGAAGTCACCAGCCCCGACCGTGGCCGCATGAGCGAGCCTTCCTCACTGTCGCCATTGGCCTTTACCGTACCGACCTTGCTGACCGGCGAGGACGACAGCGTCCGTGAGTTTGCCGCGCGCTTCTTGCTGCCAGGCGCACGCAGCCATCATCTGCTGGACTTGAGCGAGGCCATTTGTGGTGCAGTTATGTACCAGACTGGTGCAACCGCGGTAACTACCACTGCCAGCGAAGCGCTCGCGCTTGGCGCCGGCGTCTGCCAGGATCATGCACACCTGTTCATCGCCTGCTGCCATACCGCCGGCATACCCGCGCGTTATGTGTCGGGCTATCTCGACTCGGGCCATGTCGACCATGGCGCCAGTCACGCGTGGGTCGATGCGTGGGTAGAGGAAGTCGATTACTCCGGCTGGGTCAGCATAGATGTCACCCATGCCTGCCTGCAGGATGCAGGTTACTGCCGGCTCGCCATCGGACGCGACTATGAATCGGCAGCGCCGGTGCGCGGCATGCGACGTGGCGGCAGCGATGAATCGATGGCCGTGCAGGTGGATGTCAGTGGTCAGTAATCAGGATACTTCGGGTTAAAATCCATTTTTATATTTGCAAATGAAATCATGACTTATTGCGTTGCCATGCGCGTCAATGACGGCCTCGTGTTCTTGTCGGACTCCCGCACCAATGCCGGCGTCGACCAGGTCGGCACCTTCCGCAAAATGAGCGTGTTCGAAAATCCGGGCGACCGCATGCTGGTGCTGATGACAGCCGGTAACCTGTCGATTTCGCAGTCGATACGCCAGATCGTTTCTGAATACATGTCGCCGGAAGGCGTCAGCATCTGGACTGCTGCAAACATGCATGATGCCGCGCGCATCGTCGGCGAAGCGATACGCAGCGTCTATGACCGCGATGCCGAAGCGCTGGAAAAATTCGGCATCGACTTCAACGTCAGCCTGATTTTCGGCGGCCAGATCAAGGGCGAACGCTGCCGGCTGTTCCAGATGTATTCCGCCGGTAATTTCATCGAGTCGCACGACGAAAACACCTACTTCCAGATTGGCGAAGCCAAATACGGCAAGCCCATCATTGACCGTGTAATCAGTCCGCAAACGCCTCTCGATGAAGCAGCCAAATGCGCGCTGATCTCGATGGATTCAACACTACGCTCGAATATTTCGGTCGGTTTTCCGCTTGACCTGCTGGTCTATGCAAGCGATTCGCTGACAGTGGAACGCTTCGTCACTGTCGATGAGAAAAATCAGTACTTCCAGATGATCCGCAATAACTGGGGCAAGCAATTGAAGTCTGTGTTTGAAGGCATTGCCGATCCGGTCTGGGATGCGGCGCCGGAGACCACGTCGAATGTGCTCTCGAGTTTGGGAAGTACCAGCCAGCCGGTGCGGGTCAAGCCGCCTGTTGGTATTGTGCGTAGCGCAGATATCCGTACGACGCAGCTGCAAACGCTGGCGCAGGATGAGGGTGGGAAGAAGCAGTATTGAACCTGTAGCTTGCGACGAAAGACACTGGATCCCAGCGTGCGCTGGGATGACGGTAGTAGTGTGTACAGCGGCTAAAACTCTACCGTCGTCCCAGCGCAGGCTGGGACCCAGTGTCTTTGCTTAAATACCGGTAGCGAGTTTACTCAACAATCGTCTGCGCCTCATCACAAGCGCGCTCGCGAATCACACCAATCCGGTACACCGTCTCACCCAGACGTTTCAGCTCTGCTTCAGCAGCATCAGCCTGTGCACGCGGAACGATGACGGTCATGCCGATGCCGCAGTTGAAGACGCGGTGCATCTCGGCGTCGGCCACGCCACCATGCTGCTGCAGCCATTTGAACAGCGGCGGCATGTCCCAGGCTTTGCTGTCGAGGACGGCAGTCAGGTTGTCCTGCAAGACGCGCGGGATATTTTCGACCAGACCACCGCCGGTGATGTGCACCATGCCGCGGACTTCGAATTTTTCCATCAGCGCCAGCAGCGGCTTGACATAGATACGGGTCGGCGCGAGCAAGACGTCAGCCAGCGGACGGCCGTGAAAATCCGCATTCAGGTCAGGCTGGGCGACATCAATAATTTTGCGCACCAGCGAATAGCCGTTTGAATGCGCACCCGACGAAGCCAGACCCAGCACCACATCGCCCGGCGTGATCTTTTTGCCATCAATGATTTTTGATTTTTCGACTGCGCCCACGGCAAAACCGGCCAGATCATATTCGCCGTCCGGGTACATGCTTGGCATTTCGGCAGTCTCGCCGCCTATCAGTGCGCAGCCAGCCAGTTCGCAACCGGCGGCGATGCCCTTGATGACGTCGGTCGCGATGGCCACGTCGAGTTTGCCGCAAGCGAAATAATCGAGAAAGAACAGCGGCTCGGCTCCCTGCACCAGAATGTCGTTGACACTCATGGCGACGAGGTCGATACCGACGGTGTCATGCTTATTCAGGTGAAAGGCGAGCTTGAGCTTGGTGCCTACACCGTCAGTGCCGGACACAAGTACCGGCTCCTTGAATTTTTTGCTGACCTCGAACAGAGCGCCAAAGCCGCCTATACCGCCCATTACACCTTCGCGCAAGGTGCGTTTGGCAAAGGGCTTGATTGCTTCGACGAGAGCGTCGCCGGCGTCGATATCGACCCCTGCATCGCGATAAGAAAGTGAAACCGGTGGTGTGGATGGCATGATGTGATCGGCAGCAGAGACGGTAGAATAGGCGGTCGCGCCAGCTTGTTAAGCCAGTGCGGACGCTATTCTACCAAATCGCCCAGCCAACCGATGCCTACCCAGCCAACCGATGCCAATTGCCACCACTCCCGAGCATAGACAAACCCTGCTATGGCTATCGCTGGGCTTGCTGCTGGTCGTATTAGTCTATTTGCTGGGTCCGGTACTGACACCTTTCATTGCAGCGGCTATCCTCAGCTATGTACTCAACCCGGGCGTGGACTGGCTGGCAAAACGCCGTGTGCCGCGCGTGGTGGCCGTCGTGATCGTCATGCTGGCGCTCGGACTCGCGCTTGCCGCGCTGCTGCTGATTGTGCTGCCCATGCTGGGCGACGAACTGCCGCTGTTGCAGGAAAAGCTACCTATTCTGCTCGACAAAATCGACGATACCATTAGCCCCTTGCTAAAGCAGGCTGGCCTGACTGTGCGTCTCGACAGCGTGGGCCTTAAAAGAATGCTGGCGGCAAAAATGGCCGCTGGTGGCAGCGAATTCGGCGCCACCATTCTGGCATCGCTTAAAGTTGGCGGCACCGCGGTATTGGGCTGGATCGCTACCCTGTTTCTGGTGCCAATCGTACTGTTTTACCTGCTGCTGGACTGGCATCCGCTGCTGGCGCGCATAGGCCGTGCCGTGCCGCGCCGCTGGTCTGTGAAAACGACAGGCATGGCGCAAGAGACCGATGCGCTGCTGGCGCAGTACCTGCGCGGACAGCTGCTGGTAATGCTGGTGCTGGCTGCTTATTATTCGATTGCACTCACCATGGCCGGCTTTGACGTCGCGCTGCCGGTGGGCCTGATCACTGGCTTGCTGGTATTCATCCCTTACATAGGCTACGGGCTGGGGCTGGTGCTGGCATTTATTGCAGCGATTCTGCAGTTCGACGGCTGGCAAGGCTTGCTGCCGATTGCCATCATCTACGGCGTCGGACAAATCGTGGAGAGCTTTTTCCTCACCCCGCTGCTCGTTGGTGAGCGTATCGGCCTGCATCCGTTAACAGTCATCTTTGCACTGCTCGCCTTCGGCCAGTTGTTTGGCTTCGTCGGCATTTTGCTGGCGTTGCCGGCGTCCGCTATACTTTCCGTCGTTTTCGGCCACCTGCGCCGCCATTATCTGAATAGCAGTTTTTATAATCAATCATGAGGCAGTTGCTGCTCGAGTGGGGCGCGGCCAAGCCGCAGACCCTGACTAGTTTTGTCGTTGGCCGCAATCAGGAACTCGCGGCGCTCATCAACCTGATCTTCAATCAGCAAGCCAGCGCGCTGGACCAGCGCTTTGTCACCGTCTGGGGCGAAACCGGTGCGGGCAAATCACACCTGCTGCATGCGTTGGCAGTCACTGACTCCGCTCGTTACCTGCCGTCTGACGCACCGCTGTCCGCCTTTGAATGGTCGCCGGCAATCCACTTGTATTTGCTGGATGATTGCCAGGCCTTGCCGCCGTCGTCGCAGATCGCCGCCTTTGCGCTCTATAACCAGATCCGCGAGCAAGGCGGTGTGCTCGTCGCCACTGCCGACAAGCCGCCGGCGCAACTGGACTTGCGCGAAGACTTGCGCACGCGTCTGGGCTGGGGCCTGATCTATCAGTTGCACGGTTTGTCGGACGAGGAAAAGATAGCCGCCCTGACCCAATCTGCGCAGGCGCGCGGACTGAACCTGTCAACCGGCGTGTTACCCTACCTGCTGACCCATTTCCGGCGCGACATGCAATCGTTATCGACCATGCTCGATGCGCTGGACCGCTACTCGCTGGAGACGCAGCGCCCGATTACGATGCCGCTGTTGCGCGAGCTGCTGCAACTGGGCGACCTTGAAAATTCACTATGAACCTGGCACTTTTTGATCTCGACAACACGCTGCTGCCGCTAGACTCGGACTACGAATGGGGCCAGTTCCTGACTCGCATCGGCGCCGTTGATGCAGAAGCCTTCGCCGCTCGCAACGCCGCTTTCTTTGCCCAGTATCAGGCTGGCAGCCTAGACCCGGTTGAGTATCTAGAATTCGCTTTCGGTACGCTGGCGCGCTTCCCGCGTCAGCAACTCGATCTCTGGCATGAGAAATTCATGCAGGAAGTCATACAGCCGTCGATTCTGCCCGCTGCCCGCGCGCTGGTTGCAGAGCATCAGCAAGCCGGCGATATGGTCGCCATCATTACGGCAACAAACCGCTTCGTGACGGCGCCAATTGCACAAGCCTTTGGCGTGACGAACCTGATTGCAGCCGAACCCGAACTCGCCGCCGGCGGTGAAATCACTGGCCGGCTGCTTGGCACGCCACCGTATGGCAGTGGCAAGGTCATCAATACGGAACTGTGGCTGAGCTCGCTAGGTAAAACCCTGCAAGACTTCGGACGCAGTACTTTTTACAGCGATTCCCAAAACGATATTCCCCTCCTGTCTGCCGTCACCCATCCGGTTGCGACCAATCCGAACGCCAGCCTTTCCGCGCATGCCAAAGCGCACGGCTGGCCTATCCTTCACCTGTTCGATGATTAATAAATTTATTCGCCGCATACTTGGCGTTGCCGCCAAACCCGTCAGCGCAACAGAACCCGTTGTGCTCGGCGCCAGCCAGCACAAGATCAATCCGGATCATGTGTCGCCAAACGCAGTACGGGTTACGCACACATTGCAACAGGCCGGCTTCAAAGCTTTCATCGTTGGCGGCGCCGTACGCGACCTGCTGCTGGGCATCAAGCCGAAAGACTTTGACGTCGCCACCGATGCCACACCAGACGAAGTCAAACGTCTGTTCCGGCGCGCATTCATCATTGGCCGTCGCTTCCAGATCGTGCATGTCATGTTTGGTCAGGACCTGATTGAAGTCACGACTTTCCGCGGTAGCTCGTCAGACGGCGCGCCGAAAGATGAACATGGCCGCGTATTGCGCGATAACACTTTCGGCGAACAGCATGAAGATGCGATTCGCCGCGACTTCACCATCAACGCGATGTACTACAACCCGGCCAACCAGACCGTGCTCGATTATCACGGCGGCATGCAGGACATGCGCAACAAAACACTGCGCATCATCGGTGTGGCCGAAGCACGTTTCCGTGAAGACCCGGTGCGTTTGCTGCGCGTAGTGCGCTTCGCCGCGAAACTCAATTTCAAGATTGCCCCCGACACGCGTGAACCGATGGCGGTGATGGCGCCGCTCATCAACAACGTGCCAACCGCGCGCGTGTTCGATGAAATGCTCAAGCTCCTGATGAGCGGGCATGCACTCGCCTGCCTGCGCCAGTTGCGTCAGGAAGGCTTGCATCACGGCTTGCTGCCTTTGCTTGATGTAGTACTCGAGCAGCCGCTGGGTGAGAAATTCGTCACCCTCGCGTTGGCCAATACGGACGAGCGCATCAGACAAGGGAAAACGGTTTCACCAGGCTTTTTGTTTGCTTCGCTGCTGTGGCATCAGGTACTGGAAAAATGGGACGCGTATCTGGCCGCTGGTGAATCATCGATTCCGGCGCTGCATCTGGCGGCAGACGATGTACTCGACAGCCAGACCGAACAACTCGCACTGCAACGCCGCATCACCGGCGACATGCGCGACATCTGGGCAATGCAGCCGCGCTTCGAGCGTCGGGTCGGCAAGACACCGCACAAACTGCTTGAGCATCCGCGCCTGCGCGCCGGTTATGACTTCTTGCTGCTACGCTGCGCGTCCGGTGAAATCGATAGCGAACTCGGTGAGTGGTGGACTGACTTCATGGCCGCCGACGGCTCAGGTCGCGAAGAACTTCTGAACCGCAAACCGGATGCAGACGCGGCTGGCGCAGCAACCAAAAAAAGACGTCGGCGCGGTGGCCGCGGCCGCAGCAAACCTGAAGGGGTGCAATGACAGGTTCGGTGACAGCAGAATCCGCGACGGTGACAGCTTATATCGGCATCGGCGCCAATCTGGGTCAGGCAGAACACAATGTCAGGCAGGCGCTGGCTGCGCTGCAAAAAATCCCGCTGACGCAGTTGAACGCTGCCTCCTCGCTGTACGCGAGCGCACCGGTAGATGCTGGTGGCGATGATTATGTGAACGCTGTCGCTCGCGTAGACACGCAGCTGGATGCCGACGCGCTGCTGTGTGAGTTGCAAGCTATAGAGCAGGCATTTGGCCGTGAGCGCGCTTTTCGCAACGCGCCGCGCACGCTAGATCTCGACTTGCTGCTGTACGGGCAGATGCAAATTACAAACGCAACATTGGAAGTGCCACACCCGCGCATGATGGCGCGCGCCTTCGTGCTGCTGCCGCTGCTGGAACTGGATGCGAGCATACAGATACCCGGCAAAGGCGCAGCGACAGACTATCTGGCTGGCGTCGCTGACCAGCCTATCGCGCTACTGACGGCCGGACTCAATAGGTCTGACGCAAAATAGCCCTGCGTCGTTTGCTCTCGCCCTCTATTCACGTATCATCTTGACCATGAATCTCGAAAAATATCGCTACATTGTTGTAGAAGGCCCGATCGGCGTCGGCAAGACGACGCTTGCCAGACGCATTGCGTCAGCCATCAATGCACAGCCACTGCTGGAACAACCGGAAGACAATCCCTTTCTCGAGCGCTTTTATCGCGACTCGGCACGCTATGCATTGCCAACGCAGATGTTTTTTCTGTTCCAGCGCATGAACCAGTTGCGCGACCTGAGTCAGGATGATTTGTTTTCCGCGCCGGTCGTGTCGGACTTTCTGATCGACAAAGATCCCATCTTCGCCACGCTGACACTGGCTGATGATGAACTCAATTTATACCGGCAGCTGTATGACCATTTCAGTAAGTCAGCGCCGCGTCCCGATCTGGTCATCTACCTGCAAGCTTCACCGGACACACTAGCAGAGCGCATCAAGCGCCGTGGCGTTCCCAGTGAAGCTGGCATTTCTGAAAGATATCTGGAACGCTTGTGCGAGAGCTATAGCCGCTTCTTTTATAACTACGATACTTCACCGCTGTTGATTGTCAACGCAGAGCATCTGAATCCGATCGAAAGCAGCGAAGATTTTGATTTGCTGATGACGCGTATTGCCGGCATGCGCGGCAAGCGGGAATTTTTTAGTCGCGGAGAATAAATGGCTTCCTACCTGCAGAGCGAAGACGGCACGCGCCGCAAGAAAATCACCAACTCAACGCTGGCTGCCATGCGCAACAGCGGCGAAAAAATCGCCATGCTGACCTGCTATGACGCCAGCTTTGCAGCGCTGATGGATACCTGCGGCGTTGATATTCTGCTGGTAGGCGACTCGCTCGGCATGGTCTGTCAGGGTCATGACTCAACGCTGCCTGTCAGCGTCGCCGACATCGCCTATCACACCGCCAGCGTCATGCGCGGCAACCTGACTGCCATGCTTGTTGCCGACATGCCGTTTGCCAGTTATGCAACGCCCGAGCAGGCGTTCGAAAATGCCGCCACCCTGATGCGCGCCGGCGCGCAGATGGTCAAGCTCGAAGGTGGTGCGTGGTTAGTGAGTACTGTCGCATTTCTGGTCGAGCGCGGCATTCCTGTCTGCGCCCATCTGGGCTTGACGCCGCAATCGGTACACCAGCTCGGCGGCTTCAAGGTTCAAGGCAAAACCCACGCGGCAGCCGATCGTCTGCAAGCCGACGCGCTCGCTTTACAAGCTGCAGGCGCTTCGCTGCTGGTGCTCGAAGCCATTCCTGCAGCGCTCGGCAAGCAAGTCACTGATGCGCTGAACATTCCTACCATCGGCATAGGTGCCGGCGTTGATTGCTCAGGCCAGGTGCTGGTTATGCATGACTTGCTGGGTGTGTTTCCTGGCCACAAAGCGAAGTTCGTAAAAAACTTCATGGACGGTCAAGCCAGCGTGGCCGATGCGTTCACCGCCTATGTGCAGGCAGTGAAACAGCAAAGTTTTCCGGCTGTCGAACACAGCTTTTAATTTACGCTTCGTAGCGCGCCAGACTGTCGACCAGTTGCGGCGCCAGTGACTCGGCGTCGCTGACGGCCAGGCCCAAGTCGCGCACCAGGCCATCTTCAAGGCTATAGACCCAACTGTGAATAGTCAGGTTTTGTCCACGCTCCCATGCGTCTTGCACGATAGTGGTCTGGCAGACGTTGATCACTTGTTCAATGACGTTCAACTCACATAGGCGTTCGCGCCTTTCGCGAGTAGGTAATACCTCGCCCAGATAACGCTCATGTTTTTGGTGCACATCCTGCACATGGCGCAACCAATTGTCGGCCAAGCCCACGCGTCTTTTATCCATCGCGGCATGCACACCCGAGCAACCGTAATGGCCGCAAACAATCACATGCTTGACGCCGAGCACATCAATCGCAAACTGCAAAACAGACAGACTGTTCAGATCGGTATGCACGACCACATTGGCGACATTACGGTGAACGAATAATTCACCCGGCAACAAACCCACGATTTCATTCGCAGGCACACGACTGTCGGAGCAGCCTATCCAGAGAAATTCCGGTGATTGTTGTGACACTAATTTCTTGAAGAATTCCGCATCCTTGGCAACCATCGCATCAGCCCAGCGCTTGTTATTGACAAGCAGTTGTTCGAGCGGCGCCTTGATTTTTTTACTGCTCATGAATTTTTCCGATTAAATGTCCTGCCCCGATTTTACCGCAAGGCCTGTCGGGAAATAGCGTCAAATATGCGCTTGCGCAGACTTGCTCTGTTGCTGCTGTATTAGTATCTCGTCATGGGTTGCCGTGCGACGGCATCAACAAGTCATTTGAAAATATAAAAGACTTGCAAACAATATTAGCAAAAAAAATATTTTCACTAACCTTCTTTCGCTAGTGCGCAGATCACCATTAGTCTCAAATTTCAGGCATTGATTTGTAGTCTAGCCTGACATTCAGAGAGAGTTCAGCAACATAGCATTCCTGTTGAGCCCATCAGATTTTGAGAGCTGACTCTGTTTGCAATTAAAGGTGAGCCTTTTAAAGCTATGCGCACCCGGTCCAACCCATATACCGCGATGGCAGACTGGGCATTACACCCTGAAGGAGAGCTAACGTGATGACATCAAGCCAGAATCCAGTCGAAGCTGTTTCGATCCTCAACCCGCCAATTGCAGCCAAACGCCCAAACCGCCAGATTGATCTTGAATACAATCCCGAGATTCGCATGCTCTGGAATTTCATGAAGCCGACCGGCACGTCTTGCTTCAACCTCGGTTTGCTTGATGAATTACGCCAACATGATGTTGAATTTGAAAAAAATGGCGGTAAACATTTGCATGAAAACCAGCTCTGTCCGGTTGATTACTATGTAGTAGCCTCGCGCGATCCGCACATCTTCAATCTGGGAGGCGACCTTGCACTATTCATTTTGCTGATCAAGTCGCGGGATCGTGATGCGCTTTTGAAATATGCCACTATGTGCATTGAATGCATCTTCGCGCGGGCCTGTAATTACAACTCTCCTGCCATCACTATTTCGTTAGTACAGGGTGATGCACTCGGCGGCGGTTTTGAAACTGCCTTGTCCAGTAACCTGATCATTGCCGAGCGCAGTGCCCGCATGGGATTTCCTGAAATTATTTTTAATTTATTCCCCGGCATGGGTGCATATAGTCTGCTTGCGCGGAAGATAGGCGCACGCGCAGCAGAAGAAATGATAGCCAGCGGTAATATCTATCAAGCAGAAGACTTACACAAAATGGGAATCGTCGACATCCTGATTCCAGATGGCGAGGGAGAAAAGGCGCTCTTTGATTTGGCAAGGCGACAAAATAAACATCGCAATGGTTTACGCGCAATGTACGAATGCCGTCGTCATTACCAGCCACTTCAATATAACGAATTAAAAGAAATCACGACGATATGGACCGATGCTGCGTTACGTCTCAATGATAAGGATCTGCAAATGATGAGCCGGCTCGTACGTTCGCAAATGCGGCAACTTGATCAGCGCAGGCAGGGGAAAATAATGGATCAAAATAGTGACTTGGAATTAGCTGCATAAATAATCAAAAGTGGCTTAGAGCCTTTATCAAAATAACTACTGTTATCGTCCCAGCGAAAGCTGGGACGACGTTTTGAGTTCAGCGGCTTTTTGTTAGGCGCTTTAATATTGAATTTCTGAACGACGCCAGTAGCTTTCAATCTTTGAATATCTGCATCGCCAGATAGAAATTCATCTGTATCGACTCTATCAGCACCTTTTGCAAGCTTGGGCTATCTATGGATTGCAGTAGTTTTCTGAGCTTCGCCATATGATCCATATCCATTGAGGAATGCAGGTCAAGGAACGAAAATCCTTCACTCAGCGGGCGGCCCAGACTTTGTGAAATAGACCCGGCGACGTGGCCGCCATATACCGACGAGATGACTTCCAAAACATAGACCATGCCAAGGACACTGCAAGGCTCTACCCGATCTATCATGTAGTAGTTATAGCCAAGCATAGCAAGAACCGGATGCGGCGGCGTGAGGTTGATCACTTTCTCCGGTTCTACACCGAAGCTGGCCAGATCATCCAGCACCATTATTTCATGTCTTTTTTCTTCATGGATTTGCTCATAGAGGTAATCCATTATTTCGGAGTTATGGCTCACGCATCGACTGGATGCCGCTGCCATCATCGGACAAAAGTGCAGTACGACAGGATAAAGCTTCGTTAAGAAATTAATGTATTTCTCTTCTGTGTATCGACCATTTAACATGTCCTGCACTGCAGGCATGGCCTCAAGATCAAGCCGGTTTGCATCGGTTGTTTCAATTAATTTATAAAAAAATGACATGGATATCTCCCTTTTAAAGCACATTAATGCATTAGTTCATTGCGAGAGAAACTGACTACGTTGCTGCCTATACTCTGCCAATTCATCCCACAGTACGTAGCAGACTTGCTTGAGTGATTGAAGAATTTCCTGCGTATGCATCTCCATTTCTGCTTGCGTCATTTTCTCTATGCGTTTGCAAGTCATCATCAGGCTTATAGCGCCGATACTCAGCGCAGAGCCTTTCAGCGCATGAAGAATGTTTTTTATTTCTTCATATCGCAGCGCTAATAATGCTTTCTCGAAGCGCGGAATTGATTTTCGGTTTTCCTCGATAAATTCCACAATCAATTCATCAAGAAAAAGAGGATCGCGACTTATTTTTTCCAAATCCAGCAATGTTTCCGCATTCAGATTCGGTTCGTCGGCGCGCATTAATTTCTGCCTTTTCTTCTTGGGCATGCTGGAGGGGAGCGGCAGGATAGGTCCGCTCGTTTTATATTGCGCAACCAACCGATCCAGGGTCTGGAGAAAGTATTCGATCTGTATAGGCTTAGGCAGGAATTCATCGGCACCTGCTTCCAGACTTTCTTGCTTGGCTTCCAATGTCGCATTGGCAGAAAACATGATGATTGGCGCTCGCACCAGACGGCTGCGCATTACGCAGTAAGCACGCGCCACTTCCAAGCCTGTCATGAGGGGCATATTCATATCGAGGATAATGGCGTCAAATTCTTTTTTCTCGATCAGATCGAGTGCCTCCTCACCATCTTTTGCCATCGTGCAGCGATGTCCGGCACGCTCTAGAATTTTTTGCAGCACCTTGCGGTTGGTAGGGTTATCTTCTGCTATCAGAACGTGATGACACTCCAGATCGGCTCTCTGCTTGAGTTTAATTGCGCCCAAAGTGTTCGGATCAGGAATCGGTGCGCTTGCAGTTTTATTCACCACGCCCGCATCAAGCATCAACTCATGCGCATGCAGCATGTTATGCAAGGACAGGCCATCTATTGGTGTGGGCAACAAGGCTGAGAAACCTGCTTCCTCAGCCAGCTTGTCAGCTGCTTCTTCCGTCTGACCTTCCGGCGACAACAAGACCAGACTGATCGGTGAGTCGCCGGATGCAGCCTTCAAGCCCAGTACATGCTCACGTAGCAGTTCACGATAATCAGCAAGCGGCCTGCCCGCTTGTGCGGTTTCTAAATCCAGAATGATGAGTCGCACAGGTTTACCGGACAAAAAACTTTGTTCAAGCCGTCCGATGGCGGCAGAAAAATCATCTTCCATCTGCACCGGTGCGCTGCATTGCTCAAGCAGATCGGCCACTAACGGTAAATACTTGACGTTAGCGCTGATGATCATGCTGTATATCGGTCGTAGCCTTGTCACGCCGGCATTTTGTAGCGTGGGGGTATGCGACTGTTTCATATCGAGCTCAAACCAGAATTCACTACCCTGCCCCAGATCGCTGGAAAAACCTATCTCCCCATGCATGAGCTCAACTAGTTGCTGGCAGATTGTCGTACCGAGGCCAGTACCGCCGTAGCGGCGTGCGGTAGATTCATCAGCTTGTGTGAAGCTTTCGAAAATACGACTTTGCGCTTCAGCCGCTATGCCGACACCGGTATCAATGACAGAAAAACGCAGGCGCACGCCCCCTTCCATATTGCCGATCTTGCGGATTCGAATCGTGATACGGCCACGTTCGGTAAATTTAACGGCGTTGGCAAACAGGTTCACCAGAATCTGTCGCAGATGATGTGGATCACCGCGCAATGCATACGGCACATCGCAGGCTATGCTGGTCAGGAACTCAACCGCGACACCATCGACGTGATAGCGAAAAATATCGACGATGCTAAAAACCAGTTTGTATAGATCGAAATCGCTCTGCTCAACCGCCATCTTGCCCGCTTCTATTTTGGAGAAATCGAGCACGTCTTCAATCTGCGCCAGCATCACCTGTGAAGTGGTACTCATGCAGTCGAGCATGTCTTGCTGTTCCCGATCGACTTCGGTACTTTTCAATAGGTCGACCATGCCAATAATTGCATTGAGTGGTGTACGCAATTCATGACTGACCGATGAAATGAATTGACGCTTGGCGCGATTGGCTACTTCGGCATGATCAAGCGCACGATATAAGCGCCCGACGAGCGTGCTTAAATACATCGATATCAGCAGCATACCTATCCACAAACCTACCGATAAGGTGAGCTGCACCGACCAGAAAGATACATTCAGAATGGCTGCGCCGAAACCGGCCAGCGATAGTGCCAGCGAAAAGAAAAGGTATCGATTCCCAAACCTAAAACCGTAGCCGATGATGATCCACAAATAAAGGAAATACAGCGGTGCTGCATAGCTCTCTACTTTGAAAAACAAATAGGTGAGTGTTCCCACATCGAGCAGTATCGCAATCACTCGTCTTACCGGCACATTGCCTGGCTGCAGCGCGATGTAAACGCTCATGCTGGTTGCAATCAGCAGGAACGTGACGTTTACAACGATAAAATCGACGGAAAAATATAAGTCCGAATTTGAAAATACTTCTGATTGATGCAGTAGGTAAGCCGCGAGGAAGATACCGATAAAAATGCGCACGACAGACTGCTCAAGCTCGCTATCGCGTTTTCCACCAGCATATCGATAGAGAGATTGCAACATAGCTTTTTTAGGTTTGTCGTCGCTCATGCAAAGTTCTGTTTATAAAAATTTCTGGGAAAATTTTACAAGCAGCTTGTGCAATCTCTTGCGTACTAAAACAAAAACGCAATCTCTAATGAATATTCCGCAATGCAATTCGGTCAGCGACAGAAATAAAAAAAACCACTCCTAGAATTAGCGAGTGGTTTTATTTATGCGGCCGGTGGCCGGATAAAATTTAATATTTAGGGCCTATCTCGGTAGGCTGATAGCAAGGCGACAGTCCCGCAGGCAGTACGAGTAGTACGGCAAGGGCTGTCAACGCAGCTAGCGGCCTAGTGAGATAGGCTCTTATTATTCAAAAAAATCTTTTACCTTGTCCATCCACGACTTACTTTGCGGGCTATGCTTGGCGCCACCGGCTTGCATCAACTGCTCGAACTCGCGCATTAATTCTTTCTGGCGATCGGTCAGCTTCACCGGCGTCTCTACAACGACATGACAGAACAGGTCGCCGGCAAAACCGGAACGTACACCCTTGATGCCTTTGCTGCGCAATCGGAAAGTTTTGCCGCTTTGGGTACCATCAGGCACCGTGAACGACACTTTGCCAGATAGCGTAGGCACTTCGATTTCGCCACCCAGTGCGGCCTTCGCAAACGAGATCGGCATTTCGCAATGCAGGTCGTCACCATCACGCTGGAACACGGCATGCGGCTTGATATGAATCTCGACGTACAAGTCGCCTGGCGGGCCGCCGTTCATGCCCGGCTCGCCATTGCCGGTCGAGCGTATGCGCATGCTGTCGTCGATACCAGCCGGGATTTTCACTTCGAGGGTCTTGTTACGCTTGATGCGGCCAGCACCGGCACAAGTCACGCAAGGTTCGGGGATCACTTTGCCCGTGCCATGACACTTCGGACAGGTTTGCTGAATGCTGAAGAAACCCTGCTGCATCCTGACCTGACCATGACCGCCGCAGGTGTTGCATGTGGTTGGGGCTGTGCCCGGCTTGGCACCGGAACCATGACAGGTGTCGCACTCGTTCCAGGACGGCACACGTATCGTGGTGTCGAAACCATTTGCAGCTTGCTCAAGCGAGATTTCAAGGTTGTAGCGCAAGTCGGCACCTCGGTAGACCTGCGGCCCGCCGCGGCCACGGCCACCGCCGGCGCCAGCACCGAAGATGTCACCGAAAATATCACCGAAGGCATCGGAAAATCCGCCTGCGCCAGCACCACCGCCGCCACCCATATTGGGATCGACACCGGCATGACCGAAGCGGTCATAGGCTTCGCGCTTTTGCGGATCGGACAGCATCTCGTAAGCCTCTTTGGCTTCCTTGAATTTATCTTCCGCGCCTTTGCTGTCCGGATTACGGTCAGGATGGTGCTTCATCGCCATCTTGCGATACGCTTTCTTGATCTCTTCATCAGAAGCGTTCTTCGCTATACCGAGTATTTCGTAAAAGTCGCGTTTTGCCATTCTTTGTTGTCCTGATACACGCTAAAAAGATACTAGCTCTAAAAGTGCTAGCTCTAAAAATACTAGCTCTATACACAAGCAAAAAACCGGGCAGAGGGCTTTTGATCGCCGCTTCAGCCCGGTAAGTCATCACAGCACTAGCTGTGCGACTAGGAGATTACTTATCTTTCACTTCCTTGAAGTCGGCGTCAACGACGTCGTCTTCGGCTGCCTTGGCACCGCCTGCACCAGCTGCACCGGCACCTGCGCCAGCCGCTGCTTCTGCTGCGCCGCCTGCTGCTTGTTGTGCCTGCATGTCAGCGTACATTTTCTCGCCGAGTTTTTGCGCAGCGGTCGACAAGGCGGCAGACTTGTTGTCGATGGCGGCTTTGTCAGTACCCTTCAATACTTCTTCCAGCTCCTTGATGGCCGCTTCAATGCTTTCCTTCTCGCCTGCTTCGAGCTTGTCGCCATGCTCGCCCAATGCCTTGCGGGTCGAGTGCACCAGCGCGTCACCTTGGTTGTGTGCTTCAGCGAGTTCTTTCAGGCGGTGATCTTCCTCGGCGTTCGCTTCGGCATCACTAACCATCTTCTGGATTTCTTCTTCCGTCAGACCAGAGTTGGCCTTGATGGTGATTTTGTTTTCTTTGCCGGTGGCCTTATCTTTCGCGCCGACATGCAAAATGCCGTTGGCGTCGATGTCAAAGGTCACTTCGATCTGCGGCGTGCCGCGGCCTGATGGTGGAATGCCTTCCAGATTGAATTCACCAAGGCCCTTGTTACCGGTGGCCATTTCACGCTCGCCCTGATAAACCTTGATGGTCACCGCTGGCTGGTTGTCTTCGGCCGTCGAGAACACCTGGCTGAACTTGGTAGGGATCGTGGTGTTCTTTTTGATCATCTTGGTCATCACGCCGCCGAGCGTCTCAATACCGAGCGACAGCGGCGTCACGTCCAGCAGCAGCAAGTCTTTGCGGTCACCCGACAAGACCGAACCTTGGATCGCGGCGCCAACAGCAACGGCTTCATCCGGGTTCACATCCTTGCGTGGCTCTTTGCCGAAGAACTCTTTAACTTTTTCCTGCACCTTGGGCATGCGGGTCATGCCGCCAACCAGAATGATGTCGTCAATGTCGGAAACTTTGACGCCAGCATCAGCAATCGCAATGCGGCAAGGCTCAATGGTTTTGTTGATCAGTTCTTCAACCAGCGACTCGAGCTTGGCGCGGGTCATTTTAAGGTTCAAGTGAACCGGTGCGCCATTGGTCATGGCGATGTATGGCTCATTGATTTCGGTTTGCTGCGACGACGACAGTTCGATCTTGGCGCGCTCGGCTGAGGCCTTGATACGTTGCAGCGCGATCGGGTCTTTCGACAGATCGAGGCCATTGATTTTCTTGAACTCGTCGATGATGTAATCAATCATGCGCTGGTCGAAGTCTTCGCCGCCGAGGAAGGTGTCGCCGTTGGTGGAGAGCACTTCAAACTGCATTTCACCGTCAACGTCGGCGATCTCGATGATGGAGACGTCGAAGGTGCCGCCGCCCAAGTCATAGACCGCAATTTTGCGATCGCCCTTGCCGTGCTTGTCGAGACCGAACGCGAGCGCTGCAGCGGTCGGCTCGTTGATGATGCGCTTGACGTCCAGACCGGCGATACGGCCCGCGTCTTTGGTTGCCTGACGCTGCGCGTCGTTGAAATAGGCCGGCACGGTGATGACTGCTTCGGTGACTTCTTCGCCGAGATAGTCTTCGGCGGTCTTTTTCATTTTGCGCAGCACTTCAGCGGAAATCTGTGGCGGCGCCAGTTTCTTGTCGCGTACACCAATCCATGCGTCGCCGTTTTCAGCCTTGATGATCTGATAAGGCATCAGCGCGATATCTTTTTGTACTTCTTTTTCTTCAAACTTGCGGCCAATCAGACGCTTGACAGCGTACAGCGTATTTTTAGGGTTGGTGACAGCCTGGCGCTTGGCTGGTGCGCCGACCAGAATCTCACCATCTTCCTGATACGCGATGATCGATGGCGTTGTGCGTGCGCCTTCGGAGTTTTCAATAACCTTAGGCTGCCCGCCTTCCATAACAGCGACACAAGAGTTTGTGGTGCCGAGGTCAATACCAATAATTTTGCCCATGATGATGTTCCTTGTAAGACGGATTAAATAAGTTGCTTAGGTCTGATATGCGGAAGTTTTTGCCGCTTTCAAGAACCGGAATTTTTTATTGCCAGGCTTATTGCATGAGTTATTGCGAAACTGTTACCAGCGCCGGCCGCAAAAGGCGGTCCGAAATCATGTAACCTTTTTGCAATACGGTGACGATGGTGTTGGCTTCCTGCTCTGCCGGCACCATGGAAATAGCCTGATGTTTCATCGGATCGAGTTTTTCGCCGGTCTGCGGGTTAATTTCCAGCAGGCGGTTCTTCTCGAAGGCAGCGCTCAGCTGCTTCAAGGTCATGTCGACGCCTTCTTTCAAGGATTCGATAGAAGGGGTTTCCACCTTGAGCGCCATTTCCAGACTGTCTTTAACCGGCACCATAGCCTCGGCAAAGCTCTCGATAGCAAATTTATGAGCACGGGCGATGTCTTCCTGAGCCCGGCGACGCATATTTTCCGCATCGGCTTTGGCACGCAAAAAGGCATCATGCAATTCGGCTGACTTAGCTTCCGCTTCGGCCAGACGCTGCTCCAGCCCGACCGCTGCCTCTTCGCTGCTATCGACTTCAGCGTCGATGTTGATTTCAGGTTCGTTTTGTTTTGGTTCGTCTTGATTCATAAAATCTCCAACAATATCAATGACTTAATTTCGCTTGGAATTGAATGTGGGGATGGGGGTAGGGTTTTCAAGGGCTGCAGTGGAAATTGACGAGCTGAAAAGACACTGGATTCCGGCCTGCGCCGGAATGACGGTAGATATATAAATGTCATTCCGGCGCAGGCCGGAATCCAGTGTCTTTACTCAAAAAAAACCTTAAGCTTTCGCACCCAGCTCCACCGCCCGCAAACGCCCAATCTCAGCATCAGCACGCCGCGCTGCCTGCTCATCCTGCGATATCGGCCAGCCACCGGTATGTTGTTCGACAATGTCGGCCATCGCTTCTATCCATTGCGGCGTCTGGTTGAGACAGGCAATGTAGTGAAATTCCTTGCCACCGGCAGTCAGAAAATCAGTACGGGCTTCCATCGATATTTCTTCCAGCGTTTCCAGACAGTCACTGGTAAAACCCGGGCACATCACATCAACCCGCTTAACGCCTTCGTGCGCCAGCTTTTCCAGTGTCGGCGCGGTGTAAGGTTGTAGCCATTCAGCTTTGCCGAAACGCGACTGGAAGGTGACCAGATATTCATCTTTTCCCAGCCCCAGCAGGGTCGCCATCAAACGCGCAGTTTTGTAGCATTCGCAATGGTAAATATCACCGAGCAGCAGCGTGCGCTTGGGTACGCCATGAAAGCTCAAAACCAGTTTGTCGGGACGGCCATGTTGTTGCCAGTGCGCGCGCACGGATTCTGCCAGTGACGCGATATAGCCGTCGTGGTCGTGGTAGTGCTTGATCAGGCGCAGTTCGGGCACGTTGCGCACCTTGGTGTAATGCTTGAAGACGGTATCGAAAATCGACGCGGTAGTGGTGGCCGAATATTGCGGGTAAGCGGGCAGCACCAGAATGCGGTCGCAACCTTCGGCTTTGAGTTTGTCCAGCAGCGCAGGAATCGGCGGATTGCCGTAGCTC
The DNA here is from genome assembly GCA_040399905.1 of Burkholderiaceae bacterium. Lineage (GTDB taxonomy): Bacteria > Pseudomonadota > Gammaproteobacteria > Burkholderiales > Burkholderiaceae_D > Pernthalerella. Next base: position 134,339 of record JBBARG010000005.1, read on the forward strand.
ATTGCATACTCGACGCGTATGGCATGGCCACGCGCTGTCAATGCAGTTTGCAAAAGCTGCGCCTGCTTTTCCGTGTGCAGCTTCAGCGGCGAGCCTTCCGGCGTCCAGATGGACGCGTATTTATGCGCCGACTGTTTCGAGCGGAACGGCAAAATGATGCCATTCAAAATCAGCCACCAGATCAGCCGCGGAATTTCAACTACGCGCGGGTCCGACAGGAATTGTTTCAGATAGACGCGCACTGCTGCCGCCGTCGGTGCATCCGGCGTACCCAGATTGGCCAGCACAACAGCGGTGGTAGCGGGTGTGCCATGGGAAAAAGAAGGTTCTTGCCTGAAGCTCATAGCTGCCTTGGTAAATTTTTAAATCAGGATGCCAGTAGTTCACGCGCATGCTTGCGCGTGGTGGCGGTAATTTCTAGGCCGCCCAGCATGCGGGCGATTTCTTCAACACGCGAACTGGTCGACAACGGCGCAATGCGCGAGACGGTCTTGCCGTCGTCCAGCGTGCCTTTGCTGACCTGAAAATGCTGCGTCGCCTGGCTGGCGACTTGCGGCAGATGGGTTACGCACAGCACTTGCCGGTCTTGCCCCAGCCGCTTGAGCAAACGCCCGACCACTTCGGCCACGCCGCCGCCGATGCCGCTGTCGACTTCATCAAAGATCAACGTCGGGGTCGCCGTCGCGCTTGATGCTATGACCGAGATGGCCAGTGCAATGCGCGCGAGTTCGCCGCCGGACGCAACCTTGGCCAGCGGCCGCGGCGTGGTGCCAGCATGACCGGCGACCAGAAATTCGATTTGCTCCAGCCCATACGAAGCGGCATCGACCGGCTGCAGCGCGACGACAAAGCTGCCGCCAGCCATGGACAATTCCTGCATCGCGGCAGTAACGGACTTGCCCAATGCGAGCGCTGCCTTGGCACGCGCCTGCGAGAGTTTTTTGGCCAGCGCCAAGTACGCTTGCTGCAGTTTTTCTTCCTGCGCGCGCAACGCGTCCATATCGGTTGCGTCTGCCAGTTGCTGCAACTGCTCGGACAGATCGGCAAACTCTTGCGGCAGCTCTTCGGGCGTGACATGAAATTTACGCGCGGCTGAATGCAATGCCTCTAGCCGTGCATCGAGATCGCGCAAGCGGTTTGGGTCAAGTTCGATGCGGCTCAGATAATCATTGAGCGCATACACTGCTTCCTGCAGCTGTATACGGGCCGGCTCCAGCGCTTCGACCACTGGCTTGAGACTCTCGTCAATGTCTAGTAATTTGCCGAGCTTCAGTTCGAGCGCAACGATTTGCGACAGCACCGGGCTGGTGTCGGCTTCGGACAAAACCGTCAGCGCATGTTGTGCGCCTTCGATCAGGCTGGCCGCATGCGACAAGCGACTATGTTCATTGCTGACTTCATTCCACTCACCGGGTTTGGCGGCGAGCTTTTCGAGTTCGCTGACTTGCCACTCCAGACGCTCACGCTCTAATAAGACGCTCTTGGCGTTCTGCTCGAATTCTTCGCGCTGCTTCGATACGGCGCGCCAGCTTTTATAGGCTTGCGTGACGGCTTTGGTTTGCTCCAGCAGTCCGGCCTGTGTATCGAGCAGGATGCGCTGCGCATCGGATTTCAACAGCGACTGATGCGCATGCTGGCCATGTATATCAACCAGCAATTCACCCAGGTCGCGCAGTTGCGTGATGGTGGCGGTAACACCATTGATGAAGGCTTTCGAGCGGCCGCTGTTGTCGATGACTCGACGCAGCAGTAACGCGCCGTCTTCCAGGTCAAACGCATTGTCTGTCAGCCAGTCGGCGATCTCACCCCGCGGCGCAGCGGTAAATTCAGCGGTGATGTCAGCGCGCGCAGCGCCTTCGCGCACGACGCTAGCATCGGCGCGGCCACCGAGCGCCAGCGTCAGCGCATCAATCAAAATAGATTTGCCTGCACCGGTCTCGCCCGTGAATACGGAGAAACCGGAAGCCAGTTCCAGTTCAATCGCATCAACAATTACAAAGTCACGGATGGCCAGGGTGCGCAGCATGATGGTCGCTTTTTATTTCGTTCGCAAACAGGAAAAAAACGGGAAGTGCTAATACAGCACAAATACGGGCACGCACAACAAAGCGGCTATTTTAACTGACCAAGCACGGACGGATATTCGTTCCAGTGCAGCTTCTCGCGCAAGGTGTCGTAATAGCTCCAGCCCTTGGGATGAAGGAAAGTAATGGTGTGCGCAGATCGGCCCACGACAATCCGGTCATGTTGATGCAGGCTGGTCAGCGATTGCATGTCGAAATTAACACTGCAGTCACGACCGCTGGCCAGTTCGATCACGATCTCGCAATGATCGGACAGCACGATAGGCCGGTTCGACAGTGCATGCGGCGCAATCGGCACCAGCACGATACCGTCCAGGCCGGGATGCAAGATCGGGCCGCCGGCCGACAGCGCGTAGGCGGTCGATCCGGTCGGCGTGGACAAAATCAGGCCATCGGAGCGCTGGTTGTACATGAAGTGACCATCAACTTCGACTCTAAGCTCGACCATGCCGGCGCCGGCGCCGCGCGACACCACCACGTCGTTAAAGGCCACGCCCTGATAAATATTGATGCCATCGCGCCAGACCGCGCCTTCGAGCATGCTGCGCTGTTCGGACTCCAGCTTGCCAGCCAAAATATCAGCCAGCAGCGGCAGCATGCGCTCCTGCGGTATGTCGGTCATGAAGCCCAAGCGACCCTGGTTGACGCCGATCAGCGGCACTTTATAAGGCGCCAGCTGGCGTGCAATGCCAAGCACCGTGCCATCGCCGCCGACGATGATGGCGACATCGGCATGCTCGCCTATTTCGGCCGCCGTCATGGCCTGTACACTGGATTGTCCGAGCTCTTGCGCGGTATCCGCATCGGACACGACGCGATGCCCGCCGGCTTGCAGGAAACTGGCCAGCTCACCCAACGATTCAGCGGCGCCTGACGCGCCGTGCTTGCCGATAAGGGCGACGGTCTTGAAATGGCTGGCGGCAGGGGGGAAGATGGAATGCGACATGCCCGAGATTAGAACATAATTGCACTGTTGATTGAAATGTTTGAAATGTTTGAAATGATTTTGGAATGATTGTGAAATGAACGTGACGCCCCGATGATGACTGCCAGCGCCCAACCCGTGCGCGCCCTGCTGTTCGACCTTGATGACACGCTGTGGCCGATTGTGCCCGTGATACAGCGCGCTGAAGCACTGTTATTCGACTGGTTGCGCGAACATGCGCCGGCCATACCGCAGCGTTACACGCTCACTGCGCTGCGCGAGCGCCGCATGGAACTGATGGCTGCGAACCCGCGCTTTCAATATGACCTGTGGGCGCTGCGCCATGCGGGCCTGACGGAAGCATTCGAACTCTGCGGCGAAGACTGCAGCAAAATTCCGCATGCCATGGCGCTGTTTGCCGACGCACGCAATCAGGTCACGCTCTATGATGACGTTGCCGCCAGCCTGCCGCGGCTGGCCAGTCGCATCACGCTGGGCTCGCTGACAAATGGCGGCGCCGACTTGCATGCCATCGGACTTGCGCATCATTTCACCATTTCCGTGGCGGCCCATGCATTCGGCAGCGCGAAGCCGGACCCGGCCATTTTCCACGCGGCTTGCGATGCGCTGCAGCTTGCACCTGCACAGGTTGCGTATGTCGGCGACGACTTGCGGCTTGACGTCGAAGGCGCGCAAAAAGCCGGCCTGACCGGCATCTGGCTCAACCGCAGCGGAGCCGCCGTGCCGTCCGACCACGCGCATATACAGCCGGACGCCAACTTGCGCACGCTCCACGAATTGGAAAGCTGGCTCATTCGTACAAATGGTGCTTGATTTGCTGGCGCACCCAGCTACCGGGCTTTAGAATAGGTTTCATGCAACTCGATATTCGCGCACAAACTCTGCTGAAAGCTCTGGTCGAGCGTTACATCGCCGACGGCCAGCCGGTAGGCTCGCGCGCGCTCTCCAAGATTTCCGGCCTCGACGTCTCTCCGGCCACCATCCGCAACATCATGTCGGACCTGGAGGAAATGGGCTTTGTTGCCAGTCCTCATACCTCGGCAGGACGGGTGCCGACACCACGCGGTTACCGTTTGTTTGTCGACAGCTTGCTGACAGTGCAATCGATTGACCGCGCCGCAGTGGAATCAAGGTTGCATACAAGCCCGAACGATTCGCATCAGAAAATCATTTCAAGTGCCGCGCAAGTACTGTCGTCGTTGTCGCAATTTGCCGGCGTGGTGCTCACCCCGCGCCGCGAAATGGCATTTCAGCAAATCGAATTCCTGCGCCTGTCAGAAAAACGCATTCTGCTGGTGATCGTCGCGCCGAACGGTGATGTGCAAAATCGGCTGTTGCTGACCGATACCGATTACACACCGTCGCAGCTAGTGCAGGCGGCCAATTACATCAACAAGCATTACGCAGGCCGCTCGTTTGATGAAGTCAGATTGAAGCTCAAAGACGAACTGCGTCAGCTGCGCGACGACATGACACGCCTGATGCAAGCCGCCGTTGAAGCCGGCAGCGACGCAATGACAGATGACGGCGAAGACGTGGTGATCTCGGGCGAGCGCAACTTGCTGTCGGTGACGGATTTGTCTTCCAACATGAGTTCGCTGCGTAAATTGTTCGATATTTTCGAGCAGAAAACAGGTCTAGCTGCCCTGCTCGATATTTCCAGCAAGGCCACCGGTGTGCAAATTTTCATAGGCGGCGAATCGCAACTGGTGCCCCTTGAAGAAATGAGCGTCGTCACTGCCCCCTATGAAGTCAACGGCAAGATCGTCGGCACCCTAGGCGTCATCGGCCCGACGCGGATGGCTTATGAGCGGGTGATTCCTATTGTGGATATCACAGCGCGGTTGCTATCCAATGCGTTGTCGCACAATTAAACTACAGTAATCCCGCACGGGCTGTTCAGCCTGTCGACAATCATACTTTCCCGCTACAACCAGCAGCAAAACACTGCTGCGTCCTCTTTTGCGGGATCTACTGTCATTGCAAACTCTTTGGCAACAGGGGACGTAACACTTACCCCGGCGCTGTCAGGCAAGCCTTCGCGGTTCTGGCAAAGCCTCTTTCGGCAACAGTCTGCCTAATATTGAAAGATCCCTGCCATGTCCATACCATCAACGCCAGCATCCCCAAACCACTCAGGACCTTCGTCCACGCCTTTAAAAAGTCCAACTTCGACACCGCCTGAAAGCAGCGCATCGACTCCTGAAGCGGTATTGGTTCAGGTTGATCATCTCTCTGCACTGCCAGCGGAATTGCAACATGAAATCATAGACTGGGTTGCGCCGACGCTCTTATCAGCAGAGGCAAAAGCTCTGGGGCTTGCCTCGAAAACCTTGCATCAAACCTTGGAAAATCATCAGGAAAAGCAGGCCCCTGAGCTTGTAGAACTTTCACTGCGCCGTTTTTTGACAAGGCGCTCGCCTACTTGCCTTCGGTGGCAAGCCGGACTTCGGAGCAGAAGCATTTTATTCAAAAATCTGAACATCTAAACGCGGCCCTACAAAAATGTGCTGCGGAAACTGGCTGTGCTCCTGGAATGCTTTTGCTGATGCCCGTTAATGGAAATAATTTGCTGAATGAAGAAGGGCTCGCTGCGTTCCATAACTATGCAGGTCGACAGCTGTCTATCGCGGCAGGTAGCGACGATAACAATGTGTTCTATCTGCTTAAGCGAATAGCCGAGATCATCCCCAAAGACGTACAGTTGGAAATTTCCTTTGGCAACCACAGCGAGTTTGACTCTGCCCAGCTGAAGCAACTATTCGATGTCTTGCGTGAGCGTTCTCTACTGACTTCCCTGAACATCGTCGATCCTGAAAATCTGCCTTTGGAATCGCAGGCGTTACTGATGGACTTTCTGTCCGGCCCGAATCCAGCCAGTCATCTGACCTTAAGTTTTATGAGTGGAAAACAGGATGAATTCCTTGATGTGTTTGCCAAGCCATTACCAAAATTCAGCCAGTTGCCTTTATTAACCTGCGGGTTTTATAAGGACGTACCTAACCAACAATCTTTGGAGCGCTGCATTGCTGCTGTAAGCGAACACAATCACTCATCTGCATTGCCGCTAACTGTGATCTTCGACCGGATAGAGCCCGAAATTAATTATAGTAACCAGCCATTTTCATCTGAAGAATCTCTTGAAAACTACCGGAATAATGGTATTCACTTCGGTACCATTAGCTACGACTACGTCCCTGAAAATCTCGGCAAAGAAGTCGAGGCTTCCCTCAACCGCGCAAGAGACTCCTACCTTGCCAAAAGCAGTCCGGAGAAAAATTAAGATGGCAGCATCATTAAATTGAACTGCTACTTTTAAACCGTTAACAGCTAGGCACCGCACTTGTACAGATAATTGTGCCGTAAGAACTTCTTGACCGCTCGGGTTACCTACCCTCACCTTTATCAGGCAAACATCAGGCAAAAGCTTCTGTTAAATGCCTGCCAGTCAATCCAACTTCAAATACACATTATGAGTAACTCTATCTCTTCTAACCAGCCAGGTGGTTTACCTGGCAGCGCCATCTCGTCCAATGCAGAAGGGGCCACCGCTTCGCCTACCAGCACCACCCTCGGACTGGTTCCTCCAGTGCTATTGGATCAGGTCGATCATCTCTCCGCACTGCCGCCAGAAATAAAACTCCAGATCATCGACTGGCTGACGCCGATGCAGCGTTTAACAGCAGATTTGGTAGCTCTGGCAACTGTGTCGAGAAAAACGGATGAAGTCGTGAAAATTTTCAGGGAAATGCATGGCTCTGATCTTAAAACGGTTGCTCTTCGCCGTTATGAGGCCGCATTCACATTCTTATCAAACTTAGCTAATGATGAACGGGGGATTCATTCATATAAAGCTTGACCCTGCCCAGTTGAAGCAACTTTTCGATGTCTTGCGTGAGCGTTCTCTGCTGATTTCCCTAAACATCGTCGATCCTGCAAATCTGCCTTTGGAATCGCAGGCGTTACTGATGGAGTTTCTGTCCGGCCCGAATCCAGTCAGTCATCTGACCTTAGGTTTTATGAGGACATACCTGCCCAACAAAATTTGGAGCACTGTGCTGCTGTAAGCGAACACAATCCGCTCATCTGCATTGCCGCTAACTGTGATTGAATTGCCTCGGACTCAGACTCCGTCATAGTCAGCAATAAAGACGAAACATCCTATTCGTGGGAAAAAGACTGCTCCGACTCGGAATCGGAAATTTAACAATTCAAACTGTGGCGCGGCATGCTTTGTACGCTGCGCCGCTGGATTAACTGCCCCGATGCGGGCAATTCTGCTTGGTGCAGTGCCCATACAAAGCCAGCGCATGCTCGTCGAGTGAAAAGCCGCGTTCTTGTGCAATCATGTGCTGGCGCTTCTCAATTTCTTCATCATAAAACTCTTCGACGCGGCTGCAATCAAGGCAGACCAGGTGGTCATGGTGCGAGCCGTGGTTGAGTTCAAAGACGGCCTTGCCCGTTTCAAAATGGTTGCGACTTAACAGGCCGGCCTGCTCGAATTGCGTCAGCACGCGGTAAACCGTTGCCAATCCAACATCTAGATTTTCCGTCAGCAGCAGCTTGTATACATCTTCAGCGGACAGATGGCGCACACTGCTGTTTTGGAAAATCTCCAGAATTTTCAATCGCGGCAGGGTTGCCTTGAGCCCGCTGGCTTTCAAGTCGGTAGGATTAGATGTCATGATTTTGCTCGGATTAATATGATCTGCTTTATCATATAGCGTTTAGCCGAAGCACTCAATTCGAGACTCTTACCATGCGCATGCAGTTTGTCAGCCACCGCCCCTTTGCCCGTCGCGCCTTCATAGTCTGCGTCGTAGCGTCGTTCGCTCTGCTTCATGGCTGCGCGCTGCGCAATCCGTTTGCCAGCCAGGCCGAGGCACCGGTTGTTACTGCCAGCACAGCGGGTGTGGTGCAGAGCGTCAAACGTGAAAAATTATTTGGCATCTTGCCGATTTTTCGGCCTGACGTTCAACAGGGTAATTTCATATCTCGCGAAATGGTCGCGCAACTTCGCGTTGGTATGACGCCGGAACAAGTACGTTTCGTGCTCGGCACACCGCTGATAATGGACGTGTTCCATGCCGAACGCTGGGATTATCCGTTCCGTCTGCAAAAAGGCAATGGCGAAATTACCAGCAGCCATGTTGTTGTTTTCTTTGAAAACAACCGCGTCGCGCGCTTTGAAGGCGGCGACCTGCCCGATGAAAAAGATTACCTGCTGCGCATTGCCGCCCCAACCAAAAAATAAAACGTCGCAAGTAAAAATTCAATGAACACAATGAAGATTGCAGTGGCCGGCGCTTCCGGTCGCATGGGTCGCATGCTGATCGAAGCCATTCACGCCGACGCCGATGCGCAACTGACTGGCGCACTGGATATCGCTGGCTCTGCCAGCTTGGGTACTGATGCCGCCGCCTTTCTGGGCCAGCCTGCCGGCGTACCGATTGAATCGGATCTCGGCAAAGGTTTGGCCAATGCAGATTTCCTGATTGATTTCACGCGCCCTGAAGGCACGCTGCAGCATCTGGCTTACTGCGCCGAGCATGGCATCAAAATGATCATTGGCACCACCGGTTTCGATGAAGCCGGTAAAGCCGCCATCGCAGCAGCGGCGACTAAGACCGCAATCGTGTTCGCGCCGAACATGAGCGTGGGCGTCAACGTGACCATGAAACTGCTGGAGCTGGCCGCCAAGAGTTTTTCACATGGCTACGATATCGAAATCATTGAAGCGCACCATCGTCACAAGGTCGATGCGCCGTCTGGTACAGCATTGAAAATGGGCGAAGTCATCGCCGATGCGCTCGGGCGCGACCTCAAAGAAGTCGGCGTATTTGCGCGTGAAGGCGTAACCGGAGAACGTGATCCGTCATCAATCGGCTTTGCCACCATTCGTGGCGGCGACATTGTCGGCGACCATACCGTGCTGTTTGCCGGCATAGGTGAGCGCATCGAAATCACTCACAAATCGAGCAGCCGTGTGACCTATGCGCACGGCAGCCTGCGTGCCGCACGTTTTCTGCAGACCCAGAAAACAGGTTTGTATGACATGCAGGATGTGCTCGGCTTGCGCTAAGCAGTAACAGAACAACATGATTTCAAGACGTAAAGGCACCGCTATCGCGGCAACGCTGGCGTTGCATGCTGGGCTGCTGGCGCTGTTCGCCTCTAGCGTATTGCAACAGACGCCGACACCGCCGGAACTTCCGCCGGTCGTCGTGCAGCTGATACAGCCGGCTGCATTGCCAACTGCGCCCAAACCACTGCCGCCACTGCCGCCACTGCCGCCGCCACCGAAGCCCGTGACGCCACCACCAAAACCGGTGACGCCCCCAATGCCGATTGCTCCGGCTCCGGCCCCAACGCCAGCACCGGCTCCGACTCCCGCGCCAACGCCTGCTCCGGCTCCGAGCCCAACACTAGCTCCTGCGCCAACGCCGGCACCGGCTACTGTGCCGAAACCGGCTGCACCCGCTCCAGCGGTGCCCGCACCTGTTGCACCACCCGTTGCGCCACCTGTCGCGGCACCCGCAGCGCCGGCAAAAACGGACGTGACGATTTCAGCCAGCTATGGCGCGAGTAACGAAAAGCCGAAATATCCGATGATGTCAAAACGGATAGGCGAGCAAGGAACCGTGGTCTTGCGCGTACTCGTCAAGAGTGATGGCAGCGCCGGTGCAGTCGAGGTTAAAATCAGCAGCAATTACCCGCGGCTGGACCAGTCTGCTGTCGATGCAGTGAAAAACTGGCGCTTTATTCCGGCCACTAGTGACGGCAAGCCCGTCGATGAGTGGTATCAGGTGCCCATTCCCTTTAAACTCCAGAACTAACTAATCCAAGCGGACCAGCATGAACGACAATCTCGCCAATCAAAATCTCGGCTTTACGCATTACTGGGCGCAGGGAGATGCGGTGTCGCATAGCGTCGCCTACATCTTGCTGTTGATGTCCATCGTCAGCTGGTACTACATTTTGTCGAAGGCATGGACCTCATGGCGTATCCGCAAGAGCGCCACGGCGCTCGAAGGCTTCTGGAGCGCGCCGAGCATGCCGGACGCGATCGGCTTTTTGCGCCAGTCTGACAGCGAGAACATCTACGCGCCGATGGCGTCGCAGGCGCTCGAAGCGGTGAATGTGAAGTCGCATGCCGGCTCGCTGAATGCCACGGTCGACCCGGGCGAACTCGTCACCCGCACCTTGCGCCAGCAAATGAACCGCGTGTCGTCACGGCTGGAAAACGGACTGACTCTACTGGCTTCAGTCGGCTCGACAGCGCCCTTCATTGGCCTGTTCGGCACCGTCTGGGGTATTTACCATGCGCTGGTCGCCGTCTCGACCGCAGGCACCATACAGATCGACAAAGTCGCCGGCCCGGTCGGTGAAGCGCTAATCATGACCGCCATCGGTCTGGTCGTCGCCATTCCGGCTGTACTCGGCTATAACGCTTTTACCCGCGTCAACCGCATCACGCTGTCCGAGCTCGACGGCTTCGCGCATGACTTGCATGCCCATCTGACAACAGGCGCGCGCATCGGCAGCGATCGTCGTCAGTCCTGATTCCCGGAGACCAGCATGTCATTTGGCGGATTCAACGAAAACAATAATCAGGCCCCCATGGCTGATATCAACGTCACGCCTATGGTGGACGTGATGCTGGTGCTGCTGGTGATCTTCATCATCACTGCGCCACTGTTCACGCACGCGATCAAGCTTGACCTGCCCGGTGCGCAGTCACAGGCTGCGCCGGAAAAGCCCGAGACCATTACGCTGGCGATCAATGCCGAAGGCAAGCTGTTCTGGAACAACGCGGCCATCACCCAGCCTGAACTGGGTAGCCGGTTTGCGACGGCTGCGCTGAAAAAACCGCAGCCCGATCTACAGCTGCGGGCTGACAAATCAACCCGCTATGAAGTCATCGCGCAGGTGATGTCGGCTGCCCAGACCAATGGGCTGACCAAGATCGGGTTTGTGACTGATCCGAATAGCGCGGCCAAGTAAGTCCACAACTAACTCAAAAACTAAGTCAACATCAAAGCCGCTGGGTCCCAGCCTGCGCTGGGACGACGGTAGTAGAGTGAACAGCGTCTATCCATCAAAGGTCGTCCCAGCGCACGCTGGGACCCAGTGTCTTTCGTCGAATACCCCTGAACCACCTTGCCGAGCCAGTATAATGACCGGCTTCCATCCCCTATTTCAGCCCCATCCGTCATGCAAGAAAAATACAGCCCATCCGACGTAGAAAAATCGGCACAAGAACAGTGGCGCAGCAGCGACGCCTACAAGGCCGTCGAACACGCAACCGATGCGCAAGGTCGCGAAAAGAAAAAATTCTACGCGTGCTCGATGCTGCCTTACCCATCCGGCAAACTGCACATGGGCCATGTGCGCAACTACACAATCAATGACGTGATGGTGCGCCACCTGCGCATGAACGGTTATAACGTCCTGATGCCTATGGGCTGGGATGCGTTCGGCATGCCCGCAGAAAACGCAGCAATGGCGAATGGCGTGCCGCCAGCACAATGGACTTACTCGAACATCGAGTACATGAAGACGCAGATGCAGGCGATAGGTCTGGCAATTGATTGGTCACGCGAAATGACGGCCTGCCGTCCCGAGTACTACAAGTGGAACCAATGGATGTTCCTGAAGATGCTGGAAAAAGGCATCATCTACAAAAAAACCGGCACCGTAAACTGGGACCCGATCGACCAGACCGTGCTCGCAAACGAGCAAGTCATTGACGGCCGCGGCTGGCGTTCCGGCGCGCTAATTGAAAAGCGCGAAATCCCTATGTACTACGCGCGCATCACCGACTACGCTGAAGAATTGCTCGACTGCGTAGAGCACAAGCTGCCCGGCTGGCCCGAGCGCGTGCGCATCATGCAAGCGAACTGGATAGGCAAATCAACCGGCGTGCGCTTCGCCTTCCCGCACCAGATTACCGGCGCAGATGGCAAGCTGTGGGTCTTCACCACACGCCCCGACACCATCATGGGCGTGACGTTTTGCGCCGTCGCACCAGAGCATGAGCTGGCAACGCATGCGGCGCTGACCAATCCTGCCTTGGCTGAATTCATCAAAGAATGCAAACTAGGCAGCGTGATCGAAGCCGACATGGCGACGATGGAAAAAAAGGGCATGCCAACCGGCTTGTTCGTCACGCATCCACTGACTGGCAAGCAAATCGAAGTCTGGGTCGGCAACTATGTGCTCATCACCTATGGCGACGGCGCCGTGATGGGCGTGCCGGCACATGACGAGCGTGACTTTGCGTTTGCAAAAAAATACAACCTGGCTATCGAACAGGTCGTCGCAGTCGAAGGCCATACCTACAGTACCGACGCGTGGCAGGAATGGTATGCCGACAAAGAGCGCGGCGTGTGCGTCAACTCGGGCAAGTACGATGGCTTGAACTATCAGCAAGCCGTTGATGCCGTCGCCGCCGATCTGGCAGCCAAAGAAGTCGGCGAGAAAAAAATTACCTACCGCTTGCGCGACTGGGGCATTTCGCGTCAGCGTTACTGGGGCACGCCAATTCCTATCATCCACTGCGCTGTCTGCGGCGACGTGCCGGTGCCGGAAAAAGATTTGCCTGTCGTGCTGCCAGAAGACTGCGTGCCGGATGGCAGCGGCAATCCTTTGAACAAACATGAAGCCTTCCTGAAAGTCGACTGCCCAAGCTGCGGCAAGCCTGCGCGGCGCGAGACCGACACGATGGATACTTTCGTCGATTCGTCCTGGTATTACATGCGCTACTGCTCGCCGGGCAGCACCGAATCCATGGTCGATACGCGCAACGACTACTGGATGCCGATGGACCAGTACATCGGCGGCATCGAGCATGCGGTGCTGCATTTGCTGTACGCGCGCTTCTGGACCAAGGTCATGCGCGACTTCGGCCTGATCAAATTCGACGAGCCTTTCGTGAACCTGCTCACGCAGGGCATGGTGCTGAACGAAACCTACTATCGCGAAGAAGCGTCGGGCAAAAAAGTCTGGTTCAATCCGGAAGACGTGGCGCTGAACCTTGACGACAAGGGCAGACCAATATCAGCCGTATTGAAAACCGACGGCCAGCCGGTTGCCATTGGCGGCACCGAGAAAATGTCGAAGTCGAAGAACAACGGCATTGACCCGCAAGCACAGATTGACCAGTACGGCGCCGATACGGCGCGCCTGTTCACGATGTTTGCTTCGCCTCCAGAGCAGACGTTGGAATGGTCAGGCGCCGGCGTAGAAGGCGCGCACCGCTTCCTGCGCCGGGTCTGGGCTTACTCGCATGCGCAAGCGGCGACGGTTCAAGCTGCAGTTCAAGCTGCCAATGGCAAAGAGCCTGCCGATGCGTCGGCAGCAGTCAAGACCCTGCGCCGCGAGATGCATAAAATTTTGCAGCAGGCAGATCACGACTACAAACGCATTCAGTACAACACGGTCGTATCGGCGTGCATGAAAATGCTGAACCTGCTCGAGAGCAGCAAGCTCGACGATTCCGCTGCCAGCAAAGCAGCGATTTCCGAATGCCTGTCGATATTTTTGCGCGTGCTGTATCCGGTAGCGCCGCACATCACCTTCGCGTTGTGGCAGCAACTCGGCTATACGGCACAACTGGGCGAGTTGCTTGATGCGCCGTGGCCGCAGGTGGACGCTAGCGCACTGGAGCAAGCCGAGATCGAGCTGATGATTCAGGTCAATGGCAAACTACGCGGCAGCATCACGGTCGCCAAAGACGCCGACAAGGCCAGCATAGAAGCGGCTGCGTTGGCGAATGAAAATGTACAGAAATTTCTTGAGGGCGCGCCAAAGAAGATCATTGTCGTGCCGGGCAAACTCGTCAACATCGTTGCCTGAACATGAGCTGAAACTGAACTGAACCGGAAACTGAAAGCGCCTATGACACCACGTCGCCTCGTCCTTTGCATGCTACTGCTGGCTACCCTGTCAGCTTGCGGCTTTCAGTTGCGCGGCTCGCGTCCGGATTCGCGCCTGCCTTTCACGACGCTCTATCTGGATGTTGCTCGTAATACGCCACTCGAGCGTGACTTGCGCAGCGCGGTACTAGCTCAAGATGACGTCAAGCTGACGACTGATGCAAAATCTGCACAAGCGACCCTGCATATCTTGTCACAAGCGGAAGAAAGAAAAATCCTGACGCTGAATGCCCAAGGTCAGGTACGTGAATTCAGCTTGACATACCGGCTCCGCTACGAAGTCAAGGAAGCAGACAGCAAAGTCTTGCTCAAGCCGACCGAGCTGGCCTTGCAAGCTTTCATGAGCTATAGCGAAGCGCAGGCGCTGGCGAAGGAAACCGAGCAAAAAATGATTTTCGCCGATTTGCGCAGCGATGCCATCAACCAGATAATCCGTCAGATGGCGCAATTGAAACCAACGCAACAAGTCACCAAACCAGACTGACCGATGCAGCTGCGCGCCGACGCTCTTGACACCCATCTGGCGAAAACGCTGGCGCCGCTGTATGTGATCAGCAGCGACGAGCATTTGCTCGCCATCGAAGCGGCTGACAAAATTCGTGCGCGTGCGCGCGCGACCGGTTTTTCAGAGCGCGAAGTCCTGGTTGCCGAGCGCTATTTCAACTGGGGTGCGCTGCTGTCGGCGACGCAGTCGCAATCGCTGTTTGGCGACAAAAAAATTATTGAACTGCGCGTTCCGACCGGCAAGCCGGGCAAGGAAGGCGGACAGGCTTTGCAACAATACGCAGCCAGCATTGCGCAGGCTGGTGACGATACCGTGACCCTCATTACGCTACCCAAGCTGGACTGGGCTGCGCAAAAAACGGCATGGGTTACGGCCTTGCAGCAAGCGGCGGTGTTCATTGATATTCCGCTGGTGGAGCGCGCGCAACTGGGCAACTGGATAGGCCAGCGGCTGGCAGCACAAGGACAAAGCACCGACAAGGCAGCGCTCGACTTCATGGTCGAGCGGGTTGAAGGCAACTTGCTGGCCGCGCATCAGGAAATTCGTAAACTCGGTTTGCTGTTTGCAGAAGGACGGCTGACTTACGAACAGATACAGGATGCGGTGCTCAATGTGGCACGCTACGATGTGTTCAAGTTGTCGGAAGCCATGCTGGCCGGTGATATCGCGCGACTCACGCGCATGCTTGAAGGCTTGAAAGGCGAAGGCGAAGCGCTGCCGCTGGTATTGTGGGCCGTGGCTGAAGAAATCCGCATCATGCTCAAGCTGAAACTGGGCATGAACGAAGGCCGGCCGCTGGCCATGCTGATGAAGGAATACCGCATCTGGGGTCCGCGCGAACGCTTGACGGCGCCAGCGCTCGCACGTTTATCAGCAAGCACGCTGCAAACTGCGTTAGCGCAGGCAGCGCAAGTAGACCGCATGATCAAAGGCTTGCGCGCCAGGCAGTTTACCGGCGACGTCTGGGATGCAATGCTGCAGTTGGCACTTGAAGTTGCACGTTAGAGTTGCACGTTAAAAAAATAAAATTTAGCTGAACACACTGGAAGCAAAAAGGATGACTATGGACATTCAACACTACATGAACACGGTCGGGCAAGCTGCCCGCCTCGCGTCGCGCGCGATGGCGAAGGCCGACACCGCGTCAAAAAATCGTGCGCTGCAATTAATTGCCGCTGCAATCCGGCGCGACGCTGCACATCTGTCGGCTGCCAACCAACTTGACCTTGATGCTGCGCGCGCAGCAGGTCTGGCGCCCGCCATGCTGGACCGCCTGACGCTGTCAGAGCAAGCCATTGCCACCATGGCGGAAGGGCTGGAACAAATCGCCACCCTGCCCGACCCTATCGGTGAAATCAGCAACATGAAATACCGCCCGACCGGCATTCAGGTCGGACAGATGCGCGTGCCACTGGGCGTAATCGGCATCATTTACGAAGCGCGTCCGAACGTGACAGTGGACGCTGCCGGCCTGTGCATCAAAAGCGGCAACGCAACCATTTTGCGCGGTGGCTCGGAAGCGATCCATTGCAACAAGGCTTTGGCCAAGCTGGTGAAAGAAGGACTGGCTGGTGCAGGACTGCCGGCCGATGCTGTGCAGATCGTCGAGACCACCGACCGCGCGGCCGTCGGCGCCATGATCACGATGCCGCACTATATTGATGTCATCGTGCCGCGCGGCGGCAAGGGTTTGATTGCGCGTCTGATCGAAGAATCGACGGTGCCCATGATCAAGCATCTTGATGGCATCTGCCATGTCTACATTGACGACAAAGCCGATCTGGCCAAGGCCCTGCCGATTGCCTTCAATGCAAAATGCCATCGCTACGGCACCTGCAACACGATGGAAACCTTGCTGGTGGCGCGCGCGATTGCGCCCACCGTCTTGCCGCAACTGGCCAAGCTGTATGCAGACAAGCAGGTCGAACTGCGCGGCGATACAGAAGCGCAAAAAATACTCGCCGGCTACGCGCATTTGAAAGCGGCGACCGAAGAAGACTGGAAAACAGAATATCTGGACGCGATCCTGTCGGTGAAAATCGTCGAAAACATGGACGAAGCCATCGACCATATCAACACCTACTCATCGCAACACACCGACGCCATCGTCACCGAAGACTACAGCCGCGCGATGCGCTTCCTGCGCGAAGTCGATTCCGCTTCTGTGATGGTGAATGCCTCGACCCGTTTTGCCGACGGCTTTGAATACGGACTCGGCGCCGAGATCGGCATTTCGAACGACAAGCTGCATGCACGCGGTCCGGTCGGACTTGAAGGCCTGACCTCACTCAAATATCTGGTGCTGGGTCACGGCGAAGTTAGAGTTTAAAAGTTATAGCTTAAAAGTGAGGATATAAACGATGTATGACTGGATCAAAGCACTGCACATTGTTTTTATTGCGTCATGGTTTGCCGGCCTGTTTTATCTACCGCGCATTTACGTCAATCTGGCAATGGAATCCGACACTGCAGTAACGGAACGACTGCTGCTGATGGCCGGCAAACTGTATCGCTTCACCACCATCCTGATGGTGCCGGCATTGGCGCTGGGCCTGTGGCTGTGGCTGGGTTACGGCATGGGTCAGGGCAGTACGTGGATGCATGCGAAGCTTGCGCTGGTGGTGCTGGTGATTGGCTATCACCACGCATGCGGCAGCCTGCTGAAGAAAATCGAACAGGGCAAAAATACACGCAGCCATGTCTGGTATCGCTGGTTCAATGAAGTGCCAGTGTTGCTATTGTTTGCGATCGTCATTCTGGTTGTCGTCAAACCATTCCAATAAACACTAACGAAAAAGCATATGACAAAACAAGTAGAGTATTTCATGTCGCCGCCGTCGCCGTATGCGTACATGGGCCACGATCGTTTCGTCGCTATTGCGAAAGCACACGACGCCGAAGTGTTGTTCAAGCCATTTGATATCGCTAAAGTATTCAGTGTCTCGGGTGGTTTGCCTGTCGGCCAGCGCCCTGCACAACGACAAGCTTACCGGCTGGTGGAACTGCAACGCTGGTCTACGCATTTGAACAAAAAACTCAATCTGCATCCGGCATTTTTTCCGGTGCCGGGCGACCCTTCAGCGAAGTTGCTGATTGCTGCACAGGCTGCACATGGCACCGAAGCGGCATTGAAACTGGCTGGCGCACTTGGACAAGCTTTGTGGGCCGAAGAAAAGAATCTTGCTGATGCAGATACGCTGGCTGCAATTGCTGACAGCACCGGTTTGCCGGGCCAGCAATTGGTGGAGGCTTCGTTGACCGAAAGCGTTGCGGCTATTTACCTGCGCAATACGGAAGAAGCGATTGCTGCGCAAGTGTTTGGTGTGCCCTGGTTTCGTGTCAATGGCGAAAACTTCTGGGGGCAAGACCGGTTGGAATTTGTTGAGCAGGCGTTGGCTGGGTACTAAATTTTTCGCACTCAAGAAAAGACACTGGATCCCAGCGTACGCTGGGATGACAGTAGATATTTGAATGACGTCTCCTCTTCTACCGTCGTTCCGGCGCAGGCCGGAACCCAGCGTCTTTAATCTTTTAAGCATCATCAATCAAAAACTGTCTTTATCAGAGTAAAGACAGCGCAACACAACGGATAAAAGGTCCCCCAACATGTCAAAAATCCATTCCTATTTCTGCCCCTGCCCTCGCGGCCTTGAAGCCGCACTGGCTGAAGAGCTGAACGAAATCGCGACAATCACCAACACGCTGAAAGTACACAACCAAGTACCCGGCGGCGTGCACTGCTCAGGCTTGATTACCGACGCAATGCAAGTCAATCTGCATTCGCGCATCGCGTCGCGCGTACTGATGCGACTGGCTCACACCAGCTATGTCAACGAGAACGACATTTACGATCTGGCGCTGGCGCAGCCATGGGAAGACTGGTTCGCCATCCAGCACACGATTCGCATTGACGTCACGATGATCAAGTCGCCGCTGAAAAGTCTGGAATTCACGACACTGAAAATCAAGGACGCCATCTGTGACCGTTTCCGTGACCTCTGCGGCGAACGTCCATCAGTAGACACAAAAACACCGGACATGCGCATTGTCGGTTTTCTGGACGCACGGCATTTCACGCTCTACCTCGACACGTCAGGAGACGCCTTGTTCAAGCGCGGCTGGCGACTCGAAACGGGTGACGCGCCGTTGCGCGAAAACCTGGCGGCAGGTCTGTTGCGCGTCTCTGGCTGGAAGCCGGGCATGGTGCTGCTGGACCCTATGTGCGGCTCAGGCACCATCGTGATTGAAGCGGCGCAAATGCTGGCCGGCATTCCGCCAGGCTCGCGCCGCAGCTTTGCGTTTGAAAAATTCAACAGCTTCAAACCGGCAGAATGGCAGGCAATCAAAGCCAGCATCAAACCAAACCCTATGCCAACGTCGCCGACGATTTTCGGTAGCGACATTTCAGGCGATGCGGTGACGATGACGCGCAATAACCTGAATCAGGCTGGCATCCCGTTCGAGATTTCGTTAAAGCAGATTGAAGCGCAGGAAGTCAAACCACCAAGCGACGTGCCCGGCATTTTGCTGACCAACCCGCCGTATGGCGAGCGTATTGGCGTGCGTGGCGACAGCACGATGCCGGAAGACGATATGGCGATAGCGTTCTTCAGCGCCTTTAGCAGCACGCTGAAAAACCGCTTCGCCGGATGGAAGGTTTTACTGTTCACCGCAGACCTCGGCTTGCCGCGTCTGCTGCGTTTGAAAGAGTCGAAAAAAACGCCGTTTTTCAACGGCGCGATTGAATGCAGGCTATTCCGGTTTGAGATGGTGGCGGGCTCAAACCGGCGTGATAACAAATCGAGTTAATCAGCGATCCGGCGTTTGATTCCAGCCTTCGGCTTGCAAATGAGGGTTTGCCATGGCCCACTCGCCATTAGGCTCAATGCTTACCCTGCATGTGATCTTGAGGGTAGGATCTTCTATTGCGAATGTATTGCCACTGCCGGCCAATTCTCTGGCGCGAATTCCTTTTGCGCCATTAATCTGCTTTGAACTCTCCCATGTGTAGTCGACTATCAGCGAGCCATTCTTTGCTTTGCTCAATACATAGCTAGCCTTGGCTATCGCTTGTGGCACGATTGGAGTCCCATCGTAAAGCTTAAGTAGCGACTGCGATATACCATTCTGATCCTGTCGCAGGAAGAGAGCATTTTTAAGAAAATTACCAAGATTTTGCGAAGCAATATTGCTGACTATCATAGCCAATCCCGGGTTGTCCTTATCATCGACATAGGAAATAAACTCATCAATCGTCTTGAGTTTTCGTTGCGAGCCATCTTCTTCCCTGACTTGGTAATTTGAATTATTAAAGTCGCGCGCAAAGGTTTTTTTAACAGACGCCAGAAACCCTTTTAATTCATCATCCACATCACTGGAATCATGATTCCAAGGTTTGATGAAGGCTCCATCCGCAGCACTTTTCAAAAATTTAATAAATTCTGGATCAATCAAATCGACGATTGCATCGATGCTGGAATTCTTGCAGCGAAGGATTGCATCATCAAGTAGCAGTTGCATTCCTGCGATATTCGCCAAAGAGCTATCTTTTGGCAAATTTTCTGATACAGCTGCATGCATCTGCGAAATTTTCTGAAGAAGAGGTTGGCGCTGGAATTCTTCTGTCATCTGCATTGATAAAATTTTCTTCGCATTTTCATTGCGCTCGGTAAACGAAACTGAAGCAAGGGGATCACCCTTTTGTTTGTCTTGTGGCGATTTACGTGGCGACGCATTCGGCGATAAGGCTTCTTTTATTGATGAAGTAATTTTCGACAAATCGAGGTCGGAAAATTTTTTTGATATTTTCTTTCTTAGACTATTCATTTTTTCACCGCGCGGAGAAACCGGCGGCGTATTGGCTCCACTACTTTCACCTTTGCGAGGTGTTGTGGCAGTAGAACTGCTTTGCGATGAGGACGACATCTGATCTCTTCTTTGTGCTTCCGGGCTTTTTATTTTGGTAGTGTTTGCCAAATATTCCATTCCCCTTACCGAATGCGTGCGTTGACGGCTTAATGGATCTGTCGGTATTTTGCTGGTCTCTTCTTTAGCACGGGACTGTGTTTTATCGCTAGCTGCACGCCTATGTTTTTTGCTTGAGCTACTTCTCGTTGAATTCGTGGACGAAGTCGAAGACGTCGTTGTACTGGTGGCCGTTGTCGTGTTGGTTTGGGCCTGTTTCACCGTTTGCCTGACTACAGGCTGAGTTAGCGGATTAATCAGTGGCTTAACGAGCGGAGGCGTAATGGCTATTTGGGAAGCCTTCAAGACGCTCAGATCAAGAGGCAGCATGGGCGGAAAATTTTGACTGCTTGACGCGGAGGACTTGCCTTTATTTTTGGCGGAACTTTTTTCCAATTCAGCAAATATTTTACTCATGTCTTCCTGCCGATTCGCTTTATTAACGGCATTTAAGTTGGGGTTTACCTGATTCCATGCGGTTCTGTTAGTTGGGTACATGCTGTTCACCTGACGATTATGAAATTAAAAAAATCAAACCAGTTCTGATAAAAACTCGTCACTCTGTGCATCTTTATTGCACAACACTTCTGTTCGTACTTTTTGTACAAATTGACTGTAATCGCGTAGGGAATTTGCGAGTTGTTCAGCGGTATAGCCTGATTCAGCCATCATATTTGCCCGCAAAACCAGATGACCGCTATTACGCTCGAATCCCAGCGTCTCACCGTTGATGCCATTTATTTCCAAATTGAGTACGAGGATGTTTTCAAAGACAACTGGTCGTAATGCTTCCTCTACAAAGCCGACATCGACAAAACAACTAATCGCCACGTCGTCTTCGCTGTAGAACAAGCCGATACGCACATCATCGAGAACAATTTCGCCGGTCTCAGCCAGCTCATTGATGTCGTCACAGCCGAGCTCGCGACTGATATCAATACAAAGTTCTGAAAATTCTGAATCGGTCATGGTTTTGCCATTGATGAAGTTTGCAGACAGGCTTATGTAGTACAGAGTCAATAAAGGTTCCTTCTATTCGAAGAACGCTAAGCCGGCCATAACCAGTCAGCAAAACGGCAGGCTTTGAGCTGTTGCGTTATCCTGTTGTTCTTTCATCAGTCATAGCGAGATTTCGATGCCGCACTCAGCCAATAGCCAACCTGCACTGCAGGACACACAGTTAGTTCGTTCACAGGCTTATTTGAACGGTGAATGGATCAATGCGGCGTCGAACTTCGCCGTCGTGAATCCGGCCGATGGCGTCGCTATCACTTCGGTGCCGAACATGGGCGCCGACCATGCGCAGCAAGCGATCGCCGCTGCGGAAGCTGCCTTTCCGGCATGGGCTGCCAGAACCGGCAAAGACCGCGCAGGCATTTTGCGCAAATGGTTTGACCTGATCCTTGCACATGCCGACGATCTGGCCTTGCTGATGACGGCCGAACAAGGCAAGCCAGTCGCTGAATCCAAAGGCGAAGTGATCTACGGCGCCAGCTTCATCGAGTGGTTTGCTGAAGAAGCCAAACGCGTCAATGGTGACGTGATGACTTCGCCATGGACTGACCGCCGCATCATCACGCTGAAACAGCCAATCGGCGTCTGCGCGGCGATCACGCCGTGGAATTTTCCGATTGCGATGATTACCCGCAAAATCGCCCCTGCTCTGGCTGCCGGCTGCACCATCGTTATTAAGCCTGCTGAACAGACACCGCTGTCTGCGCTGGCACTGGCTGAACTCGCGCATAGGGCCGGCCTGCCGAAAGGCGTCATTAACGTCATTACGGCCGACAGCGAGCGCTCGATTGAAATCGGCAAAGTCCTTTGCGACAGCACGGTCGTGCGCCACATTTCCTTTACAGGCTCCACCCCAGTCGGCCGCATCCTGATGGCGCAGAGTGCGCCCACCATCAAGAAGCTGGCACTGGAGCTTGGTGGGCATGCGCCATTCATTGTGTTTGAAGACGCGGATCTGGATGCCGCCGTTGAAGGCGCGCTGGTATCAAAGTACCGTAATGCGGGCCAGACTTGTGTCTGCACCAACCGCTTCTATGTTCATGCATCGGTTTACGATGCCTTCGTTGCCAAGCTCGCTGCCGGTGCCGCCAAGATCAAGGTCGGCAATGGATTCGAGCAAGGCGTGCAGCAAGGTCCGATGATTGATGAACAAGCTATCGCCAAAGTAGAAGACCACGTTGCCGATGCGCTGGCCAAAGGCGCAAAGCTGGAAACAGGTGGCAGCCTGCATGCGCTGGGTGGTCAGTTCTATCAGCCGACGGTGCTGTCGCACGTCAGCGCCGACATGAAGATCATGCAGGAAGAGACCTTCGGTCCGGTCGCCGCAGTGGTCAAATTCACGAGCGAAGAAGAAGTGATTGCTGCAGCCAATGACACCGACTTTGGCTTGGCCAGCTATTTTTATTCACGCGATATCGCGCGTGTCTGGCGCGTCGCTGAAAAACTCGAATACGGCATGGTCGGCATTAACACCGGTCTCATCTCCAACGAAGTCGCGCCTTTCGGCGGCGTCAAGCAATCAGGTCTCGGGCGCGAAGGCTCGAAGTACGGTATCGAAGAATATCTGGAAATTAAATACCTGTGCATGGGCGGCCTTTGATGCAGGCAGCAGGCAAGCCTTCCGCCACCAGCGCCAGCGTACTCGCGCTGGTCTTGGCGGGGCTGGCCATGCTGGGGCCGTTTTCTGTTGACACGTATCTGCCGGCGTTTCCGGACATACAGCGCTCGCTGAGTGCCACGCCACTGGAAGTGCAGCAGACGCTGACTGCCTACATGTTTTCATTTGCGGTGATGATTCTGTGGCACGGCGCGCTATCGGATGCGTTTGGCCGCCGCAGCATTATTCTAGTGTCTCTGGCCGTGTTTGCGGTGGCATCACTGGCCTGCGCATCGGTGCATAGCGTTGAATACCTATGGGTGTTCCGCATGCTGCAGGGCGTCTCGGCCGGCGCTGGTGTCGTGATTGGCCGCGCCATTACCCGCGACTTGTATGCGGGCGCCGAAGCGGAACGCATGCTGTCTTTGGTGACGATGATCTTTTCCATTTCGCCAGCGATTGCACCCATTGTCGGCGGGTGGATCGTCACCATTTCAGACTGGCGCACGATCTTTTTAGTTTTGTTCGCCTATACGGTACTGCTGCTTTGGGTCTGCTACCGCAAGCTGCCCGAGACCTTGCCGCTAGCACGCCGTCAGCCCTTTAATCCTGGCTCGCTGTGGAAAAACTACAAGCAGATTTTCGGCTCGCCGATTTTCCAGCTCAAAGCTGGCGCAATCGCGTTCAATTTCTCTGGTCTGTTTTTGTATGTGGCGTCAGCGCCGGTGCTGATTACGTATCACCTGCACCTCGGTGCCGATCAGTTCGGCTGGATGTTCGTACCTTCGGTGGCCGGCATTTTTCTGGGTGCACTGGCAGCAAACCGTATGGCTGGCCGCGCGCGCGTTGGCCTGCAAATTCAAATTGGCTTTGGCTTGCTGATGATCTCGGGCCTTGCCAACGTCGGCTATCATTTGTATTTTCCACCGGCGCTGCCGTGGACTGTCGCTCCGCTCTTTTTCTATACGATGGGCATGTCCATGGTCGCGCCGGGTCTGACGCTGCTGGTGCTGGACCTGTTTCCGCACATACGCGGCACGGTCGCTTCTTGTCAGTCGTTTACGATGACAATGCTGTCAGCGCTGGTCGCTGGCGTGATTGCACCACTGCTGAGTCATTCCGTATTATGGCTGGCGGCCGGCCAGTTTGCGTTTGCGCTGACAGCATTGGTGCTGTGGCGAATTGGAAATAAAGTAGGAAAATCGCAGCGTGCTTTTGAATTGAAAGAGAAATAAAAAATGAAAAAAACTATCAGCGCTTTGGCACTACTAGCTTTATCCAGCGTAGCAGCAGCCGAACAATTAATCGTGACCTGGAAGTCAGCCGACGACGGCGTCACGCAATATCTGGACATTGACGCCATCGAACGCAATGGCGACCTGGTCGAGATGCATCGCGTCTTTGAATACAAAGCACCCTACCTGCGCTATGTAAACCGCAAACCTTATACCTCGCAGCGCGTGCATACCGAATTCGACTGCGAATCGATGGCCTTACGCCAGCTGTCGTCAAGCTGGCATGCTGATGCAGCAGGCAAGGGCGAGTTACTATCGGCAAGCACCGAGCCGGAACTATGGGAATTCGGCAACAACGATGCATTCAATATGCCGCTGTGGAAAATTGCCTGCGCGCGAACTAAATAATTTCAAGGAAAATCATGTCTCTCAAGACCGCTTATTTTTTTGCCCTGTCTCTCTTTGTCGTCGGCGCTGTCCATGCGGAAGATTCACTGACAATCAGTCTGTCTGACCCGGCATGGAATGGGAAAAAAATCCCGACTGATCAAGTTTGCAAAAAATTTGGCGGCACGCAAACCAGTTCACCCGTGCTGTCTGTTGAAGGTATTCCTGCAGAAGCCGATGCACTGGTGTTGTCTTTTAATGATGAAAGCTATACGCCTATGGACAAAGGCGGTCATGGCGTTGTGCGCATTGCCCTCAACAAGGCAGCTACGGCACAGGTACCAGCAATACCGGGTGAAACAGATAATTTGCCTGCAGGCGTGAGCGTGGTGACCAAACATCGTGGCACGGGCTGGAGCGGTACGGGCGGTGCTTATCTGCCACCGTGCTCTGGCGGTCGCGGCAACACTTACAGCATTGATGTGTCGGCAGTAAAAACAAGTGCCGATGGCGCTGGCGTCACGCTGGCCAAAGGCAAAATCGTCATGGGTAAGTATTGATGATATCGGGTCGCTTGCGCTGCACCATAGTCGTTGCTGTGACGCTGGCTATGCTGGCCGGTACGACTGCGACGTCCGCGCAAACCTTGTTTGCCAATCCGCGCTGCGACGCATGGGCCAGCATGAACAAGCCGGACAAAATACTACTGCTCAACGCGATATTGGCACCGCTGAATATGGCGTATGTAACGCGTATAAAACCAGCCGTTGATATTTTTTTAAAGCTGGACTCGGTAGAACCCGCAATGATTTATGTGGACGACTTTTGCGTGGCTAATCCGGATAAGCAAGCGAATGAAGGCATGCTGAACTACCACGCCCAACTGGTGAAATAGCGCAGCTGATTCAAAAATCATTAAATGCGGCTAGCCCGCTTATTCTTTTCCTGCATACACTGCAATTCTTTTTCAATCGACTCTATGGTTGGCAAATCGCCAATCAGTTTTTCAGGTATCGCGCGTATCAATTGAAAATTGGCGATGCCCATAGGCTTGTCAAAACCTTGCAATGCGTACTCCGCGACTGTGCGATTATGATCTTTGCATAGCAATAAACCTATAGTCGGATTATCAATTTCAGTCTTTATGTCCCTATCTACCGCTGACAAATAAAAGCTGAGTTGGCCAGCATACTCCGGCTTAAACGCAGTGGCTTTTAACTCGACGACGACATAACAGCGCAGTTTCAAATGATAAAAGAGCAGGTCGATATAAAAATCTTCTCCGCCTACCGTCAGGTGATACTGCCGGCCGATGAAAGCAAAGCCGGCGCCGAGTTCAAGTAAGAATTGCGTGAGGTGTTCAACCAAAGCCGTCTCGATATCCCGCTCATGCGCCTCATCACCAAGACCAAGGAAGTCGAACAGGTATGGGTCTTTGATAGTTTCGCGGGCCAGATCAGATTGCAGCGCAGGCAGCCGATTGGCGAAATTATTTTGGGTTGCGCCTTGCCTCTGAAAAAGACAAGTTTCTATCTGCATCATTAAGATAGCGCGAGACCAGCCGTGTTCTATGGCTTTGGCGGCATACCAGTCGCGCTCTTTTTTTAACTTTACCTTGTCCAGAAGCGTGCACAGATGGAACCAAGGCAATTGTGCAGCAGCCTGCTGCACAATTTGCTCTTCAGTCCATGCTTCTGCGAAAGCACGCATGTATTTCAGATTGCGAAGTGAAAAGCCCTTCATTTCCGGGAACGCGGTCCGCAGATCCTGCGCCAACCGTTCAATCACTTTCGCGCCCCAGCCCTGCGCCTGTTGCCGTTGCAAGATATCGCGGCCGATTTGCCAATACAGCAGTATTAATTCACGGTTTACCGCCAGCGCTGCTCGCTGCCGTGCTCCCTGTATCCGCTGCTTCAGACCTGATAGCCATTGCGCATAATCTGCAGGCAGATCATCTTGATTTAATAGCATCGTCATCACCATTCTCTGTTAGCAAGTGGTGCAATCTACAATCAGCATTGATGCAACTCAAGCCTGATGCCTAAAACCTATTAGTACTAAGCCTTTTGCGCATAGTGCTTCATGTCTTCAAGCTTTCAGGTTGCGTACTGCAGTAAGGTAAAATCGTAGCTTACGCGGGTGTAGTTCAATGGTAGAACGGCAGCTTCCCAAGCTTCATACGAGGGTTCGATTCCCTTCACCCGCTCCAGACCTAATTCATCGAAGTACTTTCTATTACGTATGTCCGATATCGAAACTCCAGACAGCAGCAGACCGCATTTCTACGACCCCGCTGAACATCGGATCAAAAGCTTCGTTACGCGCGCCGGCCGCCTGTCCGATGCGCAGGCACGCGCGATCGCGACACTGGGTCCGGCGTTCTGCCTGCCTTATGAAAAATCATTGCTGGATTTTGATGCTGCTTTTGGCCGCCATGCGCCGACCATTCTTGAGATTGGTACCGGTATGGGCGAGACCACCGCGCATATCGCGCAGCGAATGCCGGAGAAAAATTTCATCGGCGTGGAAGTGCATACGCCCGGCATTGGCAGTTTGCTGAAACTGATTGGCGAGCGCGAGCTGACTAATCTGCGCGTCATGCAGCATGATGCGTTTGAAATCATTACGCACATGATTGCGCCAGCGTCGTTGGCCGGTGTGCACATCTATTTTCCTGACCCATGGCATAAGGCTCGCCACAACAAGCGTCGCCTGATACAGACACCGTTCATACAATTGCTGGCCTCGCGCATTGCACCTGGCGGCTATCTGCATTGCGCAACCGATTGGGAAAATTATGCAGAGCAGATACTGGAGGTGTTAAGCGCCGAACCAGCCTTGAAGAATACCGCTGAAGGCTACGCGCCGCAGCCGGATTACCGGCCTTTGACCAAGTTTGAAAACCGCGGCATCAAGCTTGGGCATGGGGTGTGGGATTTAGTTTTCACCAAGAGTTAAGTTTTGGCGATGCGGCTTATTCGGTTTCAGCTATCAACGCAATAATCTGCGCCCCATAACTCTCGAGTTTTTTCTCGCCCACACCGGACACCACGCGCAATTCATCTAGCGAAGCTGGCTTCGCCTTGGCGATTTCGCGCAGCGTCGCGTCATGGAAAATGACATAGGCCGGCACATTGTGCTCGCGTGCCGTCTCGACCCGCCACCAGCGTAGCCGCTCGAAGATGGCTTGCTGCGATGCTGACAAATCGGTCTCGGCAAAACCACTGGGCTTGGCCGACGCGCGCTTCTGCTTCACCGGCTTTTGGTAGCGGCGCAGCGCAATTTGCTGCTCGCCTTTCAAGACCGGTCGCGCAGCAGCTGCCAGTCGCAGCGAGCCATAGTTTTCATGATCGATTTCTACCAGCCCCATTGCGATCACCTGTCGCAGTATCGCGCGCCATTCCGCCTCGCTTCTATCGGAGCCAATACCGAAAGTAGAGAGTTCATGATGCCGCCATTGCTTGATTTTTTCTGTATCACTGCCACGCAAGACTTCGAGCACATGCACGGCACCGAAACGCTGGCCGATGCGATAAATGGTCGACAGCAGTTTTTGCACGGACTCGGTTGCATCGAACGAGACAGGCGGACTCAAACACGTATCGCAATTACCGCAAGCTGCAGATTGCTGGCCAAAATAATCGAGCAGGCGCACACGCCGGCAAGTCAGGGTTTCGCACAGGCCTAGCATGGCGTCGAGCTTGGCCGATTGCACGCGCTTGAAGGTTTCTTCCGTATCCGACTCTTCTATCATGCGGCGCTGCTGCACCATGTCTTGCAGGCCGTAGGTCATCCACGCATTCGCTGGCAGGCCATCGCGCCCGCCGCGACCGGTTTCCTGATAATAGCCTTCCAGGCTTTTAGGTAAATCCAGGTGCGCAACGAAGCGCACATCCGGTTTGTCGATGCCCATGCCGAAGGCAATAGTAGCCACCATCACGATGCCGTCTTCGCGCAAAAAACGTGACTGATGACGGCTGCGAACTGTATAGTCCATGCCGGCGTGATACGGCAAAGCAGAGATGCCGCTTTCATTTAAAAATTCGGCCGTCTCTTCGACTTTTTTTCGTGACAGGCAGTAAACAATGCCGGCATCGCCCACGTGCTCGTTCCTGATGAAATCAAGCAGCTGGCGACGACCGGTTTCTTTCTCGACGATTTGATAGCGGATGTTCGGTCGGTCAAACGACGAAATAAATTGCTGCGCATCCTGCAGTTGCAGCCGCTCGACAATTTCAGCGCGCGTCTGAAAGTCGGCAGTGGCCGTCAGCGCCATGCGCGGCACTTGCGGGAAGCGCTCGTGCAAGACCGACAGCCGTATGTATTCAGGCCGGAAATCATGTCCCCATTGCGACACGCAATGCGCTTCGTCAATGGCAAACAGCGCAATGCTGGACGCTTCCAGCAACTCCAGACAACGCGGCGTCAGCAGCCGTTCGGGTGCGACATACAGTAAATCAAGTTCGCCCATGCGCAGCGCACGCTCGGTACGCATGGCTTCATCAAAAGTCTGCGTGGAGTTGAGGAAAGCGGCGCGCACGCCCAGTTCAGCGAGCGCATCAACCTGATCCTGCATCAAGGCGATGAGGGGCGAGATGACGACACCGCAACCCTGCCGCAGCAAGGCTGGTATCTGGTAACAGAGCGACTTGCCGCCGCCGGTCGGCATCAGGACCAGTGCGTCGCCACCCTGCGCCATCAGTTCGACAATCTCGGCCTGCTGGCCGCGAAAAATAGGGTAGCCAAATACGCTTTGCAGCACGTGCAGCGCACGCGCTTGCGAGTCTTCAGTCATGGAATTATTCTGCCCAGACTATCCAGCCTGACCAGGCCGAGAGCAAGATGAAAAGGCCAAACACGATGCGGTACCAGGCAAACAAGGTGAAGTCATGCGTGCTGATATAACGCAGCAGCCAGCGTACGCAAAAGAAGGCGGAAATGAAAGAGGCCAGCCCGCCCAAGCCGAACATGGGCAAGTCAGCTGCTGACAGCAATGCGCGTTCTTTGTATAGCGAATAGACGGTCGCGCCAAACAGCGTAGGAATAGCCAGGAAAAAAGAGAATTCGGTCGCGGCCTTGCGCGAGAGGCCAAACGCCATCGCACCGATGATGCTGGCGCCGGAACGGCTGGTGCCCGGTATCAGCGCGAAGCATTGCGCACAACCGACTTTGAAGGCATCCATCAGACTCATGTCATCAACAATATCAATGCGCGCCGCAACCGGACGCAAACGCTGGCTGCGCTCTACCCATAAAATGACGAACGCGCCGACAATGAAGGCGGCAGCAACAGGCACCGGCGCAAACAGGTGCGCCTTGATCATTTTGCCAAAGGCGAGACCGAGAACCACAGCGGGCAAAAAAGCGACCAGCAGATTCAGCACGAATTTGCGCGCTGCAGGCTGCGTAGTCAGACCGGACACGACGTGCACAATCCGCACGCGATATTCCCAGCAGACGGCCAGCATGGCACCGGCCTGAATGACAATCTCGAATACTTTGACTTTTTCACCGGTGAAATCAAGCAGGCTGCCTGCCAGAATCAGATGACCGGTTGAAGAGATAGGCAGAAATTCCGTCAACCCTTCGACGATGCCCATGATGATAATTTTTATTGCTAAGACGATTTCCATACCGCGCGCATTCCAGACCGATGATGCTGGCCGGAACCAGCGTTATTTGACCGGCTCAAAGCTTACCACGAGGGCATTGGCACGCGTCGTGATTTTCGTCGGCGTGAAGCGCATGCCGGCAATGGAAAAATCTTCCGGCTTGAACGTATAGATCACGGTATTGTTCAACAGATCTTCGGCCAGCTGCGCGCCCAGCTTTGCAAGTTTGGCCGTATTGCTACCCGTTGCTGCATCAAGGGTCAGGTTTTCCAGCCGCGGCTCGGTCAACACCAACGCATTACGTGTCGCGTCAATTTTCAGGGCGCCTGACAGCACCAGCTTGCCTTGCCAGGCTTGCTTCAAAAAGGCTGGTGCTACGCGCGCATCAAATGCCGTGATGATGCGATTGGTATCGGGCTGCAAGCTAAGCTTTGGATTGCTGACCGTAATATCAAATAAATCCAGATAACGATTATTGAAGGGGAATTTCTTTTGCAGTGCCTGCTGCAGCTTCGATAACGGCACTTCTCTGTCATGCGCCCCGATCAGGCTCGCGCAGCCGGCAGCGACGAACAACAGAAAAATTACCAGCAGAGTGCGCAATTTCATATAGCTACCTCAGGACTTGTCAGCTGCTCCAGTTGCTGCAGAAAATGCAGTGCCTGTTCACGATTGTCACCGCACATTGCTTGCGAGGGCTTGAGACTGGCGCAAACCAGTGGCCGCTGCGGCGAACCGAACAACTGACACTGCTGATTCACATCGAGTTGCACGCAGCGCACACCAGCCGGTTTTCCGTTCGGCATACCGGGTATGGCCGACGAGATCGAGGGAGCGATGCAGCATGCAGCGCATCCGCTGCGGCATGCCATGTCACTCATAAACTTCACTCATAACGGAGTGCCTGAATCGGCAACAGCGCCGCTGCTTTGCGGGCCGGATAGAAGCCGAAGAAAATGCCGATTGCCGCCGAGAAACCAACCGCCAGCACGATAGACTCAGGCGACATCCGCGTCTCCCATCCGGCAAAGGCCGCCACCATCCAGCTGCCGGCTGCACCGAGTGCGACACCGATCAGGCCGCCTGTCATCGACAGTGCAATCGCTTCGACCAGAAACTGCGTGAGGATGTCCTTGCTGCGGGCGCCAACGGCCATGCGCAAACCAATTTCACGGGTGCGCTCCGTCACCGAGACCAGCATGATGTTCATGATGCCGATACCGCCGACCAGCAACGACACTGATGCAACAGCGGCGAGCAATATGCTCATGATGCGCGACGATTCTTCTTGCGTCTGCAGCATTTCGGTCAGATTCAAAATCGAAAACGGATCTTCCTGCGCATTACCAGCGCGGCCAGCGCGCAGACGTTGACGCAACAATTCGGTGACTTTGCTTTGCGCCTCCGCCATGCTGACGCCATCGCGCACTTTTATTTGAATCATGCCAACCTGACGCAGCTTGCCCTGCGTCGTGCCGAGCAGACGATTACGTGCCGTCGACAGCGGCACCATGATCACATCATCCTGATCTTGCCCCGTCATGCTTTGGCCTTTGCGGTTCAGGATGCCGATGACGGTGAACGGGACATTCTTGATGCGTATGGTCTGGTCCATGGGGTCGGCATCGCCAAACAATTCGCGCGCAACCGACTGGCCTATCAAGGCAACCTTGCCGGAGCCGCTCAGCTCGGCCGATTCGAACATACGACCTGCTTCCAGACTCCAGTTGCGCACCACAAAATAGTCAGGCGTGATGCCATAGATCTGCGTGGCCCAGTTGGCGCTGCCAACAACGACTTGCGCACCACCACGGTTTGACGGTGCGGCAGCTTCAACTTCAGGAACGTCACGCGCAATCGCAGCGGCGTCGTCTTCGGTCAGGCTGGTCGTGGTACCGGTCGCGAGTCGCACGCCACTGGCGGTGCGCGCACCAGCGGTGACGATCATGATGTTCGAGCCCAGACTTTGTATCTGCTGCTGTATGCGCGCTTCAGCGCCAGCGCCAACAGCCAGCATGGTGATGACGGCGGCAACGCCGATGATCACGCCCAGCATGGTCAAAATAGAGCGCAGCAAATTCACGCGCAAAGCGTTCAGCGCCACGCGCAGGGTCGCAAGCAGATTCATGGCAAAGACTCTTTATCGTTGGCCAGTCTGGCGACGGCATCGTCGGGCGTATTGACCAGATCCGACATGACGCGACCATCTTTGAAAGTCAGGATGCGTGACGCAAAGGCAGCAATGTCGGCCTCATGCGTGACCATCACGATGGTCATGCCGTTGCGATTGAGTTTTTGCATCAAGGCCATGATCTCGAGGCTGGTATGCGAATCAAGCGCGCCGGTCGGCTCGTCGGCCAATATCAGAGAAGGTTTGTTGACGAGCGCGCGCGCAATCGCCACCCTTTGCTGCTGCCCGCCTGAGAGTTGAGCGGGATGATGGTCGGCGCGGCCAGCCAGACCGACTTCAGTCAAACATGCCAACGCGCGTTGATGGCGCTCGGCTGCTGGCACCGATGAATAAAGCAAGGGCAATTCGACATTATCTTGGGCGCTGGTACGTGGCAGAAGATTGAACTGCTGAAAAACAAATCCGATGCGTTGATTACGGATTGCAGCAAGTTCATCACTGCTCATCGCCGAAACTTGTTCACCGGCTAGTTGATAACTGCCTTCGCTGGGCGTATCGAGGCAACCAAGCAAATTCATGAAAGTCGATTTGCCGGAACCGGACGCGCCCATGATGGCGACAAACTCGCCGCTGGCAATCTGCACCGATGCGCCCCGCAGGGCCAGCACATGCGTGCTGCCCATCTGGTAGTCCTTGGTCAGGCCATTCGTTTCAATCAGCATGGACATCGCTGGCGATCAGAACATGCGCGGGCCGCCGCCCATAGCCGGTGACGGACGCTTGCTGTCAGCTGACTGCAGCGTGCCAATCACGACCTCGCTGCCTTCGCTGAGTGATGGCGCAGTGACTTCCGTCATCAAGCCGTCGCTCGCACCCAATTGCACCGGCAGTGGCACCAGCTTGCCTGCTTGCAGCTGGTACACGCGCGCACTGCCGGGTGCGCCGCGGCCACCGTGCTGGCGGCCGCCTGCGCTTCTACCCTCGCCACTACCAGCCGCTTTATGTTCGCTTTTTTCTTTATCGTTTTGCGGCGGCCGGAAACGCAAGGCCGCGTTCGGCACTTTCAATACGCCTTCACTCACGTTGGTGACGATGCGCACATTTGCCGTCATACCCGGCAGCAGTTGCAGCTCAGGATTGGCGGCCGATACTTCAACCAGATAAGTCACGACATTCGATACGGTTTGCGCCGCCTTGCGCACTTGCTGTACCTTGCCGTCGAAAACTTTGCCGGGGAAGGCATCGACAGTGAAGCTGGCGCGCTGGCCAACTTTGATTTTTCCAATTTCGGATTCATCAATTGAGGTATCGACCCGCATGTCGGTCAGATTTTCAGCAATGATGAACAGTTCTGGCGCCTGCAGACTGGCCGCGACAGTCTGGCCCTTGTCGACGCTACGTTTGATGACGATGCCGGAGATAGGCGAGCGGATGGCGGTGCGTGCCAGATCAACGCGTGCCTGCGCCAGCGACGCTTCACGCTGCTTGACGACTGCGGCGACATTGCCTGCGTTGGCGCGAGCGACTTCGACTTGTGCTTGGGCAGCTTTGAGTTGTTCAGCCAGCGCGTTGGCAGTCGCGCGCGCCTTGTCCACATCAGCACCCGAAATAAAGTTCTTCGCCTGTAGTTGCTGTTTGCGCTCAAAGTCACGCCTTGCATCAGCGAGGCTGACTTCGAATTGCGATACGACGGCACGTTGGGCAGCAATCGTTGCTTGCTGCGTCAGAACCTGCGCCCTTGCTGCTTCGAGATCTGCTTCGGCCTGACGCACTTTGTATTCGAAGGTTTCGGGATCAATGCGCGCAATTAACTGGTCTTTTTTGACGAGACTGTTGAAGTCGACCAGCACTTCTTTCAACTGACCAGAAACTTGCGAGCCGACCAGCACAGACACCACCGGCTGCAGGGTACCGCTGGCGGCGACGCTGGCGGTCAGCGTGCCTTTTTCGATTTTGGCCGTACGGAAAGCAGGCTCTGCCTGTTTTTGCGACCAGATGCTATACCCAGCGAGACTTGCCACAACAACAAGCGCAAGCAAAATCCAGCGCCACCATTTTTTCATTCCCGACATAGTCAATACCGTAAAAAATTATTGACCTCGATTTTACTTGCAATAGGTAACTGGCATCTGACGGACTTGCAAGTGAGGTTGTTTGGGTGCGGCAGGAACCTGGCAAATAGCTGCGTTACAGATCGGCTGCTAGCACCATTTCTCTGCTGCATCCGAAATACACCTCACTTTGAAAGTCACTCATCATGAGCATACCAAAACTGAATCTAAATAAGTCTGCCCAGCCAGAATCTGACGCCCCTGGCGCTACTGAGCAAAAAAGTGAATCTGAATCAACGGAGAATTCTTCTCAAGATAGCAGTCAGAAAAATAGTCCTAACGCCAAACCAAGCATGAGCACGACCAATGCACAGCAAGTCCAAAATCCGTTGGCATCACCATTAGCATCACATCGACAACCAGAAAAATCTTCACCTCCAATTGTGAGTCCGCGCTCTGCACCACCAAACGATGCTCCACCTTCCTTACCTTCGGCCCCTTTGTCACCGCTACGTTCGCAAACTACAACGACAACAGCAACAAGCGCCACTACGATAAGCACACATTCCCCTACGCTGATGAGTGCTCCATCAAGTACATCAACTAGTACTGGCAGCTCCAGCAGTACAAGTAGTACGAGCACTACAAACAGCAAAGCAGTGGTTTTTAAACTACCGAACCCAAATATCATCATGAAGCCGGCTGAACTAGCCAAGTTGCTGGTTGCTGCCGACAGCATGCAATACCAAATGCCCTTATCCAACTCCAAAGCAGAAAGTATGCTGAGGGGCAATACCAAAATCCTTGGCTCATCGGACAAGGACGCAGAACCCGTGAACGTTAATGAAACTTATCTGGCGCCATTCATGAATAAATTTTTTGATACGCCCGGCGTCATCAAAATGCAAAACACCGTTATCGAGAATTACACGAAGCAATCTGACCAAATCCATGCTTTGTACAAAAAAATTGGGGACGCCAGAAACTTTGCTCGCGACAATGAAGCTGCCGCACTGATGGAACCGCTGATTAAGCCAATCATTAATTTCATTTGTGGCAAAGATATATCTTTAGAGTCTTCGGGCTTGCCCAAGCCTGTGCTCGAATTGATGCTCGCTGTCGATGAAGAAGTCATTATCTGGTTTAACAAGAACGGAATGGGAGATGCGGAAGTTCTGGATAAAGCGCGCCAAAACGCATTGACGAGTTTTTTTGGCACGCGCTCCTTCATGGGCACTTGGACGATTTCACTTAACAGCGACAAATCCAAGCCAGACAGGTTTTATCAGCCATTGGTTGGCTTCCTGAATACTTATCTGAATTTACAAATCACAAATTTCGCCAGCAAGCTGATGTATGCCACAACTGAACAGAAAAGGGTCATCAGCAAACAGGCCGCCATCATAGACAGTCGTGTAGCGCCTTCCGGTAATAAAAGTGCCGTAGCAGTCAATTCATCTGCTGAAAAAATCCGCGAACCCGAAAAGACAGAAAAAAAAGGCGGCTTCTTGAATTTTTTCAAGAAAGAGGAAAAAGCCGAAGTGACCTCACCCAGAGGAAAAAAGGAAACTGAGGTGATGCACTCGCCGCGGCGACAGCTTAAACGAGGCGATACGCTACAAGAGAATGCCAATCGTGAAGTCACACTTGAGAAAAACAGGTCCAAATTTATTGGCCAATTCTCACGCACATACAAGCTAGAACAGAACCTTGAGTTCTTACTGCACTTTAAACAATCGGTACTCAGCATGGAAAGAGAGCAGTACAAGATTTTCAAAGCGGATCCACTCAAATACTGCATCAATTGTCTTGATGCCTATACGACTCGGTTTGTTGTCCGTGATAGCAGCACACAAACGCAAATCTCGGCACTGATGAATCTTGCTCTTGAGCTTGCGACTGCAGTTGGAAAAGAAAGCAATCTGAACAGCTGACAAACTGATTGCGCAGCCTGATTGCCTAATTGGCGGCCCTGCTTCGGGCCGCTTTTTTGTTTTCGTTTTTATACGTACGCTCATAGCTTGACGTAAGTAAGCCGCCCCCCTATATTACTGACTCAATAGTTAGTAATAGCCGCCCCACCCATGTCAACCTGCGACACCAAATCCAAGCCCCGCTGGGAACGCCGTAAAGACGCGCGCCCGCAAGAGCTGCTCGCCGCTGCGCTCGACTTGTTCGTCGAACGCGGGTATGCCGCGACTCGGCTCGACGATGTCGCTGCGCGCGCAGGCGTATCGAAGGGCACGCTGTATTTGTATTTTGAAAACAAGGAAGAATTATTCAAGGCAGTGGTGCGGGAAAATCTGGTTTCCGCACTGGCCGAGGCCGAGGATTACATTGAACAATACAAAGACACCAGTTCTGCTCTGTTGCGCGAATTCATTCTGGGCTGGTGGGAACGCATTGGCGAAACCAAACTATCCGGCATTACGAAGCTGATGATGGCAGAATCCGGAAATTTCCCGGATGTTGCGCGCTTTTACCATGAAGAAGTCATTTCGCGCAGTCATGCACTCATCACCCGCATGCTTCAACGCGGCATCGCCAGCGGTGAGTTCAGGACGATTAATACCGAGCATGCCAATCGCGTCATCGTCGCTCCTGTCGTGATGCTGATGATGTGGAAGCATTCATTCAATGCCTGTCAGATGACGCCGATTTCAGCGCCTGAGTATCTCGACTCTTTCCTTGACCTTATTACCAACGGCTTGCTGGCGTCACCGGCCCGGCCCGACAACCTGAACTGAAACCCATGCGCACACGCTTAATCTGGATTGCCCTGCTGCTAGTCGCCATTGTCTTTGGCGGGCTGCTGTTGAAACCCAAAAAAGCCGCTGCGCCTGCAGCGCCGGTGGCTGCCGCTGCCGTGCTGGAGTTTCTGCCGCAGGAAATCATCACAGTCGCACCGCTTGATCTGAGGCAAACGCTGGCTTTGTCAGGCGCCTTGCGCGCAGTCCAACAAGTCACCGTCAAGGCAAGGGTCGGCGGCGAAGTGCGCGACGTGCTGGTGCGCGAAGGCGAAGCCGTCAAGGCTGGGCAAGTACTGGTGCGCATGGATACCAGCGAATATCAGGCGCGGGTAGATCAATCGCGTGGCAGTCTCAACGCCGCGCGCGCGCAACTCGATATCGCAACAAAGGCACGCGACAATAATCTGGCTTTGCTCGACAAAGGTTTTATTTCACGCAATGCCTTCGACAATGCAGCAAGTCAGTACGCGATCGCGCAAGCAAATGTGGATGCCGCACGCGGCGCGCTTGAGGTCGTACAAAAATCCCTGAATGACACCGTGATCCGCGCACCACTGTCTGGTCTGGTTTCGCTACGCAGCGTGCAGCCGGGCGAAAAAGTATCGCCGGACAATCGCCTGCTCGACATCGTCAACCTGCAAAACATGGAACTCGAAGCGGCGGTGCCAACCAGCGATATCGCACAGGTCGCGCTCGGCCAGTCCGTCTCGCTACGTGTTGAAGGACTGGACAAGCCTTTCAGCGGGCGTGTGACGCGCATCAATCCATCAACCCAGACCGGGTCGCGCTCTGTACTGGTTTACATACAAGTGCCAAACCCGCAAGGCTTGCTGCGCGCCGGTATGTTCGCCGAAGCGCAACTAACCCTGCGCAGCAAGTCCGGCGTTGTAGCGTTGCCGGCAGGTGCTCTGCATAAAGACAGCGATGCTTTTTATGTCTACGCAATTGAAGGCGGCAAGCTGATTAAAAAAGTCGTCACGCCCGGCATCGAAGGCCGCGATGGCGATGAAAGCAAAATCGAAATCACCAACGGCCTGAGCGAAGGCGCGCAAGTCATCCGCAACAATATGGGCACGCTGCGCACCGGCTCTGCTGTGCGAATTTCAGCTGTCGCTGGCAAGATTTGATCGGAACAGCAAAGCATGTGGTTTACACGAATTAGCATCGGCAATCCGGTACTGGCCACCATGATGATGGTGGCCTTTGTCGTGCTCGGCCTGTTTTCTTATCAGCGGCTTCGGGTTGACCAGTTCCCCGATATTACGTTTCCAGTGGTGGTGGTGCAGACCGAATATCCGGGCGCGGCACCCGAGACGGTGGAAGCCGACATCACCCGCAAGGTGGAAGAAGCAGTCAATACCATCAATGGCATCAACAGCCTCACTTCGCGTTCGTACGAAGGTCAGTCAGTCGTCATCATCGAATTTGCGCTTACGGTGGATGCAGCACAGGCTGCGCAGGATGTGCGCGAAAAAGTCGCTGCAGTAAAAACCCTGTTCCGGCGTGAAGTCAAAGAGCCGCGCGTGATGCGTTACGACCCGGCTGACAAACCGATCTTTTCGGTGGCCGTCACCAACACAACAGGCAAATCGAATTACAGTCTGCGCGAACTGACAACCGTTGCAGACCAGCTTGTTAAAAAACGGCTGGAAAATGTACGCGGCGTGGGTTCCGTGACCTTGGTGGGCGGCGTCAAGCGCGAGCTGCAAATCTATGTAAAACCAGCAGAGATGGAAGCACTGGGCATAGGCATTGATCAAGTCGTCAACGCCGTGCGCAATGAAAATCAGGAACTGCCTGCTGGCTCGGTGCGCGCATTAGCCAGTGAGCAGGTGGTGCAAGTGCAAGGCCGCATCAAACGCCCGGAAGATTTCAACCGTATTGTGGTGGCGCGTCGTGGTGGCCAGTCGGTATTGCTGAGCCAGATTGCAACAGTCGTCGACAGCCAGCAAGAACAGCAAAACCTCGCGCTGTTCAATGGCCAACACACGCTCGCGCTCGACATTCTGAAAGCACAGGGCGAGAACACCATTGAAGTGGCCGACGGCTTGCAGAAAGCCATCACTGAACTGCAACCAACATTGAACGCCCTGCATCCGGGCATGCAGGTCAAAGTCATCAAGGACGGTTCGCGCCAGATTCGCGTCGGCGTCGAGAATGTGCGGCGCACGTTACTTGAAGGCGCTGGTCTGACTATTCTGATCGTCTTTTTGTTTTTGAATTCATGGCGTTCCACCGTCATTACTGGATTGACTTTGCCGGTCGCGCTGATCGGCACCTTCTTGTTCATGGACCTCTTCGGCTTCACCATCAACATGATTACGCTGATGGCCTTGTCGCTGTGCGTGGGCTTGCTGATTGATGATGCGATTGTGGTGCGCGAAAATATCGTGCGCCATGCGGGCATGAAAGTGCATGGCCGTTTCAAGAGCCATCGCACCGCCGCGCTCGACGGCACGGCCGAGATCGGTCTGGCCGTACTGGCGACGACCTTATCCATTGTCGCCGTGTTTCTGCCGGTCGGTTTCATGGGCGGCATCATCGGCCGCTTCTTTCATCAGTTCGGCATCACCGTCACCGCAGCGGTGCTGATCTCGATGTTCGTGTCTTTCACGCTCGACCCGATGTTGTCGTCGATCTGGCCCGATCCATCGGTGCACGGCAACAAAGGCGAACGGCGTGGCTGGTATGCCAACAGCATAGGCCGCGTGCTTGAAAAATTCGACGATTTGGTGCAATGGCTATCAGACCTCTATCAGGTAGCGTTGAAGTGGTCGCTGCGGCATCGCATCGCCACATTGGTACTGGCGCTGGCCACGTTCTTTGGCGGGCTGGCCATGCCCGCGCTGGGCCTGATTGGCAGTGAGTTCGTGCCGCAAGCCGACTACTCGGAAACGGGTGTGATCTTCCATACGCCAGTGGGCTCATCGCTGGAATTCACCGAAAGTAAAGCTACACAGGTCGAAGCCGCATTGCGCACGCTGCCTGAAGTACGCGATGTTTATACGACCATCAATACCGGCAATGCACAGGGCAAAAATTATGCGACGGTCTATGCACGACTGTCGCCGCGCAAAGAGCGCAGCCGCAGCACCAAACAACTCAACCAGCCCTTGCGCACTACGCTGACCAACATCGCCGGCATCACCGTCACGCATGTCGGCTCGCTCGATGGCGTAGGCGGCGACAACAAGCAAATTCGCCTGTCGATACTGGGCACAGACTTGAAGCAATTGGCGAAACTGGCCGACGAGGCTACGGCAAGAATTCGCGCTATACCGGGTGTGGTCGATCTCGACTCAAGTCTGAAGGCGAACAAGCCCACCATTTCAGTCGAGCCGCGACGTGAGTTGGCGGCAGACCTGGGCATTGGTGTCGCGCAGATCGGCAATGCGCTGCGTCCACTGCTGGCCGGCGAAGCTGCCAGCACCTGGCGCGCACCGGATGATGAAAACTATGATGTCAACGTGCGCCTCGCACCGTCCGACAGAAATAATATCAACGACCTCTCGCGTCTGATGCTGACCAGCAGCCAGTTGAACAGCGACGGTTCACCGCGCATGGTGCCATTGCGTCAGGTCGCCAGCATAGAACCGGCTGCCGGTGCCAACCAGATCAATAGGCGCGACCTGAACCGTGAAGTCGAATTGTCAGCCAACGTCGTAGGTCGCTCGACCGGTCAGGCCAATGCCGATATCAAGCGCGCGCTCGACGGCATGAACTGGCAACCCGGTTACCGCTATCAGGTCGGCGGGGCTGCCAAGAGCATGCAGGAGTCGTTCAATTACGCGGTCTCGGCGCTACTGTTGGCGATCATTTTCATTTACATGATTCTGGCTTCGCAGTTCGCCAGTTTCCTGCAACCGATTGCGATCATGTCGGCGCTGCCACTGACGCTGATCGGCGTTTTCCTGTCGCTGCTGCTGTTCCGCTCCTCTTTGAATATGTTCTCCATCATCGGCTTCATCATGCTGATGGGACTGGTGACGAAGAATGCGATTCTGCTGGTGGACTTTGCCAATCAGGCGCGCAAGGCCGGCGTCGAGCGCAATGCGGCGCTGCTCGAAGCTGCGCATGTAAGGCTGCGCCCTATTCTGATGACGACGCTGGCGATGGTATTCGGCATGGTGCCGCTGGCGCTTGGCATGTCTGAAGGCTCCGAGCAGCGTGCGCCCATGGGTCAGGCTGTGATCGGCGGGATTATTACGTCGTCAATCCTGACGCTGGTGGTGGTGCCGGTGATTTATACCTGGCTTGATGACTTCGCCAATTGGGGACGGCGCCGCTTCGGTTTTGGTGAAACTACGCACGAAAGCAGCGGCAGCGTGCCACTAAGCCGCGTTGCAGCCAAAAATGACGAGCCCGTTTGATAAAATCACACTTTTTTACGATTCCGCAAAGAACCCGACCATGAACCTCGAACAAGCCCGCTTCAATATGATCGAGCAGCAAATCCGTACGTGGGATGTGCTTGATACCGATGTGCTGCAAACGCTGGTCAAAGTCCGGCGAGAAGCGTTCGTGCCGCCTGCTTACAGCAACCTGGCATTTTTCGATACCGAGATCCCGCTGCCTTGCGGTGAAAACATGCTATCGCCGAAGATGGAAGCGCGCATGCTACAAGAAGCCGCCGCCGCGCCGCATGAAACCGTACTCGAAATCGGTGCCGGCTCCGGCTACATGGCCGCGCTGCTGGCGCACTATGCGCGCCATGTCACGACCATCGAAATTGAAGCCGAACTGGCTGCGCTGGCA
Organism: Burkholderiaceae bacterium; assembly: GCA_040399905.1. GTDB lineage: Bacteria > Pseudomonadota > Gammaproteobacteria > Burkholderiales > Burkholderiaceae_D > Pernthalerella. Next base: position 176,307 of record JBBARG010000005.1, read on the forward strand.
GAAAAAAATCTGGCCGCTTATGGTGTGGCCAACGTCAACGTGGAATGCGGCGACGGCGCACGCGGCTGGTCCGGCAACGGCAGCCATGCGGCGCCGTATGACGTGATCGTCATCTCCGGCTCGCTGCCGGTGCTGCCGCAAGCGTTTCTTACGCAAGTCAAAGTCGGCGGCCGCATTCTCGCCGTGATTGGCGACGCGCCGATCATGACTGCCTGCCGCATCACGCGCAGGGCTGACGATGCATGGGACACGCAAAAATTATTCGAAACCAGTATCAAGCCGCTGCACAATGCAGCCACGCCGTCGGCCTTCTATTTCTGAAAGACGAACAATGCAGCATTTGAACGCCACTGAACTGGCTGCCTGGCTAGCCGACAGCAACCGCGAACCGCCGCTACTGCTGGACGTGCGCGAGCCATGGGAATACGAAACCTGCCATATCGCCGGCTCGAAACTGATCACCATGCAGACCATTCCTGCGCGTCAGGAAGAGCTGGATCCGCAGCAGGCAGTCGTCTGCATTTGTCATCATGGCGCGCGCAGCATGCAGGTAGCGGCGTTTCTGGAGCGCGCCGGCTTTGAGCAGGTCATCAATCTGACCGGTGGCATCCACGGATGGGCGCTGCAAGTCGACCGCACCATGCCGACTTACTAATCATTTCAGTTAGAACCCACGGGAAAAAGAATGCGAAAAACTCAACTAGCTGCTGCAGTCGCTGCCTCATTCATTAGCGCCATCCTGGTACCGAATGCCCATGCACTCGACCTGATGCAAGCTTATAGTCAGGCGCAAGCGTATGACAGTCAGTTCGCCAGCGCACGCGCAGCGCACACGGCCGCTGCCGAAAAGTCGGTGCAAGGCCGCTCCGGCCTGCTACCAGTAGTGGGGCTGACTGGCAGCTACACGCAGATCGATTCAACAAGAGGGAATTACGTCTCGAACAACCTGCAACTGCAGTTGAAGCAGCCGCTCTACAATCCGGCCAGCTTTGACCTGTACGAGCAAAGCAAGCTGCAAGTCGCTGCCAGCGATATCCAGTTCGCGCAAGCGCAAAACGACCTCGCGCTGCGCGTCGCGCAGGCTTATTTCGATGTGCTCGCCGCGCAGGACGCGACGGTCTTCATTCAGGCGCAGAAAACCGCCATTACCGAGCAGCTCGCGTCGGCCAAGCGCAATTTTGAAGTCGGCACCGCAACCATTACCGATACCCATGAAGCGCAGGCGCGTTTTGATTTGACGCTGGCGCAGGAAATCGCCGCGCAGAATGATCTCGAAGTCAAACGCAATGCATTGGCCCAAGTCACTGGCCAGCTGCCGGCCGAACTGGCTGGCTTGAAGAGTGGCGTCAAGCTTAGCCCGCCCGAACCGGCCAAGCCGGATGAATGGGTCACTGGCGCTCAGACGCGTAATTTTGGCGTCACGCTACAGCAGCTCGCCGTCGAGATCGCCAGGCGCGACATCACGCGCAACCGCGCCGGCCATCAACCCACTCTGGATTTCGTCGCCTCTCAGTCGCGTACGCAAGGTCTTGCCTTTGCACCGGACTTGACCATTAGCAGCACCTCGTACGGCGTGCAATTCAACCTGCCGCTGTTTGCCGGCTATGCCGTCACCAGCAAAGTGCGCGAAGCGATCTCGCTCGAAGACAAGGCACGTGCCGACCTCGACAGTGCAGTACGCACTGCTGCACAAGGTACTCGTACCGCATTCTTAGGCGTGCAAAGCGGCTTGTCGCAAATACGCGCACTGGAAGCGGCTGAAGTATCAAGCACTTCAGCATTGGAATCGAACCGGCTGGGCTATGAAGTCGGCGTGCGCATCAACATTGATGTGCTCAATGCGCAGCAGCAGCTGTACTCGACCCGACGCGATCTGGCCAAAGCACGCTACGACACCATGGTCAACGGACTGAAGCTCAAAGCACTTGCCGGCAGTCTGGCCGAGGCCGATCTGGCGCAATTGAACACGCTGCTGCAAGCGCGTTAATAGTGCATTAATTAACGAGCTTTAAAGGCCTGCTTAACAATAACAAAAGCAACGCATAAGCAGAACATAAGCAGAACATAAGCAGCAGATAAGGCTGCAAATTCTTTCATGCATAAACACTGCCGGCAACGTCGCCGGCAGGCAATAACTGGCTATACTGCCCGTCAATATCTGTCGATTTGACACTCTGTTTGCTTGACCATGGCCGCCCTCTACAGATGGGGCGGATTCTTTTTTATCGGTGCGAAAATTATATGAACCCAGAATACGTAGTGCGTCGCCTCTTCATTTCCGGTTTGATGCTGTCGCTGCTTGCCGCATGCGGCGAGAAAAAACCTGCAGCAGGTGCCGGCGCCGGTGCGCCACCACCATCAATGGTATCGGTCATCACCGTTGAACCGGAGCAGGTAGCGATCATTACCGAACTGCCGGGTCGCATTGAAGCTACGCGCATCGCCGAAGTGCGCGCACGTATTGCCGGCATCGTGCAAAAGCGCGTGTTCACCGAAGGCAGTGAAGTCCGTGCCGGCGAACTGCTGTACAAAATTGATCCGGCGCCGCTGCAAGCAGCCGCCAGCAGTTCTGAAGCCACCCTTGCACGTGCCGAAGCAAATCTGAGCCAGGCAACCACCAAGCTGGCACGCTATCGCGCACTGGTCGACAGCAATGCCATCAGCAAGCAGGAATTTGACGATCAGCAAAATCTGCAAAAAATTGCCGCAGCCGATGTCGCCTCTGCGCGCGCCGTACTCGACATCGCCCGTCTGAATTTGTCTTACGCCACAGTGACCGCGCCTATCTCTGGCCGTATCGGCCGCGCACTAGTCACCGAAGGCGCGATGGTGGGGTTGGTTGACCCGACTAATCTGGCTGTGATTCAGCAAATTGACTCGATCTACGTCACGCTGGTGCAGTCGAGCGTAGAAATGCGCCGCCTGCAACAAGTGATGGCGCAATCAAATAACGGCAAAGTCAAAGCCAAACTCACACTGGTGACTGAAGACGGCAAGGCCTATAACCAGCCGGGGCGCTTGCTGTTTTCTGACGTAACCGTAGACCCGAGCTCAGGCTCGGTCAGCCTGCGCGCCGAATTCGCTAACCCGCAACGCACGCTGTTGCCCGGCATGTATGTGCGTGTGCGCCTTGAGCAAGGTGTACGTGCCGGCACCATCACCGTGCCGCAACAAGCCGTGATGCGCACTGCCGATGGTGCAGCCGTAATGACGGTGACTGCCGAGAACAAAGTCGCGCCGCGCCCGGTTAAAACCGATGGCACGTATGGCACCAACTGGATCATCAGCGAAGGCTTGAAGCAAGGCGACAGCGTCATCGTCGAAGGTCTGCAAAAAGCCAAGCCGGGTGCAACCGTCAAGCCACTGCCATGGCAGCCTGCTGAAGCTGCAGGTGCTGCACCTGCTACTGCACCAGCCGCTGCACCAGCCGCTGCACCAGCCGCCGCGCAACAAAAAAACTAAGGAAGCACCATGGCAAAGTTTTTTATTGATCGCCCGGTTTTTGCGTGGGTGATTGCACTGTTTATACTGCTGGCTGGCGTACTGGCCATTCCAAACCTGCCGATCTCGCAGTATCCGGTCATTGCGCCGCCGACTGTCATTGTGACTGCCATCTACCCAGGAGCGTCTGCACAGACGGTTGATGAAAGCGTCACCAGTCTCATCGAACAAGAGATGAACGGCGCCGAGAATCTGCAGTACATCGAATCGCAAAGTCAGGCAGATGGCCAGTCGCAGGTGTCGGTGACATTCAAGAACGGCACCAACCCAGAGCTTGCTGCTGTCGATGTGCAAAACCGTTTGAAGCGCATCGAGGCGCGGCTACCGCAAGTGGTCGTGCAACAAGGCGTCGTCATCACGCGCGCGCGCAGCAACTTGCTCATGTTCGTCACGCTGGTTGGCACCGATGATAAGCAAACGCCGATCTCGCTGGGTGACTACCTGTCGCGCAACGTCGTCAACGAATTGAAGCGCATTCCGGGAGTCGGCGTCGTACAACTCTACGGTACCGAGCGCGCGATGCGCATCTGGATCGACCCCGACAAGCTGATGGGCTACAAGCTCACCCCTGCCGATGTGACCGCAGCGATCCGCACACAAAACGCGCAATTCTCGGCCGGCATACTGGGCGACCAGCCCGCCCCTGGCGCGCAGCGTATTGCGACGTCGATCGTCGTCAGTGGCCAGCTTTCGACTCCAGAGGAATTCGGCAACATCGTCTTGCGCGCCAATGCTAACGGCTCGGCTGTACGCATCCGCGACATCGGCCGCGTCGAAATCGCCGGCCAGAATTATGGCTTTGCTGCGCGCCTTAACGGCAAGCAGATTTCAGGCGTCGGCGTGCAGCTGACCCCGACGGCCAACGCACTGGAAACCGCCAAGCTGATCCGCATAAAGATGGAAGAGCTTTCCAAGTTTTTCCCGTCCGGTATTGCCTATCGCATTCCCTACGACACGTCGCTGTTCATCAAGATCTCGATCGAAGAAGTGGTCAAGACCCTGCTCGAAGCCGTCGCACTGGTGTTTCTGGTGATGCTGCTGTTCCTGCAAAACATACGCTACACGCTGATACCAGCCATCGTGGTGCCGGTTGCGCTGATGGGCACCTTCGCGGTGATGTCGGCGTTTGGCTATTCGATCAATGTGCTGACTATGTTCGGTATGGTGCTGGCCATCGGTATTCTGGTTGACGATGCCATCGTGGTGGTGGAGAACGTCGAGCGCATCATGAGCGAAGAAGGTCTGGCGCCGCGCGATGCGACGATCAAGGCCATGAAGCAGATTACCGGCGCTATTGTCGGCATTACGATGGTGCTCATCGCCGTGTTCGTGCCGATGGCATTTTTCTCCGGCTCGGTTGGCGCGATCTACCGTCAGTTTTCGCTGTCGATGATTTCAGCCATGGTGTTCTCGGCTGTCATGGCGTTGACACTGACGCCGGCACTTTGCGCAACGCTGTTGAAACCTATCGATCCATCGCATCACGAACGCAAGGGTTTCTTTGGCTGGTTTAACCGCATGTTCACCCGCACCTCGGTCAGCTACCAGAGCCGCGTAGCCAAGATGATCAAGACCACCGGCCGCTACATGGTCATCTACGGCGCGATTGTGGTCTGCGTGATCTGGCTGATTGCACGCATGCCGACGTCGTTCCTGCCGGCTGAAGACCAGGGCTATCTGCTGGCGAACGTGCAGCTGCCGCCAGGCGCGAGTGCCGGCCGCACGCTGTCGGTAATGAAGCAGGCCGAAGACTATTTTATGAAGCAGCCCGGCGTGCAGGATATCGTCGCCGTGACCGGTTACAGCTTTTCCGGCAGCGGCCAGAACGGTGGTTTGTTGTTCGTGCCACTGAAAGACTGGGAAGAACGCAAAACGCCGGAACTGAGCTCACAAGGTATCGCGACCAAGGCGCTGAGCCTGATGGGCACGATCCGCGACGCGATCGTCTTCACCGTCAACCCACCAGCGATTCGCGAACTCGGTAACGCAACCGGCTTCTCGTTGCGCCTGCAAGACCGCGGCGGCCTCGGCCATGACGCCTTGGTAGGCGCACGTAACCAGCTGCTGGGTATGATGAGCAAGAGCAAGCTGATCAAGGGCGCACGCCCTGAAGGGATGGAAGATTCACCGCAACTGCGCATTGATATCGACCGCGACAAAGCCAGCGCACTCGGTGTGCAACTGGCCGACGTGAATGCGACGCTGACGGCGACCTTCGGTACGGCCTACATCAATGACTTCCCGAACATGGGACGTCAGCAGCGCGTCATCATGCAGGCTGATCCGGAAAAACGTTTGAAGCCGGAAGATCTGGACAAGCTCTACGCGCGTAATTCACAAGGCACCATGGTGCCGTTCTCGGCTTTCACGAAAACCAGCTGGATCAACGGCGCCGTGCAACTGATACGTTTCAACGGTTATCCGGCGATGAAGATGCAAGGCGATGCTGCTCCCGGCGCGTCGTCTGGCGATGTGATGGCTGAAATCGAAGGCATGATGAAGCAGCTGCCATCCGGCATAGGTTATGAGTGGGCCGGTCAGTCATTCGAAGAAAAAGCGGCCGGCTCGGCGGCGACTGCCTTGTTTGCGCTGTCGCTTCTGGCAGTATTCCTGGTGCTCGCCGCGCTGTATGAAAGCACGTCGATTCCGGTTGCTGTGCTGCTGGTGGTGCCGCTCGGCGTATTGGGTGCGCTGGCCTTCACCATCTGGCGCGATATGCCGAACGATGTGTATTTCAAGGTCGGCCTGATTGCCATCATTGGCCTGTCTGCGAAAAACGCGATTCTGATTATCGAGTTCGCCAAAGACTTGCAGGCACAGGGCATGGATCTGATGGACGCCACGCTGGCTGCGGTCAAGCTGCGCTTCCGCCCCATCATCATGACCTCGCTGGCCTTCATTCTCGGCGTACTGCCGCTGGTGATGGCAACCGGCGCCGGCTCGGCAAGCCAGCGCGCGATCGGCACCGGCGTCATGGGCGGCATGATCGCCGCAACCGTACTTGCCGTATTTTTTGTACCGGTGTTTTTTGTGGTGATCCGCCGCATCTTCAAAGGCAGCGAGCGCCAGCGCAAACTGTATGCGGCCCACATGGAACAGAACGAGGCTAAGGAATGAAATCCACAATGAAACGTCCCTTGTTATTGCTGTCGGCCGCCACGCTGTTGGCCGGCTGCCAGTTCGCCCCAAAATATGCGACGCCTGCACTGCCTGTGGCCGAGAGTTTTCCGACTGCCGTCGCTGAAGCCGCAAAACCAGCCAGCGATATCGGCTGGCGGGAATTTTTCCAGAACGCCGACATGCAGGAAGTCATTGCCAGCGCACTGGAAAATAATCGCGATCTGAGAACCGCTACGCTGCGCATCGAAGAAGCGCGTTCGCTCTACAACATACAGCGAGCCGATCAACTGCCGAATGTGAACGCAGCTGCCAGCGGCACCCGCTCACGCCAACTTCTGTCTGGCACTACGCCAATCAATCGCACGGTGTACTCAGTCGGCGTCAGCCTCGCGTCGTACGAAATTGATTTTTTTGGTCGGGTAAAAAATCTGTCCGATGCCGCTCTTGCACAATTTTTTGCTACTGAAGAAGCACGCCGTATGGTGCAGATCGTACTGGTCGGCGAAGTCGCCAAGGCATGGTTGTCGGAACGCGCACTGGCTGAACAACAACTGCTGACCACGCGCACGCTGCAAGCTCGCGAAGCCTCGCATGGTCTGGTTAAAAAGCGCTTCGATGCAGGCCTGACCAATGCACTCGATTTGCGCCAGAGCGACACGCTAGTGCAGTCAGCTCGTGTGGCAGTGCTGGTTGCAACCCGCCAGCATGCGCAAAGTGTCAATGCACTCACCTTGCTGGTGGGCGCGAGTGTCAAGCCTTTGCCTGAGAGCGTTACGCTGACTGCACAAAATATTACAGCCGAGATTGGCGCAGGTTTGCCTTCGGAGTTGATAGAGCACCGGCCTGACATAAAGGCAGCCGAGCAAAAACTGCGTGCAACGCAGGCCAGCATCGCTGCGGCTCGCGCGGCATTTTTCCCGCGCATCTCTCTGACCGCCGGCTTGGGGTTGGCCAGCACCGATCTGTCGGATCTTTTTCAAGGCAGCGCGCGCACCTGGAGTTTTGCACCGCAGATGACGCTGCCGATTTTCGATGCAGGCCGCAACAAGGCCAACCTCAGCTTGTCTGAAGTGCGCAGCAACATCGCTGTTAACGATTATGAAAAAACCATTCAGGTCGCCTTCCGCGAAGTAGCCGATGCACTCGCTGCCCGTGCCACCATCGCTGAAGAAGTCGCGGCACAGCAGGCAGTGCAACAGTCGCAATCCGAACGGCTGAACCTGGCGCAGACCCGCTACAAGAACGGCATTGCAAATTACTTTGAAGTGCTGGATGCAGAACGCGAACTGTTCGCTGCAGAACAGCAGTTGCTGCAGACGCGTTTGCTGCGACTGACGAATGCGGTGGATTTGTATCGTTCGCTTGGTGGGGGGTTGAACGAGGTCAGCAAGTAAGTTAGCGAGATAGAGAAAATAGTCTATTGAAAAGGCCGGTCAGATAATCTGACCGGCCTTTTTTTGATTTATCGGGCTGCATTTTTCCCTTACCAAACCAATAGAAAACTACGGTAAGATGGCAAGACTTACCGCATCGGGGGCAAGCTATGGAAACCGTCAAACTATCCAGCAAGGGGCAAATTGTTATTCCGAAAAACATTCGGGACGACCTTCATTTGCCAGCAGGAACCGAATTCGTTATCAGCAAGACTGCCACTGGCCTGACGCTCACACCCACCAGCCTTTTTCCGGCTTCAACTGCCAGGGAAGTACGGGGATTTCTTGCCAAACGCGGGAGACATCTCCCGACTGAAGACGATCTCAAAGCTAGCATAAAAGCCCGCTTGAAAGCCCGCGATGATGCAACCAAGTGAGCATTCGAAAAATGATCTCACTTGATACAAATATTCTGGCTCGCTACTTGCTGAATGACTCGCCCGCACAAGCTGACTTAGCGGAGAAATTACTACACGGGCAAGAACTCTGCACTGCGCCCATTACTGTTTTTCTTGAGTTGGTTTGGGTGCTGGAGTCTTGTGATTGTGAACGGATTGCTATCGCCAAATCAATTCGCCTGTTGTGCGGCATTGAGAACTTCAAACCCCAGAATCTAGATGCAATCGCTTACGCCCTCCATTGGTATGAAGGCGGTATGGACTTTGGCGATGCATTGCACTTGGCGATGAGTGCTAAAGAATCGACCTTCAAGACATTTGACAAGGCATTCGTAAAATGCGCGCTTGCGCTGGATGCGTATCCGATTGTTGAACTACCTGAATAATTAAGCTGGTGCGCCTGCCCGCTTGGCGCGCAGGCGGGCAAGCACATCGGACACGGGCTTAAGTTTGCCAGTCGCCACGTCCTCAGTGCCCAGTGCCAGAATTTTCAGCAAGGCCAGCGTTTCTTGTGTCTCTTCGAACGAGGCTACGTCCTGCAAGACTGCCTTGACTTTACCGTTTTGGGTGATGACCAGAGGCTCACGGTGTTCAGTAAGATGTTTCAGAACCTCGGCAGCATTCGCTTTGAGGTAACTGATCGTCTTTATTTGAAATGAGTAACGCATGGCCGCTCTCCTATTTAACGAAGACTCAACATAGTCTTTTTATAGTCTTCCGACAATATCTGTCCAAGACGTCAATCTCAAGGGCCATTTCTTTTACCCTCGTTACAGCGCTGCGCTATAGCGCAGCATCACTGTCGCGCCATTTGCACCCTGCAGCGGCTGCTGGCTGACATACGCTGCAGCGCTAATGCTTTGCGTCGCGCTAAGCCGATACGCTGCCTGCACCGAAGCGAACGCACGCGAGCGCTGCACATTCGGAGCCGTCAACGCAAACGCACCGAGAGTATCAATCGATCCCGCGTAACTATCAATCCGGTTACCCACGTCGTGTTCAATGCCACCACGCACACTAACAGTCAGCGCAGGACGAATCACCGCCGTGCCCTGCATACCTGCATAAGCGGTTGTGGCCGACTGGCTGACTGCACGATAACTAACCGGGAAATCCGCACCACTGGTTTCGGTATACGCCGCACGCCTGACTGCGGTTGACTTGATGCCCGCAAATGGAGCAGCTTGCCACATACCGCTAACAGGCAAGCCATACGCAGCTTCGAGTTGCGCGCCCTTGGTGCTAAGGCTGCTCTGGCCCTGCCCGGCTTCGGTATTGGTCAGCGCGGTGCGGGTGATGCTGATGTCATCGGTGCCGTACGCAAGTGAGGCCTTGAGTTGTAAACCCTGCGCGCTAGCCGATGGCGCGTAGACGGCATACGCAGCCATTAATGGTTGTGTTTGGCGAACTGCGTAATTGCCGGCGCCGGTTGTATTCAATCCTTGATCAGCAGTGATACCGACTCGCCATTGCGGTGAAACGCGGTAGCCAAGCTGCAGGGTGCCGGCAGTAGCTGAAGCGGATGCCGCATTGCCATCGACGCTACTACTGCGGCCGCCAACACTGACGCAAAGCTTGCGGTTGCCGAAAGAGTTGCAGTCGTCATTGAGCGCGACACCCAGCAAGGAATGACGCAGGTTCAGCAAGCCGTTTAATTGCTGACCATTGGTGCCGAGCGCAACATAGGTATTCGGAAGATCAACCATGTTATTGCGATAGATGAAGGCGTGGGTATCGCCGTTGGCGATCTCGCTCTGGCCGAAGATGACGGTGCCACCAGCGGAAATACCCGTTGCATAACTGTTGATGCCCCCGAGTGTGCCGAGGTCGCTCATGACGCCATCCACATATCGGAACGCGCGATAAGTGGCATCGGCATTGGTGTAGGCCAGTCCAACGATGACGGCACCATTGGCCGAGATCCCATACGCGGCACTGTAACTGCCGCCGAGCGTGCCAATATCCGTCATCACACCGCCGGCATGGCGGAAGGCGTGCGTTTCGACATTGCCAGTAATCGAGCTTTCGCCGACGACGACGGCTCCGTCCGCCGAGACGCTATATGCGTTACTGTAGTCGCCGCCGATTGTGCCGAGATCTGCCATCACGCCGCTGGCATAGCGGAAGGCGTGAGTGTTCGTATTACTGGAGGTAGAACTGTAACCAACGATGACGGCGCCGTCAGCCGAGACACCTGACGCCATACCGTTAGTGCCGCCAAGCGTACCGAGATCCGTCATCACGCCGCCGGTGTGGCTAAAAGCGTGACGACCGCCGTTGCCAGTTATATAGCTTTGCCCAACGATTACCTCACCGTTGGCAGAGATACCCGCTGCGGTACTGCCGCTGCCACCGAGCGTGCCGATATCCGTCATGATGCCGTTAGCGTAGCGGAACGCACGATAAATAGCATTCCCGGCAAGGGCACTGTAACCGACGATGACGGTGCCGTCGGCCGAGATGCCGGAAGCGGCGCTGCTGCTGCCGCCGAGCGTACCGAGGTCGACCATGACACCGTTCGTGTAGCGGAATGCGCGGGTAAAGGCATTGCCGGCAAGGTTGGCTTGGCCGACGACGATGGCGCCGTCGGCTGACACACCATACGCCACACTAGAATTGCCACCGAGCGTGCCCAGATCAATCAACTCTTGCGCTGCAGTTGTGGCGGATGCAGCCGTTAATATCAGCAGCGCGCCGATGTGCGAAGAAGTTGGCCGTAGTATGTATGGGAAAGTCGTGAGCTTGGCAAGTGGTGATGCGGATTGCAGCAGGGATTTTTTAAAAAATTGAAATTTCATTATTGAATATCGACGGTGTTGAATGTGACTTGCAGTGTTCGAATACATCGCAAAGGGGCGCGATGTTAACACCGAAAGAACGCATAAAATTGACCGTGATAAATACTATGAGCGATAGTTTCAAGAGCTCGATTCAGTGTGTTGTGTTGGAGTCAACAAACAACACAAACGCGCATGCGTTCGACGTAAACTGATGACTGATTTTCAAATGAAAGTAACGTAGTGTTGGTCGATTAGCAGGACTACCGATAGGAGTAATGAGGATGAAAAAATTGCATCAGCAATCGCATCCGGGAGAGACATTGCGGGAGGACGTTTTACCTGCACTGGGACTAAGCGTGACCGCTGCTGCCGAGCAGCTTGGCATAACTCGCGCCGCATTGTCGCGCGTACTCAATGGCCGCGCAGCCATCTCACCTGTCCTGGCTTTACGGCTTGAAGCATGGCTAGGTGTGGAGCGTGGCGACCGCGCCGATCTGTGGCTGGCACAACAATCTGCTTATGATCTTTGGCAGGCGAGAAAAGCCGGCGCACCGAAAGTCAAACGGGCTGCCAAGCAATCCGTAACAGCGCCGACTTGAGTTGAACTAAGAAAAACGCTACGAGGAAGTAAGAGTCAGTTGCATGTCACTAGAAAAAACCGCGAAGAACTTTTTAACGAATAATCTCTTCCAGCAGTGCAGCCGTTCGCTGCGTCGCGCCCTTGTCGCGCTCGACAAATGCTACTGCAGCGCCAGCCATACGAATTAGTTTTTCCTTTGAACCAAGCAACCTCACTGCCTGCCCGATGACCTGACCTGCATCAGCCAGCTGGCAGGCAGAACCTGCCGCAATCGCTGCAACGCTGACCTGCGCAAAGTTGAACATATGCGGACCAAACAAAACGGGCTTGCCACATGCTGCGGCTTCGATCAGGTTCTGCCCACCCAAAGGCAGCAGGCTGCCACCAATGAAAGCCACATCACAAGCAGCGTAGTAAGCAAACATTTCGCCCATCGTATCGCCGAGCAGAATATGCGTGTCGGTCGCGACGCTGGCCGTACCCAGTTGCGAACGGCGCTGCAACTGCAAGCCCTGCCCTTCTATCAACTTCGCGACTTCATCAAAGCGCTGCGGATGACGCGGCACGATCACCAGCAAGAACTCGCGCGGCAAGGTCGCTGCCATATAGGCTTGCAGCAGTAATGTCTCTTCGCCTTCGCGCGTGCTGGCACACAGCAGCACCTGTCGCGAGCCCATCTGCTTGCGCAGTGCCGCACCAGCAGCCAGCATTGCAGGCGGCGGAACGATATCGAATTTCATGCTGCCTGTGACGGTGACTTGGCGCACGCCCATGGTCTGCAGCCGGTCGGCATCAGCCTGCGTCTGCGCAGCCACCAGGGTGACTTGTCTTGCGGCCTGACCCAGCAGGCGTTCGAAGCGTTGCGCACTTCGAAGCGAGCGTTCGGACAGGCGCGCATTGACCAGTGCCACTGGTACCGCAGCGGCTGCGCAGGAAGCAATCAACGCTGGCCAGACCTCAGTCTCCATCAACACGCACACAGCTGGCTTGAAGTGCGCAACGAAACGGTGCGTCATCGACAAGGTGTCGTACGGCAGAAAAGCCTGATGCACGCGCGCATTGTCGCCAAACAGTGCGGCACCGGTATCGCGGCCGGTAGCGGTCATGCAGGTCAGCAAAACAGCGTGCTGCGGAAAAGCACGCAGCAGCGCAGCAATCAAAGGCTCGGCCGCGCGCGTTTCACCGACTGATACCGCATGCACCCAGATGGTTTTAGCTGCGGGGGCTGCTGCATAAAAACCAAGCCGTTCAGCGACATGCGCGCGATAACCCGGCTCTTTACGGCCACGCCACCAGAGCCGCGCCAAAGCCAGCGGCAGCACCAGCCACCAGATGAAGGAATAAAACCTCAACATCAACATGCCATCATCAAAACGGCAGCACCGCATCCGGCTTCACTGCCCGGATAGCCGCGCCAAGTGCATGCTGTATGCGTACCAGCGCGGCTTGCGTCTCGGCTTCGAAGCGCAACACCAGAACCGGTGTGGTGTTCGACGCGCGCACCAAACCAAAGCCGTCTGCATATTCAACCCGCACGCCATCGATCTTGATGACTTGCTCGGCGCCGTCGAACTGTGCTTGCTGCTGCAGTTGTTTGACGACGCGGTGGTTTTCACCTTCGCTCAAGGCAATCTGCAATTCAGGTGTGCTGATCGATTGCGGCAAGGCGTTCAGCGTGGCGCTGATGTCAGTCATGCGGCTAGCTAATTCAAGCAAACGCGCGCCCGCATACAGGCCGTCGTCAAAGCCGTACCAGCGGTCTTTGAAGAACAGGTGGCCACTCATTTCGCCGCCGAAGGGTGCGCCGGTCTCACGCATTTTTGCCTTGACCAGCGAGTGCCCGGTCTGCGCCATCTGCGGCACGCCACCGGCAGCGGTGACAACGGGCGCGATATGCCGCGTGCATTTGACGTCATACAAAATGGTGCCGCCCGGATGGCGCGTCAGCACGTCGGTTGCAAACAACATCAGCTGCCGGTCCGGATAAATGATCTGGCCGTCTTTGGTGACGACACCGAGGCGATCGCCGTCGCCATCGAAAGCGAGACCGATTTCTGCGCTAGTGCTCTTTAAGCTTGCGATCAGGTCTTGCAGGTTTTCTGAGTGTGCCGGATCCGGATGATGATTCGGGAAGTTGCCGTCCACATCGCAAAACAATTCGATCACTTCACAGCCGAGCATGCGGTACAAGTCAGCTGCGAAGGCACCGGCGACGCCGTTGCCGCAGTCAATGGCTATCGTCATTGGTCGCGCCAGCTTCACGTCGCTGACAATGCGCTGCAGATAGGCATCGCGTATGTCATGCACGCGGTAGGCTCCGGCACCGCTGGCGAAATCGCCGCTGATAATAGTTTTATAGAGCGCGGTGATGGCATCGCCATAAATCGCTTCGCCGCCGAGCACCATTTTGAAGCCGTTGTAGTCAGGCGGATTGTGGCTGCCAGTCACCATGATGCCGTTGGTTGCGCCCAGTACATGGGTTGCGTAGTACAGCACGGGTGTGGCGACCATGCCGAGGTCAATCACGTCAACGCCAGTCGACTGCAGACCGCTGGCGAGTGCATCAGCCAACTCGGGGCCGGACAGCCGTCCGTCGCGCCCGATGATGACGGTGCTATCGCCGCGTGCGCGCACGGCACTGCCGAATGCCTGGCCGATCTGGCGCGCAATGTCTGCGTCCAGCGTCGTGCCGAGTACGCCGCGTATATCGTAAGCTTTGAAAATGCCCGGTGTAAGTTGTGCCGTAGTTTGTGCCGTGTTTTGTGCCATAAGTTAACGTGCCTTCAGTTTAGTTACGCGCTGGTGGCGAGTTCTTGCAGGCAGAGCGCCAGCGCCTCGTCCCATTGCGGCAAGCTGCAAAATGTTTGTTGAAACCTGGTCGTGTCCAGTTCGGAATTCTGCGGCCTTTTTGCCGGCAACGGATAGTCGGCAGTCGGGATCGCATGCAGCAGCGGTTTGTGCTGCATGGAAGGATGGTCAAATATTTTCTGCGCAAAACCATGCCAGCTGGTACGCCCGCCTGCGCTCATGTGATAGATGCCGCTGTGTTCATGAATCAGTGCTGGCTTACGCACGATCTGCGCCGTTGCTTCGGCAATGGTGCGGCTCCAGGTAGGCGCACCGAACTGGTCGTTGACGACAGAAAGTTCGGGCCGCGTCTGCGCCAGCCGCAGCATGGTCAACAGAAAATTTTTGCCGTGCAGACCATACACCCAGCTGGTGCGCAAAATCAGATGCGAGACACCACTCGCTGCAATCGCTTGTTCGCCAGCTAATTTGCTGCGGCCGTAAACAGATAAAGGTGCGGGCGTATCGTCTTCGTTCCACGCACCATTCTTGCTGCCGTCGAATACATAATCGGTGGAGTAATGAATCAATGCAGCACCGATTTTTTTTGCTTCTTCAGCCAGCACGCCGGGCGCTTCGGCATTGAGGCGCATTGCCTGCGCGACTTCTGTTTCGGCCAGATCGACTGCGGTATAGGCTGCCGCATTGATGATGAGTTCAGGAGCAATAGCGCGCACTGTTGCGCGCACGGCATCCAGATCAGATAAATCCAGCTGCGCGCGGTCAAGCGCAATCACCTCGCCCAAGCCGGCCAGGGAACGCAGCAGCGCTTGCCCGACCTGCCCGTTCTTGCCCGTGACGAGGATTTTCATTCGAAGGTTTCTGCCTGCGCCAGCGGCACGCCCAGCTTGTCTTTGGCCGACAACAATGGCTCGCCTGACAGCGGCCATGCGATAGCTAGTGCCGGATCGTTCCACAGCAACGAGCGCTCGAACTCCGGCGCGTAGTAGTCAGTGGTTTTATATAAAAACTCGGCGATGTCGGACGTCACCACGAAGCCGTGTGCGAAGCCTGCAGGAATCCAGAGCTGGCGATGATTGGTAGCGCTCAACGTCAATGACACGGACTGCCCGAACGTAGGCGAGCTCTTGCGCAGGTCGACGCAGACGTCGAACACTTCGCCCGCCGTCACGCGCACCAGCTTGCCTTGCGGCTGTTGAATCTGATAGTGCAGGCCGCGCAGTACATTTTTTGCCGAGCGCGAATGATTGTCTTGCACGAATTCATCCGTGATGCCGGTTAGCTGCTGGAAGCGGCGTTTGTTGTAGCTCTCGAAAAAAAAGCCGCGGTCGTCGCCGAATACTTTGGGTTCAATGATTAATACGTCGGGGATGGAGGTGCGGGTTATTTGCATAGGTTTGTAGATTGCTTAACGACGCTGGATCCCGATTTTCATCGGGATGACGGAAGTGAGTGAGGCGACATCCCAACTTCTACCGTCATCCCGATGAAAATCGGGATCCAGTGTCTTTGAATTTAGTCTTTAATAAACGGTATCCTGCAACAGCCGCAGCAAATACTGCCCATAGCCGTTTTTCTTCAAAGGCTCAGCCAGTTTCTCAAGCTGCGCAGCATCAATATAACCTTTGCGATACGCGACTTCTTCCGGACACGCGACTTTCAAGCCCTGCCGTTTTTCCAGCGTCGCAATGAACTGCGACGCATCGAGCAAAGATTCATGCGTGCCGGTATCGAGCCATGCCATGCCGCGCCCCATCAGTTCGACTTGCAGTTTTTCCCGCTCCAGATAAACACGATTCACATCGGTAATTTCCAGTTCGCCACGCGCTGAGGGTTTAATATCGGCAGCAATGTCACAGACCAGATTATCGTAAAAATACAGACCAGTGACAGCGTAATTTGATTGCGGCTTCAGCGGTTTTTCTTCAATGCTGATTGCGCGGCGATTGGCATCGAAGCCAACGACGCCATAGCGTTCCGGATCTTGCACGTGATAGGCAAATACAGTTGCGCCATCAGTGCGCGCATTCGCAGCGGCCAGACTGGCATCGAGATCATGACCGTAATATAAATTGTCACCCAATATGAGTGCCGAAGGCTGGTTGCCGACAAAGTCGCGACCTATGATGAACGCTTGCGCAAGACCATCCGGCGACGGCTGCACGGCGTACTGAATATTCAGGCCCCACTGATTGCCGTTGCCTAGCAATTCAGCGAAGCGCGGTGTGTCTTGCGGCGTCGAGATCAACAATATGTCGCGTATGCCGGACATCATCAAGGTGGTGAGCGGATAGTAAATCATCGGCTTGTCATACACCGGCAACAGCTGCTTGGAAATTGCCTGCGTGACCGGATACAAGCGAGTGCCGGAGCCGCCCGCGAGGATGATGCCGCGTCTGTTGTTTACCTTCATGCGGTGCTCCCGTTACGCTGGCCATAGTTACGGTCCAGCCATTTCAAATAATCACCTGACTGCACCTTGCTGACCCAGTCCTGATTGGCCAGATACCACTGCACGGTTTTTCGCATGCCGGTCTCGAAAGACTCGGCCGGTTTCCAGCTCAGCTCTCGTTCTATCTTGCGTGCATCAATCGCATAACGGCGGTCATGGCCAGGACGGTCTTTGACGAACGTGATTTGCTGCCGGTAGGACTGCGCTGCCGGCGCCAGTTCGTCAAGCAAGTCGCACAGCGTGTGCACGACATCGATATTGGCTTTCTCGTTCCAGCCGCCGATGTTGTAGGTTTCACCGGGACGGCCGTCGGCCAGTACACGCCTCAGCGCGCTGCAATGGTCGCCAACAAACAGCCAGTCACGCACCTGCATGCCGTCGCCATAGACAGGCAGCGGCTTGCCGGCGAGTGCATTGGCAATGATTAGCGGGATCAGCTTTTCTGGAAACTGCAGCGGTCCATAGTTGTTCGAGCAGTTGCCGGTGACGACATCCATGCCGTAGGTGTGATGCCAGGCGCGCACCAGATGGTCGGACGCGGCTTTCGATGCCGAGTACGGGCTGTTGGGTGCATACGGCGTGGTCTCGGAAAAAGGCGCGTCGTCTTTACCAAGGGTGCCGAACACTTCGTCGGTGGACACATGCAGAAAGCGAAAGTGCGACACTTCAGCTAAGGTTGCGCTGTAGGCGCGCGCGGCTTCGAGCAGACTGAAGGTGCCATCGACATTGGTGCGCACGAAATCGGCAGGGCCGTGTATGGAGCGGTCAACATGGCTCTCGGCGGCGAAATGCAAAATCGCGCGCGGCTGGTATTGCTGCAGTAGCGACGCGACCAGTTCGCGGTCGCAGATATCGCCATGGACGAAATGATGGCGGCTGTCGTTGGCCAGCGACGCGAAATTTTCCGGATTGCCGGCATAGGTCAGCTTATCGAGATTGACGACCGGCTCATCACTCTGCGCGAGCCAGTCGAGTACAAAATTTGAACCGATGAATCCGGCGCCGCCTGTGACTAAAATCATCCGCTTGCCTTATTGATTTGATAAAAATGTGGCCAACCCCGCATTTTACTTTAGTGACTACCTTAGTAACCACACTAATGGCTGCCAGAGTCTAGAATGAAGGCCGTTCTGTTTTTATAAATTTTATGGCTACTTATTATGGCTACTTATTATGTCTACTTATGCAATCGGCGATGTGCAGGGCTGTGCAGCGCGCCTCGATGATTTACTCGCCCGTATTCTGGCCACCGAGCCGGATGCGCAATTTATTTTTGTTGGCGATCTGGTCAACCGCGGGCCTGATTCACTAGGTTCGCTGCGCACCATACGTGCGCTTGGCGAGCGGGCTCGCGTCATCCTCGGCAACCACGACCTGCACCTGCTGGCACTCGCGCATGGCATACGCCAGCCCAACCGCAGCGACACGGTCATGGCCATACTCGAAGCGCCTGATCGCGATGACTTGCTCGACTGGTTGCGCCAGCAGCCGCTGGCACTGATGGAAGACGACTATTTGCTGGTGCATGCCGGCGTGCTGCCGCAATGGACGGCGCAGCAGGCAGTAGCGCTGTCGCATGAAGTCGAGGTGCAATTGCGCGGCCCGCACTGGGTCAATTTTTTGCGCTCCATGTATGGCAATGAGCCGCAGCGCTGGGACGACACGCTGCAAGGGGAAGCCAGGCTGCGCTGCATCGTCAATGGCCTCACGCGCTTGCGTTTTTGCACCGCTGACGGCGAGATGGAATTCGTGACCAAAGAATCGCCGGGCACGCCCTTGCCCGGTTATATGCCGTGGTATAGGGTGCCGGGCCGGAAGTCAGAGAATGTGACCGTCGTGTTTGGCCATTGGTCAACGCTGGGGCTGACCATGCAGCCGAATGTGATTGGTCTTGATACAGGCTGCGTCTGGGGCGGCAAGCTTACTGCGATGCGGCTGTCGGACCGTAGCTTGATACAAGTGGATTGTTCGCAGTATCAGCAACCGTGCTGAGCGCATTTTTTATAGCAGCGTGCGCTGCTTGCGCGAGTTCGCGCCGGTGTGCGCCGTGACTGTCAATGGCTGGCAGCCGTATCAGCTCTGCTGTGAGCCGACGGTTGCGCAAGATAACAGCAACGCTTTCGGCAAACGTCATGTCGCCAATAAAATCAGCCGCTGCATGCAGCGCGCCATCGTCATCCAGATAGCGCAACGCATACGGCTGCACCGGCACTTGCGCTTCTATTGCCGCTTCAAACAGGTTCGCATGAAACGGCAGCACGGTACCTTGCGCGGCAGTCGTACCCTCGGGGAAAAAGGCGACACGGTCACCGTCATGAATGCTGCGCACCAGACCGGCATAAATGCGGCGCACATCGCGCTGACGGCCACGCGCAATGAATATGGTGCCTGCCTTGTCACACAACCAGCCTATGAGTGGCCAGTCGCGGATATCCGACTTCGCAACGAAATGGCAAGGATGCACGCTGTTGATGACGAAAATATCCAGCCATGAAACATGGTTGCTGATGATGAGCCCCGGCGATACCGCCCCGGCACCAGCGTCATTACGCAATACCAGCTTGACACCGCAGATCGCGATCAGTTGCTGCGACCAGCGCTGCACACGTTGAGCGCGTGCAGCGCTGCCTAGCCACGGAAACAGCACGGCGCATTTCCACAAGCCGACAAAAAGATGCAGCGCCAGACGCGCCATAGGCAGCTTGGGCATGGGACGCTTTAGCGACTAAAGACGGGACGGCCTGCCACGACGGTGTGTCGCACTTGTCCTTGCAACTCATAACCCAGAAACGGCGTGTGCTTGCCTTGGCTGGCAAGCGCAGAAGCCTGCACCAGCCAGCGCGTGTCGGCATCAAAAACGCATAGGTCAGCAACGCTGCCAATGCCGAGCTGGCCGGCTGGCAGACCAGCCACGCGAGCGGCGTCGCTGGTGATGCGGGCAATGGCGGCAGACAGACGCTGTTCAGAATTGTCTACTGATTCTTCAGCCCACTTCAAAGCCAGTGACAGCAGCAATTCCAGTCCGGTTGCGCCCGGCGAGGCTTCACCGAAAGGCAGCAGTTTTTCATCATCGTCGACTGGTGTGTGGTCGGAGCAGATCGCGTCGATGGTGCCGTCTACCAAGGCATGGCGAATCGCATCGCGGTCGCGTTGGCTACGCAACGGCGGCGTCAGTCGCGCGTTTGAATCGAAGAAGCCGATATCGGCGTCGGTCAGGTGAATGTTGTGCGCGCCGACATCGCACGTAATTGGCAAGCCTTCGGCCTTGGCCGCGCGAACCAATTCAAGCCCGGCTGCCGACGACAAGCGGCACAGATGCACGCGCGCGCCGGTGGCACGCACCAGTTCGAAAATCGTATGCAAGGCAATGGTCTCGCTCATCACCGGCACGCCGGCCAGACCGAGACGCGAGGCCAGCGGGCCGCTGTGCGCAATGCCGCCCTTGCCCAGATGCGGATCTTGCGGACGCAGCCAGACGGTGTAGCCGAAGGTGTGCGCATACTGCAGCGCGCGCATCAGCACGGTGGTGTTTTCTATCGTGTGTTCGGCTTGCGCGAAACCGACGCAGCCGGCTTCGGTCAGCTCGGCCATCTCGGTCAGCTCATGGCCTTTCAAGCCCATAGTCAGCGCACCGAGAGGGTAAACGTGCGACTGGTTCAGGCTGCGTGCGCGATGCACCAGCATTTCAACCAGACCCGGCTCATCCAGCACGGGGTCGGTGTCGGGCGGGCAGACCAGGCTAGTGACGCCACCGGCCAGCGCTGCCTGCAATTCGGATTCAAGTGTGGCCTTGTATTCATAGCCGGGTTCCCGCAGGCGCACCGACAGGTCGACTAATCCGGGCGCGACGATCAGGCCGGCAGCATCGATGGTTTGGTCGGCCTTGAAACCAGAGGGCGCCTTGCCGATGGTGGCGATTTTTCCGTCGATGATAAACACATCATGCTTAGCGTCGATCTGGTTGGCCGGATCAATCACGCGGCCGTTGATAATCTGTAGGTTCATAGGTTGGCGATTAGGATCAAACTGAGTCGAACAAAAGTCGAACAACAACGACACTGGGTCCCGATTTTCATCGGGACGACGGTAGATAAACAACCGTCGTCCCAGCGCAGACTGGGACCCAGCGTCTTTAATTTTTAAACCGGATACTTCATCAGCTGCCAGCCAGCATGCTCATCACAGCCATGCGCACGGCAATACCAAAGGTCACTTGCGGCAGTATCACTGCCTGCGCACCGTCGGCCACTGCCGAATCAATTTCCACGCCGCGGTTCATCGGGCCCGGATGCATGACGATGGCATCCGGCTTGGCCAGCGCGAGTCGCTCGGGCGTGAGTCCATAACTCTTGAAGTATTCCTGCGCCGACGGCAGCAGTGCGCCGTTCATGCGTTCATTCTGCAGGCGCAGCATGATGATGACGTCCACACCTTTCAAGCCCTCGTTCATGTCGGTAAAGACGCGCACGCCCATCTGCTCTAGGCCGACCGGCAGCAGAGTGCGCGGGCCGATGGCGCGCACTTCCGGCACGCCGAGCGTAGTCAGGCCATGTATGTCGGAACGCGCCACGCGGCTGTGCAGAATGTCGCCGACAATGGCAACGGTCAGGTTGGAGAAATCTTTTTTGTAGTGCCGGATCGTGTACATATCCAGCAAGCCCTGCGTCGGATGCGCATGGCGGCCGTCGCCGGCATTGACGACATGCACGTGCGATTGTTTGGTGTCGATCAGGTGCTTCGCAATCAGGTAAGGCGCGCCGGACTGCGCATGGCGCACGACGAACATGTCGGCATGCATGGCGGCCAGATTGTCGATGGTGTCGAGCAGCGATTCACCCTTGCTCGCACTCGATGCCGAGATGTTCAGGTTGATGACGTCTGCCGACAAGCGCTTGGACGCGATCTCGAAGGTGGTGCGGGTGCGGGTCGAGTTTTCAAAGAACAGATTGAAGACGCTCTTGCCGCGCATGAGCGGGACTTTTTTGACGTCGCGGTCGCCGACGCCTACGAACGACGATGCCGTGTCGAGGATGCGGGTGACGACTGCGCGCGGCAATCCTTCGATGGTGAGCAGGTGCTGCAGCTCGCCGTGTTTATTGAGTTGCGGATTATGCATGGTCTACCGTCAGGGAAAGCCGGCCGTCAGCGGCCTTTTGCAAAACCAGCAGCTGTTCGTCTGCCAGCGGAATGGAATGGGCGACAAAGTCGGCAGCGACCGGCAGTTGGCGACCGCCGCGGTCGACTAATGCAGCGAGCATGATTTTCGCTGGCCGGCCGTAGTCAAACAGTGTGTTGATCGCTGCGCGCGTGGTGCGGCCGGTATAGAGCACGTCGTCTACGAGCAGGATGGTCGCGCCGTTGACGTCGAAGTTGATCTGGCTGGGTTTGACTTCGGCGTGCAATCCTTTTTCGGCATAGTCGTCACGATAGAACGAGACGTCGACATAGCCGATGTCGGTCACGCCGAGTGCTAGTGCGAGCCGTTCGGCCAGCCACGCGCCGCCGGAGTAAATGCCGGCAATGGCCAGCTGCGGCGTGCCGGCCAGCGCAGTTTTGACTTGCTGTTCCAGCTGCGCGTAGAGCGCTTCGGCGTCGAGTTCAGGAATGGTCATGCTCATTGTGATGGTCGTCAAAATATTGTTGCAGAATGATTGCGGCGGCGGCGTCATCAATGTACTCGCCGCGTGCCTGTGACAGAACTGCAGACGAATAGCGTTCATCTACCAGCACGGTTTGTATGCCGTAGCGGCCATGCAGCTGGTTGGCGAAACGGCGGCAACGCACGGTCATTTCATGTTCGGCGCCGTCCGGGTGCAGCGGCAATCCGACAATAGCCAGATCGGGCTCCCATTCGGCGACCAGCTTTGCAATCGCACTGAATTTATCGTCATTGGTAGCGGCCGTGATGATGGTCAGCGGCTGCGCCTGTTTCAGTATGCTGTTGCCGACGGCGACGCCGATGCGCTTCAAGCCAAAGTCAAATCCCAGTATCGTGCTCAATGCGGCTTACTCATTAGCTTGTTCATCGCATTACTCATGATTCACGCATGCCCTGCTTCGCCCGTGAGCATGTTGGGATCAATACCCAGCAAATTCATCGCCGCGACGAAGCGCTCTTCGATCGGCAGATCAAACAAAATGCTGGGATCGGCACGCACGGTCAGCCAGCCATTGCGCAGGATTTCTTCTTCGAGCTGTCCGGCGCCCCAGCCGGCGCAACCCAGCGTCACCAGCAGCCGGCGCGGACCATGACCTTCGGCCACGGCTTCGAGCACGTCGCGCGAAGTCGTCAGTTGTATGTCGTCGGACACGGTCAGCGACGAGGTGTAAGCGGTGTCAGGCGCATGCAGCACGAAGCCGCGTTCAACCTGTACCGGCCCGCCAAACATCACCGGCGCACGCGGCAGCACTGCACTGTGCGGGCTGATTTCGAGATCCAGATCGAGCCGCTCGAACAGGATATCCATCGTCATGTCGGTAGCTTTGTTGATGATGACACCGAGGGCACCACCGGCATGATGCTCGCAGAGATAGACGACGGTGCCGCCAAAGACGGGGTCGAGCATGGACGGCATGGCGATCAGAAAGTGATCGGCCAGCTGCAGCTGCGAGTCAGAATTATCTTGAGAAAATGCAGAAAAATCACCGGATTCCGCTGCCTGCTTTGGCGCGGAAGAAGATGACTTGGGGGGGTGCTTGTCTTGCTTGGCCATGTTGGGCATTTTATCAGCTTTGACCGGACTGATGACCTTCCCGACATCAAGCTATGAAAGCGCTACACTGCGTGCTTTCAGGTAAGCACTTTAAGAGCGTCTATCAAAATGACGCT
Source organism: Burkholderiaceae bacterium (assembly GCA_040399905.1). Classification (GTDB taxonomy): domain Bacteria; phylum Pseudomonadota; class Gammaproteobacteria; order Burkholderiales; family Burkholderiaceae_D; genus Pernthalerella. The sequence goes on from JBBARG010000005.1 coordinate 200,208, forward strand.
GACTGCGTTGCTTCGTCTTGCCGTACTCACGTACTGTCTGCGACTTTGCGCCTTGCCAGCCCCATTTTGATAGACGCTCTAATTTGGATAACAAACACATGACTCAATTTAATAAATCTTTAGTCTGGTTCCGCCGTGATCTGCGCACCTTTGACCACGCCGCGCTGCATCATGCGCTGGCAAGCAGCCGCACGGTGTTTTGCACTTTCATTTTTGATAAAACTATTCTTGATCTGCTGTTGGCGCACGGCCCGGCTGACCGCCGCGTCGCGTTCATTCATGCCAGCCTGATCGAGCTCGATGCCGAGTTGCGCGAGCTAGGCGGCGGCCTGATCGTGCTGCACGACAGCGCCGCGACTGCCATTCCAGAACTTGCAAAGCAGCTTCAGGTTGACGCCGTCTTCATGAATCATGACTACGAACCGGCGGCGCTGGCCCGCGACGCGGCGGTCGGTCAGGCTTTGCAGGCAAACGGCATCGCATTGCAGAGCTTTAAAGATCAAGTGATTTTCGAGAAGGAAGAAGTCTTGTCGCTGGCAGGCAAACCGTTCTCAGTGTTTACACCTTACAAAAACGCGTGGCTGAAGAAATTTCAGCTGGAAGCCGGTGGCATCGACACATCAGCAATCGCACCGTTTGCAACCATTGCGAAATCGGGTCAGCTGGCATTGCCGAAGGACACAGCAGCCATGCCCTCACTGGAACAGATGGGCTTTGCCGAAGTTGATCTGGCCGCACTCAAAATTCCGACCGGCATGAGCGGCGGCCAGCAATTGCTGGATGATTTTCTGCCGCGCATGGAACGCTACGGCGCGACGCGTGATTATCCGTCGGTCAAAGGGCCGTCGTATCTGTCTGTGCATCTGCGCTTTGGCACCGTGTCGATACGAGCACTAGCGCGGCGTGCCATGCAGGCCATGCAAGACGGCACCGGCGGCGCTGGTACGCCGGTCTGGCTGGCAGAACTGATCTGGCGCGACTTTTATTTCATGATCCTGCATCATCATCCGCACGTCGTCGGCAGCGCGTTCAAGCCGGACTACAACAAAATCGAATGGGAAGAAGGCAAAGAAGCCGATGCGCTGTTCCAGGCCTGGTGCGACGGCAAGACCGGCTATCCGCTGGTAGATGCTGCAATGCTGCAGTTGAACCAGACCGGCTATATGCATAACCGGCTGCGCATGGTGACTGCCTGTTTTTTAATCAAGGACCTCGGCATAGACTGGCGGCGCGGCGAAGCGTATTTCGCGCGGCACCTGAATGACTTTGACCTGTCGGCAAACAACGGCGGCTGGCAGTGGGCGTCGTCGTCAGGCTGTGACGCGCAACCGTATTTCCGTATTTTTAATCCGGTCACGCAGTCGGAACGTTTTGATGCTGAAGGCAAGTTCATCAAGCGTTATTTACCGCAACTGGCGAAGCTGCATGCTAAAAAAATTCATGCGCCCTGGCTGGCTACGCAGATGGAACTGGAGATGGCAGGTGTGGAGTTGGGGAAGAATTATCCGGGGCCGGTGGTCGCGCATGATCAGGCGCGCAAAAAGACGCTGGAGCGGTATGCGGTGGTTAAAAAGGTGGGGGATGAGGGGTGAACTTAAAGACGCTGGATTCCGGCCTGCGCCGGAATCCAGCGTCTTTTTCAACTTCCGACCTACTGCATAAACCACCCATGACTAACCACCAGCGACTGCCCCGTCAGCGCATTGGTCGGGAATGACGCAAAGAGTAAAGCAACCTGCGCAACATCAGCAGTAGTCGTGAATTCACCATCGACGGTTTCTTTCAGCATGACGTTTTTGATGACGTCGTTTTCACTAATGCCGAGCGTACGCGCCTGCTCCGGTATCTGCTTGTCAACCAGCGGCGTGCGCACGAAACCCGGGCAGATGACGTTGGCGCGAATATTGTGTTGCGCGCCTTCTTTCGCTACGGTCTTGGCCAGCCCTATGAGTCCGTGCTTGGCTGTCACATACGGCGCTTTCAGCACCGATGCTTCTTTCGAATGTACCGAGCCCATGTAGATGATGCTGCCGCCTTTGCCGCTAGCGATCATTTGCTTGACGCACGCGCGCGTGGTGAGGAAAGCGCCGTCGAGATGAATCGCCAACATTTTTTTCCAGTCGGCGAAACTGAAGTCCTGTACCGGATGCACCATCTGCACGCCGGCATTGCTGATTAAAATATCGATGTTGCCGAAGTGCCTGATGCTGGTCTGGATCGCGGCCTGTACTTGCGCCTCATCGGTCACATCAACAGCCACACCGATGGCAGGCGTGCCGCTTTTCGTGATGTGCGCTGCGACGCTATCGGCCGCCGGCTGGTTCAGGTCAGCGATGATAATGCTGGCGCCCTGCTGTGCAAATTCAATAGCGATTTCTTTGCCGATGCCGCTGGCGGCACCCGTGATGAAAGCGATTTTTCCATCGAGTCGTGCCATGTTGTCCTCTCGTTCGGAATCCGTTCAGACGGCGCGTTTAACCAAGGTATCGCGCGGGATTTGTTGCGCCGCGCGCAGCGGCCGGCTGTGGCGCGTCAGGTCGTATTGCATTGCGCCGGTGTCTTCACCAGTACACTTGAGCCACTCTGGATGGACCAGCGTGTCACGCAGGTCGCGCCGACCGGCCTCCCAATGTTCGAGCACGGACACGCGCGAAAATTCATAGTCTTTTGATTCGAGCTCGTAAGGTCCTTGCCGGTAAATCAGGTGCACAACATCAAATGGCGCACTGCGCGCAAAGTCGTCCAGATGAATGACTTCGGGATCATCGAGCATATGCTTGGGCAGTTTCTCGATCAGGTCACGTATGGCTTTGCGGGTATTTTCGAGCTCTGCCACCATGTTGCTGGTGTAGCGTGTGCGGCTTGAATACAGAATATCTTTCTGCCGCTTCAGCACTTCTTCGAAATTCACCGGTACAGTGCCGCGCGCATTGAACAGGTCAATCTGGAATGCCATCACGCTTTCATCGTCGTCACGCATTTCCTCCACATATTGCAGTGGCGTGTTGGAGAGTATGCCGCCGTCCCAGTAGGCTTCGCCGTCTATCATGACCGGTGCAAATGCAGGCGGCAGTGCGCCGCTTGCCATGACATGTTCGGGCCCGATGAGCCGCTCATGGTTGTCAAAGTAAATGGAATTGCCGGTGCTGACATTGACGGCACCTAGTGACAGACGTACCTGCTTGCTGTTGATGAGATCAAAGTCAATTAGCCGCTCCAGCGTCGCACGCAAGGGCGCATTGTCATACATGCTCAGTGCAGCGGGCGAGCCGTCCGGCTGGAACGACGGTGACGGCACTCGCGGCTGATAAAAGCCGGGAATCCCCAGCATGGCCGATTGCCACGCACTGAAACGGTTGAAGGCTGTGCGTGGTTCAGGCATTTCCGTGGCGGTCTTGATCCATGGCGAGACCGACATGGTGTCTGCCAGCAAATGCATGCCGGAAGAAACCAGATGCCAGAATTCGAGCAGGCGCTCTACACGTTTTTCTGGATGGTTACCTGCGATCAAAGCAGCATTGATGGCACCAATAGAAATGCCGACAATCCAGTTAGGCTGATAAGGCGTGTTGAATATTTCTTCATACGCACCCGCCTGGTAAGCACCCAGCGCACCCCCACCTTGCAGAACCAGCGCGATGTGGTCATGCTTGCGGTTGATGCCGGTTGACTTCCGATTGGTGACCCACTCATGTTTCATCCACTCCTCGCTTTCCATCAGCACACCAAAGCCACCTACACAAAAAAACAATTCTGCACTGCGCAAGCAAGGTGCTTTGTGCGCCAGCACAGATTCAGACAGTATCCTCCGTTGAATTTGCGCATAGTTGTGCCAGCAACGCGAGCAATGCCGTTTCCTGAAATGGTTTGCCAAGATAAGCAGTGGCACCGAGCGCCATCGCATGTTCACGGTGACGACTCGCAGTACGCGAGCTGATCATGACGACCGGTATCGCAGAAAGGCGCGGGTCTTGCCGTACATGACGCAACAGATCAAAACCGTCCATGCGCGGCATTTCAATATCGAACAGCATTGCGGCCGGTGCGCGCTCATTGAGGGCAGCCAGTTTTTCCAGCGCGTCGAAGCCATCACGCGCCAGCAAGGTGGCATAACCATGCTTGTCGAGCAGTCGCTGGCTGATGCGGCGTACGGTCAGTGAATCATCTACGATCAGCACCAGCGGCAATTCTTTCTGCTCTACCGCCGCGGCCGGCATTATCGTGACCGTGCCTGCACGCTCACGACGCACAGCAGATTCGATCAGCGGCAAGGGATTGATGATGAGTACGATGCTCGCGTCGGCCAGCACGGTCGCGCCGGCGATGCCGGCAACCTGCGCGAGTTGCGAGCCAATATTCTTGACGACGACTTCACGATTACCGGCTATTGCGTCAAGTTCGACCGCCTGCAAGCAGTCGAGTTGACGCAGAATGACAACCGGCACCGACTGTCCATCTGAGTTACTGGCGCTCTGCTCCAATGCCAGCAAGCTAGCCAGATTGTGCAAGCGCAGTTGTTCGCCGCGCCAGTCCAGTTTGCCGGTCTGCCGTGCCAGCTGTAACTGCGCCGCCGGCAACTGCACAACATGCGCGACCATCGCCGATGGAATGGCGATCTGCATGCTGCCAACCCTTGCCAACACAACCTGTATGGTAGCTAGCGTCAAAGGCAACACGAGTGTGAAGCTAGTGCCGCTGCCACGCGTCGTGCTGACTTTAATGCTGCCACCCTGCGCAAGCAGATCAGCACGCACGGCGTCCATGCCGATACCGCGGCCAGATACTGCGGTGACTTTGTCGGAAGTCGTCAGACCCGGTTCAAAAATGAGATTGGCAGTTTCTGCATCTGTTAACTTTGCGTCGGCAGCGATCAGCCCGGCGATGGTCGCCTGTTTGCGGATGCGCTCGCCATCGAGCCCGCGTCCGTCGTCGCTGAGTTGCAGCACGATGTCATTGCCATGCTGCGCCAGCTCTATCTGTATGGTACCGACTGCCGGTTTGCCGGCAGCGAGCCGCTCTTCTGGTAATTCGATGCCGTGTGCAATGGCGTTACGCAGCAAGTGTTCAAGCGGTGCGCTGATTTTGTCGAGCATGCTGCGGTCAATTTCAATACTGCCGCCCCGCAGCTCAAGCCTGACTTTGCGTTCGAGTTCGTGCGCGACTTGTCGCACCAGCAGCTGCAACCGCTCATTGATGCTGGAAAACTGCACGATGCGCACGCGCCTGAAATCATGCTGCAAGGTGCGCGCGTGGCGTAGTTGCGCCGTCATCGCCAGCGCGGCGCCATCAATATGACGACTAAGCATGCGTTGCACGCTGACTATGTCGGCGACGGTCTCCGCCATCATGCGCGTGAGTTCCTGCAAGCTGGTGAAGCGGTCGAATTCAAGCGGGTCAAATTCGCGTTTAGTATTTAGAGAGAAGTCAGACGCGATTTGCGTTTCAGCCTGAATTTCAACTTCACGTAACTGGCTGCGCAAGCGAGCCAGATTGTCATTCAAGTCAGCCAACGCATGACGCTGTTGCTGCAGTTCGCCGCTGACGCGTGCGCCGCCCACCACCAATTCGGCAGCCGAGTTGGCTACACGGTCCAGCAAGTCTGTGCGCACACGCAATTGAACTTGTGAGGCAGGCTTTTGTGCGCGAGTTGTTCCAACTTGCTTGTGCTTGCCGGCAGTGGCTGGACTCGGAACAGGCGGCAGCAGTTGCGCAAACGATTGCATGATGCGGTCAAAATCAGCAATAAGGCTCGCGACCGGCACAGGCTCCCCCTGCGCCAGCGCATGTTCCATCTGATGCACCTGGTCACCTAGCGCTGCAGCTCCAGCCATGCGTGCGCTGCCTTTTAGCGTGTGCAAGATACGCAGCAGCGCAGCGGCTGGCGATGCAGCTTCAGGGTCGGTCCAAGCCTGCAATAGCCGATCGATCTGCGACAGCAAGTCGGTCGCTTCTTCAATAAACAAGCTCAGCAGTTCCGGGTCTGCATCATCGCCGCCAGCTTCAGCTTCAGTGTTAGTGATAGCAAGCTCAGGAATAGACTGCATCACCTCACTGGCTGGTACTGGCTGCGCTGCGTCCGCCGTTTCTACTTCTACTGGCTCTGGTAAGCACACTTGCCTTTGCTGCAGCAGACTCAGCAACTGCTGCTGCAGCACGGGTTGGTGCACAGGCAGTTGATCTGCCAGAAGCTGCGCCAACATGTGCTCGAGCATGTCGACCGCTTCCAGCAATACGGCTTGTTCCGCAGCTGCCAGAGACTGAGTACGAGTCAGCACAAATTCCTGCAGCAGGCTCTCCAGTGTCGTGGCAAGTTCATGAACTGCATGCAGCGACACCGCTGCCGAGCTACCCGCCAGCGAATGCAATGCATGCTCTGCAGCCAGCAATAACGAGGGCTCGGGCGCAGCGCACCACTGCCGTACTGACTGGCTAATATGCGCAATGCACTGCTGTGCTTCTTCCAGAAAGATTGCATGTAAGGCCGGGCTGAGCATCAGGACGTTGTCGGCAACTTCCTCATCTTTTTTATCTATCTCAACTTCCTCAATTGCTTCAATGATTTCCGGCTCTACAGCAACGCACTCGATGACGCCCCTCTCTGCCAGCGGCTCCTCCAAAATTGCAGGCAGCACAGCGAGTTCTTCGGTTGCCTCCATCTGAAAGTTCAGCATGGCGACTTCTTGCACCAGTATCGTAAAGCGGTCTGCCAGTGCGGCAGCGCTGGCGGCGCGGTCGGCACCATGATGTTCTGCAGCCACCACGGCCAACATGTCGCGCAACTCGCGCACTTGCTCGACGACTTGCAACTTGCCGATGAGCGACAGCGCGCCGCCAACCTGACCCAGCATGCCGTCCATTGCCGGCCATGCAGAGGTCATACTGGCCTCTTGCAACGCAGCGTCTATCCTGCTCTCCAGCAGCGCCAGCGTTTGCAATGTTTCGCTTATCGTTGCCGTCAATATCGGCCACAAGGATTGCCGTTGCCTGCCGTCCGGCAGACTTGGCAGTGATACGGACGCCTGCTGCAAATCGGTCGTCTGCAGGAAGCAGTCGAGCATTGCCTGCATGACGGGCTCATTGCGGGTGCACCAGTTTTCAATTTTCTCTGGCTCTTGCAGACCCTGCTCGATCAATAGCAGACAAGCCGCCAGCGGCACTGCATGCTGCCGCTGCAGGCCGGCAGCAGTGCTGCGCTCTGCCAGACGCTGCAGACAGATGGTCAAGCCTGCCAGTGCTGGTGTGCTGCCAGCTTGAAGGGCAAGCGCATGCATGGCTGCGGGTACAGCACTTGTGGTCAACAAGACATCAGCAGCAGAATTTTCGAGCGCAGCTTTTGCTGCAGCAAGCGCTGTAGAGAAAACCATCAGTGCGTCGACTTGTATTGCTGCTTGCGCTGCTATTTGTTCAGGCAGCGGGACTTGCTCGCTATCGTAGCCGGCTGGCATTTGCCAATTCAGGTTGTAAGCAGCGGCGATGCTTGTTGACAGCGGTGTGGCAATACCTGCGCAAGCAATTTCAAACAAGGCTTCGCGCACCAGTTGCGGTGCAATGCGTTCGTCTGGTCCGTCGTCCAGATGCCGGACCAGCCGCCCTATGCCAGCCAGTAATTTTTTAGCAGCGGCAGGCTGCGCACCGACTGTGATCAGTTGCGCGAATGCTTGCAGCACTTGCCAGTGCGGCAGCGCGGCAGTATTGCACTGCCGCTGCACGACGGCGCTGATGACGTCAAACATTTGGTGCGCTGCCTGGAGGATTACGTCTGCATCGCTGCTGCGCAAATAATCCAGCAAGGCTTGTTCATACTGCTCACGCAAATTGTCGGTCGTACCGGCGGGCTGGCTGGCAAAGCAGTCAGTACCGGCTTGCACGGGCACTGATGAGAGTGTGCGTAACGACAGCAGTGCTGCTGGCGTGACATCGCCGCTTCCTTGCAGCGCGTACAAGGCGCGGTAAGCGGGAAACAGGCTCAGCGATGGCACAGGCTGGCCGCGCATCAAGGCATCCAGATAAGCGAGCAATGCATTGCCGCCGCGCCGCACTGCCATGGCTAGCGTGGCAGTCAATGGCAGACTGCCTGAACTGACTGACGCCAATACTCCTTGCAGCAATTCGGTCAGTGCCGGTACGCCATCAATGCCGGCGAGCTTGAGCGCTGCACCGACCTGGTGAAACAGCGTACTGGCCGGCTTGACGGATTCAACTGCGGCAGCATCGTTGGCCGCTCTTTCCAGCGTATCGAGCGCAAGCCTTACGCTGCACCGGATTTCGGCTGCAAGCGGCGCGAAAATTGGGGCTGCGATCGGCACAGGGTTTTGTGCGTTCATTTACGGTGTAATACGAAAACGTGAGACGGCGCGTTGCAGTTCTTCAGCCAGCGCAGAGAGTTCCTGTATCGAGCTGGCAGTTTGTTGCGTGCCGCCGCGCGTGTGCTCGGTCACGGTCAAGATGCTGTCAATGTTGCGCGCTACGCCATCGGCCAGCGTGGTTTGCTCGGTAGTGGAGACCGAGATGCCCTGAATCAGTTCTGCCAGATGTTGCGAAATGCGGCGTATGTCGGAGAGCACGCTGCCGGCTGCATCAGAAAGACGGGTTCCTTCGACCACGCCCTGCGTTGATTTTTCCATGGCGATTACGGCGTCATGCGTATCGGTCTGGATTGCCTGCACCAGTGCGCCGATTTGCCGCGCTGCTTCGCCTGAGCGTTCGGCCAGCCTTTGCACTTCTTCCGCCACCACCGCGAAGCCACGCCCGGCTTCGCCTGCTGAAGCTGCCTGTATAGCCGCATTCAGCGCCAGCACGTTGGTCTGCTCGGTGATATCGGTAATGAGTTCAGTAATGTCGCCGATTTCGAGCGACGATTCACCTAGCCGCTTGATGCGCTTCGAGGTTTCCTGAATCATGTCGCGTATGTCGTGCATACCGCGAATGGCAGCCTGCACTGCTTGTTCGCCTTGCTGAGCTGCCTGCACCGAGGCGCTGGCCACTTCGGCTGACTCGGCTGCTGCGCGCGAGACCTGATGGATCTGCGCCGTCATTTGCAATACGGCTTCGCCTGTCTGCTGGATTTCGCCAGACTGACGCGCAGACAAGGCAATTAGTTCAGTGGATATATTTTGTGCTGTCGCCGAACTAGACCCGACCTGCTGCGCTGTCTGCGTGACTTTGATGAGCAAGTTGCGTAACTCTTCGAGCGTGTAGTTGACCGAGTCGGCGATGGCGCCGGTAATGTCTTCGGAGACCGTGGCCTGCACCGTCAGATCGCCGTCGGCGACTTCTTGCAGCTCGTTCATGAGTCGCAAAATTGCGGCCTGATTTTGCTGGTTCAGGTTATGCGCCGCTTCCTCTTCCTGCAAGGCCATGCTGCGCTGGATTTCCGCTTGCGTGCCACGCGCTTCGGCTTCGGCTGTGCGCTGACGACTGTCGGCAAGTAACAGCATGGCGACGCCTGCGGCAATCAGTAGCGTCAGCAAGCCGGTCGCGGCTATGGCCCAGACAGTCCAGGGGTTGCTGTTTTCCTGATCAAGGAAAGTCTTTTGCAAAAGCTGAATGCGTTCACGCAGCGGCTCGTTTTCAGTGAACAGCAAATGCTCTGCTTCTTTGGCTGCGATGAATTTCTGCAAATTGCCAAGGATGCCGGCAACCAGCTTCTGGTAGTCAGCGAAGGCCAGCTTCAATTCCGCAAGTTTTTCGCGCACGTCGGCATTACTGGCGGCAGGCAATCGCAAGACTGCACTGCCTTGCAGAAAACTATCAACGGTGTCGCGGAAGGTGTTGCTGTCGTTACCGAGCAAGAAAGCCGTCTCGGGATTGACACCTTCGGATGTCAGAAATTCATTGGCGCTTTTTCCCAGGCGCTGAGTCAGCATGACGAGCTGACCGGCCGCAGAGATTTCGCGCGGCGATGCGCCGGACTGCGCATTGAGCGTGGCAATTTGTTCTGTGAGTTCGAGCAGGCGCGGCGTAAGTTGATTGAGCTCTTGTAGCGTCGCCCGAAAACCAGTCAATTCTTTTTCCATTGCCATGATGCTGGCTGCAGCGCGGTCGCTGCGTTGCCAGCTATTACGTATGTCAGTCAGTTGACGCGCCACGTCGGCGTCGGGCGCGGCAATCGTGCGGCCCTTTGTCTGCCCGCCATTCGCCAGTACGGTCAGTTGCTGGTTGATCGCTATGCGGCTTTCTTCCATTTGCCGGAATGCCGCGCTGTTGCCTTGAATTGCGTTGGGCGCAGCCTTGCCGATGCGCTGGGAATGCATCAGCACATCGCCGGCGGTCTGGGTCTGGGCCGATGCGCTGCTGGCTTCCATAGAGTTAAGCCATGTCAGGGTAGCCAGCATCAACAGGCAAACGGCGAGGCCGGCCATGGCGATGTTGAGACGGGTCTGCAAGCCCAGCCCGGCGCAGCGTTGCACCAGCCAGCTTTGCGAGAATAACTGTGCAAGACGCACGTTGCCGGTAAATTGTTTTATGCGTTGAATGCTTACAGCACTGTTGATGCTCATCCGGGTCTCCTGAAGGCTGGATCGTTTGATTTGATCGGCATGGTTTTATAGGCTGACGTCGAGAAAGGCTGGTGCCTGCGCCAGACTGGCCAGATCCAGTTCGGTCCAGTTGCAGCCGTCGCCATCGAGGTAGCACCTGCTGGCCCAGTCGGGAGCGCCTGCTTGCAGCGGCTGCAATGTCATTGCTGAAATATCGATCAGTCCAAGTACGCGTGTCACACGGATTGCGCAATGCAAGGCCAGATCGTCGGCAAAAATCAGCAAGCGGTCGGACTTGCCGTGCGCATCAACTGGCTTGCCCAGAAAGCCGACCAGATCAACGACGCCGACCAGATTGCCGCGGCACTGGGTCAAGCCCATAAACCACGACTTCGTCAGCGGCACTGCTGTCATGCCGGACGAGCTCATCACTTCTCCGACTTGCGTCAGGTCGAGCAAGAATTTTTCCTGCCCTGCCTGAATGGCCAGCCGGCTGCACTGCTGTCCACTCGCCGCGCGCGCTTCGCGTGTGCGTTCGATAAGCTCGCGCTGGTAAACGCGCAAGTTGCGCCGCCGCAGCCTGCTGGCTGTTTCTGGCACGTCAACCACAACATCCGGCTGCGATGACATCAGAAACCTGATCGCGTCAGCGCAGCTATTTTTTTCAGCAAGAGTTGCTGATCGATCGGCTTGACAAGGTAATCATGCGCACCCTGCCGCATGCCCCAGATGCGATCGGTTTCCTGATTTTTGCTGGTGCAAATGATGACTGGCAGATGCTGCGTCAAAGGATTGCGGGCAATGGCACGCGTTGCCTGAAAACCGTTCTGCCCCGGCATGACCACATCCATCAACACCAGATGTGGCGGCTCCAGTTTGATTTTTTCCAGCGCTTCTTCACCGCTGTCAGCTGTCATGACGGTGTAGCCATGCGCGACGAGGAAGTCGGACATTACATAACGCTCGGTCGGAGAGTCATCAACGATCAGGATTTTTTGTATGGGCATGATGCTGTGTGTATAAGAGTAGGCTCAAGAAGGGGACTCAGGCGGCGGCCGAATGCGGAACCAGCTCGCGCACGGTTTTCAGCAAACTGTCTTTGGTGAAGGGTTTGGTCAGGTAGGCATTGGCGCCTACCAATGCGCCACGCGCACGATCGAACAGACCGTCTTTGGAAGACAGCATTACAACGGGCGTCATATGGAATTGGGCGCTATGACGGATCAGACTGCAGGTCTGATAACCGTCCAGCCGCGGCATTTGAATGTCGCAAAAAATTAGCGCGGGCTGATGATCGATTATTTTGGCTAGTGCTTCAAAGCCGTCTTCGGCCAGCACGACGGCATAGCCGGCTTGCGAGAGGAAAATTTCAGCGGACCGTCGTATCGTGCTGCTGTCGTCGATGACCAATATGGTCGATCCGGCCTGCGCTTGCGCTGCTAGCATTGCGCCTCCCCGTTATAAGTTTCAGGAAAATCGGCGCAACTGTAGCAAATTTGAAAACTGATTAAAACATTGGCAAGACTATATTTTGCAGGCGTCGGTGTTTTGGCGACAGATCAGTGTGATCTGTTGATTATTTTCCGGCACGCCTGCGGGGCGGCATCTGCAGATCAGATGATGACCATTTCAAAATCTTCCTTGCGTGCGCCACATTCAGGACAAGTCCAGTTCATTGGCACTTGGTCCCAACGTGTACCGGGTGCAATGCCTTCGTCCGGCAAGCCGGCTTCTTCGTCGTACACCCAGCCACAGATGAGGCACATCCAGGTCTTGTATTCCTGGTCAATAGTCTTGTTGTCGCTCACGGCACTGCCCTTCAAGTAAAATGCAAAGTCAGCTATCTTAATCCAGTCCCTGTGCAAAACCAAACTTCTCCGCTTGTCCTGACCTTTGGCGTCACCGATCCTGTCGGTGCGATCGGCATTCAGGCCGACCTCGCGTCGTTCGCGGCAATGGGCTGCCATGGCTTGTCTGTCATCACTGCCTTGTCTATCGGTGACACTACGCATACTGAAGAAGTTCAACTGGTCGACCCCGACTGGGTCTCGGATCAGGCGCGCGTGCTGCTCGAAGACATGCCGGTGTCGGCCTTCAAGATCGGCTATGTCGGCAGCATTGAAAATATTTCCGTGATTGCCGAAATCGTATCCGACTATCCGGATGTGCCGCTGGTGCTCGACCCGTTTTCCACCATACTGCCGGATCAGGATCTGGACGAAGAAGTCCTGCTGGCCATGCGCGAGTTGCTGATACCACAGACGACTTTGCTGCTGGTGTCGGTCGATGAACTGTCGCGGCTGGCCGAAACGTGGCGCGAGCCGAGCACGGACCCGATGCTCGAAGCCGATGCCAGACACATGATAGAACTGGGTTGTGAATTCGTTTTCGTGACCGGCACGCCGGGCGACCCGCATGACGTGAGCAATATTCTGTTCAATGAAGCAGGCATCGTGCGCAACGATAGCTGGCAGCGTCAGGCGGGACCTTTCGTTGGTGCCGGCAACACGCTATCGGCGACGATTGCCGCAATGCTCGCCAACGGCCTTGATGTGCCCGAGTCGGTGTTTGAAGCCGAAGAATTTACCGTCGCTGCGCTCACGCATGCGCAAAGGCTGGGCATGGGAAAATTGGTACCCGACCGCTACTTCTGGGCGCGTGAACCGGATCTGCCGACCGAGCATATTGAGCCCAATGAGCCAACTAAAGAATCCTAATTAAAGTAAAGTAATCACGTGTCCAATAACGATATCCTTTTCGCCCGCGCCCAGCGCAGTACGCCCGGTGGCGTCAACTCTCCTGTTCGTGCTTTCCGTTCCGTCGGCGGCACGCCACGCTTCGTCACACGCGCACTCGGCCCGCATTTCTGGGACGCCGATGGCAAGCGCTACATTGACTACATTGGTTCATGGGGCCCGGCCATTGTCGGTCACACGCATCCTGATGTCGTCAAAGCAGTACAGGAAGCCGTCGTAAACGGCCTGTCGTTCGGCGCGCCGACCGAAGGCGAAATTTTGATGGCCGAAGAAATCTGCAAGCTGGTGCCGTCGATTGAACAAGTGCGGCTAGTCTCCAGCGGCACCGAAGCGGCAATGAGCGCGCTGCGTCTGGCGCGCGGCGCCACCGGCCGCGATACCGTCATCAAGTTTGAAGGCTGCTACCACGGCCACGCCGATTCTCTGCTGGTGAAAGCCGGCAGCGGTTTGCTGACCTTCGGTAACCCTACGTCGTCCGGCGTGCCCGCCGACTTTGCCAAGCACACGATGGTGCTCGACTATAACGACTGCGAACAACTCGAAGAAGTCTTCAAGAACCTCGGCTCCACCATTGCCTGCGTCATCGTCGAGCCTGTTGCCGGCAACATGAACCTGTTGCGTGCAACACCGGAGTTCTTGCAGACCATGCGTAAGCTTTGCAGTCAGCATGGCGCACTGCTGTTGTTTGATGAAGTAATGTCAGGCTTCCGCGTCGCGCTCGGCGGCGCACAGTCGCTGTATGGCGTAGTGCCGGACATGACGGTGCTGGGTAAAGTGATTGGCGGTGGTTTACCGGTTGCTGCCTTCGGTGGCCGCGCCGATCTGATGCAGCATCTGGCGCCAATTGGAGGCGTCTATCAAGCCGGCACTCTGTCAGGCAATCCGGTGGCTGTAGCGGCCGGCATGGCAACTCTGAAGATTATTCAGCAGCCGGGCTTTTATGAAAACCTCGGCACGCAGACTAAAAAACTGACCGACGGTTTGACGCTGGCAGCAAAAGAAGCCGGCGTGGCATTCTGTGCCGATGCTATTGGCGGCATGTTCGGCATGTACTTCGCGTCTGAAATGCCGGTAGATTTTGCGACGATGATGAAGTGCGACAAAGAGAAATTCAACCGCTTCTTCCATGCGATGCTGGACTCGGGTGTGTATCTGGCGCCGTCGGCGTTCGAGGCGGGCTTTGTGTCTGCGCAGCATGACGACTTGGTGATTGCAGAGACGCTGGCGATGGCGCGGTTTGCGTTTGCGAAGTTGGTGGCGTAAGTCAGCACAACTTAAAGACGCTGGATCCCGGCCTGCGCCGGGATGACAGTAGTATTTTGGAGGACTCCACATTCCCTACCGTCGTTCCGGCGAAAGCCGGAACCCAGCGTCTTTCGTTGTGCTACCCAAAAAATCAACCTGACTTTTAATTATGGCGAATTCGCCATAATTACCTCAACCACCCTCTACGCCTGAAATACCAAAACGGCGTAATCGCACTAGCCAGCATCAACACCAGCGCCAGCGGATAACCGAGATCCCAGTTCAACTCGGGCAGCCACTTGAAGTTCATGCCGTAGATACTCGCAATCAGTGTCGGCGGCAGGAACGCAACCGACGCGACCGAGAAGATCTTGATGATCTTGTTCTGGTTAATGTTGATGAAACCGACAGTGGCATCCATCAGGAAGTTAATTTTGTCGAACAAGAAAGCGGTGTGGCCATCGAGCGATTCAATGTCGCGCAGAATCTGGCGCGCGTCGTCGAACTGATCCGAATTCAATAAGCGGCCACGCATCAGGAAGCTGACGGCACGACGCGTATCCATCATGTTGCGGCGAACGCGGCCGTTCAAGTCTTCCTCGCGTGCCATCGCATTGAGCGACTCGGCAGCGTCCTGGTCACTGAAATCTTTTTGCAGCACGCTGCGGCTGACTTCTTCCAGATTCTGGTAAATACCTTCGAGCGAATCGGCCGAGTATTCGACATCGGTCGCGTACAAATCAAGCAGCACGTCCTTGAAGTCACCGATCGAGCCGGGACGCGAACGCGCGCGCATGCGCACTAGCCGGAACACCGGCAAGTCGTCGCTATGCATAGAGAACAGCATGTCTTTGGCCAGAATGAAAGCCACGGTTACGACACGTGACGGCCCTTCTTCCTCTTCGAGCAAGAAGTCGGAACGCAGATGCAAGTCGTTATTGTCGGCTTCGTAATAGCGGGCAGAGGCTTCGATGTCCTTGACGTCGTCTTCGTCCGGCAAGGTCACGCCATAAATACCCTTGACCCACTCGCGTTCGTCATCGGTAGGATCGGTCAGATCGACCCAGATAGGTGCAGCGCTCGCGAGGTCATCGCGCGTCTCGATATTGACCTGGCTAAGCCGGCCGTTTTGCAGCACGAATACATTAATCATAGGCTCTCCTGGCCGCGACGCGCGCGGCATGGACTGCGGACTTGCGTCTGCAATCGGCAAATTTTTTCAGGGAACGCGACCGGTACGGCCATTCGCGCCCGCTCACCTACGGTGAGAGGCGCTCTAAAAAGAGGCTATCTCACCAGTTGCTGGTGACGTGATAAGGGACTACCCAAAGCGGGTCTCCAGTTACAAAAACAGCGCAAGTGTACTTTCATCGAAGGGATGAAGCAAGTTTGCACTGCGCAGCATCAGGGCAAGTCTGCACTATTGAGCCGCTGCATGATGAGTCCAGTACGCCGGTTCAGGTAGTTGGAGTCCAGACGGCGGCCAAAATAGCGCGGGTTCGGCAGCATGACTGCCAGCCTTGCTGCTTCCTGTGGCCCGAGGCTGGCGGCTGGAATGCCGAAGTAGCGCTGCGATGCGGCTTCGGCGCCAAAGACGCCGTTACCCCATTCGACGACGTTCAGATAGATTTCAAAGATGCGCCGCTTGTCCATCATCATTTCCAGCATGTAGGTGATGAGCATTTCTTCTGCTTTGCGCAAGTAGCTGCGCTCGCCTGAGAGGAACAGGTTTTTTGCCAGTTGCTGCGTAATGGTCGAACCACCGGCGACGACTTTGCCCTTCTTCGCATTCTTGACGTAGGCTTTTTGCAAGGCGTCCCAGTCGACACCTTCATGCTCGGCAAAATTGGCATCTTCGGACGCGATGATGGCGCGCTTGAGGTTGTTCGAGATACGGTTGTACGGCACCCACTTGTGCTGCAACTGGGCTTTGGGATTTTTTTCCTGCAGCCGCGACAGCTGCGCACGCATGAACGCTGTTGACTGCGGGTTGTGATCGACCCACCACCATATCTGTATCAGGTACCAGGATTGCAGCAACAACAGCAGCGCCAGCGGCAACGCGATCAGCCACAACAGCAGTTTTCTTTTTATGCCCGTTTTTACGCCCGAATTCATTAAGCTGAACTTCATTTTTATTTTCCTGCTTGCGAGCGCAGCCAGTCATAGACTGGCGCTGTATCCGGACGCACGCCGCGCCAGATGAAAAAAGATTCGGCAGCCTGTTCGACAAGCATGCCAAGACCGTCGCGCATGGTCGCACCCTGCTCTGCTGCCATTTGCATGAAAACAGTGGGCTGCGCGCCATACATCATGTCGTAGACAAAGCTGTGCGCACCGATGAGCGCAGACGGCAAGGCTGGCACTTCGGACGACAGGCTCGCCGACGTTGCATTGATGACGATATCAAAACGACCGCTCAGGTCGGCAAAGCTGCTCGCAGCCAGCTGGCCGGGCTTTGCGGAAAACGCGGCGCTCAACTCAACAGCGCGGGCAACAGTACGGTTTGCGATGACCAGTTGCGCTGGCTCTTCTGCCAGCACAGGCAAGATCACACCGCGCGCTGCACCACCGGCGCCCAGCAGCAGCACGCGCTTGCCGGCCAGCGCCACGCCGGCATTAAGCACGATGTCGCGCACCAGCCCGACGCCATCGGTGTTGTCGCCAATGATCTGCCCACGTTCAAATGTCAGCGTATTGACAGCGCCGGCTGCCTGTGCGCGCGGCGACAATGCCGAGGCGAGTTTGAAAGCTTCAAGCTTGAACGGTACGGTAACGTTTGCACCGCGACCGCCAGCGGTAATGAACTGATTGACGCTGCCGGCAAAATCATCCAGCGGCGCCAGCAAGCGTTCATATGACATTGCCTGTCCGGTCTGCTGCGCAAAACGAGCATGTATGGCTGGCGACTTGCTGTGTGCGATGGGGTTACCGATGACGACGTAGTGATCTGATGCGCTCAATTGCGACCTCCGCCTGTAACTAATGCGTCGTCGCGGGTGAAGGCGAAACGGGTGATGATTTCCCACACATGCGACTTGCCATCGGCAGGTACACCAGAAGGAAAACGACCAAACGGCGCAGAGCGGCGCACGATGGCCAGTGCCGCAGCATCTAGCGCCGCACTACCAGAACTGCGCGCAATGTGCGGGCCGCCGTCTTGCATATAGAGCGAGCCGTCCTGAAAGACGGGAATAGCTATCACCAGTTCACCATAAAGTTTTTTGCCGTCCTGCTGCGGAAAATAGAGCGTGCCAATTTGTTCAATGCGCTTTTGCATGGCAGTGTAATACATCGCATAAACAACTTCACGCGTGCTCGGTGTGATTTGTGTTTTAACCGGACGCTTGTTGTAGTCCTCGATGCGACGCGCAATTTCTGCTTCACGCCTTGCCAACACCTGCGCTGGTAGTTGCGGTGCAGGCGCAGGTTTATCGCTCATACGTGGCGGCTTACTATTGTCTGTCAGCTGCGGTACGCTATGCAGATCCGGCTTCGCCATTTGCGCCAGTATCCTGCTCTGCTGCTGCTCAAGTTCTTCTATGCGGCGCTGTGCTGCCAGCGCTGCACCATCGGCAGCCTGCACACTCGGCGGCAGTGGTGAGCGGGCGCGGCCGGTTTCGGCATTGCCGCCGCCATCAAGATTGGCTTGCGCCAGCGCGTCCGCTTTCAGCGGCGCCTTGTCATGCCACGCATTGACCAGAATGATTTCCAGTCCAGACTCCAGCGGTTTCAATGACAGATTCACTGGCGGCGCAAAATGCAGCGACAGCACTACCGCATGCACCAGCAGCGAGACCGCAATGGCAATCGTCAGCAAGCGATTGTTGGCGACGCCCATGCTGTTTATGCAGGATCGGCGTCCGGCACTGCAGGTTCAGAGGCGGCGGCTTCCGGTTCGGCAGCTGCGGTTTCTGCGATTTCTTCAGCAGCAGTTTCAATCACTTCTTCATCCTCCTCCATTTCGTCCTCCGCATCCGTCGGTTCAACAGCGATGACTTCGAGCAGGCGCGCCTGTACAGACAGATCAATTTCATCCCAGTGCAGCAGTTCGAGCCTGACCTGTGTGCCGCGCGCGAGTGACTGCAACCCCGGCATCTGGATCACGAGCGGAATGTCGACCAGTCGCAGCACTTCATCTTTGAGCACGACTGCATCAACCTGACGCGCCTCTTGCTGCGTCAGCCAGCGCAGGCACCAGTAGCGCTCCATGGTGTTT
Source organism: Burkholderiaceae bacterium (assembly GCA_040399905.1). Classification (GTDB taxonomy): domain Bacteria; phylum Pseudomonadota; class Gammaproteobacteria; order Burkholderiales; family Burkholderiaceae_D; genus Pernthalerella. The sequence goes on from JBBARG010000005.1 coordinate 218,906, forward strand.
TGGAAATCATTGTAGGCGCTGTAGGCACTGTCAAATCCCGAAACAATCGCAAACAGGTCGGCGTCTTTCGGCTTGAAGGCAGCGACCAGCGGCGCGGTGATGCCGTGCTTCACGCACGCCAGTATCTGCCACTGATTGACAAGGTCGGTGTAACGACGCAGCGGCGAAGTGCTCCACGCATACTGGTCAACGCCGAGTCCCTGATGCGGCGCAGCGTGCGTCTGCATGCGCACTTGCATGCGTGCCGCCCAGCCGTTGCCAGTGCCGCCGCCTTGCGCTCTATAGATGCCGGGCACGCCATGTTCGTGCATCAGCTTGCCCCAACTGCTGTTGGCAAAGATCATCAGCTCGGCTACGATTTTGTCGAGCGGTGCGCCGCGCTTCCTGCGCGAGATCGTCACCACGTCGTCTTCGACATAAAAATTGAAGTCGACGCGATTGCCCTGCTCGGGTCGCAGGCCGAAACTTTCGCGCTTGACCATGCGCGCTTTTTCCAGCACCTGTGCCCATTGCCACAACTGCGCAATATCGTCTTTGTGCGCATACTCGCCACTGCCGGTCGCCAGGTTTTCTTCCGTGACCAGTGCATCAAGATCGTTGTGGCGCAAGTTGGATGCCATAGGCACTGCTTCAGCGACGGTCTCGGTAGCAATCACTGACCAGTCACTGGTATCGAGCGTCGCATACAAAGACAGCGCAGGACGCGCCGAGCCGGCGGCCAGCGTGAAGCGCTCGACGAGTTCATCGGGCAGCATCGTGATTTTGTCGCCCGGCATATAGACGGTGCTCATGCGGCCGCGTGCAATGGCATCGATGGCGTCGTCACGTGCAATGCCGAGTGCCGGTGCGGCGATGTGTATGCCTATGCGCAGTTTGCCGTCAGCCAGCGTCTCGACTGAAAACGCGTCGTCAATTTCGGTGGTGGTGACGTCGTCAATCGAAAACGCCTGCACCTTCGCCAGCGGCAGCTCCGGAGCAACGGGCAAACTGATGTTTGGGAAGCCTGTGCCTTTCGGGAATTGCTCATACTGGAAGCGCGAAAAATGCAGCGCCTTCGGCGACGCAATGCCACCGACATTCAACATCAGCCGCTGCGCCGAAGTTTGCAGTTCGTTGCAGGCTGCGTCGAGCGCCTTGTATTCGATGGTATTTTTATCTGGCTTGAAGAGTAGTTGCAGCACGCTTGTAGTCATCGCTGCAGGCAAGCGTCCTGCTTTTAATTCTTCGACATAGCCAGCCTGCACCAGCGCCTGCTGTTTTTTCTTTTCAAGACCGGCCAGTGCTGCCTGCAAAGTCGCGGCAGGTGCTGCCTTGAAACGGCCCTTGCCTTTTTTATGAAAGTAAAAAGGAATGGATGCAATTTTTAGCAGCAGGCCCGCCGCCTCTTGCGGCTTCGGCGCATGGCCAAAATATTCAGTGCCGAGTTCGACCGCACCAAACTCTTCAGTACCTGCGACTTCCCACAAAAAATCGGCGTCCATCTCTTCGGCGATGGTGTGCGCCTGCGCCATCAATTCAGCCGGTGAGGGTGTCTCGAATTTGAGCAGCACATCCCGCGCGCGCACTTTGGTGCGTTTGCCCGACGGCGTCTCTACCTGAAAGGCTTCGCCTTGTTCGGATAGCACGGCACCTACTTTAAAGTCGCCGGATTCTTCAAAAAATAAATTCATTAATCAGTCTGCTTGCTAAAAAGTGTTACGGGGAATGCGCACTGATTAAATTCCGCAGAATTCGAGTACGTCATTTATATATTGTTCAAAGTCTGACAGGCCATGGTCACTGCCCTGTATGACGTGCTGGCGCGCACCCACATAGTGCGCCGTCATCGTTTGCCAGTCGAGCACTTCGTCGCCAGTGGCCGCGATCAAAAAATAACGTTCGGGGCGCGTAATTACCGGCACGGCCAGTGCTTCGAGTTGTTGTAAATAGTCGGGCTTGAATTCAAAAGCTTCTTTCGAATGCCACGCGGTCGTGATGCCGATCTGCTTGTCTAGATTTTGCGCGGGTGTGATTGCAGGATTGAGCAACACCGCACGGCAGCCAAGTTGTTCAGCCAGCTTGGTCGCGTAGTAACCGCCGAGCGAAGAACCGATTAGGGTTAGCTGTGCAGTATCTGTATCAGCGACCAGGTCTTGTGCAAGCGCGAAGGCCGCCTGCGGCGAGGCCGGCAATTGCGGGCACAGGTAATCGTCACTGCGGCCGAGCGCATGCAAACGTTCGCGCAACAGGCGTGCCTTGAAAGATTGCGGAGATGAACGAAAACCGTGCAGGTACAGGATCATGCTGCCGGCAGCGCATCGAGTATCTTTTGGTGCACGCCACCGAAACCGCCGTTGCTCATGACCAGTATCGTATCGCCGGGCCGGGCTGCTGCCGATACGGCAGTCACTAACGCAGCGAGGTCGTCGAATGCTTGCGCCTTTTGACCCAAGGGCTTCAATGCTGCGCCGAGGTCCCAGCCCAGTCCTTCCTTGCCGTCGCCTTTTGCGCCATAGCCGAAGACCAGATCGGCTTCGGTCAGACTACCTGCCAGCGCGTCTTTCATGGTGCCGAGCTTCATGGTGTTGGAGCGTGGTTCCAGCACGGCGAGTATGCGGCCGCTGCCGACGGTGCGGCGCAGGCCGGCTACCGTAGTGGTGATGGCGGTGGGATGATGGGCGAAGTCGTCAATGAGCGTAACGCCATTGACGACGCCGCGCGTTTCCATGCGGCGCTTGACGTTTTCGAAGCGGGATAGGGATTCGATCGCCTGCGCCGGCAGCACGCCAGTGTGACGCGCAGCGGCAATGGCCGCGACGGCGTTGAGCCGATTATGTTCGCCCGAGATAGCCCACTGCACAGTGCCCTGCAAGCTGCCATTGAAGATGACGTCAAAGCTATCGTCTTCGTGCTCGACCATGGCCCAGCCCTCGTCTTCTTTCTCACTAACGCCAAAGCGTTCGGTCTCACTCCAGCAGCCGCGCGCAATGACGCGCTTCAAGGATTCTTCCCGGCCATTGACAACGAGTCTGCCAATGGCCGGTACGGTGCGCACCAGATGATGGAACTGCGTTTCGATCGCACCCAGATCAGCAAAGATGTCGGCGTGGTCGTATTCGAGATTGTTCAGGATGGCGGTGCGCGGCCGGTAATGCACGAATTTGCTGCGCTTGTCGAAAAATGCGGTGTCGTATTCATCGGCTTCGATGACAAAGAAAGAACTGCCGTCACCATCGCCGCCCATGCGCGCCGAGATGCCGAAATTCATGGGCACGCCACCGATCAAAAAGCCCGGATGGTAACCGGCGTCTTCCAATATCCACGCGAGCATGGATGATGTTGTGGTCTTACCATGCGTACCGGCGACGGCCAGTACCCATTTGTCTTGCAGGATATGTTCACCTATCCACTGCGGGCCTGATATGTAGGGCAAGCCGCGGTTCAGGATTGCTTCCATTAATGGATTGCCGCGCGAGACCACATTACCAATGACGAACAGGTCGGGTTGCAGGCTGAGCTGATGCGGGCCAAAGCCTTCAATCAATTCGATGCCCTGTGCTCGCAGTTGCGTGCTCATGGGCGGATAAACGTTGGCGTCGCAGCCGGTGACTTTGTGGCCGGCTTCTTTGGCCAGAACGGCTAGGCCACCCATAAAGGTGCCGCAGATGCCAAGTATGTGAATATGCATTGTAAAATCGCGATTTGGAATCCCGCGATTTTACCCGACCCGCGCACCTGCGCCCGCACTTGCTTCCCTTCAAAATTGCGCAATGACGACGAATTATCCTTCCGACGCCGAACTTTTGCGGGCTGAAATTGCCGCCGCCGCCGCGCGCATGATTGCCGAGGACGGCGCCGACTACGGCAGCGCCAAGCGCAAAGCAGCCAAACTCGTGCTGGGCAACACCAAGGTGCGCGGCGATGTCTTGCCCGACAATGCGCAAATCGAGGCGGAAGTGCGTGAATACCAGGCGCTGTTTTTCGGCGAGGAGCAAGCACAACGCTTGCTGCAATTGCGACAACTGGCGCTGCAATTAATGGAAAGGTTTGCGGACTTTTCCCCGTACCTGACCGGCGCGGTGCTCAATGGCACAGCCGGCGAACATTCCGATATTCATTTACAGTTGTTCTCCGAGAGCAGCAAAGACGTTGCCGTTTTTTTATTAAACAGCGATGTTGATTATGAAGTGTCGGAAGCGTCCCATTTCCGTTACCCCGACCGTAGCGTAGAGACGCTATCTTTCATGTGGAAAAACGAAGGCGTGCATCTGACGCTCTACGAGCACGACGATTTGCGCGGCGCTGTCCGGACTGCCAGCAATCGCCGCATAGAACGCGCCGACACCGCAGCAGTACGCTTGTTAATTGAAGAAAGCACGACCAAATGAACCGCCAGACCGCCTTATTTGTTGTTATCGCCGTTTTATTTACTGGAATCGGCAGTTATTTTGGCTGGAAAAATTTGCAGCCGACTGTACCCGAAAATGCGGCGGTGGCCGCGCTGTTTAGTAAAACATTGCCAGATGCGCAAAAGCAGCCGCAAGCCTTATCACAATGGAAAGGCAAGACGGTGCTGGTGAATTTCTGGGCGACCTGGTGTCCACCATGTGTGGCCGAGATGCCGGAACTGGTCGAACTGCAGGCTGAACAGGCGAAGAACAATGTACAGATTATTGGTATTGGCATTGATTCTGCTGCCAACATTCAACAATTTTCATCAAAATACAAAATTACGTATCCGCTACTGGTCGACGGTCTGAATGGCAGCGAGCTGTCGCGGCTGTTCGGAAACCAGGCCGGCGGGCTACCGTTTACTGTGCTCATCAGTGCAGACGGACAGGTAAAAAAGATCTATCTGGGCCGCCTGAATATGCAGGAAGTTCGCGCCGATCTGCAATCGCTATAGATTCCAGAGGCGTTTTAGCTTGCCAAGCCGCAGCATTTTCCTGCAAAATGCTCGCTTCCTCGTCAATCGGAGTCCTATCTCGATGGCAACAAACTTGCTCTTGTTGAATGGCCCCAACCTGAATTTACTGGGCAGCCGCGAGCCACTCGTGTATGGTGCGACAACTTTGGCAGAGGTAGAACGAGCTGCCAAGGCACAAGCAGAAGCTGCGGGCGCTACTCTGGACAGCTTTCAAAGCAATCACGAAGGCGACTTGATCGATCGCATCCATGCAGCCCGCGAGGCCGGTGTGAACGCCATCATCATCAATCCGGGCGGGTTGACACATACCAGCGTGTCCCTGCGTGATGCGCTGGCCGGTGTGGCGATACCGTTTGTTGAAGTGCATATTTCAAACATTCACAAGCGTGAAAGCTTCCGGCATCAGTCTTACTTGTCGTCGCTGGCAGCAGGCGTGATTTGCGGACTAGGTATAGATGGCTATCAGATGGCGATTGAATTTGCGCTTAAAAAGCTATAAATTGCATTGAAATTGCGGTAACTTTCATTATTTGATAGCCAAATCCAGGCGCGACAAATTGCACGACAAATAGCGCGACCAACCCGGATTTTTATTTTTAACTCATTCATTTCAAGCAGGCGGACACTCCATGGATTTAAGAAAACTCAAGACCCTGATCGACCTGGTGGCAGAGTCGGACATCGCAGAACTGGAAGTGACCGAAGGCGAAAGCAAGGTCAAAATCGTCAAGTCGCCTTCAGCCGCTGCCGGTCAGCAGGTCATGATGATGCAACAACCCATGGCTGCTCCTGTTGCCGCTCCCGTTGCTGCCCCTGTTGCCGCCGTCGCGGCAGTCGAAGCACCGGTAGCACCAACCGGGCATGTCGTTAAATCGCCTATGGTTGGCACGTTTTACCGTTCGTCCGCGCCGGGCTCACCAGCATTCGTTGAAATCGGCAGTGCTGTGAGAGAAGGCCAGACCATCTGCATTATTGAAGCGATGAAGCTGTTGAATGAAATCGAAGCGGATGCTTCCGGCGTCGTCACCCAGATTCTGGTGGAAAACGGCCAGCCGGTCGAATTCGGTCAGCCTCTATTCATCATTGGTTAATTTCGCAAATCAAAGCGCCGGAAGTTTAACCGGCGTTGCGCGGCATGATGCCGCGACCGCGCAACCCGTTGCACACTGATCCTGACTATGTTTGAAAAAATCCTAATCGCCAACCGTGGTGAAATCGCGCTACGTATACAGCGCGCCTGCCGCGAAATGGGCATCAAGACCGTGGTCGTCCATTCGGAGGCTGACCGCGACGCCAAATATGTAAAGCTGGCTGACGAATCGGTCTGTATCGGGCCGGCCGCCTCTGCGCAAAGCTACCTCAGCATGCCCGCTATTATTAGCGCCGCTGAAGTCACCGACGCAGAAGCGATTCATCCGGGCTATGGCTTCCTGTCTGAAAATGCAGACTTCGCCGAGCGCGTAGAAAAATCCGGTTTCGTTTTCATCGGCCCGCGTTCAGAGTCCATCCGCTTAATGGGCGATAAAGTCTCGGCCAAACAGGCCATGATCAAAGCTGGCGTGCCTTGCGTGCCCGGCTCTGAAGGCGCATTGCCGGACGACCCGAAAGTCATCATCCAGACCGCACGCAAAGTCGGTTACCCGGTCATTATTAAAGCAGCTGGTGGTGGCGGTGGACGCGGCATGCGGGTCGTGCATACCGAAGCAGCGCTGCTCAATGCCGTGACACTTACCAAAACAGAAGCCGGCTCCGTGTTTGGTAACCCGGAAGTCTATATGGAGAAGTTTCTGGAAAATCCACGTCACGTGGAAATCCAGATTCTGGCTGACGAATTCAAAAACGCAATCTGGCTCGGCGAACGCGATTGCTCGATGCAACGCCGCCACCAGAAAGTGATCGAGGAAGCGCCGGCAGTCGGCATTCCACGCAAGCTGATCGAAAAAATTGGCGACCGCTGCGCCGAAGCCTGCCGCAAGATCGGCTACCGTGGCGCCGGCACCTTTGAATTTTTATATGAAAATGGCGAGTTCTACTTCATTGAAATGAACACGCGCATTCAGGTCGAACATCCGGTGACGGAAATGATTACCGGCATCGATCTGGTGCAAGAGCAAATTCGTGTGGCGGCCGGCGAAAAGCTGCGTTTCCGTCAACGCGATATCGTGCTCAAAGGTCATGCGATCGAGTGCCGCATTAACGCCGAAGACCCGTTCAAGTTCACGCCATCCCCTGGCCGCATCACGTCATGGCATGCACCAGGCGGCCCGGGCATTCGCGTCGATTCGCATGCGTATGCGGGCTACTATGTGCCGCCGCATTATGACTCGATGGTCGGCAAAGTGATTGCGTATGGCGCGACGCGCGAACAGGCGATTCGCCGCATGCAAATCGCGTTGTCGGAAATGGTGGTCGAGGGCATCCTGACCAATATTCCGCTGCACCGCGAACTGATGGTGGACGCACGCTTCGGCGAAGGCGGCACCAACATTCACTATCTGGAACACAAGCTCGCGGACAAGCCGGATCTGGCCCATGACCCCAAGCTGGCCAGCAAGAAAAAATAACAGGCAACGATGAGCTGGACAGAGATTGTTTTAGAAGTACCGCGTCAACATGCCGAGCAATTATCGGATGCGTTGATGGAAGCTGGCGCATTGTCAGTCTCTGTTGAAGATGCCGATGAAGGTACCGAAGCCGAGCAACCCTTGTTCGGCGAACCCGGCATGGAGCCGGAACAGAATGCATGGGAGCGCAGCCGCGTAGTCGCACTGGCAGACGCTGATGCCGACCATACCGACATCGTCAAACTCGCTTGCAGCAGCTGCAAACTTGGCGACGGCAACTGGCCTTTCACGCTGCGCCAGGTCGCCGAGCAAGACTGGGTTCGTGTGACGCAGTCGCAATTCGAGCCGATTCATATTGGCAAACATATCTGGGTCGTGCCGAGCTGGCATGAAGCGCCCGAACCGGATGCACTGGTGCTTGAACTGGACCCCGGTCTGGCCTTCGGCACCGGCAGTCATCCAACGACAAGACTGTGCATGGAATGGCTGGAAGAACTGGCGCCTGCTGGCTTGTCGGTACTCGACTATGGTTGCGGCTCCGGCATTTTGGCAATGGTCGCCAAAAAACTCGGCGCGGCGCAGGTTGACGGCGTTGACATTGACCCGCAAGCCATTGAGTCGGCCTGCTTCAACAGCGAGCGCAATGCCTGCGACGTAGCTTATTTTTTGCCGGAAAATTTCGGCGCGACACATCCGCATACCCGCTACGACGTCGTGGTCGCGAACATTTTGTCGAGCCCGCTGAAACTGATGGCGCCGATGCTTGCTGGTCGCGTGGCCAATGGCGGCACAATGGTGCTGTCTGGGGTGCTCGCACGACAAGCCGATGAAGTCATCGCTGCCTATGCGCCGCACATCGCGTTGACGGTATGGGCTGAACATGAAGGCTGGGTAGCCTTGTCCGGCAGGCTGGGCTGAAGCGATGCTCGCGACCCGCTGCCCGCATTGCCAGACTCTCTTTCGCGTCACCACGGAACAACTGCAACTGCGCCAGGGTTCGGTTCGGTGTGGCTCTTGCCGCGAAGTTTTCAATGGCAGTGACTTCCTCAATCCAACGCACGATGTAGTTGCTGAAACTGTAGCCGCTGAAACTGCTGCTGACACTGCTGATGAAATTGCGGCCCCCGCACCAGAACAACAGGTCGAATCCAGCGCGCGCATGACGCTGATGGATTTCAGTGCATGGCAAGGCGGCACGCCTGCGCCGCAAAGTGAATCGAACATGCAGGACGAGCTCGATGCGCTGTCGAAAGCAATCTCGGACCTGCAAAACAAGCCTTGGCGCGAACCTGTCGGCATGGCTGCTGAATCCCAACACGAATCAGAGGATGAATCAGAACGTGACTGGGACGAAGACGAGCCCGGCTTCATTCAGCAGGCCCGCAAAAAGCAGCGCGCGCAGCGTATCCGCAAGTGGCTGCTCGTGCTCGGCATTCCATTGCTGTTGCTGACTCTGCTTGCACAGCTGACCTATCGCTTCCGTGACGAGATTGCAGTACGCGTGCCTGAGTCAGGTCCGGTCTTGCGCGCCGCATGTATGCACCTGGGTTGCAAAATTGCATTGCCTGCGCAAATTACTATGCTGTCGTTGCAATCAAGCCAGCTGCTGGCTGTGCCCGACCAGCCTGAACATTTTGAACTCGTTGCTCTGCTGCGCAACCAGAGCAACACGCCCCAAGCTTGGCCCGCACTTGAACTGCTGTTAAAAGACGAGACCGGACAGGCACTGGTGCGCAAGGTATTCTTGCCGGCTGAATTTCTGCCGGCGCCCGTAGACAAATCGCTGGGCATTGCATCACATTCCGAGCGTGAAATCCGCATCGCATTCACGCTTGCCGGACCGCAGGCGGCAGACTTTCAATTGACGCTGTTCTATCCTTAACTTTCTATCCTTAAATTTTTATTCTGACCGGCTCAACCATGACTTCCCTGATTTGCGGCTCGCTTGCTTTCGATACCATCATGTCTTTTGGCGGGCGCTTTTCCGAAGCGCTGCTGGCTGATCAGCTTCACAAGATCAATGTCGCTTTTCTGGTGCCGGAAATCCGGCGCGAGTTTGGCGGCTGCGCCGGCAATATCGCTTATAACCTGAAGCTACTGAATGGCGACCCGCTCATCATGGCGACCATGGGCCAGGACAGCGCGCCGTATGCAGCGCGTCTCGACAAACTTGCCATCAGCCGCCGCTGCATCCGCACCATCGATTCGTCTTACACGGCGCAGGCCTTCATTACTACCGACAGTGACAGTAACCAGATCACGGCATTTCATCCGGGCGCGATGACGCATTCGCATCAGATAAAGATCGCCGATGCCGGCCCTGTAAAGCTGGCCATCATTGCTCCGGACGGACGTGATGGCATGCTCGAACATGCGAAAGATTGCGCTGAACTGAATGTACCGTTCATCTTTGATCCAGGTCAGGGACTGCCGATGTTCAATGGCGAAGAATTGACGCATTTCATCGAGCTGGCGACCTATGTCGCCGTCAATGACTATGAAGCTGAACTACTGACCGAGCGTACCGGTTTGACGCTGCAGCAAATTGCGCAACGCGTCTCGGCACTGGTGGTCACACGCGGCGAGCAGGGTGCCGAGATTTATACCAACACCGACCGCTACGACATTCCCGTCGTCAAAGTTGATCAGGTGGTCGACCCGACTGGCTGCGGCGACGCTTTCCGCGCCGGCATGTTGTTTGGTTTGTCGAAGGACATGGACTGGATGACGATCGGTCGTCTGTCCAGCCTGATGGGCGCAATCAAAATCGTCAGTCAGGGCGGACAGAACCATACGCCAAGCTATGAAGAGATAGAGCAGCGCTTCTTTGCTGAGTTTGGATATCGTTTCTAAATAGACTTGTTGCGCGCACTGTGCAACAAGAGTGACTTTGCCGTTGCGACGTCCAGCTCGGTTTCAACTTCAAGAAGTTTTTGCCGACTACTGAAGCCATGGGTCACGCTGACCCGGCCTTTCGGTAGGTCGAGCAAGTTAGCAATAAAACGCACTAGCGCATCATTGGCACGGCCTTCTATTGGCAGTGCTTTCAACCGTATTTTTAGCGCGCCTTCTATTTCTTCCAGCACTTCCGACTTGGCTGCGTTCGGCATGACTTGCACAGCGATGCGCAGCACGGCACCGTGCCGGCTGCACCAGTCACGCTGCATCAGTCGCGCTGCATCAGGCAAAGCCGAGCAATAAACTATCGGCCAGATACAAGGCAATGCGCAGCAACAGAAAGACCAGCAATGGCGACAAATCTACCCCGCCTATCGGCGGCACGATGCGGCGAAAAGGTCGCATCACGGGCTCGTTCAATGCGCGCACCACAGGTGCCAGCGGCGCTTGTGGATTGACCCAACTGAAGATGACTTCTATGAACAACAAGCCGATCAAACCGTAAATTATCCAGTGCACCATGGACAGCAGCGCCAGTAATATCAGTGGCTCCGGCGCGAAAGCAGAGCGCACCGCCAGCTCAAGACCGACACTGACCAAGGCCACCAGTGCGGCGCCAACCAGACTGGCCCAGTCATAGCCGCCAACGCCAGGCAGTAAGCGGCGCAGAGGTAAAACCAGCCAGTCCGTCAGACGGAACATGAACTGTCCCAGCGCAAGTGGCGCACGGACGCGAACTGCCTGCATCCAGAAACGCAGCAGCAACAGGCCAGCCAATATCGATGATGCGGTATCGACTATGAGATTAAAAATACTGTAAATCACGCCATCTCCCAAAAAAAAGCCCGCTGAAGACCATAAGGTCTACAGCGGGTATTCTGCCCGAAAGCTTTCAGGCCGCCAAACTGGTTCGGCTTATTATGGGCGCGAACCAGTAGGAAATGGCCAGGCTGCTGCCGGATTCAACACCGTTTTAACGACTGGTGCTGGTGCAGCAGCTGGTTTCTTACCTACTGACTTTTTTTTTGCGGCAGGTTTTTTGGCCACAGCTTTTTTAGCTGCTGGCTTTTTTGCTGCTGCTTTTTTTGCTACTTTTTTTGCCGCTGGCTTCTTGGCTGCAGCTTTTTTGGCTGCTGGCTTTTTCTTAGCTACGACTTTTTTCGCTACTTTTTTAGCGGCCGGTTTTTTGGCTGCTACTTTTTTAGCGACTGGCTTCTTCTTAGCGACGGCTTTCTTCGCTACTTTTTTCACTACTTTTTTTGCTGCCGCTTTTTTAGCTACTGGCTTTTTGGCTGCTGCTTTTTTGGCCGCTGGCTTTTTCTTAGCTACGACTTTCTTTGCAACGACCTTCTTCGCCACTGGCTTCTTAGCGACTACTTTTTTAGCAGCGGCTTTCTTTGCTACTGGTTTCTTCTTAGCTGCTACTTTTTTCTTTGCTGTTGCCATTGTCGTTCTCCTTCACGTGATGGACTATCAAGCTACAAGATGTAAACCCGTCTGATCCATCATGGTTCAAGCGGGTTATTCATCGGCGCAAGCAAATGCTGTTTGCGCTAATGAATTCGGCACCAGCTGAACTGCTGCATCTCCTCGTCGATGCAGCACTTCAGCCAATTGGCTACCCCTTCCCTGTCAAGCCGCTCGCGCCATTCAAGCGCCAAGAGCCCACTTACCAAGGACTGGTCTACGGATACGCCGCAGTACTAGCCAAAAAAAACGCCGGCAATCGCGCCGGCGTCGGAATACTTATACAGAAAAGCCAACTCTTTTTTCGAAGAATACGCTGCCACGCCAGACAATGTCGAGCTTCGCGGCGAAGATGAAAAAGATTGATATGACTTCGTACTGTCCATTAAATTTGGGTACTACCTTTCTGCTTTTACAGACTGCAAACAGTTTTATAATTTAGCTACATAAATTCTGCGGCAGGCTTGCTCCCGCAAGCCGCCTGCTTTATTCCCAGTTGAGCGCGCCGCCGGTTTGATATTCAATTACCCGGGTCTCGAAGAAATTACGTTCTTTCTTCAAATCGATCATCTCGCTCATCCACGGAAATGGATTTTCTTCTTGTGCAAACATCGGCTCCAATCCGATTTGCTGAGCACGGCGATTTGCGATGAATCGCAGATAACCTTTGAACATTGGTGCGTTCAAGCCCAGCACGCCACGCGGCATTGTATCCTCTGCGTAACGATATTCTAACTCCACGGCGTGTAAAAACAACGTTTTTATCTCTTCTTTGAATGCCGGCGTCCACAAATGTGGATTTTCGAGCTTGATTGTATTAATTAAATCGATCCCGAAATTGCAGTGCATGGACTCGTCACGCAAAATATATTGGTACTGCTCGGCTGCACCCATCATTTTATTCTGGCGACCCAGCGCCAGAATCTGCGTGAAGCCGACATAGAAGAACAGGCCTTCCATCAGGCAGGCGAACACAATCAGTGACTTCAACAAAGTCTGGTCACTCTCGATGGTGCCGGTGGTGAATTCCGGATCGGTCAGCACATCAATGAACGGAATCAGGAACTGGTCCTTGTCGCGAATCGATTTGACTTCGTTGTAGGCATTGAATACTTCGGCTTCGTCCAGACCCAGCGACTCAACAATATATTGATAAGCGTGGGTGTGAATCGCCTCTTCAAATGCCTGACGCAGCAGGTACTGGCGGCACTCTGGCGCTGTGATGTGGCGATACGTGCCCAGCACGATATTGTTGGCAGCCAGCGAGTCGGCAGTCACAAAGAAGCCCAGATTGCGTATCACCAGACGACGCTCGTCGTCGGTCAGGCCGTTCGGGCTTTTCCATAGCTCGATATCGCGCTGCATGTTGATTTCCTGCGGCATCCAGTGGTTTGCGCAGCCCGCCAGGTATTTATCCCAAGCCCATTTGTATTTGAACGGCACCAGCTGATTGACGTCGGTCTTACCATTGATGATGCGTTTGTCGCTGGCGTTGACGCGCTTGGTGGTATCGGGCGCGGCAACGGCTTGCATTACCAGTGCAGGATTGAGCGCGGTCTCGGGATGGTGAGCCGCGAACAATGCGCCTGAAGGTATGGCCGGTTGCAGCTGCGGCTTTGGTGGTGCGCTTACTTCTTCGTCCCAGGAGAGCATGTTTTTTTCCTTTGAATCGCTACTTAATTTGTCTGTTGTACTGCACGGGAGTTCACTGAACTCCCGCACCGGTTCTGTTTACTGGCAAGCCTCGCACTCTTCGAAACCGTCATCGCCCGGTCGCAGCATGCAAGCTGGCCCATCGGCTTCGGCTGCGGCTGCTGCGGCTGCCGCAGCACTGGCTGCAGCAACGGCACCCGACATATCGTTGGACACGGCATTCAGTGCGCCGACCTTCGAGGTCGATTTCTCTGTATGCGTAGCGCCAATGGTGCGCAGGTAATAGGTGGTCTTCAGACCACGCAGCCATGCCAGCTTGTAGGTGTCGTCGAGCTTCTTGCCCGATGCGCCTGCCATATAAATATTGAGCGACTGTCCCTGATCAATCCACTTCTGGCGACGCGAAGCAGCTTCCACCAGCCAGCTTGGCTCGACTTCGAAGGCCGTTGCGTACAGGTCGCGCAGGTCTTGCGGAATGCGGTCGATCTTGGCCAGGCTGCCGTCGAAGTATTTCAGGTCGGCGATCATCACCTCGTCCCACAGGCCACGATCTTTCAGATCACGCACCAGATAGGCGTTAATTTCAGTAAATTCACCAGACAGATTCGACTTTACATACAGGTTCTGATAAGTCGGCTCGATACATGCTGACACGCCAATGATATTGGAAATCGTCGCAGTCGGTGCGATCGCTACGCAATTCGAGTTGCGCATGCCGAACTGCTTGATGCGCGCGCGCAGGCCGGACCAGTCCATCGCTTCGCTGCTGTCAACTTCCACATAGCCGCCACGCTCTTCCGCCAGCAGTTTGACCGAGTCTTGCGGCAGGATGCCACGGTCCCACAGCGATCCACGGTAAGAACTATAAGCACCGCGCTCTTCGGCTAGTTCATTGGATGCCTGATACGCGTAATAGCAGACAGCTTCCATGGAACGGTCGGCAAATACGACTGCGTCATTCGACGCGTACGGTATACGCATCATGTGCAGGCAGTCCTGGAAACCCATGATGCCCATGCCGACCGGACGATGACGCAGGTTCGAGTCGCGCGCTTTCTTGACGGCGTAATAGTTAATGTCGATCACGTTATCGAGCATGCGCATGGCGGTACGAACCGTTTTTTGCAGCTTGACGTGGTCGAGCTTGCCGTCTTTCATGTGCGCCGGCATGTTGACCGAGCCGAGGTTGCAGACGGCGATTTCGGAATCGTTGGTGTTGAGCGTGATCTCGGTGCACAGGTTCGAGCTGTGTACGACGCCGACGTGCTGCTGCGGCGAACGGATGTTGCATGGGTCTTTAAAGGTAATCCATGGATGGCCGGTTTCGAACAGCATCGACAGCATCTTGCGCCACAGGTCATTCGCCTGAATGGTTTTGAAAAGACCGATTTCACCACTGGCCGCCTTGGCTTCATAGCCGAGGTAAGCCTGCTCGAAAGCCTTGCCGAATTTATCGTGCAGGTCTTTTACGTCGGATGGCGAGAATAATGTCCAGGTGCCCTTTTCCATCACGCGCTTCATGAACAGGTCGGGAATCCAGTTGGCCGTGTTCATGTCATGGGTGCGGCGGCGGTCGTCGCCGGTGTTTTTGCGCAGCTCGAGGAATTCCTCGATGTCCATGTGCCAGGTTTCCAGATACGCGCAGACTGCACCTTTGCGCTTGCCACCCTGATTAACGGCGACAGCGGTATCGTTGACCACTTTCAGGAATGGCACGACACCTTGCGATTTACCGTTGGTGCCCTTGATGTGAGCACCGAGTGCACGCACCGGTGTCCAGTCATTACCAAGTCCGCCTGCATATTTTGCCAGCAGCGCGTTTTCCTTGATGGCGTCATAGATGCCTTCGAGGTCGTCACCGACCGTGGTCAGATAGCACGACGACAATTGCGAACGCAGGGTGCCGGAGTTGAACAGGGTCGGCGTGGAGCTCATGAAATCAAAGCTCGACAGCAGGTGATAGAACTCGATGGCGCGCGCTTCGCGGTCGATCTCGTTCAAGGACAAACCCATCGCTACACGCATATAGAAAGCCTGCGGCATTTCAACGCGCGTGCCACGGATGTGCAGGAAGTAACGGTCATACAAAGTTTGCAGGCCAAGGTAACCAAATTGCAGGTCACGCTCTGGCACCAGCGCTTCGGCCAGTTTTTTCAGGTCGAACTGAGCCAGCTTGGTATCGAGCAGCTCGGCATCAATGCCCTTCTTGATGAATTTCGGGAAGTACTCAAGGTAGTGTGCCTGCGCATCAGCTTGCGCGACTTCCTGGCCAAAGACTTCTTTACGGATGGTGTGCATCAGCAGACGCGCAGTGACCGTGCTGTAGGCAGGGTCTTTTTCCATCAGCGCGCGCGCAGCCAGAATAGCGGACTTGTAGAGTTCTTCAACCGGCACGCCGTCATACAAATTACGCAGGGTCTCGCTCAGGATGGCGTCGGCATCGACATGCTTTTCCAGACCGATGCAAGCGGAGGTAATCATCGCCCGCAGCTTGTTCATGTCAAGCGGCATAGGCCGGCCATCGACGATAACGTTGATCGTGACGGCTTCTGCTGCCGGTTTGGACGACTGTATCTGCGCACGTTCTTCCATGCGCTTGGCGCGGTACAGCACGTAAGCACGCGCGACATCATGCTCGCCCGAGCGCATCAGCGACAGCTCTACCTGGTCTTGTACGTCTTCAATATGGAAAGTGCCGCCGGCTGGCTGGCGACGCACCAGCGCCGACACGACAGCTGCCGTCAACTGTTCAACGAGTTCGCGCACGCGCGCTGAAGCCGCGCCCTGACCGCCATTGACTGCCAGGAAGGCCTTGGTCATCGCGATCGAAACTTTCGACGGCTCGAAACCGACAACAGCGCCATTACGGCGAATAACTTTGTAGTCGCCAATCGTGGCTGCAGTGCTCAGCACGGAAGTATTGGCATTGGACATGGTGGGCGCGCCACCGAATTCACCGGTGGATTTGACTGAAGTTTCTTGGCTTGTTTGCACTGCGCCTCCTGAAATAGAAATTCTCAGCATTATTTGCTGATTCGTTTTTTATGATTTGAATACGCGGCACATACCGCGCATTTTTATATTTTTTGTTTTTCAGCTGGCGCACCGCATGCGACATTGCATGGGTGCGAACTGAAGCAATTCGGCACTACTGATGGGCCCTGACCAAGCCCCGCGTACACCGGATGCTGCTGCATCCGGTTGAAAATCTACTCATAGACCTGGACAGTTCAATTGGTAATCGGTATTCGCCGCAGCTACTAGATATAGTCTCTTCAGCCACAACGAACACTAATTCTAGTGCTCGAAGTCGAATCTTGCAACCGCTTTTTCAAACGGGAAAGTATAAAGATCGCTTGCTTTTCACATGTGAAACAGATTTTTTATCGTAAGCGTCGAATTCGGCTTGGTAACGTTGCCAATCGAAAAAGGGGCCGGGGTCGGTCTTGCGGCCGGGCGCGATATGTTCGTGCCCGGCGACATGCGACAGCGGATGGCGCGATGCCAGCGCGGACGTCAGATTGACCAGCGTTTGATATTGAGCATCGGTGAAAGTCTGGTCATCGCTACCTTCAAGTTCGATGCCAATCGAGAAATCATTGCAGCGCTCGCGCCCGTCAAATTGCGAAAGCCCTGCATGCCACGCTCGTTCGTTGGTTGATACAAATTGCATTGCATGGCCAGTACGGCGCACCAGAAAATGCGCAGAGACTTTCAAATCGCGCAACTGTTCAAAGTAGGGATGGGCAGCGTAATCAAGCTTGTTGGCAAATAGTGCTTCTATATAATCGCCGCCAAACTGACCTGGCGGCAGGCTGATGTTATGTATGACCAAGAGGCTGATGACGGCGTCGAGCGGGCGCGCATCAAAATTCGTGCAGGGCGCGCGCGCCACTTCATTGCACCAACCGTCAGCGTCTATGGAAAGAGAAGCGGAAAATGCAGCGGGAAATAATTCGTCAATCGGATTCATGAATTGCCAGCCTTTGTATGCGATAGCGCAATTGCCGAAAGCTTATCCCAAGTAGTGCTGCTGCGCGCGTGCGGTTGAAGCGACTTTGCTGCAAGGCCTGGCAAATCAGTGCGCGCTCTATGTCTTGCAGATGCGCCGGCAGTGATAGAGGCAAGGCTACAGACAGAGGTAATGGTAATGGTGATGCGGCCGCAGGTGACAGACTGCGCGCGAGATCGGGCAAGGCCGTCTTGAAATCAAGATCAGCAGCTTCAATCGTGCCGCCATCGGCAAAAGCCAGCGCGCGCTCGAGTATGTTTTCCAGCTCGCGCACATTACCCGGGAAATCATAAGCACATAGCGATGCTACTGCTGGCTGACTTAGCAGCGGTGGCGCTGCCGGCGCGGCCAGCCGCAACAGCACAGCCTCAATCAACGCAGGAATATCTTCACGGCGCGTTCGCAGCGGCGGCAAATGCAAGGCAATCACATTTAAGCGGTAATACAGATCCTGCCGGAAGCGACCGAGTTGCACGCTGTGCGCCAAGTCCTGATGGGTCGCGCTGATGATGCGCACGTCAACCTTGTCTTCGCCACTCGCACCCAGCTTGCGCACGCGCCGCTCCTGAATGGCACGCAATAATTTGACCTGCATGCTCAAAGGCAAGTCCGCCACTTCGTCTAGCAGCAGCGTGCCGCCATGTGCGGCCTGAAAAAACCCGTCGTGATCGTGCGTGGCACCAGTGAAAGCGCCTTTGCGATAACCAAAGAACTCCGCCTCCATCAAGGCTTCCGGAATCGCGCCGCAATTCACGGCAACGAAAGGCATGCCGGCACGCGCACTATGGCTATGAATATCACGCGCCGCCAACTCTTTACCACTACCCGACTCCCCGTAAATAGACACCGGCGCGGCGCTGGCCGCCAGCCGCAGAATACGTGCGCGCACCTCTCGCATGGCGGCTGACTGCCCAAGCAAACGGAACTGTTCGCGTGACGACAGGAGATTGATGGAAGCTGACTGCGGTAACAAGATAGCGATGAAGGATGCAATAAAAGACGCCGTAGCGTACTGCATCCCCAATCACAAAAAAGCCGCCGCGCGAGAAAAACGCAACAGATCAGTACAGAAAAGCGCTCAGACAAATAGAAAAATGCGCTCTAGGGTTGATGCTGCGAACTATGCTCGTGACTGCAAAACAGCTTGCGCTCGGGGCCGGCAATCGCTTCCGAAGCAGGCAGATGGATACCGCATTGCGCGCATTGCACCATCTGCTCGACGCCCTCTTCTGCTTGGGGTGCCTGAGGCGCTTTAGGTTCTGCACCGGCGACTGTCTTTTTCTGTGACGTGAACCAGCGCCAGCCCAGATAAATCACCAGCGCCCACAGTACGAATTTCATGCGAGACCCCGGTGCAAGACAACTTCCATCACGAATCGGCTGCCTACATAGGCGAGCAATAAGGTCGTGAAGCCCGTCAGAGTAAAGGTCAAGGCCGTCTTGCCGCGCCAGCCGCGCCACTTGCGGCCAGCCAGCAGCAGACCGAACAACACCCATGACAGCATCGTAAAGATGGTCTTGTGGTCCCACTTGACGGCCTTGCCAAATAATTCTTCGGAAAAAAACAATCCGGACAACACGGTCAAGCTCAGCAATACGAAGCCAAAACCGATAAGGCGGAACAGCAAACGCTCCATCGTTAACAGTGCCGGCAAGCGTTCTATGGCAGCGGCAAACCAGCCGGTCTGCGCTGTCGCTGACGGATGCGCATGCAAGCGCGACTCCTGTATCGCCATGAGTACGGCATGAAATGCGGCAATGGTGAGCGAGCTATAGGCGAGCGTCGAAATCGCAATATGCAAAGAAAATAAGGAAGACTTACCCATCAGTGGCACCAGACTGCCGGGGAACAAGAGCGGCAACAGAACGGCAACAGCAGCGCTTGGCATCACCAGCAGGCGCAGACCATCGAGCGAGAAATTCCGGTTTTCCAACCAATATGCCAAGACCGATATCCACAGCGTGGCCGATAACATCACCGCAAAACCCAGCCGCAGGAAATCCGGCCCGATTACATCGTTGCCGAGCGCGATACCGTGCAACACCCAGGCCACAATTGTGCCGCCGTCGATCAGCAGTCTATGCTTTGCAGGCAGCAGCGCGCATGCGACATACATCAACGCGGCCAGATAAAAGAGGATATTTGACATCATTTCAGTTTACACCAACTGCCCCTGCGCTCTTGTTGCGACATCGCGTCTGAGCCATGCGCGCATCGGGTAAAATCGTCGGCTATTCTGCCCCACCTTTTAGTAGAGCCCCCATGCTAGACAATCTGACTCAACGCCTTGCCAAAGTTGTAAAAACCATGCGCGGCGAAGCGCGCCTGACCGAAGCCAACACTGCCGACATGCTGCGCGAGGTGCGTCTCGCCTTGCTCGAAGCCGACGTTGCACTACCCGCCGTGCGCGAATTCATCGCCCGCGTCAAAGAAAAAGCAATGGGCGAGCAAGTCATCGGCTCCCTGTCTCCCGGACAAGCGCTGGTTGGCGTGGTGCAGGCCGAACTGGCCAGCCTGATGGGTGCCGACCTCGGCCCGGAAGCAAGTCAGCTTTCTTTCGCCACCCAGCCACCGGCCATTATCCTGATGGCCGGCTTGCAGGGCGCCGGCAAAACGACCACTGTCGGCAAGCTCGCCAAATATTTGCAGGAACAGAAAAAGAAAAAGGTCCTGACTGTTTCCGTCGACGTTTATCGCCCAGCTGCGATTGGCCAATTGGAAACGGTGACGAAACAAGTCGGCGCCGACTTTTTTCCTTCGCTAGCCAGCGACAAACCCGTCGCCATCGCACTGGCTGCACTGGACTATGCAAAGAAGCATTATCACGACGTACTGATTATTGACACTGCTGGTCGCCTCGGCATTGACGAAGCAATGATGCAAGAAATCAGCGCCCTGCACGCTGCCGTCAAACCTATCGAGACGTTGTTCGTGGTCGATGCGATGCTGGGTCAGGACGCGATCAACACCGCGCGCGCTTTCAATGACGCGCTACCGCTGACGGGCATTGTGCTCACCAAACTGGACGGCGACGCACGCGGTGGTGCTGCGCTGTCGGTGCGTCACATCACCGGCAAGCCGATCAAATTCGCCGGCGTGGCTGAAAAACTGGACGGGCTTGAGGCTTTTGATCCGGTGCGCATGGCCAATCGTATCCTCGGCATGGGCGACATTCTCGCGCTGGTAGAGGAAGCCAAAAAGGGCATGGACGTCGCTGCTGCTAACGAGCTGGCGCAGAAAATCAAGGTAGGCGGCAAGTTCGACCTGAATGACTTCAAGGCGCAGCTTTCGCAAATGAAAAAAATGGGCGGCCTGGCAGGGCTGGTAGACAAGCTGCCGGCGCAGTTTCAGCAAGCTGCCGCTGGCGCCAATGCGGACCAGGCCGAGAAGCAGGTGCGCCGCATGGAAGGCATCATTAATTCCATGACGAAGCAGGAGCGCACCAAACCGGAGCTGATCAAAGCTTCGCGCAAGCGCCGCATTGCCACCGGTGCCGGCGTGCAGGTGCAAGAGGTCAACCGCATGCTTGCGCAGTTCGAGCAGATGCAGACGATGATGAAAAAATTCAAAGGCGGCGGCATGATGAAGATGATGCGGGGCATGAAAGGCATGATGCCGGGGATGCGCTGAAGCGGAAAAAGCAGCCCGCCAGTCAGGGTTTGGCTAATTTGAACACCCGCCCTCATAGGGAAAATCTTGAAAAAAACTTACAAAAAACACTTGCATCACAGGCAAAACCCTAAGACTATTGGCGGTGCGTGATTTGGCGCAATTTTCCAACACTGACTGAAGGAGGTTTTACGATGGCTACAGCCAAAAAACCGGCCGCAAAAAAACCGGCCGCAAAGAAACCAGTAGCAGCAAAAAAAGTAGCAGCAAAAAAGCCAGCCGCTAAGAAGGTCGTAGCGAAAAAGCCAGCAGCGAAAAAAGTCGTTGCCAAAAAAGTCGTTGCTAAAAAAGCGCCAGCTAAAAAAGTCGTCGCAAAAAAAGCTCCTGCTAAAAAAGCCGCTTCAAAAACCGCACGCAAGCCTAACGCTGCGTTCATGAAACCGATGACCCCATCCGCTGTTCTGGCTGCTGTCGTTGGCGCTGCTCCATTGCCGCGCACTGAAGTCACCAAGAAAGTCTGGGACTACATCAAGAAGCACAAGCTGCAAGATGACGCAAACCGTCGCAACATCAATGCAGATGACAAGCTGAAAGCTGTTTTCGGCGGCAAGAAGACTGTATCAATGTTCGAGATGACCAAACTCATCTCCGGCCACTTGAAATAATTTTCAGGTGCCAAACAAAAACGCCCGCTTCATGCGGGCGTTTTTGTTTCTGCTTGTGTTGGAAGATTTTTATTTTCGGTATGCAGCAATCGCGCGCGCCAGATCTTTGTACTCGTCGCAATCCTTGCCGCCGATTTTCTCGAGGATGGCAAGATGTTCGCCAGCCTTTTCAGGCTTGCCGACGAGCAGATAAGCCTGCCCCACATACGCATGCGCGCCACGATGCTTTGGGTCGATACGCAGCGCACTGTCGTAATGTGAAAACGAATTTTCCATGAAACCCAAATGACGATACGCGTAACCCAGATAGTTATGGATATCGGCATTGTCAGGATCAGACTTCAACGCCTTGCGGAAGGACTCAACTGCTGTCTCCCAGCCGCTGCTGTTGATGGCGTTCTTTCCCACGACAAAATCTGTATCAGTCTGATTCGCAGCCGGTGTCGTCTCGGTAGGATTGGCAAGCACGATGCTCGGCAAGGACAGTGCAAACAATGCCGCGCACAGCAGGCTGGATAGCTTCTTCATACGGTGTCCTTATTCATTATTTAAAGCGGGTTGATATTCCCAGCGCTGCCAGGATGCGCGCACCGCATTCGGATATTCGGGGCGGCCGCGACTGCCATTGTAACGACCTAATGCCAGATAGAGATTACCGCGCTCCATGTCGATGTACATGCGCAGGATCGCACAACCATAACGCAGATTGGTTTGCATATGAAAAAGGCGTGATGGCTTGCCGTCACCAATGACGCGCGTCCAGAATGGCATGACTTGCATATAGCCGCGTGCACCGACATGCGACAGCGCATATTTACGAAATCCGGATTCCACTTGAATCAAGCCCAGCACCAGCGAAGGCTCTAATCCTGCACGACGCGCCTCATACCAGACGGTCTGCAGAAATTCGCGGCGCAGCATGCTGTCAGGCATACGGCTGTGCAGCCGGCGTGACATGACGTCGAACCACTGCTGCCAGCGTTGTTCATCGGCAGCGGCAGTAAAGCTGAGTGAAGGTGGTCGTGGGTCCGTGATCGCGCGCGACAGCGCGAGCCGAACTGAATCAGCCAACGCTTCTTCCTGCTGATTGCCCGCACTGGCCTGCATGGCCCAGCAACACAGCACAGCAATCAGCCCGCGCATACAACGCAATGCGCTAACACTGATTGAGGCGCTGGCTGCTGTCATCGCTATCAGGCGGCCAGTCTGCTCTTGATGAAGGCGACCATTTCGGCCAGTGGTACTGGCGTGGCAGCTTCATCACGACGGCCCTGATATTCAAGCGCGCCTTCTTTCAAACCACGGTCGCCGACCACGACACGATGCGGCACGCCGATCAGCTCCCAGTCTGCAAACATCGCACCAGGACGCTCGCCACGGTCGTCGAGCACAACATCGACACCCGCTGCAGTCAAATCGGCATAGAGCTTGTCCGTCTCGGCTTTCACCGCTTCGCTGCGCTCGTAGCCCATAGGGCACAGCACGACTTCAAACGGCGCAATGCTGGCTGGCCAGATGATGCCTTTGGCATCGAAGTTCTGTTCAATCGCCGCGCCCAGGATGCGGGTCACGCCAATGCCGTAGCAACCCATTTGCATCAGCTGCGGCTTGCCGCCTTCGTCAAGATAGGTCGCTTTCATGTCTTCCGAATAGCGGGTGCCAAGCTGGAAGACATGGCCGACTTCAATGCCACGCTGGATTTCAAGCACGCCTTTGCCATCGGGCGATGCATCGCCGGCGACGACGTTACGGATGTCGGCCACCAGTGGCTCGGGGATGTCGCGGCCCCAGTTGGCGCCGGTGTAGTGGAAGCCTTCTTCGTTGGCGCCGCAGACAAAGTCACTCATCGCAGCCACTGTTCTGTCGGCCACGATGCGCACCGGCTTGGCGGTCGCGATCGGTCCGATATAACCGGGCTTGGTGCCGAAGTGTTCGACGATCTCGGCTTCGCTGGCAAAACGGAAAGCGCCGAGGCCTTCTACTTTGCCGGCTTTGACTTCATTGAGTTCATGGTCGCCGCGCAGCAGCAGCAACCATATCTCATGCTGGCCTTCTTCTTTTTCGACGGTCAGTACGATGGATTTGACGGTCTGCGTCAGCGGCAGATCTAACAATGCAGCGACGTCTTCGCAGCGCACTTTCCCCGGCGTGGCTGTTTTAGTCACCGCCTGTGCGGGCTGCGCGCGGGCAGTAGCCGGCGCCATGGCTTCGGCCGCTTCGATATTGGCCGCGTAATCGGAACTTGGGCAATAGACCAGTGCGTCTTCGCCGGTGTCGGCTATCACGTGGAATTCTTGCGAGCCCGAACCACCGATGGCACCGTTATCTGCGGCGACAGCGCGGAAGTTCAGGCCAAAGCGCGTAAAGATGCGGCCATAGGCATCGACCATCTGCTGGTAAGAATGGCGCATGCCTTCGACGTTGCGGTCGAACGAGTACGCATCCTTCATCGTGAATTCACGGCCGCGCATAAGGCCAAAACGTGGGCGCCGCTCGTCTCGGAACTTGGTCTGGATATGATAAAAATTGATAGGCAGCTGGCGATAGGATTTGATTTCGCTGCGCGCCACGTCGGTAATGACTTCTTCCGACGTCGGCTGAATGGCGAAGTCGCGACCATGGCGATCTTTCACGCGCATCAGCTCCGGTCCCATCTTGTCCCAGCGGCCGGTCTCTTGCCACAGCTCGGCCGGCTGCACCAGCGGCATTAGCAATTCGACAGCGCCGGCGCGGTTCATCTCTTCACGCACGATGCCTTCGACCTTGCGGATGACGCGCAGCCCCATTGGCATATAGGTATAAATACCCGATCCAAGGCGTTTAATCATGCCGGCGCGGAGCATTAGTTTGTGGCTGACGATCTCGGCGTCGGAGGGAGCTTCTTTTAAAGTTGAAATAAAAAAACGGGAGGCGCGCATGGCGATGAAATCTTTTAAAAAGAGAGGGTTATAATCAACTCAATTTTAAAGTATTCGCTGGCCTCTGCGCCCGCTGATTGCATGACACTTTGCTGATACTGCCTGCCGGCGCCGCCGGCCTCGCATTTAATCGGGATTATCGTGCTTATCAGGGTGCAGCTGGCCGCAGAAAATCTGAGGTGGGCTATGCTGGATCGCGAAGGCTTTCGCCCGAACGTCGGCATCATCCTCTTGAACGGCCAGAATGAAGTCTGGTGGGGCAAGAGGGTGCGTGAACATTCGTGGCAGTTTCCGCAGGGCGGAATCAAGTATGGCGAAACGCCTGAGCAGGCTATGTTTCGTGAGCTTGAGGAAGAAGTCGGCCTGCGCCCCGAGCATGTGAAGATCATCGGTCGCACGCGCGACTGGCTGCGCTATGAGGTGCCTGACCATTTCATCAAGCGCGAAATCCGTGGCCATTACCGTGGACAGAAACAGATCTGGTTCTTGCTGCGCATGGTGGGACGCGACTGCGATGTCAATCTGCGCATGTCCGAGCACCCCGAATTCGATGCATGGCGCTGGCACGAGTATTGGGTGCCGCTCGATGTCGTGATTGAATTCAAACGTGACGTCTACCTGAAGGCGCTGCAGGAACTGTCGCGCTTTTTGTCGCGCCCCCAACCTGGTGGCTATGGCGCAGCGCATCGCCCGCGTGAGGGTGATTCACATCCAGTAGCGCCGCTGAATGCGGCAGCTACCCTGATCGAACCAGAAACCAAATGAATCCGAAATGAATACGACTAAGCGCCTTAGCCTGCTGCTGGCAATCTTAATGGCGTTACCTACGCTAGCCAGTGCAGCAACCACGATTGCGGAACAAGATGCACTCGATGGCGAAAAGCCGGTCTGGCAAGAAAGCACTGTCAACTTGCCAGCCGCTCCAAAGAAAGAAAATTTATTATCTTTTTATGTCAGCCCAACCGCGACCATTGATTTTTCCATTGATGCGAAGTCTGTGTCGATCGACAAGGACGGCGTGGTGCGCTACACACTGGTCGCTGCCAGCCGCACGGGCGCTACCAACATCAGCTATGAAGGCATACGCTGCCAGTCGGCCGAGAAAAAACTCTATGCGTTCGGGCAGCCAGATGGCAGTTGGTCGCGTTCGAAGCACGACAGTTGGGATGTGATTCGTGAAAGCGGTGCAAACCGCCAGCATGCGACGCTCGCGCTGGAATATTTTTGTGAAGGTGGCAGCATTGCCGGTAAAGCCGAGACGATTGTTGAACGTCTGCGCAGAAAAAAGCCGCTTAAGTAAGCGGCTTTTGTAGGCAGCTTTCAGATCAAATCAAAACCAGATTATCCCGGTGGATCAATTCCACCTCTTCCACATAGCCGAGAATAGTAGCAATTTCGCCCGAAGGCTTGCGCATGATGCGACGCACTTCGGTGCTGGCGTAGTTCGAGATACCGCGCGCAATTGCCTGCCCGTTCTGGTCCACGCAGGTGATGACATCACCGCGACCAAATTCACCAGCGACATCCATCACGCCGATCGGCAATAAAGACTTACCCTCTGCTGTGAGTTTTTGCACTGCGCCGCTATCTAGCACCACCTTGCCGGCGGTTTTCAGATGGTCAGCCATCCATTGTTTGCGCGCAGTCAGGTGCGCTGTTTGCGCGGTCAGTTGGGTGCCGATTGCCTCGCCGCTGGCAAGCCGCACGAGCGCCTGTTCTTCCCTGCCCCACGCAATGACGGTGTGCGCGCCTGAAGTCGCAGCACGCCGCGCTGCGAGTATCTTGGTCAACATGCCGCCGCTGCCTATGCCGGAGCCGGCGCCGCCTGCCATCGCTTCCAATGCCGGGTCGCCCGCCTTGGCTTCATGCACAAACTGTGCGTCCGGATTTTTACGCGGGTCTGCGGTATACAGGCCGCGCTGGTCGGTCAGGATGATCAGCGCGTCGGCGTCAATCAGGTTCGCGACCAAGGCACCCAGCGTATCGTTATCGCCGAACTTGATCTCGTCGGTAACGACCGTGTCGTTTTCGTTGATGATGGGGATGACGCCAAAGTCGAGCAGCGTAAAGAGCGTAGAGCGCGCGTTCAGATAACGTTCGCGGTCAGCCAGATCGGCATGCGTGAGTAAAACCTGCGCGGTACGCAGCGTATGCGCGCTGAAGCTGGTTTCATAAATTTGCGCCAGCCCCATCTGACCAACGGCGGCGCAGGCTTGCAGTTCATGCACGCCGGCCGGACGCTTCTCGAATCCCAGCCTTTGCATGCCTTCGGCAATCGCGCCCGAGCTGACCAGCACGACTTGCTTGCCCATGGCACGCAGCTGCGCAATTTGTGCAGCCCAGTTTGCAATCGCTGCATGGTCCAGCCCTTTACCGTCATTGGTGACGAGTGAAGAGCCAACCTTGACGATCAGACGCTGCGCTTGCTGAATGACGGATTGCATTGGGTGCTTGAATTAATTAGTCCAGCGCCTTGAAGCGCGGGTCATCCATGTCAATCGAGGTGATCGCACGTGCGTCTTCCTGCATCGTGGACAAGTCACGCTGCTCTTGTTGACGGTGGTTGTACAGGTATTCGTAAATTTCCTTGATCAGGTCTTCGCAACCTTCGCGGGTCAGACCGGAAATCATGTGCACTGGCCCTTTCCAGCCGAAGCGCTTGACGAATTCCTTAACGCGCTTGTCACGCTCGTCAGCCGGCACCATGTCGAGCTTGTTCAGCACCAGCCAGCGCGGTTTTTCGTGCAGTGACTCGTCGTATTTTTTCAATTCCTTGACAATGGCCTTAGCTTCTTTGACCGGATCAACGCCATCGAAAGGCGCAAAGTCAATGATGTGCAGCAGCAGGCGTGTGCGTTGCAAATGCCGCAGGAACTGCACGCCCAGACCAGCGCCATCGGCCGCACCTTCGATCAGGCCCGGAATGTCGGCAATGACGAAACTCTTTTCGTGGCTGACGCGCACCACACCCAGATTCGGATGCAGGGTCGTGAACGGATAGTCGGCAATCTTCGGGCGCGCATTCGATACGGCAGCGATAAAAGTCGATTTGCCCGCATTCGGCATGCCGAGCAGGCCAACGTCGGCCAGCACTTTAAGCTCCAGGCGCAGATCACGCCGTTCGCCTTCTTTACCATCCGACTTCTGGCGCGGCGCGCGATTGGTCGATGATTTGAAATGGATATTGCCCCAGCCGCCTTCGCCACCTTTGGCCAGCAGCGCGACCTGATCATGCTCGGTCAGGTCGGCAATGATGGCGCCGTCATTCTGGTCAAACACCAGGGTGCCGACCGGCATGCGCAGATAGACGTCGTCTGCGCCCTTGCCGTAGCAATCGGCGCCACGGCCGTTTTCACCGTGCTTGCCACGATGCATCTTGGCGAAACGATAATCCACCAAGGTATTAATATTGCGGTCGGCAATGGCAAAAATGCTGCCGCCCTTGCCGCCGTCACCACCGTCCGGCCCGCCGAACGGGCGGAATTTTTCGCGGCAAAACGACGCAACGCCGTTGCCACCATCGCCGGCAATGACTTCAATCTTTGCTTCGTCTATGAACTTCATGATATGCCACCAAAAAATACCGCCAAAAAGTAAAAAGGCCCTACCTGCGGCAGAGCCTTTTTGCAGGAGGTCGACAAGCTTTACGCTGGAACGACCGTCACAAACTGACGCTTTGCAGCGCCCTTGATCGCGAACTGAACTTTGCCGTTGATCAGTGCAAACAGGGTGTGATCCTTGCCCATGCCGACGTTTTCGCCAGGATGTGTTTTGGTACCACGCTGGCGAATGATGATGCCGCCAGCATTGATGACCTGACCGCCGTAAACTTTGACGCCAAGTCGTTTCGACTCTGAGTCACGGCCGTTGCGCGTAGTGCCGCCGCCTTTTTTATGTGCCATTTGAAGCTCCTGATTTCCTGAAGGACTAAATCAGCGGATTAACCGTTGATCGAGACGATTTGCAATTCGGTGTAATTTTGACGATGGCCTTGACGTTTTTGATAATGCTTACGACGACGCATCTTGAAAATTTTCACCTTATCGTGTCGACCTTGCGACACAACCGTAGCCAGCACCGTAGCACCTTGAACCAGCGGCGCACCAAATTTAATGGTTTCACCCTCACCTACTGCGAGTACCTGATCCAACGTGATTTCGGAGCCAATGTCTGCCGGTATCTGTTCTACTTTAAATTTTTCACCAGCGACAACTTTATACTGCTTGCCACCGGTTTTTATGACCGCGTACATGGGAACCTCGTCTGTTGATATTTAGGACAAATTTTTTTCTAGCCGCGCCAGCCGTATTGCTGCAGACCAATTCGGGAAAACCTCCAATTATACATAGACTTAGCGCCAAGGTCAAAACCCTTAAAGCGAGCCGAACGGGTTTGCGCTTGCCGCCACGTCGGTGTTGCCCATCGTATAATCGCGCCACTCACTGATTTAAACGGATTTCACCGTGCCTGCACTCCATTCTGCCGCCCCCGCCGCCACTCTGGCCGACATCATTGCCGCCGATATGTCGGCAGTCGATGCCGCTATCCGCGACCAATTGCACTCAGATGTACCGCTAGTCAGCCAGATTGCCGACTACATCATCAGCGCCGGCGGCAAACGCATACGGCCAACGCTGGTGATACTGATGGCCAATGCCTGGGGCTATCGGGGCAGCGAGCATCACAAACTGGCCGCGGTAGTTGAATTCATTCATACCGCGACCCTGCTGCATGACGACGTGGTCGACGAATCGTCGCTGCGTCGCGGCCGTCAAACCGCCAACGCGCTGTTTGGCAATGCAGCCTCGGTACTCGTCGGTGACTTTGTCTATTCGCGCGCCTTCCAGATGATGGTCTCGGTAAACAACATGCGCGTGATGCAGATTCTGGCCGATGCGACCAATGTGATCGCAGAAGGCGAAGTGCTGCAGCTGATGAATATGCATGACCCGGACGTGACTGAAGAACGCTATCTGCAAGTGATCCGTTCCAAGACGGCGAAACTGTTTGAGGCGGCCACTGAATTGGGCAGTCTGATTGCCGACGCTTCTGAAGAAGGCATTGCAGCAGCAGCTGAATATGGCCGTTCGCTAGGTACCGCGTTTCAATTGATCGACGATGCGCTCGACTATTCAGGTAATGCTGCCGACATTGGCAAAAATGTCGGCGATGACCTGCGCGAAGGCAAGCCGACGCTGCCGCTGATTTACTTACTGCAGCATGGAACGACACAAGAACGCGAGCTCGTGCGCAATTGCATTGAGCATGGCGATGAAGAGCATTTCGACGATATTCTGCAGGCCATAACCAGTTCAGGCGCACTCGAATACACGCGTCTGAAAGCGGAGCAGGCCAGTCAACGTGCGGTTGAATCACTGCAGGCTCTGCCAGCGGGGCAATACAAAGACGCCCTGATGCAGTTAGCGGCGTTTGCTGTCGACCGCAATCATTAAGAAGGAAGCTACCCACCCTGCTGTGGTTTTGATACTATTTTATGCATTCGCGGTTGGCAACGGCGGGTGGCAATAGTCAATGCCCAGAGTCGATACATTCCGCGAGTACGGCGGGGTGTAGCTTAGTCCGGTAAAGCGCTACGTTCGGGACGTAGAGACCGGAGGTTCGAATCCTCTCACCCCG